>NZ_JBEYTB010000004.1:0-626130 GCF_040642915.1 Actinomadura sp. NPDC047616
CCGCTACGAACGCAAGGCTGAGCACTTCCTGGCCTTCGCCGGCATCGCCGCCGCCCTGATCTGCCACCGCCGACTCACCAAATGAGACGACGTCTTAGACGGAAAAGGAAGAGCGAGCATTTCATCGACGGCGGTGAGCCGCTCTGCCGTGGTCATCCCCTGAGACTAGCGAGCCGATGAAGTCCCGTGGAAACAGCCCTAGGCGTCGAACCGACCAATCACCGCCGGACGCTGAAGTAGAAGGAGCGCGTTCGATCCAGTCGCAGCCGAGGCAGGCACCGACACTCGCTAGGAGCGAGCCAAGAAGGAAGCCGCCGAGGTTGGCCAGGACGAAAGCGGCCAGTGCGGCGGTCACCGATAAGACGGCGATGATGAGACGCTGCTCGACGCCGAACCAGAACGCCACGCCCATAGCGGCCAAGAACGTTCCCCGTAGTAAGCGGCATAGCCACCGAGGCCGGTGTGGATGATGACTCCTGCGCCGACCACAGGGACGACAGCTGTTTCCACGCCTGCGGCGATCGGCAGGCCAGGGGCGGCTCCCGCCCGCGTCCCGCGCAGCAGCAGCACGGACGGGTGACGGCGCGGTCCAGATAGGTCTCCACCAGCCGCGCCCCCGTCAGCCGCCCCCGGCCGCGCAGCCCGCCCAGGTCACGGTGCACGACCTCCCAGGCGTCCGGGCCCAGCCGCCGCCGCTCCTCGGCCAGCAACGCCAGCAGGCCCGCGCGCACACGCGGCTCGTTCATGTCCGGCAGCCGCACCGCGCGCAGGTCGGCCATCAGCTCCGGCGCCGCCGCCGACAGCTCGGCCACCCGCGCCGGCTCGCACGTGGCCAGCAGCGTGGTGTCGTTGACGCCCTCCAGCCGCGCCTCGTAGGGACATCCAAGGGTGCGTCGTCAGGGCGGCTCTCCGGGGCTTTGGCTTGGGGAGCCTGCCGCAGCCGTCACTTTCGCTGAGTGCTCATTAGCGGTCGCTAGCCAATGTTCCACTGACCACCTGGGGAAGTCGTTCGTGGGGCGATGGCTGCTCCGCGACCCATCGTCCAGGCCCGGCCGCAAGGCGCCAACGGCTCACCTGGGGCCTGGTCACCCACACCGTGTCGGGTGTTCTCGGCCCCCACGCGACCACCAGGCCGAGGCCGCCGTCCAGGGCAGGCGCGTCAGCGAGCACTGCTCGTCCAGTCCGCACATCCACGATCTGGAAACGCCAGTCATTCGGGGGTGAGGCGCGCACCACCTCCAGCCGGAACCTCCCGGAGGGGGAAACAGCCGGCCGCTCCGGCCAACTCACTCCAGCACCAGAGAAGGGACAGTAGGCATCGCGGTGTGGGCAGTTCGACGCATCGCCGACATCATCTCCGCGGCTTGGACCCGCCGGCTCGCGGCCACCAGATCCGCCAGGGACACATGCCTCCCCACAGACCGCCACCGCGAAAACGGCGACGAGCGACAATTTCCAGCGTGCAGTGCGCCATGGGCTCATCCGGCTACCTTTCCTGTCCGCGCATGGTCGGGGTGCTTATCGCTGAGGGCTCGCAGCACTGCCCGGCGGCCGGGCCGTTGCCGCCGGAGACGCTCCGGACGACTCGACGCCCGCCACGACCTTCACGTCAGCCGGGCCGGGCCTTACCGGTGGCGCGGAAGCCACGCACGCTGCACGGCCTTGGCAAGATGTCACGCCAGGCGTCGGCTGCCTGGCCTTTATCCGACCTCCTCGTCTGACGGCCGGGTAGTGGGCGGGGGTTCTGTCCAGGCGTAGCCGAAAGACGCGCCGGTGATTGCCAGCAGTGAGCCGAGGAGGAAGCCGCCCAGGTTCGCCATCACGAAGGCGGCGAGCGCGGCTGTCACGGCCAGGACCGCGATGATGAGCCGTTGCTCCGGGGCGCACCACAACGTCACGCCCATTGCCGCGAGGAAGGCTCCCAGAAGGAAAGCGGCATGGCCGCCGACACCGGTATGGACGACCAGCCCGGTTCCGGCCACCGGAACGATCGCGATTTCCATGCCCGCCGCTATCAGCAGGCAACCCGCGACGAACGGTCGTCGTGCCGTCCAGGACCGCGTTCGAGAGAGGACGCGCATCAGCGACAGCCTTCAGAAGCACTCTGGGACGCCACGGCCGATCGCCGCCCGCAACCCGTCCATTCGGAAGGAACCCCCTGTCACCAGCCACGCGTCGGCCTTGACGTCCCGGATCGTGAACCACTGGGCGCCCAATCCGTAGTCGCCGGGTCTGCCGCCTGCCCCTGACACCGACCGCAACGCACTGGCGTCCTGGTTGACCGCGAGCCCGCGGAAGTTCACGTCGGCATCGATGTTCGTCGCCGAAATCTGCAGGTTGTCGACCAGCGTCGGACGCTCAGGGGCGCGCGCCTGGAGCTTGACGACGTACCGTCCGAGAGGCGTGTCCACGCCTGCCGACTGGCACAGCCCGCGAATACGCGCTGAACGCATCGTCAGCATCATCACCGGATGGGGGCGTCCGTTAAGCGAACGCACATTGGCGGGAGCCAGGCCGAACCCTTGCCCCGACAGTTCGTCGGCCGACACCTTCATCTGCCGTCCGGAAACGGCGAACGACGCCGGTACGCTTCCGTCGGCCATGCCCACGGCAAGCATGACGAGGGCCAACAGGGAAGGCACCAGCACCACGGCGAAACGCCGCCAGCTGAACCGTCCGCGGGTCATATCTGTTCCCCGCGGTCGCCGGCCTTGCTGCTGCCGCACAGTTGCCGGGGGTGCGTGACTGACCTCACCAGCCGCGTCGTCTCGCTGTGCTCGCGCCTGCGGCAGCGTGCCCAGCTCTTCGGAACCTGCGGTGGCGGGGGCGTGGGGGTGGCGCCCGTGGGTGGTGCGAGCTCATTGACTACACGCTCGATCACAAGCATCTCCCGCCAGTAGTTCGATCTGGTAATCATATGACTACAGAACGTGCAAGATGTTGAATTCGCGTGAGTCGTGACCTGTCGCGCCCTTGGGGGCGCACAGACGAGACACACCGGCCACGTAGTCGGCGTGGAACTCGAATCAGAGGCCGTAGCCGCCGACGAGTCGGACGTCGCGTCTACGACTGCCGCCGCAACACCAAGAGCCCATGTCGGACGACTCGGCCCCGCCATCGCCTGCGCCGTGTTTGTTGGCCGTCTGGTGTGCGGGGGTGGGTGCGCCCGCGCGCCCGCTCGCCGGTGCCCGGCGTCGATCAGATGCGAGTCCAACGTGTCGCCGACCGCTGGCGGTGGCCACTGCCGGCGCCCTTCGGTGGTTGCAGGGGCCGGGGGGCGACAGTTGTGCCCCGATCTTCGCGTGCCGCTGCCCATCGGTCGGCGGGGGGTGGATGTGCCGCTGAGGCGACATGGAACTTCTGAGGCGGCAGAGGTGCCTTACCTACTGTTTGCAATCTCTTGATTACTTGGTGTGATCAAGGGTGGGGGTGGGCAGCACGGCTGTCGGTGGTGATCGATGGTTCCGCGGCGGGAGGGACGGCGCATGGGTGACGGGCGGAGGCGGTCCGGGCAGGCGGTGGCCGTGGTGGGGGTCGGGTGTCGGCTGCCGGGCGGCATCACCGACTTGGATGGGCTGTGGACGGCCCTGGAGCAGAAGGCGGACCTCGTGGGGGAGATGCCGTCGGACCGCTTCCAGGCCGAGTGGTTCGTCGACGAGAGCAGGCCGCGGGTGGACCACAGCTACACCCGGGCGGGTGGCTTCCTCGGAGACGTCAGCGGTTTCGACGCCGCCTCCTTCGGCATCTCCCCGAAGGAGGCCGCGTCGATGGACCCGCAGCAGCGGTTGCTGCTGGAGATGGCGGTGGAGGCGCTGGACGACGCGGGCATCGATCCCGAGCGGCTGGCCGGGACGGACACGGGGGTGTTCGTCGGCGTCTCCGATCCTGCGTACGGCGTGCTGCAGGCTCTGGAACCGCGCGGCATGGGGCCGTACTCGATGAGCGGAAGCGCGCTGTCGATCGCGGCGAACCGGTTGTCGTACTTCTTCGACCTGCGCGGACCCAGCATGAGCGTGGACACGGCGTGCTCCTCGTCGCTGGTGGCGGTCGAGCGGGCCTATCGGGCGCTGGTGGACGGCACCGGCCGGATGATGCTGGCCGGCGGCGTCAACGTGCTGCTGAGCCCGGGGGCCTATGTGGGGTTCAGCCAGGCGTCGATGTTGTCGCCGACCGGGCGCTGCCGGGCCTTCTCCGCCGACGGCGACGGGTACGTGCGGGCCGAGGGCGGCGGGGTGGTGGTGCTCAAGCGGCTGGCCGACGCCCTGGCCGACGGCGACCGGATCCACGCGGTGATCGTCGGGGCGGGCACCAACTGCGACGGCCGCACCGTGGGGCTGGCGATGCCGAGCGCGGAGGCCCAGGAGGCGCTGCTGCGGCAGGTGTACGACGAGTCCGGCGTCGATCCCGATGACGTCGTGTACGTGGAGGCGCATGGCACGGGCACCCCGGTCGGCGACCCGATCGAATGCCGGGCGCTCGGCGGGGCGCTCGGCCGGCGGCGTACGGGCGAGCCGTTGCCGATCGGGTCGGTGAAGTCCAATCTCGGGCACCTGGAGCCCGCCTCGGGAATGGCGGGCCTGTGCAAGGCGCTGCTGGTGCTCCGGCACCGGACGATCCCGGCCTCGCTGCACGCCGAGCGGCCCAATCCCGACATCGACTTCGACGGCCTGAACCTGCGGGTCGCCTCGCAGGTGATACGACTGCCCGTGGTGGACGAGCGTTCGGTCGTCGGCATCAACTCGTTCGGGTTCGGTGGCGCCAACGCGCACGTGGTGCTGGCCCCTCCGCCCGTAACGAAGGAGTGTCCGCCACAGCATCCCCAACCCCCACGGGACCTCCCGTTCGTGGTGTCCGCCCGTACCCAGGAAGCGTTGCGTGACGCACTCGACCGGGCGGCCGCGCACCTGGACGCGGTCGACGAACGCGATTTCTACGACGTCGCCTACACCGCGACCCGCCGCCGTGGCCTCCACCGTCATCGCGCCGTCGTGCTCGCCTCCTCACCCGTGACGGCAGCCAGAGGGCTGCGTGCCCTGGCGGAGCCGCAAGGCGATCCCCGCGGCCTCCCCACGGCCGTGGGGACGGCGGTGGCGACGGGCCGCGTGGCGTTCGTGTTCTCCGGCAATGGGTCGCAGTGGGCGGGGATGGGGGCCGACCTGCTGGACGACGAAGTGTTCCGGGCGGCGATCCAGGTGGTGGACGTCGAGTTGACCCCGCGGCTGGGCTGGTCCGTGCTGGAGGAGCTGCAACTGCCGCCGGAGCGGTGGCGGTTGTCGCAGACGGAGGTCGCCCAGCCTCTGCTGTTCGCCGTGCAGGTCGGGGTGGTGAAGATGCTGCAGGCGGCGGGCGTCCGTCCGGGCGTGGTGCTCGGGCACAGCGTGGGGGAGGTGGCCGCCGCCTACACCGCGGGCGCCCTCACGTTGGGGCAGGCGGCACAGGTCATCGCCGAGCGGGGGCGGGCGCAGTCGGCGACGCGGGGCATGGGGCGGATGGCGGCGGTCGGGCTGTCGGAGCAGCGGATCCGGCAGACGCTGCCGCTGTTTCCCGGCGTGGAGGTCGCGGCGGTCAACTCCGACCGGGACGTCACGGTGGCGGGGCCGTCCGACGCCCTCCGCCGACTGGGTGAGCATCTGGGCGAGCAGGACGTCTTCTTCCGGGAGCTGGATCTCGACTACCCGTTCCACAGCTCCGCGATGGAGAAGGTCCAGGAACCGTTGCGTCAGGGGCTGGACGGCGTCGCGCCCGGTCGTGCGCGCATCCCGCTGGTATCCACCGTGACGGGTGAGCCGCTGAACGGGCCTGAGCTGGACGCGGGGTACTGGTGGCGCAACGTCCGCCACCCGGTCCGGTTCGCCGCCGCCGTCCAACGAGTGCTGGACGACGGGTTCGACGTGCTCGTGGAAGTGGGCCCGCATCCCGTGCTCCGCACCTATCTGCGACGCCTCACAGGCAGGACGCCCCAGGCGCGCGCGGCCGTGGTGGGCACGCTGCGCCGGGACGAGCCGGGTCCGGCCGGTCTGCGCCAC
Organism: Actinomadura sp. NPDC047616; assembly: GCF_040642915.1. Taxonomy (NCBI): domain Bacteria; kingdom Bacillati; phylum Actinomycetota; class Actinomycetes; order Streptosporangiales; family Thermomonosporaceae; genus Actinomadura; species Actinomadura sp. NPDC047616. The sequence goes on from NZ_JBEYTB010000004.1 coordinate 6,027, forward strand.
GTGACGGCGGAACTGATCGCGGCGGGGGCACGGCTGGACTGGGACCGCCACTTCCCCGGGCGCGGCGCGGTGCGCGACCTGCCCGCCTACCCCTGGCAGCGGGAACGGCACTGGATCGGACGGCCGCAGACCTGGGCGCGCCGGATCGGCGACGGAGTCGTCCGGCATCCGCTCCTCGGTGAACGGCAGCCGGTGCTGGAACCCACCTGGCACGGGCAGGTCGAGACGTCCGTCATGCCGTGGGTGCCCGACCATCGCCTCGGCGGGCTGGTCGTCATGCCCGCCGCCGCGTACGTGGAGATGGCGATCGCCGCCGGACGGTCGGCGTTGCCGGAGACGGCCGAGGCGGTGGAGGTCGACAGGGTCGACATCAGCCGGGCCATGGTGGTGCCGATGGCGGCCGACGCCGACCTGTTGTGCGTCCAGACGTCCCTGTCCACGGACACCGGCGTCCTCACCGTGGCCAGCACAGACCGGCAGTGGCAGCAGCCCCGCGAGAACTTCCGCGCCCGTGTGCGGCCCCTGCTGCGTCCCACGCCCCCACGGTTGGACGTCGCCGCGATACGAGAACGCACGGGCGTCTACGTCGACGTGGCCGACTACTACGCGAAGGCCGCGGAAGGGCACATGGAGTGGGGCCCCCACTTCCAGGTCCTGACGGAGCTGTGGAGTGGGGACGGCGGCGAGATTCTGGGCGCCTACTCCTGCCCGTCCCAGCGGGACGAGGCCTACCAGGTGCATCCGGTGCTGTTCGACAGCGCGTTGCAGGCCGGAGTGTGGTGGCTGGTGGAGGGCATGCGTTCGGGGACGGCCTACATGCCCGCGGCGATAGGCGCGGTGCGGGTGTGGGGGAGGCCCAAGGCCGAGGGGCTCCTGTACGTGCGCGAGCGTTCCAGCGGCGCCGACGAGGTGTGCTGGGACCTCACCATCACCGACACCGAAGGCAACGTGGCCGTGGAGGTCGAACGCTGCCGGTTGCGCCGCGTGCCCGTCTCCCAGGCCACCGCCGTGGCGCGCTACCGGCTGGAACTGCGGGCCGCGCCGCGAACCGGCGCCCCCGGCGTCACCCCATGGCCGCTGCCCGGCCCCCGCGAACTCGTCGAGGAGGCGGCCGCGGACATCGCCGCCCTGCGCACGGCCTGGCACGAGCTGGACTACCCGTCCTACACGTCCAAGCTCGAGGAGACGTTCGCCCACTCCCTGGCGGACGCGCTTGCCACCCTGACCAGCGGCCGCGCCGGCCCCCTCACCATGGACGACCTGCTGCGGACCTGCCGGGAGCCGCACCACCGCGACATGCTGCGCATGGCCGTACCGCTGCTGGAACGCCACGGCCTGCTGCACCACGACGACGACGGCGTGCGCCTGCCGCCGCCACGGCGCGACGTCGCGGGCCTGCACCGCGAGCTGATCGCCGGGGGCGCCTCCTTCGTCGCCCAAACCGCCCTGACCGTACGTGCGGGACGGCGCCTCACCGAACTGCTCGGCGGCCGTTGCACCGCCGCCGACGTGCTCACCGGCGGCGGCGGACAGGAACTGCTCGAACAGGTCCATGACATCGGCCCGATCAGCTCGTTCACCAACCGGATCATCCGCGCGCTGGTCGAGCGGATTGTCCGGCGGTGGCCCGCCGACCGCCCGCTGCGCGTCCTGGAGGTCGGCGCCGGTACGGGCGGCACCACGGCCACGCTGCTGCCGGTGCTGCCCGCCGACCGCACCCGCTACCTGGTCACCGACGTCGCCGAGGCGTCCCTGGCCCGCCTGCGGCAACGCGCCGCCGGACATGACTTCGTGGACGTCGGCACTCTCGACCTGAACCGCGACCCCGTCGAGCAGGGCTGCGATCCGGGCGGCTTCGACCTGGTGGTGGCCGCCGACGTCCTGCACCTGGCCGCGGATCTGACCGCCACGCTGCGCCGCCTGACCCGCGTCCTGTCCCCGGGCGGACTGCTGCTGGCCGCCGAGCCACACCGTCCCGCCACGCTGCTGCCCTTCCTCGGCCTGCTCCCCGACTTCTGGACGGCCACCGACCGCGACGTCCGTCCCCGCTCGCCGCTGCTGCCCCGCGAGCGGTGGCCGAGGCTGCTCTCCGAGGCCGGGTTCACCGACACCGTCCTGACCGGCGACGACCACGAACCCGCCCGCAGCGACTTCTCCGTCCTCCTCGCCGCCGCTCCCCGAACCCCCGCACGCACCACACGCGAAGCCCCGGCGGTCGAAAACGCGGAGGCCTTGCGCGGCCTTGCCGACGTGGAGCCGGAGCCGCACGTCCAACACGCCACCGGAACATGGCTCATCGCGGCGGAGGAAGGCGGGCAGGCCCTGACCGAGGCGCTCGGCGCGCTGCTGGACGAACGTGGGGCGCAGGTCCGCCGAACCACGCTCCGGGACGATCCACAGCACTGGCTCGCCCAGGTACCGGCCGACGCCTCGTCCATCACCTTCGTGCTCGCCCTGGGGAGCACCGCCGATTCGCGCCCGGACGCCACCGTAGAGCTGATCACACGTCGCGCCGCGGCGCTGCGTGCCATCGCGCTCGCCGCCGAGCAACTGCCCGACGACCGGGACGTCCGCCTGTGGCTGGTGACGCGCCCATGCGGAGCGCTACCGGAACCGAACCTGCCCAACGCCTCCGTCCACCCAGAGGACGCGGCGACCTGGGGGACGGCGCGCACCCTCGACAACGAACACCCGCACCTGGCCGTACGGCGCCTTTCCCTGCACCCCACGGGCGACCCGGCCCGCGACGCCGCCCGGCTGGCCCCTGAACTGCTGCACCCCGGCGAGGACGACGAGGTCGTCCTCACCCCCAACGGGCGGTTCGTGCCGCGGCTGGTGAAGATCGGCGAGCGTCTGCCCGTCCGCCGCGCCGGCGGCGCGTACCGGCTGAAAGTCCGCGAACCCGGCCTGTCGTCCACCCTCGTGTGGGAGCAGACGCCGATGCCCGAGCCCGGGCCGGGCCAGGTGCTGATCGAGACACGGGCGCTGGGGCTGAACTACCGCGACGTGATGCGCGCGGTCAACCTGCTGCCCAGCGAGGCCATCGAGGCCGTCTTCGGCGGCCACGAACTGGGCCTGGAGTGCGCGGGCATCGTCACCGCCGTCGGGCCGGACGTCTCGGAGTTCGTCCCCGGTGACCGGGTCATGGCGTCGGGCCCGGTCGGATTCACCAGCCACGCGGTGGCCGAGACGTGGGCGACCCGCGCCATCCCGCCGCGGATGACGTTCGCCGAGGCGGCCGCCCTCCCGCTGGCCCTCGGCACCGTGTACCACGCGCTGGTGCGGCTGGCCCGCCTCCAGCCGGGCGAGACCGTGCTCGTTCACGGCGGCGCCGGCGGCGTCGGGTTCGCCGCGCTGCACTACGCCCGCCTGCGCGGCGCCCAGGTGATCGCCACCGCCGGGACCCCGGCCAAGCGCGACCTCCTGCGCGCCGTGGGCGTCGAGCACGTTTTGGACTCGCGCAGCCTGCGTTTCGCCGAGCAGATCAGTGACCTGACCGGCGGCCGCGGCGTCGACGTCATCCTGAACTCCCTCGCGGGGGAGGCCATCACGCGCGGCCTGGAAAGCCTGCGGCACGGCGGCCGGTTCGTCGAACTGGGCAAACGCGACGTCTTCGAGAACAAGCCCCTGCTCCTGCGCGCCCTGGCCGACAACATCTCCCTGTTCGTCCTGGACGTCGGCACGCTGATGTGGAAGGACCCCGAACTGGCGGCCGTGGACCCCGGCTACATCGACCTGCTGTCCGGCGAGGGCGAGTCGATGCCGCACACCGTGTACCCGGCCTCGCGGGTCGCGGACGCGTTCGCCCTGATGCGCCACTCCCGGCACATCGGCAAGATCACCATCTCCTGCGACCCGGCGGACGCCCCCGCCGGCGTCGAACCACGGCGCCGCCCGCCACGCCTCGACCCGGACGGCACCTACCTGGTCACCGGCGGCCTGAGCGGCTTCGGCGCCGAGATCGCCCGCTGGCTCGCCCGGCACGGCGCCCGTCACCTGGCACTCGTCGGACGCCGCGGCGCCGCCACCCCCGGAGCGCCCGCCCTGCTCACCGAGCTGGAACGCCTGGGAGCCACCGCCCACGCCCATACCGCCGACGCCGCCGACATCGACGCCATGCGCGGAATCCTGGACAAGCTGGACGCCGACGGCCACCCGCTCCGCGGCGTCGTGCACGCGGCCATGCACCTGGACGACGAACTGCTCGCCGACCTCGACGACACCCGCTTCGCCGCCGTCCTGCACCCCAAGGTCGCCGGAGCGATGGTGCTGGACGAACTGACCCGCGACCGGCCCCTGGACCTGTTCGTCCTGTGCTCGTCCATCACCACCGTGGGCAACATCCGCCAGGCTCCCTACGTCGCCGCCAACCTGTTCCTGGAGGCCCTGGCCCGGCGCCGGCGCCGCGACGGCCGTCCCGCCGTGGCGATCAGCCTGGGGGCGCTGGCCGACACCGGCGTCCTGGCCGTCGGCACCCAGCGGCAGGCACTGGCCAAGCTCGGCATCGCGCCCATGCCACCCGGCCAGGCCCTCCTCGCCCTGGAGGACATGCTCGCCGAGGGCAGCGACGTCACCATGGTCGGCCGCTGCAACTGGGGACGGCTCCGCCAGATCCTGCCGAGCCTGCACGGCCCGCTGCTGTCGCTGGTGCTGCCTCCGGGCAGCGAACAGCAGGCCCCCGGCCAGAGCGACCTGGAGGTCCTGGCCGAGATGAGCCCCGAGCAGGCCCACGCCTTCATCGCGGAACAGGTCACCAGGCAACTGGCGGACGTCCTGCTGCTCCCCGCCGACCAGATCTCCGCCGACACGCAACTCGACGAGTACGGCATGGACTCCCTCATGGCCGCCGACCTGCTGACCTCCGTCCAGCAGCGCTACGGCATCGACATCCCGCCCATGGAACTCATCCGCAGCGGCGGCACGGTGAACGGCATCACCCAGACCATCCTCCTCCGCTTGGGCCTGCCCGCCATCCCCGATACCACCCCACGCCCGGCAACCCCCACAACACGACCATCCACCACGCCACCACACCCCAGCACCACCACGGCGATGTCTCCACCAACCGCCGACACGCCGCCGACGTTTGAAAGCTCGCGCCAACCTCTCCCCACCCCCACCCCAGACACGGCCTTACGGCAGACGCCCCCCGCAACCGGGCCATCCGGCACGCCGCCCCAGGCCAGCGTCGCCGCCCCCACTGCAGAGCGGCCGCCATCCGCCGACGCGCCCGCCCGGTCCGCCGTGAACGCGCTGCCTGACGCGTCGTCCCGGCCTTGCGCGAACTCCACCCTCGACAAGGCGTTCCAGCAGCCGAGCGACGCGGCCGCTGGGACAAGGGAAGAGGCGACGATCCCCGAACCCCGCCCTGCGGACGACGATCAAGGCGATGACGGGGCGTCCACCTCCGCCGCACCGTCATGACCAGGCCTGTCGATGCCGAACCAGCGGCCACGCAGCGATCCCTGCCAGACCGAGGAGGACCCGTCATCAGCACGCCGTACACCCGGCTGGCCGGGGTCGCCGCCCACCTGCCGGACACGACCCTGACGACCGCGCAGGTGGAAGACCGGCTCGCCGAGCGCAACCCCGACCTGGAACTGCCGCGCGGACTGATCTACGAGGGCAGCGGCGTCCGGCGCCGCCACGTCGCCTCGGCCGACGACAAGCCGTCCGACCTTGCGGTCCGGGCCGTCAGATCACTGCTGCGCGACGCCGACCTGCAGCCCGGCGACATCGGCCTGATCATCTACGCCGGGGTCTGCGTCGACGTCATCGAGCCCGCCACCGGGCACATCGTCGCGGCCAAGCTCGGCGCCTCATGCCCAGTCTTCGACGTGCGCAACGCGTGCAACAGCGTTCTGAACGCCATGGAGGTGGCCGACTCCCTCATCCGCCACCAACACTATGGACGGATCGTCGTCTGCTGCGGCGAGCTGCCCACCGCCGTCACCCCCTGGACCCTCAAGGACGCCGCGGAGTTCTACACCGTCGCCGCCGCCTTCACGGTCTCGGACGCGGGCGCCGCCCTGCTGCTGGAGGCGAGCCCGACCCCGGGCGTGATCGCACACCGTTTCGTCGCCCAGTCCGCCGACTGGGACGCGTCAGTCGTACCGCTGCACGACATGACCAACGACCTCTCAACGGGCCTGCCGAGCCTTGGGCCGCTCACCATCGACTCGGTGAAGCTGCTGCACGGCCTGAAGAGCATCGACCCGGCCATCGTCCACAAGGGCCTCGCCGAACACGGGCTGACCTGGGACGACTTCGCCGTCGTCTGCGTCCACCAGGCGTCTCTCTCAGTTCTGTGGAAGCAGTGCGAAACCATGGGAATCCCGACCGGCAAGGTCATCGTCACCATCTCCCAGCACGGCAACATGGTCGCCGCCACGCTTCCCGTGCAACTGGCGATGGCCGTCCAGTCCGGCCGCCTCCGCCGCGGCGACCTGGTGGCCCTCCTCGGCGTAGCCAGCGGCTTCAGCGCCGGCCTCCTCATCGCCCGCTGGTAACCCCCCCCAACTCCGCAACAACCCAAGCCACCCCCACTCCCGCACAACACCGCGGATCTCCCCACCCCCGCCAAGTCCACAGCCCGCCACGCACAACGAGCAGCATGAGCCGCTGGCCGCGCCCGCTGCCCGGCGCGCATGCCGCTTGGCGCACGATCTGTGCCGAGCGTCCCCCCGCCTGCCCGCATCCATGCCGCGGCGAAGCATTCAGGTCACGCGTGGCGGCGTGTGTCTGCCTGTCCCAGCCGGTTTGCTGCGGGTCTGTCGGTGCTGGGTGCCGCCGTGAGTTGTGCGCGACGTGCGGTGCTGCGCCGCGCCGTCCCCGTTTCGTCCGCGTGTGGTACTTCGTCCATCGTGCGCCGCATGCCATCCGCATGTCCGCGTCCATGCCCTCGCGGCGGCGTGCCTGGGGTGCGTTCGGGAGATGGGCGGAGGGGATCAGGGAACTGCGGGGGGCGAAGCTCAGCAGGGGCTGGGGAGTGAGCTGTCTCACTGTCACAAGGATCGAGCAGGCGGTGTCTTGAGGGCGAACCCTTGGAACGGGAGGAGACACCATGACCGGGAACACTGAAGTCGTCGTGGTCGGCGGGGGATACGCCGGCGTCATGGCGGCCAATCGCCTGACGCAGCGCGACGACGTGGCGGTGACCCTGATCAACCCGCGTCCGAACTTCGTGGAGCGGATCCGCCTGCACCAACTGGTGGGCGGGTCCCACGACGCGGTCGTCGACTACCGGGAGGTCCTGGCCGAAAGAGTCCGGCTGGTGGTGGACACCGTGACCCGGATCGACGCGGCCGGACGCAATGTGGTGTTGGCGGGTGGTGGCACGGTCGGTTACGACTACCTGATCTACGCGGTGGGCAGTGGCAGCGCCGATCCGCGGGTGCCCGGGGCGGCGGAGTTCGCCTACCCGATCGCCACCCTGGAGGAGGCGCAGCGGCTGCGGGCGGTCGTCGGCGCCGCGTCCGCGACGGACGCGGTGACGGTGGTCGGAGCCGGTCCGACCGGCATCGAGACCGCCGCCGAGCTGGCAGAACAGGGCCGCCGGGTGACCCTGGTCTGCGGCGGAGTGCTGGGCCCGTACCTGCATCCTCGGGGCCGGCGCTCGGTCGCCGGGCGGCTGGCCAAGCTCGGTGTGACCGTGCTCGAAGGTCCCGACGCGAAGGTGACGGCCGTGACGCGCGACGCCGTGCGGCTCGGTGACGGCCGCACGCTTCCGAGCGCGGTGACCATCTGGACCGCCGGATTCGGCGTGCCGGACCTGGCCGGGCGCAGCGGGCTGAGCACCGACGCCTTGGGGCGTCTGCTCACCGACGAGACGCTGACCAGCGTGGACGACGCGCGCATCATCGCGGCCGGAGACGCTGCGGCACCGTCGGACCTGCCGTTCCGGATGAGCTGCCAGGCCGCGACGAGGATCGGCGCGCATGCCGCCGACACCGTGCTCAGCCGGATCGCCGCCGAGCAACCCGTGCCCATCAACCTGGGGTTCTTCGGCCAGTGCATCAGCCTGGGCCGACGCGCCGGCATCTTCCAGTTCGCCTCCAAGGACGACACCGCGATAAAGCTGTATGTCGGTGGCCGGCCTGGCGCGAAGCTCAAGGAGCTCGTCTGCCGGTACACCGTCAAGCATCTTGCGGCCGAGGCACGCAAGCCCGGCTCGCTCACCTGGGTCAAGGACGACAAGCGCCGGGAACTGCTGCAGGCCGAGCGCCGCGAGGCGCCGGTCGTCGGTGAGCGGGCAGCCTAGCCGCAGGCGTCTGCGGTTGTCTTCCGGGTGACCGGCAGGCTGGATGCAGGTGAGTGGTGTCGAGTGCGGCGAGGCGCCGGTCTTTGGGGAGCGGGCGCCTTGCCGCGGGGGCCGTGGTTGGTCTTCCGGTGACGACTACTGTCGGCCGAATCAGGCGTGCGCGGCCGTTTACGTCTCGTACCCGCGCCCGGCCGGGCCGGTGCCGGTGTGTCGGGTGTGTGGGAGGTGGCAGGTGGCGGTGGGCGGCGTGCACGGCCAGCAGCACCAGCAGGGCGGTGACCACGGTGCCGACGCCGGGCGCATCTCCGCAAACATGGCAGTGAACTGCGGAGGTGCGTGCGGAGATGGGTGTGGTGTGGTGCGGGGCATCTCCGCAATCGGGGGTTCATCTCCGCAGGGGTTGCGATCGGTGGCCCTGGCTCCGTACGTGTTTGTGCTGGTGGGCGGGGGGTGCGGCGTGGGGCGGTTTCCATGTCAGCGAGGGACTTGCGTGCGTTTTTGTCAGTGGCGGAGGAAGTGGCGTAGTTCGGTGAGGAAGCGTTGGTCGGTGTCTTCCAGGAGGTAGTGGCCGGCGTCTCGGTACACGTGGGTGCGGGCCTCGGGGAAGCGGCGGCGCCATTCGGTCAGGATCGCCTTGTCGAGGACGGGGTCGCGCAGGCCCCAGCCGATCAGTGTGGGGAGGCCGGAGAACTGGGGGAGGGCGCGACCGGTCTGGTGCAGGAGCGGCCAGGCGCGGTCGCCGGGGCGCAGCGGAATGTCCTGGACGAATCGCTGGATGGCGCGTCGTGTTCCGGGGCGGCTGGTCGGGGCCAGGTAGGCGGCGCGGACGGCTCGTGGCATCGGGCGCCGGACGCCGAAGGGCGGGCTGGTGGCCAGGCGGGCGAAGGCGTTGTGCCTTAGGAACAGGCGCTCGCCCGCGCGTGTGTCGCGCAGCAGCCAGAACGGCATCCGCAGCGTCGGCCTGAACCGTTCACCGTGGGGGTTGGGGAAGGCGGCGGTGTTGCACACGACCAGGCGGGCGACGCGGTGCGGATGGCGGGCGGCCCACGCCATGCCGATCGGTCCGCCCCAGTCGTGCATGATCAGCGTCCAGCCGGTCTCGGGCGCTCCGTGGGCGGTGATGAGGTGCTCGACGAGGGCGTCCAGGTCGTCGACGCGTGAGGCCAGGGTGTAGGTGTAGCGGTCTTCGCCGGGAGCGTCCGACAGGCCCATGCCGATGTGGTCGGGGACGACGCAGCGGAACCGGTCGCGCAGGGCCAGGACCGGGCGCCGCCACATGTAGCTCCATGACGGGTTCCCGTGCACCATCAGCACGGGAGGGCCGTCGCCTTCGTCCAGATAGTGCTGGTGTATCCCCGAAGCGTGGCGGAAGCGGTGCGAGGTGAACGGGTAGTCGGGGTACCGGGTCATCGGCCCGCTCCGAGCGGTGATCGACGGAGGTGGGCGGCCAGCCGGGCCAGGCCCTCCGCGGTGCTGACGTGGGGCCGGTACCCCAGGTCGCGGCGGGCGGCGGAGATGTCGAACCAGTGCGCGGTGGCGGCCTGGCTGACCAGGAAGCGGGACAGCGGCGGCTCGCCCCGCACTCCCGGCAGGCGGTACGCGCACTCGGTCAGCCAGGCGGCGGCCGCCACCGGCCGCTTCGGCAGGCGCCGCGTCACCGGGGGGAGGCCGGCGGCTTCCAGCAGCGCGTTCGTCCATTCGCCCAGGCCCTGGGGTTCGTCCTGGGTGATGAAGTAGGCCCGTCCGCACAGCGGTGAGCCCGGCCCCAGCCGGTCCAGCGCCAGCAGGTGCGCGTGGGCGGCGTTGTCGATGTAGACGGTGTCGACGAGTTTGTCGGTGGCGCCCAGCAGCCGCAGGCGACGATGCCGGGCCGCCAGCCGGGGAAGGAAATGCGGGTCGCCCGGCCCCCAGATCAGGTGCGGCCGCAACGCCACCGTCGGGACCCGCCGTGCCGCCGCGCGCACGAGCACTTCCGCCACTGCCTTGGTGCGGGGATAGGCGGCCAGGAACCGGCGGGCGTAGGGCACCGATTCGTCCACGCCCTCCAGGTCGCGTCCGTCGTGGACCACGCTCGGCGACGACGTGTGGACCAGCCTGGCGCCGACCCGGATGCAGGAGCTGAGCACGTTGCGGGTGCCGTACACGTTGATCTGCTCGTACTCCCGGCGCCGACCGCCCACGCCCGCCTTGGCGGCGCAGTGGACGACCGCGTCGCACCCCTCCACGGCGGCCTGCACCGCGGCGCGGTCGCGGATGTCGCCCAGATGCTGGACGACGCCCCAGTCGGCCAGCGCCGGCGAGTGACCTCGCTGTAGGGAATGGACGATGTCGCCGCGTTCGGCCAGCCGCCGGCAGATGGCCTGCCCGAGGAAGCCGCCGCCCCCGGTCACCAGCACCTTCACCGCGCCCCACCATCCCCCGTGAGATCGTCGGGATGCGTCCGTCGGTCGCTGGCCTTGAGGCGGTGGGCGGCCCAGGCGGCCAGGACGTGTCTGCGGATTTTGCTGTGGTGGCGGACGTCCATCGGGAAGCGACGGTGGAACAGCACGTCGTCGAGCCCGGCGGTGTGCGGTTGCTGCTGGGCCAGGGCGAGGAGGTCGGCGCGGATGCGTGCGCGCTCGCGGCGGGACGTTCCGTGGTCGGGCTCCACCACGAGCACGGGACGCTGTGCGGGAGCCGCCCCGACGCCGACGAGGGCCGTGCGGTGCACGCCGGGCACCGTGTTGAAGATCGGCTCGACGTGGTCGGTGTACCAGTCGCCGTGTTCGGTGCGGACGCGTTCGGCCTTGCGACCGGCGAACCACAGTCGTCCCTGCGCGTCGATGGTTCCCAGGTCGCCCATGCGGTGCACCACCTGGTCGCCGTCGGCGATGCGGGCCAGCGCGGTGGCGTCGGGACGGTGCAGGTAGGGGTCGCTGACGGCGGGCGATGTCACGGTGATCTCGCCGACGGTGCCCGGTGCGACGAGCAGGTCGTCGCTCCATCGGTCGATCGGCTCGTCGGAAACGGCGATGACACGGACCTGGGCGTCCTCCAAGGGACTCCCCAGGCATGTCCCGGCGCCGCTGTTGGTGGCCGCGGCGGTGGCGGCGAGTTCGCCGCAGCCGATGGTGCTGACCGGCATGCACTCCGTCGCCCCGTACACCGAGTAGGCGACCGCCTGCGGTTTCAGGAAGCCGCGTACGCGGTCGAGCGCGGCCGGTGACAGGGGTGCTCCCGCCGTCAGCACCACGTTCAGCGAATCCAGGACGAGTTCTCTGGCCCGGCAGTAACGCGCCAGCCGATCGAGCAGCGCCGGCGCGGCGAACAGCGCCCCCACCCCGTGTCGGCGGATGTCGTCCACCAGGACCGCCGGACTGGCCCTGTCCAGCCGCCGCGGATCGATGTCGGGGCACACGACCGTCGCGCCCAGCAGGGGAGCCGCCATCGCGAACGGCGGAAACGTCGACAGCATCCGCGTGCCCGGTCCGATCGCCGCGCTGTCACTGAGCATCCGCAGCAGCGGCAACAGGTGCCGACGGCGCAGCGGCACCCCCTTGGGAGGGCCGGTGGAGCCTGAGGTGTAGGCGAGCAGCGCCATGTCGTCGGCCCGCCCGGGCTCGTACACGGGATCGCAGCCCGGCGTGCGCGGGCGGTGCGGCCTCGTGCCCAGCCACAGCCGCCGCGGCCCGACGGTGATGCTGGTGCGGACGCTGCCGCGCCCCCAGCCGAACACCACCCTGGCGAACTGGGCGAGGGGGATGCCGATGAACACCTCGGGCGCCGCCTCGGCCAGGCACGAGCGCAACTGCCCGGGCGGCAGGCCCGGATCGACCACGACGGGCACCGCGCGCAACCGCAACAGGGCGAACACCACGGCCAGCAGGTCGGGGCCGGGCGGTACGAGCACCACCGTGCGCGTGCCGGCGCGCACCCCGGTTCGCCTCAGGGCCGCCGCCGTGTCGTCCACCAACCGCGCCAGTTCCTCATAGGTCACCGCCACCGCCGTTCGGCAGGCCACCGCCTCCGGCCGGCGACGCAGATGCCCGTCAAGCAGTCCCGCCAGATCCGCAGTGATCACCGCAGACCCCCTAACCGACGCACCCCGCACTCGGATGGTCACTAATCGTAATGACTCGCTCACGCAAACTCATCACCAAAACCCACTTCTAACCCCGCAGTCACACGTGCAGCCGGTGCGGCGCGGCGAGGGCTCCCTCGATCCGGTGTGCGGCGGTGCACAGGGCGTTGACCCACGTGGGCAGGGTGTCGCGGTCGAAGCGTGCGGTGGGCAGGGCCAGGGAGAGGCCGGCCAGGGGACGGCCGTGGTCGTCCTTGATCGCCGTGCCGATGGCGGTCAGGCCGGTTTCGGTCAGCTGGTGGTTGATGGCGAAGCCGCGTTTGCGGACCAGGGTCAGTTCGCGGCGCAGCCGGGGCAGGTCGACGTCGTCGACGCCTTCGTACAACGCCGCCAGCTCCTCGGACGGGAGCGCGGACAGGATGGCCTTGCCGCCCGAGGCCAGGTGGGCGGGCAGGCAGCGGCCCTCCCGGTCGCCCACGCGCAGGATCTGCGGGGATTCGACGGTGGCGACGAAGCGGACCTCCGTCCCGGCCAGGACCATGAGGTTGACCGACTCCTGCGTCTGGTCGACCAGGCGGCGCATCTCGGGGATGCCGGCGCGGCGCAGCAGGGCGACGGGCGCCTCGGAGGTCTCCGCCGGGCGCAGCACCTTGCCGGGGCCGTAGCGGCGGTCGGGCAGCCGTTCGGCGAAGTCGCGGTAGACCAGCATCGCCAGCAGCCGGTGGGCGGTGGAGGCCGCCACGCCCAGGCGCTCGGCCGCGTCCGTCACCCGCAGCGGCCCCTCCTGCTGCAGCAGGGCGGCCAGTTGCAGCGCGTGGTCGACGGAGTTGAGCGCGTAGGGCGGTTTGTTCCTCATAGAAGAAAAAGCTTATCCGCCATCCAGAATGTGCGGAATGTTGGAGAGGTGGCGTCCGCGTCCCTCGCGAGCGCACCGTCTCCCGTCCCACGAAGGAGGCTTCCACCATGACCGTCACCGACGGATCTCCGGTGACCATCGTGGCCACCGACGCCGACGACCAGCCGCGGCGCACGCCCGAGCTGGAGGAGCTGTACCGGGGGTTCGAGTCCGAACTGCTGGTGCCGCTGTGGACCGAGATCGGCGATCTCATGCCGCCGGCGCCGAGGTCGAAGGCGGTGCCGCACCTGTGGCGGTGGGATCGGCTGCTGCCCATGGCCGAGCGGGCCGGACGGCTCGTGCCGGTCGGGCGGGGCGGCGAGCGGCGCGCGATCGCGCTGGCCAATCCGGGGCTGGGGGGACGGCCGTTCGCCACCCCCACGCTGTGGGCCGCGATCCAGTACCTCAACCCGGGAGAGGACGCGCCCGTCCACCGGCACACCCAGAACGCCTTCCGCTTCGTCGTGGAGGGCGAGGGAGTGTGGACGGTGGTGGACGGCGACCCGGTGGCGATGCGCCGCGGTGACTTCCTGCCGCAGGCGGGATGGCACTGGCACGGCCACCACAACGACACCGACGCGCCGATGGCCTGGATCGACGGGCTGGACATCCCGTTCCAGCACCTGGTCGAGTCCACGTTCTTCGAGTTCGGCCCCGACGAGGTCGAGACCCGCGAGACGCCCCAGCGGTCCCGTTCGGAACGGCTGTGGGGGCATCCGGGGCTGCGGCCGCTGACGCACCTGGAGCCGACACCGGCGACGCCCCTGCTGGCCTACCGGTGGGAGTACACCGACCGCGCGCTCGCCGAGCAGCTCGCGCTGGAGGCCGAGGGGCACCGCGCCACGGTGGAGCCGGGGCACGCCGCCGTCCGCTACACCAACCCCACGACCGGTGGCGACGTGATGGCGACCGTGCGGGCCGAGTTCCACCGGCTGGCGCCCGACACCGCCACCGCGCCGCGCCAGGAGGTCGGCTCGTCCGTCTTCCAGGTGTTCGACGGCACCGGCCAGGTCACGGTGGGCCGGCAGAGCTGGAGCGTCCAGCGCGGCGACCTGTTCGTGGTGCCGTCGTGGCAACCGCTGACGCTGGCCACCGAGGGCGGGCTCGACCTGTTCCGGTTCAGCGACGCCCCCATCTTCGAACGGCTGCACCAGCACCGCGTCCAGTACAAGGAGACCGCCCAGTGAAGCTCGCGACCGTCCGCACCGACGAGGGAACCCGCGCCGCCCGGCTCACCGATGACGGGCATGTCCTGCTGGACGCCCCCGACGTGGGCGCCCTGCTCGCCCGCGACGACTGGGCCGACGTCGCGGCGTCCGCCCGGGGGCAGGCGCGTCCGGTGGCGGAGGCCGTGTTCGCGCCCGTCGTACCGCGGCCGGGCAAGATTCTCTGCGTGGGGCTGAACTACCGTCCCCACATCCTGGAGATGGGCCGGGACCTGCCCGAGCACCCCACGCTGTTCGCCAAGTTCGCCGACGCGCTGATCGGCGCCCGCGACGACATCCTGCTGCCGCCCGAGTCGTCGGCCGTGGACTGGGAGGCCGAGCTGACGGTGGTGATCGGACGCACCGTCCGGCGGGCCACCGAGGAGGAGGCCGAACGGGCCATCGCCGGGTTCACGATCATGAACGACGTGTCCATGCGGGACTGGCAGTTCCGCACGAAGGAGTGGCTGCAGGGCAAGACGTTCGACTCCTCCACGCCACTCGGCCCCGTCATGGTCACGCCGGACGAGCTGCCCGGCGGCGTCCGTCCCGCGCTGTCGCTCGGCTGCCGGGTCGACGGCGAGGTGATGCAGAAGGCCAACACCTCCGACCTGGTGTTCGACCCGGTCACCCTGGTGCGCTACGCGTCCACGATCATCACCCTGCGGCCCGGCGACGTCATCGCGACGGGCACGCCCGGCGGGGTCGGCCACGCCCGCAAGCCGCCCCGCTACCTGACGGACGGCGCGACCGTGGTGACCGAGATCGAGGGCATCGGCCGCCTGGAGAACACGGCGAGGACGGCATGAGCGCGCGATCCCGGACGGACGCTCGCACCTGGATGGACCGGGGCACCGAGCTGTTCCTGGGCGCCGTCGACCGGCTCACCGACGAGGAACTGGCCGCGCCGACCGCGTTGGACGGCTGGACGCGGCGGCACGTCGTCGCCCACGTCCACGGCAACGCCGAAGCCCTGCGGCGGCTGCTGGACTGGGCCGCGACCGGCGTCGAGAACCGCATGTACGCCGGTCCGCGGCAGCGGGCGGAGGAGATCGAGGCCTTGGCGGCGCTGCCCGCCGGCGAGCTGCGCACGCTGGTCCACCGGTCGGCGCGCGCCCTGGCCGAGGACATGGACGCCCTCCCCGAGGACGCCTGGCGCAGTCCCGTGGTGACCGCCCAGGGCCGTACCGTCCCCGCCGAGGAGATCCCGTGGATGCGGGCCCGGGAGGTGAACGTGCACGCCGTCGATCTCGGCGACGGCGTGGCCTTCGCCGACCTGCCCGAGGGCTTCAACGCCGCGCTGGCCGCCGAGGCCGCGTCCAGGCACGCCACTCGGGGGGACGCCGCCGCCCTGGCCGCCTGGCTGACCGGACGCAGCCCCAAGGCGCCCACGCTCGGCCCCTGGCTGTGAACGCCCGTCCCAAGAACGGCTCAGCACGCCCAGCACCCCCAGCACGTCCCTGAACGTCACGCACGAGGAACGCAACGATGAACACCGCACCTGACCCTGCCGACGTCGTGGTGGTGGGAGGCGGCATCGGCGGGCTCTCCACCGCCTACGCGCTGGCCACCGCCGGGCACTCGGTCCGCGTCCTGGAACGCGCGCCCGAGTTCGCCGAGGTCGGCGCCGGCCTGCAGATGGCGCCGAACGCCACCCGGATCCTGCGGGAGTGGGGCCTGCTCGACGAGGTCCTGGAGGCCGGCGTCACCCCCCGGCGGCTGCTGTTCAGGGACGCCCTGGACGGCGGCGAGCTGACCCACCTGGACCTCGACGACGAATTCGTGCGCCGCTACGGCGGCCCCTACGTCGTCATCCACCGCAGCGACCTGCTGGCGATCCTGGTGCGCGCCTGCGAACGGGCCGGCGTGGCGCTGGTCCCCAACTGCCAGGTACGGGACGTCGTCACCGGTCCGGACGGCGCCACCGTCCACAGCAACTTGGGCGACTACCAGGGCGCCCTGGTCGTCGGCGCGGACGGGCTGCGCTCCACCCTGCGAGCCGAGCTCAGCGACGACGAGCCGATCTGCTCGGGGTACGTGGCCTACCGGGGTGCGTTCCCGATGGCGGACCTCGACATGGACGCCGGCGGCTTGCAGGACGTCGTCTGCTACGTCGGCCCCGGCTGCCACCTGGTGCGGTACCCGCTGCGGCGGGGCGAGATGCTCAACACCGTGGCGGTCTTCAAGTCCCCCGCCTACGAGCGAGGCGAGGAGGACTGGGGCGGCCCAGAGGAACTCGAAACGGCGTTCGCCGGGGCGTGCGAGGACGTCCGCAAGGCCCTGGCCGCCCTGTGGCGGGACCGCCGCTGGCCCATGTACGACAGGCTGCCGATCCCCACCTGGACCGCCGACCGTTTCGCCCTCACCGGCGACGCCGCGCACCCCATGCTGCAGTACCTCGCCCAGGGCGCCTGCCAGGCCATGGAGGACGCGCACTGCCTGGCCACCCAGCTCGGCGACGCCGGAGAGCCCGACTGGGCCGCTGCGACCAAGCGCTACGAGGCCGAACGCACCGAGCGCACCGCCCGCGTCCAGAGCACGGCCCGCGTCTGGGGCGACATCTGGCACGTGGACGGCATCGGCAGGCTGCTGCGCAACGAACTGTTCCGCCAGCGCGACCCCCGCGACTACAGCTACGTCGACTGGCTCTACGGCCAATAACCCCTGCCCCAGCGCCCCGAGGAGCTCGTCCGCGGCCCCGCACCGCCGCCTCAGCCATTGGGAGCCGTGGGGGTGGCGGACCCGACCTGCGGCCGGTCGTGTGAGCCTCGCCCGCCGGTCTGCGCCGGCGGGCGGGGCCGAGGACGGTTGCCGCGTGTCGCCTTCGCGGTTCTTCCGGAGGCTGCGGCGGCACCTGCCGGGCGGGCTGCCGGTGACCTTCGCGCCGACCGGCGCCAAGGCCGACGACCGGCGGCCCCTGCCGGGCATGCTGGACGCCGCCGGCGGTCAGTTCGGCCCGGTACCACGGTCAGACGACCGTCGCCGACAAGCACCGCGCCACGGGGCGGCGACGGTGGCGCGGATGCGGCGGGCTCGCGGCGTCCGCGCCCGTCCGTGCGCGCGCCAGGTGGCTCATCTCGCCCGGTAGGTCGCGCAGGCGAACGGTGTTATCACCACGGGGATGTGGTGCCGTTCGCCGGGATCCGACACCCGGAAATCGATGGTGACCCTCGGGTAGAAAGGCGCCAGGCCCAGCGTCGTGTAGTACCCGTCGATGTCGAGTTCCAGCCGATGGACCCCACGCGCCAGGAACAGTTCGCCGCTCGGGGCACCGAACTCGCCCTCCTCGTCGGTGTGCCCCTTGGCGATCTCCTGCCACTCTCCCTCGATCTGGCTCCCGAGCTGCACGGCGACGCCTTCCGCGGGCCGGCCGTGCATGCTGTCGACAACGCTCACCAGGATGCTCATGGCCCCATCCGTCCGCTCAGGCTGTGGCGAGCCGGACAGCCGGGGGCACGGGCGTACACGGTCGGCGTTCAATCATGGGGCGCTCGCCTTCGCTCGGGTTCTGCGGCAGCTGACAATGGTGCTGCAGAAGGCTGTTGGGGGATAAATGTTCCCAGCCGCCGCTATCGCGGCGCTATCGCCGAACAATCCTGATCCTGTCGCTTCCGGTATGGCCGCCCGATAGGGCTGCGATAGCGACGGGATGCGCCCGGCCTTGTTTAGTACTGCTAGACGAACTCACGAATTGGTCAATGTGGAGGTTGGCAGTGAGTTGCGCCGTGAAGCACTGGAATGCCGGCACCTATGTGGCGATGTGCGCGCGCGGTGACGCGCAAATCTTGCTGAACGTCGTTGCCGAGGCGCACCCGGACACGAACGGTTCCCCGTGCGCCGTCATCGCGCCGCCGGCCGATGCTCCGTTCCGGGGCGCGGCACCCGGCGGCCCCCCGTGGGGCTGATCTGACCGTCCGATTTCCGGCCTTGATGTTGACGACGGCCGACTGGGCCGTTCCACGACGCCGGTCGAGCTGTGGAACGGCCCAACCGGCCCGTGTATCGAGAACAGGCCCGGCCGCGGGCGTTCGGCGGCGCGTCACGCACCGCTCGCGGGCACCGTTTCCGTAACCCAGCGCCCCGGAGGCTCAAGCCCGGTCGGTCACTCCTGGACGTGGCCGGCGACCCTGGACAGCGCCGTGGAGAGTTGCCCGGCGAGCGTGGGGTCCGCGTCGCCCGCCAGACTCGCGGCCGCTCGCCATGCCTGTTCGGCGGCATCGGTGCGCCCCTCATGTTCGTGCAGGCGCCCGACCATTTCCAGGACCCGGGCACGCCACACCGCGGCCGAGCCGAGATCGCTCAGTGCGCCGAGCGCCTCGTTGAGTCTCCGCATGGCGTGATCGACCTTGTCGCGATCGAAGTCGATCTCCGCCAGCGCCAGCAGCGCCCGCCCGCGAAGAAGCAGATCGCCGGTGTCGTCGGCCAGGTTCACGGCGTCCTCGAGATCGGCCTCGGCCTGCCCGTGCAGTCCCTGCCTGGACCGGACGACACCCAGGCCGAGCAGCGCGTACGCCTGGCCGACGATGTCACCGCCCTGCCCGGCGATCTTCCAGACCGAGCCGAACGTCTCCTCCGCCTTGTCCAGGTGGCCCCGGTGCAGGGAGAGCTCGGCCAGCTCGTACTCGATCTGCGCGGTGACCCGGCGCGCGCCGAGCTTCCGGCAGACCTCGTAGGCCTGGCCGAGAAACCGCTCGGCGATGTCGAAATGCCGCCAGTCGATATGGATCTGCGCCATGTCCCGCAGCATGTGCGCCTCGCCGATGAGGTCGCCGACCCGCTGGAAGTCGGCCAGCGCCGTCTGGTAACGGGTCAGTGCCGGACCGTACATGCCGCCCAGACGGTCGACCACCGCCAGGCCGCCCTGCGCCAGCGCCCGGCCATGGACGTCGTCGAGGCTCTCGAACAGCTCCAGCGCGCGCCCGAACTCGCGTGCCGCGTCGTGCACCCGCCCGGTGAGCGCGACCGTGCCGAGGGAGTAGAGCATCGCCGCCTCGCCGCGACGGTTGCCCGCGGCGCGGACGACCGCGAGCGCCCGTTCGTGGCTCTGCCGCCAGTCGTCGACGTACGAACCGGATTCGAACAACGTCACCGAGGTCATCGCCAGGTCCCAGCAGACCTCGTCCAGACCCGCCTGACCGGCCTGGAGCACGGCCGCGACCAGTGCGTTGTGCTCGCTTCGGAACCAGCCGAGCGGGTCCTTCAGCAGATCGTCGGTGGTGGCTTCGGGGAGGGGCCAGCGCTCGCCGTCCCCGTGCAGGACGCTGAAGTCGCCGCCGTACTCGCGGCGATGCGCCTCGGCGGTGAGGAACAGCCAGCAGCCGAGCAGCCTGCGCAGTGCGGCGCCGCGCGCCTCGGTCGGCTCCTCGTCGACCAGCCGCTCCACCGCGTAGATGCGGACGAGGTCGTGCAGCTGGTAGCGCAGCGGTCCGTCCTCTTCTATCCGGACCTCCACCAGGTGGGCCTCCACCAGCGTCTCGAGCGTGTCCTCGGCGACGTCGACCTCGCAGTCCAGCAGCGGCGCGCCCACCCAGGACGCGAAGTCGACCGGCCCGAGCAGGCTCAGCAGCATGAGCAGTCGGCGGGCGTCCGCGGCGAGGCTCTCGAAGGAGAAGGAGATGGTGGCCCGGACGCTGATGCCGTCGAGATCCAGCTCGTCCAGCCGCCGTCTTTCGTCCTCCAGGCGGCGGACCAGGCGGCTGATCCGCCAGTGCGGTCGAGCGGCGAGCTTGGCCGCCGCGATGCGCAGCGCCAGCGGCAGGTTGTCGCAGAGTTCGACCAGGGCGCGTACGGCGTCCTCTTCGGCGTCCGCCCGTTCCCGGCCGATCAACCGCGCCACGAGGGCCATTCCCGACGGCTCGTCGAGCGCCCCGACCTCCAGCTGGGAGGCGCCCTCCAGCCCGGCGAGCCGGTTCCGCGAGGTGACGATCACCGCGCACTGCGCCGACCCCGGCAGCAGCGGGATCACCTGGTTCACGCTGGACGCGTCGTCGATGACGATCAGCACCCGGCGTTCGGCCAGCCAGCTGCGGTAGAGGGCGGCCTGGTCCGCCACCTCGGCGGGCAGCGCGGCGGGCGCGATGCCGAAGGACCGCAGAAACCGTTCCAGCAGCCAGCCCGAGCTTTCCGGCTGCTCGCCCCCGTTGCGCATCTGGGTGAACAGCTGGCCGTCCGGGTAGCGGTCCTGAAGCTGGTGCGCCGCGATCAACGCGAGCGCCGTCTTGCCGACCCCGCCCTTGCCGGTGAGGACGACGACCGGCACGCGCCTGGCCCTGTCGTCGGCCCCGTCCGGGGACAGCAGGGCCAGCACCTGCTCGATCAGCTGGTCCCGCCCGGTGAAGTCGGCGGTGGCCGCCGGCAGCTGGTGCGGTGCGGGAGTTGCGGCCAGCCATTCCTGCGCCGCACCCCGCACCACGCCGCCGGGAAGGTCCAGGGACCGGTCGCTCGCCAGGATCGCGCTTTCGAGACGGCGCAGCTCCTTGCCCGGATCGAGGCCGAGTTCCTGTTGGAGGATCTCCCGGCCGGCCCGGAAGACGTCGAGCGCGTCGGCCTGCCGGCCGGACCGGTAGAGGGCGAGCATCATCTGCGCGCGGAGCCGTTCGCGCAGCGGATGCTCGGCGACGAGCTCACTCAGCTCGCCGATGATCTCGCGATGCCTGCCGAGCTGGAGTTCCAGGTCGAGGCAGTCCTCCAGCACGGTGAGCCGGGTCTCGTCCCACCGGGTGGCGTACACGCGGATGACCCGGCTTTCAATGCCCGCCATGGCCGGCCCCCGCCACAATGCCAGGGCGGCTCGATAGTGGCGGGTCGCCTCCTGCAGCCGTTGCTCGGCGGCCGCGGCCGCGCCCTTGGCCGCGAGGTCCTCGAAACGTTTCAGATCGACCGCGTCGTCGGGTGTGCGGAGCACGTAGCCGGGCGAACGCGTTTCGATGAGCTGCGCACCGGAACGGCCGAGCAGGCGCCGCAATGCCGACACGCTGATGTGCACCTGGCTTTTTGCGGTCGCGGGCGGTGTCTCGTTCCACAGCGCGTCGACCAGCCTGCTGACCGGCACCACACGATTCGCTTCCAGCAGCAACATCGTCAGGACGATCTCCTGTCGAGGCGCGGGCAGGCCAAAGGGCTTTCCGTCGACAACGACCTCAACCGGGCCAAGCAGCTGAAATTCCATCCCCCGCCCTTTCGAGATCGTCCGCTGTTGGAGCTCGTTGTCGGGAAAGTCGGTAGTCTACCCGAATGGCCAACTCTGGATACCTGACGAGCATTGCGTCCGGGTTAACTTTCGGACATTTTCGAAACGATAGTTACCGGGGGGTGGTGAATTCAGGTCGGCCGGAACGCGGCTAGCTCCCGGCGTCCGCCGGTGCCCGCTCCAGCAACTCCTCGATCTCCGCCATTTGCCGGGGCGTGAGCGGCCCGTGCTCCAGCGCTCCGGCGTTCTCCTCGGCCTGCCGGACGCTCTTGAATCCCGGGATCGGGACGGTCTGCTCGCCGCGCGCCCAGATCCAGGCCAGCGCCCCCTGGGCGAGAGTGCGGCCATCGCTGGTCAGGATCTCGCGTATCGCGTCCAGCCGTTCGAGATACGTGTTCTCGGGCCGGCCGCCGTCGAAGTACGTCACCCACTCGTGGCCGGCGCCGCGCACATCGTCCGCCGGCAGCCGTGAATCGGCGGTGAACTTGCCGGTCAGCATGCCCATGGCGAGCGGACTGATGTTGATGCTGGCCAGGTCGTGCCGGCGGCAGACGTCGAGCATGGCCGGAGCGTCGTCGAAGACGTTCAGGGTGTGCTCGACCGCCGCGCAGTTGGGCCGGGTCGCGAACAGGCGCGCGCAGTCGGGGTCCCACGTGCTCCAGCCGTACGACCGGATGAGACCCTCTCGGCACAGGTCGTCCAGGGCGTCGGCGAGGTCCTCCGCCACCGGCTGCGGTACCGACCCGACGTGCAGCAGGTAGAGATCGATGTAGTCGGTGCCGAGCCGGCGCAGGGAGGCTTCGCACGCCCGCCGGGCATAGGCGGGCGACGTGTCGGTGCCCGCGACCTCTTTGGTCGCGGAGTCGTACCTGAATCCGAACTTGGTGGAGATCACGGCCCGGTCGCGCCGGCCCTTGAGCGCGTCGCCCAGGACGGTCTCGCTGTGGCCCGCGCCATAGGCGTCGGCCGTGTCGAAGAAATTGACGCCCACGTCCAGGGCGTGGTGGATGGCTCTGACCGACTCGCGGTCGTCGACCAGGCCCCATCCGTCCGGCTTGCCGTCGAAGCGGAAATTCCCGCCGATCGCCCAGCAGCCGAAGCCCATCGGGCTGATCTTGATGCCGGACTTCCCCAATGACCGCGCGAATGGCACAGGCCCGCTCATGTGTCGTCGTCCCTCCAGAACTTCCGGCGACCGGCCGGGAGAACATTGAGTCGCGCCACCGCTACTCCCCGTGGAGGCTGGTCGGCGGTCACCCGCCAATTGCGCCAGCCGGGGCGATCGTACGTGGTGACTGAGAGCTTTTCTAGGGAGTTGCATGGGTTTTCACTGTCGTCGGAGTCGTTGACCCAGGGTGTGTCGATGGTGACAGTTCGTCGCCTGGGAAGGCGCAGGAAAGCGCGAGCCGACGACCGTCTCGCGCTTTCCTGCCGCGGGGGTTCTACGGATGTTCCGGCAGCAGCGTGGGCCGGGTGAGCGGCCTGGGCGGGTCGTCGTACATCCGCCGGAACTTTCTGGACGTCGCCCATTGGGCCAGTCCGGCGATGGCGGCGGCGGAGATGGTGAGATTCACCAGGAAATGCACCGCCGTGTAGTAGGCCAGGAACAGCGCACCGCGCTCCGCGAGTACGAACCTGTACATGCCCGCGTCCGCGGCGACGGAAATGGCCAGCAGGAGCACCGGAGCCAGTGCCCATGGCCAGCCGAAGACGACCGGCAGTGCCACCGAGGGGACGGCGAGGAACGCGGCGACGCTGCTCCACACGCGCGACGCCGTCTCGAATCCCTGGGCGAACTCCTTCTTGCGCGCGTACAGCGGCACGCGCACCCGGCCCCGGTGGAACAGCTTGCGCAGCAGCCCGCGCAGCGAGTCGTCGGGGTCGTGCCGGCCGCGCAGGTCCGCGGTGAGGCGGATCTGGTAGTTCCGGGAGAGCCGGTGCCCGAACTCGACCTCCTCCGACCAGCGCAGCCGCGGGTCGAACGGCCCCACCTCCGCGAAGACGTCCGCGCGGATGGCGAACATCGCGGAGAACAGGAACGACACGATCCCGTTGGGCGTGAGCGACCAGTAGTGGTACTGGAGGGCGCGGTACTCCTTGATCATCTTGTCTCTGATCAGCGGGACCGGGTCCTCGATGCCGCAGATGGCGCCGACCTTCGGGTCGGCGTTGAGGACCTTGACCGCGTTGGCCACCGCATCGGGCTCGATCACCAGGTCGGAGTCGACGAAGAACAGGATCTCGCCGCGGGCGTGGGCGGCCCCCAGGTTGCGGGCGACCGCCTGCCCGGCGTTGCGCCGCGTGCTGATCACGGTGACGCCCATCGACTCCGCCACGGCGACGGAATCGTCGGTGCTGCAGTCGTCGGCGACCAGGATCTCCAGCGGCGAATAGGTCTGCGCCTGGATCGCCTCCAGGCAGCGGCCGAGCGTCGCCGCGTAGTTGTAGTTGGGCACGATGACGGTGACGAGGGGGTTGGGGGACGACATGAATGCTCACCTCCGCTTTCGGGTCATCGGTCCGCCGCCGGCCTCCCACCCGAGGCCGGCGGCGGACCAGGCCGGACCAGGCCGGACCAGGCCGGACGATCGGGTCAGGCCGCGGGCAGCCGGCTCGGCAGCAGCCGCGCGGGCAGCCGCTGCGGCACGTTGCGCCCGAGCGCGCGGTACCGCCATCCCGCGGCGCGCCAGCGATCCCCGTCGAGGGTGTTCCGGCCGTCGATGATCCGCCGTTCGGCCACGACCTCGCCGATCGCGGCCGGATCCAGCTCACCGAACTCCGCCCATTCCGTCAGGTGCAGTACGACCGCCGCGCCCTGGGCCGCGTCGGCGGCGGACAGGGCGTAGTCCAGATCGGGGAACTGCTTGCGCGCGTTGTCGGCGGCCTTCGGGTCGTAGACGCTGACCTCGCTGCCGAGTTCGCGCAGCGCCGCCGCCACGGCCAGCGCGGGCGAGTCGCGGATGTCGTCGGAGTTCGGCTTGAACGCCGCGCCGAGCACGCAGACCCGCCGGCCGGCCAGGGATCCGCCGCACTCCTCGCGGGCCAGCTCGATCACCCGTTCCCGCGCGCGCAGGTTGATGTCGTCCACCTCGCCCAGGAAGCGCAGCGCGTGCCCGACGCCGAGCTCGTCCGCCCGGGCCCGGAGCGCCCGCAGGTCCTTGGGGAGGCAACCGCCGCCGAAACCGATCCCCGGCCGCAGGTAGGTGTGCCCGATGCGCGGGTCGAGCGACAGCGCCTCGGCGAGCTTGCGCACGTCCGCGCCGGCCGCCTCGCACACCTCGGCGACGGCGTTGATGAACGAGACCTTCGTCGCCAGGAACGCGTTGGCCGAGGACTTGATCAGCTCCGAGGTGGGGATGTCGGTGACGACGACCGGAACGCCGCGGGCGATGAGGTCGGCGTACAGGTCGCGGAGCACCTGCTCGGCGAAGTCCGAGCTCACCCCGAAGACGAGCCGGTCGGGGTCCAGCGTGTTCTCGACCGCGGTGCCCTCCTGCAGGAACTCCGGGTTCCACGCCACCTCGACCGGGACGTCGGGGCCGCACTGCCGCCTGAGCCGTTCGGTCAGCCGCGCCGCCGTCCCCACGGGGACGGTCGACTTGCCGATGATGAGGGACGTGCGGCGCAGGTACGGCGCCAGCCCGTCGATCGCCGAGAACAGGTAGCTCAGGTCGGCCGATCCGCTGTCCGGCCGCTGCGGGGTGCCGACGCAGAGGAAATGGACGTCGCCGAACTCGGCGGCGCGCCGCAGGGACGTGGTGAAGGACAGCCGCCCGCTGCCGACGTGCCGGCGGATCATCTCGTCCAGCCCCGGCTCGTAGAAGGGGACGCGCGCCTCGGACAGGGCGGTGATCCGGTCGGGGTCGATGTCGACGCCGAGCACCTCCGCGCCCAGCTCGGCCATGCAGGCCGCGTGCGTCGCCCCGAGATATCCGGTGCCGATGACAGTTACTCGCATTGCAGTTCCTCGGTTCTGTGGGGGGTGTGCCCGGTGGCCCGTGCCACGCCGCGCGGCGGCGTGGCACGGCCGGCCGTGGAAGGGATCAGTCGTGGCGGGTCGGGTGGACGGGTCGGGTGGACGCGCCGGTCGTGGAGCGGACGTGTCAGTCGCGGACGCCGGGCCTGACCAGGTCCCGCACGCGCGAGCCGGCGTGGTGCCGGTCGCGGAACCAGTCGACGGTCCGCTCCAGTCCCGCCCGCGCGGTGAAGGTCGGGCGCCACCCGAGAACGGCCTGCGCCAGGGAGATGTCGGGGCACCTGCGCGACGGGTCGTCGGTCATGGGCGCGCCGTGCACGAGCGGCGACGACGAGCCGGCGATCTCCTTGATCAGTTCCGCGATCTCCACCACGGTCATCTCCTCGGGGTTGCCGAGGTTGATCGGTCCGGGGTGGTCGGTGTGGCACATGCGGACGATGCCTTCGATCAGGTCGTCCACGTAGCACAGCGACCGGGTCTGGCGGCCGTCGCCGTGGACGGTGATCGGGCGGTCGGCCAGCGCCTGGCTGGTGAAGCTGGGCACGATCCGGCCGTCGTTCGTCCGCATCCGCGGACCGTAGGTGTTGAAGATCCGGATGATCCCGACGTCGGTGTCATGGAGCCGCCGGTAGGCGGCGGCGGCCGCCTCCCCGAACCTCTTGGCCTCGTCGTAGACCGCGCGGGGGCCGATCGGGTTGACGTTCCCCCAGTAGTCCTCGGTCTGGGGGTGGACGGCGGGGTCCCCGTACACCTCGCTGGTCGAGGCCAGGACCAGCCGCGCCTGCTTCTCCCGGGCGAACTCCAGGACGCGCAGCGTCCCGATCGAGCCGACCTGGAGGGACTCCATCGGCCAGGCCAGGTAGTCGACCGGGCTGGCCAGCGCCGCCATGTGGACGACCAGGTCGACGCGCCCCGGCACGGCCAGGTGCGTCGAGATGTCGCACGTGCGCATCTGGAATCCCGCGTGCCCTTCCAGGTCCCGCAGGTTCCGCGCGTCTCCGGAACTGTAGTTGTCGAGGCAGACGACCTCGTATCCGTCGCGCAGCAGCCGTTCGCACAGGTGGGAGCCGAGGAAGCCGGCCCCGCCGGTCACGACGGCGCGTCGCGTCCTGCCGTCTCGCGCCAACCGCATGATCTCTCCTTTGTCGTGGTCGTGGGTCATTTGCTCATGACGGTGGTGAACTGAGCGGGTGATATCTCCTTCTCGAAGAGCCGGGCCAGATTTTCGAGCATCCGCTCCGCCTGTTTCGGCGGAATCGCCTGGTCCCAGGAGAGCTGGAAATGGGGCGCCCGCAGGCACGTGGTGTAGACGAAGTCGAGCCAGTCCGGGTATTCGCTGCCGGCCAGCCGGCCGGCGACGCCTTTGACCGGTGGGACCTCTCCGTGTTCGATCAGCCAGTCCTGATAACGCTGGTCGGACGCGAGGGTCCTGAGATATTCGACGGAGATCTTCTTGTGCGGCGATCCCGCGCGCACGGAGTAGAAGTTGTTCGGATTGCCGACGATGTTGCGCGGGTCGCCTTCGCCGCCCGGAACCGCGGGAAAGGCGAACCAGCCGAGTTCGTCGCCGGCGACGAAGTCCGGCGCCTGGTCGAGCAGCGAGATGTACTCCCAGGTGCCCATGAGCTCCATGGCCGCCGTGCCGGTGTGCAGGAGGGTCAACGACTCGCCGTTGTCGTAGGCGATCTCCGCGTAGTCCCGGTTGAACGCGCCCGCGTCGACCAGTTTCCGGATGAGCTGGGCCGCCCGGAGCACGGCGGGGTGCCGCCATCCGGTGCGGTCTCCGTCGGCGATCCGCCGGAAGACCTCGGGGCCGCCGATCCGGTCGACCAGGTACTCCAGCCAGGTGAGCTCCGTCCAGGGCTGTTTGCCGGCCAGCGCGATGGGGGTGATCCCGCTCTTGCGGAAACGGGGGATCAGTGCGAAGAGCTCGTCCAGGGTCGTCGGAGGCTTCGCGCCGATCCGTTCGAAGGCGTTCTTGTTGTAGAAGAAGACGACGGGCTGCATGCTGAGCGCGGGCACGCCGTACACCCGGCCGTCGAAGGTGACCGGGGCCAGCGTCGACGGCAGGTATTTCTCCCGCCAGCCGGGGTTCGCCGCCAGCTCGTCGGTGAGGTCTTCGACCAGCCCTTTGTCGACCAGCGATTTCAGCGACGCGCCGCCCCAGTTGTAGAAGACGTCCGGGCCGTCGTCGTCGATGTCGTCGCGCAGTTTCTTCTTGAGCCGGTCGTTCTCGTACATCCGCGCGGTGACGACGGATGCGGACTGTGCCGCGTTGAACCGGGTCAGCGAGCCGCTGAAGAGGTCCTCGTGTTCGCCCGCCTCGGTCCAGAGCACGACGCTGGACTTCTCGCCGGTCGCGGCCGGTTCCGGTCCGCCGCAGGCGGCCGTGCCCAGGAGAAGGGCGGCGACCGGGGCGGCGGCCCGGACGAAACGGCCCGTTCTCATGGCGTTCCTCCTTCCGGGATCGGATCGGGCGCCGACGTCAGCTCGTCCGCTCGTAGAGCCGCCTGAACCGGCGGTCGAAGACCCACCGCAGGACTCCGTACGCCGCGGCCGTCGCGATCGTGCAGTTGATGACGAAGTGGATCGCGAGGTAGGCGGGCAGGAAACGCGCGCCCGCGTGGCGCCGGACGAAACTCACCATCTTCGGATCGGCGCAGACGAACGCGATGAGGAAGGCCAGCGGAACCGCCGCGAAGTACGCCCCGAAGGCCGGCGTCAGCACGGCCGTCACCGCCAGCCCGGCGGCCGAGACGATCTCGCTCGGCCGGTGCGCCGCCTCCCGCGTCCCGCGCTGCCGGCGGTCCCGGACGAGCAGCGGCACCAGGGACGAGACGCGCAGGTAGTACTTGCGCAGCAGCGGCCGGAGCCGGTCGTCGTCGTCATGCCACCCGGTGATCTCCGGGGTCAGCAGCATCCGGTGGCGCCGGCCGATGCGGAATCCGTACTCGGTGTCCTCGTTGTTGTTCGCCCTGAGGTTCTCGTCGAACAGTCCGATCTCGTCGATCGTGCTCCGCCGCAGCGCGCCCAGGGAGAAGTAGCCGGCCTGGACGACGCCGGCGTTCCGCATGCGCCAGTAGTGCGCGTGCAGGCTCTGGTAACGCTCGATGATCCCGTCGTCGAACAGCGGTTCCGGCGCGTACAGCCCGGAGACCCCGGCGTACTCGGGGTGCTCGCGGAGAATGCGGACGCACTTCTCGACGGCGTCCGGCGCGAGCGCCACGTCGGCGTCC
The DNA here is from genome assembly GCF_040642915.1 of Actinomadura sp. NPDC047616. NCBI lineage: Bacteria > Bacillati > Actinomycetota > Actinomycetes > Streptosporangiales > Thermomonosporaceae > Actinomadura > Actinomadura sp. NPDC047616. Next base: position 34,848 of record NZ_JBEYTB010000004.1, read on the forward strand.
AGGAAGAACAGGATGCCGCCCTTGCTCGCCAGGATTCCGCGGTTCCGCGCGGCCGCCGGGCCGCGGTTCTCCGGCAGCTCGATCAGCGTGCAGTCGTAGCCCTTCACGATGTCCGCCGACCGGTCGGTGCTGGCGTCGTCGACCACGGTGATCTCGATGCGGTCGTAGGTCTGGCCGAGCACCGACTCCAGGCAGGCCGGCAGTGTCTTGGCGCAGTTGTAGGTCGGGATGATCACCGAGACGAGTTCGGGTGTCGCGTTCACGGTTGTTCCTCACGTACGAGCGGAGTCGGGGTAGAGCAGGCGGGCCGGGCGGGCCCGGCCGAGAAAGGGAAGGCCGGCCAGCACGGCGTCGGCGGCCATGTAGCCGAGCCGGCTGACCGCGATGACGATGACGATCGCCGGCTGCGGCAGGACGCCGACCAGCGCGACCGTGAGGACGACCTCCCGTATCCCCACGCCGCCGGGGGTGAGCGGAAGGAAGCTCCCCGCCAGGATCGACAGGGCCATTCCGCCCAGGCAGAGCGGCAGGGCGCGCAGCGCGGGAGCGCCCAGGGCCACGGCGAGCACCCACAGGTGCGCGCCGTGCAGGCCCCAGCTGAGCAACGACCCGGCGTAGGCGCGGCGGATGCGTCCCGCCGACGGCGCCGCGGCCTGCCCGGAACGCCACCGCCGGACCGCGCGGCGCACCAGCCCGGCCAGCAGCTGCGGCCGCGCGATGCCCACCAGGGCCACCAGTGCGGGCGCCGCCAGCCACCACGCCCGCGTGCCGAGCACCGCCGGGGCGGCGGCGAGGCCGAGCGTCAGCCCGGCGGACACCGACACGACGACGTTCAGCGCGAAGGCGGTGACGATCCGCGACGCCGGTACGCCGGCCCGCCGCCCCATGTACAGCTGGAGCATCGGCTGCCATCCGCCGCCCGGGATGTACGTGCCGAGCTGCCCGACGAAGAAGATGCCGGCGGCCGCGCGCCATCCCCGGGGACCGCCGTCCGCGGCGAACACGGCGCGCCAGGCCGCCATGGCCGCCACCGACCCGGCCAGCACCAGCAGCCAGGCGAGGAGGACCGCCGCCGGACTGAGCCGGGCCGCCGCGGCGACGATCTCCTGCCGCTGGTCCCTGACCGCCGTCACGAAGGCCGCGGCGACGCCGGTCACCACGACGATCGCCAAGGTCCACCGCACGGCCGCGTGCCGCGCGACGGAGCGGAGGGCGCGCCGGTTCATCGCGAGTCCCCCAGGGAGATGATCAGGTTCTGCGTCCGGTGGTCCGACAGCGCACGCCACTTCTTGCCGGGGTCGCGTGAGCCGGCGTCGCGCGCGCTGCGGAAGGCGTAGCGGTGGACCCGTACGCCGGGGGAGACGAAGGTCCAGTCCAACCGCCAGACGGGCGGGAGCGGCAGCACGCCCCGTTCCGGCCAGGACGCGGGGAACAGCGGCCCGCCCGCGCCCATGGCGTCGCGCAGGCCCTGGCCCCGCCAGTCGAAGCCCATGTGCGTGGGGCTGCCGTTGAAGTCCCCGGCCACCAGAATCGGATTGGGGTTGGCGCGGATGTCCTGCTCCAGCGCGTCGTACTGCCCCTGCCGCCACGGCAGCGCTTCCTGGAGCCAGTCCCAGAACCGTCCGCTGAACGGATTCATGTCCACGCGCAGCTGCACGGGGATGTGCACGTTGTAGACCGACAGGGTGCGGCCGCCGACGAGCAGGTCCGTGCGCAGCGCCTTGTCGCTCCAGAACTCCGTCCACCCGCTGCGTTCGTCCGGGATGCCGCGCGTGGTGCCGACCGGGCGGCTGGCCACGATCGGATACCTGGACATGGTGAGGAGTTCGCCGGTGGCCGCCATGTGGAAGCCGGGGAACTCCCGCCGCAGGCGGACGCTGTCGCGAATCGGATACCGGTAGTACTTGCCGGAGAAGGAGACGTGCTCGGAGAGCAGGTAGACGTCCGCCCGCTGCCCGCGCAGGAACGGGTAGAGCCGGTCGAGGCCGCCTCGGTCGAACTGGTTCCAGTACTCGGTGTTCCACGCCATCACCCGCACCGCACCGGGGGGCACCGCCGGTTCCGCGCCCAGCGCGCTGACGTTGATGCCGGTACGGCCGGCGCTGACCGCGACCGACGCCGACAGCGTCAGTACGATCCACCACTTGGCCGACCGGGGGACCCGGTCCCGGACGATTCGCAGCAGCGGGATGCCGGCGAGCAGCAGCGCCGGCACGGCCAGGAACATCAGGGGCGGGGCCAGTTCGAAGAGCTGCCACAGCCACAGGCGTCCGGCCAGGGCGATGTGCAGCAGGACGAACGCCAGCCAGGCCAGGCTCGCCGCGACCAGGAGCCGCGTGCCACGGCACCAGCGTCGACGCGTGTCCGCGGCGGCCTCGGTTTCCCGCCGGTCGGCGACGGACAGCGGAGAGGGAGTGGACATCGTCGGTCACCCGGTCCTGTGCAGGAGCGCGTCGATCCAGGCGCGGTGCTGGTCGCCGGCGACCAGTGCGACGCCCCAGGCGATGGCCCACAGCGTCGAGGCGCCGAGGATCACGCGGTCCCGGACCATCCCCACCGGATCGCCGCCGGCCGAGTGCACGGTGACGAGCTGCAGGTACCGGAAGACTCCGATGAGGGCGAACAGCGCGGACAGGATCAGCAGCACCTGTTCGTAGGCACCGGCGGGAACCGCGTTGTGCACGTACATCAGGAAGGCCGCGACGGTCACCACGGCGGTGAACAGGATGAGCTGGTCGACCAGCACCGGCGAGTATCCCCGGAGCGCGGGACGGTGCCCGTTCCCGGCGACCGCCAGTTCGTTCCGCCGCTTCCCGAACGTCATCATCAGGCACAGCGACAGCACGCAGACCAGCAGCCAGCCGGAGACCATCACGTCCACCGCGATGTAGCCGGCGACCAGCCGGAGCACGAACCCCGCGGCGACGGCGAAGGCGTCCAGCACCGCCACGTGCCGGATCCTCCAGTTGTACGCCGCGTTGATCGCCAGGTAGGTCAGCACCGGCCACCAGCTCACCGGGGAGGACAGGGCGAGCAGGGCGCACAGGAGCGCCGCCAGGCCGATCGCCAACCCCCAGGCGAAGGGCACCGAGATCCGGCCCGAGGCGATCGGCCTGGACCTCTTGGCCGGATGCTCGCGATCTCGGTGCCGGTCGAAGATGTCGTTGACCACGTAGACCATGACGGAGGCGACGGTGAACGTCGCCACCGTCACGAGCATGCGCCAGCCGGCCGCGGCGGTCCAGACGGTCGCGTCCAGGAACGCCAGCGGGCTGACGAGCAGGTTCTTCGGCCATTGGCCCGGGCGGGCGAGCCGGATCAGGTCGCCCGCCAGGCTGGTGCGCCGATGCGGTGTCGGCGCGGACTTCACCGGTGCGGCGGGTCGCCGCGGTACGGTCTCGGGACTTTTCGTAGAGCGGCCGGTCGCGAACATGGCTGGCTCCTGGCTCACGATGGAAGACGTTGGGTGTCTTGGCGGCACGCCGTGGGGACCGCCTGGGGTCCGCGTGTCCGTCAGAACATGACCTTGGCGAGCGAGAGGACCCCCTGCCGCCACGGTTCGCGCGACGTCGTGCCGGTCGTCCTGGCCAGTCGTCCGGCCGCGCGTTCGGCCCGCCACCAGGAGAAGGTCCGCAGGATCGCGTCCTGGTTGGAGTAGCGCGGCCGGAATCCGAGCCGGGTCCGGGCGCGCTCGATGCTCACGTACGAGTCGGACCGCAGTTTGCGCAGCAGCCGTCCGTACACGGGCGACAGACGGGTGCGTTCGAGAAGCGAGAGCGCCGCGTAGGCCGGTCCGGCCGGCAGCGGCACGACCCGGCGGCCGTGGCCGGCGGCGTCGAGCACGGCCTGGAAGTCCTCGCGGATCGTGCCGAACTCGGCCGCGCCCACGTTGTAGGTGTCGTTGGCGACGTCGTCCGGAGCCCCCAGCGTCGTGGTGACCACGTCCACCAGGTCTTCCAGGGCGAACATCTGGATGCGGACGTCGCCGCGGCCGAGGACCGGGAAGTTCCGTCCTTCCTCCGCCCACTCGAAGAGCATCGAGAACAGTCCCATGCGCCCCGGCCCCAGGAAGGTCTTGGGCCGGAGAATGGGCACGCACATACCGCGTTCGCGGAATGCCTCGCACACCGTTTCCGCCTCGGCTTTGGCGCGGCTGTAGGTGTCCACCGGCTCCCGGGGATACCCCTCCGGGGTGGGCACCTGGGTCGGCAGCCCGTACACCGCGGTGGAGGAGATGTGCACGACCCTGTCCACCCGCGCCCGCCGGCTGGCCTCCAGGACGTTGCGGGTCCCGTCGACGATCACCGATCGGATCTGGTCGTCGGGGTAGCTGGGCAGCGCGGCCGCGCAGTGCACCACCGCGTCGGCGCCGGCCACCGCCGCGGCCATGACCTCGGGGTCGCGGACGTCGCCGACGGTGTGCCGCCGGCTCGCGGCGCCGGACGTCTCGGACCAGGGCCGCAGGTCGACACTGTGCACGTCGTGACCGTCGGCCACCAGGCGGCGCACCAGGTGGGAGCCCAGCACACCGGCCGCTCCGGTCACCGTCACCTTCATCGCCACAGCGCGCTCACCTTCTCGCGGACGAACGTGGTCAGCAGCCGCGGCAGCCCCTTGGCCAGGGTCTGGTCGAGGCTGTCGAGGAAGTACTCCAGGTCCTCGGTTTCGGCGACCAGCGGGGGCGCCACGACGAGCGGATTGCGCCCGTTGAGGGTGTAGTAGGTGTAGATGCCGTGCTCGCGGTGCAGTTCGTTGATCACCGCGCACGTGACCAGCTTGGCGCGGAACCTCGGATCGTTGCGGAACCCGCCGGGCGCCATCCGGGCGACCAGGTCGAGCACCTTCGGCCCGCCGTCGAGGAAGATCCCGTGCAGCGCCCCCGCGCCGGCCACGTCGGTGACGACGTCCGGATGCTCCTTGGCGATCTTCTGCAGGCCCGGGGCCAGGACCCGCTCGATGTCGCGGGCCCGCCGGGGATAGTCGTCCTCGACCACGATGTTCACCGCTTCGATCGCCGTCGCGGTCTCCTCGCCGAACCCGTAGTAGGTGGTGCTGGTGCTGTGCATCATCGCGTCGGTCAGGTTGTCGTACGCCTTGCGGAAGATCGGCTCCGAGACGATGTACGCGGAGATCGACGACTTCCCGCCGCCGAACGACTTGGAGGTCGTCACGATGTCGGGCACGAGGTCCGGGTAGCGCATGAAGTAGAACAGGCTTCCGGTCTTGCCCCAGCCGGTGTAGATCTCATCGAAGATCAACACGATGTTCTCGGCGGAGCAGATCTCGCGCAGGCCGCGCAGGAACTCCGCGGAGCAGGCGCGCATGGTGGACGCGCTGAACGGCTCGATGAGAAGCGCGTACACGTCGCACTCGCCGTCGGCGGTGCGGGCCTCGCGGACCGCGGCGCGGACCGACTCCAGGTCGTCGTAGGTGAAGGTGCCCACGCCGGGGATGCCGGGGAACTGGAAGTGGTTCTGGGCGCCGCCGGTCAGGCTGCCGGAGCCGAGCAGCTTCCCGTGGAAGCTGATGTCCGAGCGCAGGATCGAGTTGCGCCGGCCGCCGTGGTACTTGTAGGCGACCTTCACCGCGCCCTCCACGGCCTCGGCGCCCGAGTTCGGGAAGAACGACATGTTCAGGTCGCCGGGCAGCAGCTGGGCGAGGTTGTGGCTCAGCGCGGCGACGTAGGGCGAGAAGTAGGTCTTGTGCACCTCCATGCGCCGCAGTTCCTGGAAGCGTTTGCGGGCGGCCAGGATGCGCGGATGGTTGTGGCCGTGGTTGAGTACGCCGACCCCGCCGGTGAAGTCCAGGATCTCCCGCCCGTCGCGCGTGTAGATCCTGGCGCCTTCGGCTCGCTCGACCAGTTCCCGGCCGAAGCCGAAGGAGGTCATCAGGGAGACCTGGCTGCGATTGACATAGGAGCGGTAGAGGTCGTGTACCTGCTTGACCGTCAGCTCTTCGCACTCGTCGAGCGTGATGAGCTCAGGCATGAAGCACCTCCGGATCGGAGTCCGCGGGGCCGGCGGTGGCCGGCGTCTTCGCCATGGGAGTGAGCCTGCTCGGCGCGGCTATATGGCGGCTATATGGGCGCTTTGTGCTGTTTGGGGCATAGATGGCGGCAGGGCCGCCGGGGCGGGCGGCCCTGCCGTCGCCGACCGGGTCAGCTCTCGTTGGGGGCCAGGCGCACGGGGCGTTGCGCGGACGACGAACACTCGCGGCCGCCGCCCGTCGCACGGTTCGGCCGATACCTGGCGTTGACGTGCGGCGGGCACGCCGAATATGTCGTGCTCAGCGCGTCGAGCCGCGTCTCCAGGTGGTCACGGTCGGGCGGCCGCAGCCGGTCCAGCAGAGCATGGGCCTCCGTGCAGGCCGTGCGGGCCTTCTCCTGAGATCCGGCACCGACGAGCGCCGTGCCGAGGACTTTCAGCGCGCGGGCCTGCCAGAGGGGAGTGGCCAGGTCCCGGAAGATCGCCAGCGCCCGGTCCGCGTGGTGCAGCGCGGAGTCGTAACGTTCCATTCCGGCGTGCAGCCGCGCCAGCGCCAACAGGACACATCCCTCGACGAAACGTTCCTTCGTCTCCCGGGACTTCTGCAGCACCTCGGTGAACTGCGTCAACGCGACACCGATCCGACCCCGGCGGGCCGTGCAGTCGGCCATCGCGTACCGGACGTAGACCTCCCCGACGCGATCCCCGTCGGGCACGACGATGTCGAGCACCTGGCGGAACACCCGCTCCGCCGCGTCCAGCCGCCCCTCCTCCACGTAGGCCTCACCCAGCCGGTGCAGCATCTGCGCTTCACCGCGGCGGCTGCCGATGTCACGGCAGATCGACAACGCGCTCTCCAGGCAGGCCCGGGCGCGGCCGACCTCGCCCCGTTGCATATGGATCTGCGCCAGTCCCCGCTTCGCGTGCGCCTCGGCATAGCGATCCCCCACGTCGCGAAGAGCCGCACAGGCCTGTTCGTAGCGCTGTCGCGCCGTCTCCAGCTCGCCCGCCAACCCGTCGAGAAGGGCGAGGTTGCGCTGCGCGAGCGCGTGCCCATGGCGCTCGCCGAGCTCGGCGAACATGGCGCCGGCCTTCTCGATATGGCTCCGGGCCTCCCCGTAGGACTGCCGGAACACCATGAGGGCGCCGAGGGAATTCAGCACGGCGGCCTCTCCCCGCGCGTTGCCGGCGGCGCGCGTGGCCGCCAGAGCCACCTGGTGGCTGGCCGACCAGTCTTCGAGGAACCCGCCGGCCTCGAACAACGTCGTGGCGGTCGTCGCCAGATCCCAGCACAGCTCGTGCAGCCCCATCCGGGCGGACTGCTGGACCGCCGCCAGGATGGTTGACCGTTCGGCTTCCAGCCAGTTGCTCGGCCGCCCGGCGAGCATCTCCTCCACGTCTACAGGCGTCCATCGGGGAGCAGTGCCGTGCAAGGTCGTGTAGTCGCCGCCGTACACCTTCCGGTGTTCGCGCTCCAGGAGAGCCAGCAGGCAGCCGAACACCCGGGCCAGCGCGTCGTCGTGCCGCTCGCCCGCGGCCAGCTCGCGCGCGAAGACCCGTACCAGGTCGTGCAGCCGGTAACGGAGCCCGCCGGCGCGTTCGGCTCCGCAGATGCCGAGCAGCTGTGCCTCGACGAGCCTGTCGAGCAGGCTCTCGGCCTCGTCCAGCGACACGTTCAGCAGCGCGGCGGGAACCCATCCGGCGAAGTCGATCGGCCCGAGCAGGCTGAGCAGCCGGAGCAGACGCCGGGTGGGCGCGCTCAGCCCGTGGTAGCTCAGCGACAGGCTCGCCCGGACCGCCAGGTCGCCGGTCGCCAGTTCGTCCAGGCGCCTCCGTTCGTCGGCGAGGGTGCCACGGAACCGGAACAGCGGGCGCTGCGGCCGGCTCGCCAGCCGCACGGCGGCGACGCGCAGCGCCAGCGGGAGGAACCCGCACAGCCGCGCGATCTCCACCGCGGCGTCCCTCTCGCCCGCGACGCGTTCTGACCCGACGATGCGTTCCAGAAGCTCCAGCGCGTCCTCGACGCCCAGCACATCGAGGTCGAGCAGACGCGCCCCCTCAAGGCCGGTCAGGCGCGTACGGCTGGTGATCAGGACCGCGCAGGTCGACGAGCCGGGCAGCAGCGGACGGACCTGCGCCTCGTCCGCGGCGTTGTCCAGCAGGACGAGAACGCGCCGGCCGGCCAGCCGGCTCCGATAGACGTCGACGCGTTCGCCGGGGTCCTCGGGGATGGCCTTCGGATCCACCCCGAGCGCACGCAGGAAACGGCCCAGCACCGCCGTGGGCTCCACCGGCGACGACTCGATGCCGCGCAGATTGGCGTACAACTGCCCGTCGGGGAACGCCGCGGCCAGCCGATGCGCGACGTGCACCGCCAGCGCCGTCTTCCCGATGCCCCCCATCCCCGCGATGGCCACCAGCGGCAGGGCGGGCGGGCTCGGCGGGGCGAGCAGATCCGAGATCATGTCGATCTGCGGCGAACGGCCGACGAAGTCCGCGACGTCCGTGGGCAGCTGGGCCGGGATCCGCTCGACGGCCTGCCGCGGCTCGACGACGGGCCAGTATTCGTCCGGGAGGGTGCCGCGCAGGATGCCCTCGTGAATCCGCCGCAACTCGGGGCCCGGGTCCAGCCCGAGTTCGTCGGCGAGCCTGCGCTGCGCCGCGCGGTACACCTCCAGCGCCTCCACCTGCCGCCCGGACCGGTACAGGGCGACCATGAGCTGAGCGCTGAACCGCTCGCGCAGCGGATGCTCGGCCACCAGCCCGGACAGCTCGGCGACCAGCTCGCCGTGCCGTCCGAGCGCGAGGCCGGCCGCCACCCGCTCTTCGACCACGGTCAGCCTGCGTTCCTCCAACCGGGCCGCTTCACCGCTCAACGTGGTCGAACGGTCGAAGTCGGCATACGGGGCGCCGCGCCACAGCGCGAGCGCCTCATCGAAGAGCGCGGCGGCGCGGCGCATGTCGCCCGCCGCCCGCGCCAGCTGCCCGTGCGCCGCGAGATCCGCGAACCGGTCGGCGTCGAGTTCACCGGCGTCGATCCGCAACTGGTAACCGGACTCCAGGCGCCGGATGCGCCGCCGGTCGCCGAGCACGCGGCGGAGCTGATAGACGTACAGATGCAGGTTCTCGTGCGCCGTCTTGGGCGGCCTGTCGCCCCACAGTTCATCGACCAGCCGATCCATCGAAACGACACTGTTGGCGTGGTGGATCAGCAGGGCCAGCAGAGCCCGCTGCTTGGGCGGCCCAAGATGGACGTCACGTTCGTTCTCGCGGACTTGCAGCGGACCCAGGATGGCGAAATCCATGAACCCGTCCTTGTTAGAGAAACCGCGCGGTGCGGCGGGTCCAGCTGCTCTCATCGTGTCCGTCGGTACGCTGCGCATGACGTTTCATGCCCGTCATGCTTGCGAGCGGCGTTATTACGCGGCTCCGGCACAGTTATCGCGCCGCTATCGCCGTCCTTGGCGGTCACCTCATCGCGGCACCGATCCCGCCGAAGACCATGAAGTCACCCACGGCGGCCCGCGTCATCGGTGCGGCGGCTGCCACCGGGTGGCGAGCCGGCCGTGCCGCATTCGGCCTACCAGGCGGACGTGCAGCGTCTGCGGCGTGGTGTCGCCCGCGTCCCTGCCGATCTCCAGCATGCTGTGCCGCACCGACAGCTCGTTGGCGTCCACCACCATGCCCGGCGCGAGGACCAACTCCACGTTGCCGCCGGTCACCCGCAGCTCGATGATGAGCTCGGGCGCGCCGCGCACCGCGCTGGTCAGGTCCAGCATCACGTCGCACCACGCGGTGCGCAGCTCCAGCCGGTGCGGCAGCGTCCACCGGCCGTCACGGCGCACCGCGCCGTGCCGCTCCTTGATGGTGACCAGTTCGGGAGGGGGCTCGGCCGACGTCCCGGCGAACGGCGGCGTGAGTGCGCCGCCGTCTGGGACCGCGATCAGATCGGTGACGAGCGGGGTCAGCGCGTCGACAGTGCGGGCCGTCAGCGCCGCGTCCAGGCGCTCCACGAACTCCACCGGGTCGAGCCGGCCGTCGGCGACGGCGGCGCGCAGCAGTTCGGTGACCCGGTCGCGGTCCGCGTCGGACGCGCGCAGAGCGGGTGAGCTGGGCGGGTCTGCCGACATTCGGCCTCCTCGGCGAGGTGGTGGCCTTGCGCCACCCGAATTGCTGACTGATCGGTCTCAGGAGACGGGTACCTGAACGATTTTGCGGTGGTAGGCGGCCATGGCGAAGACGCTACCCGGCGCCATGTCGAAGTCCACGCCGCGCGGCACGCGCAGTTCCTTGCAGGACTTCTCGCGACCCCCACGTGGATCGCCTGTGCCGTCATCGGGATCTCCGTTCGCCGGCCCGTGGCGGTGTCACTCGCAGAACACCTGCACTTTGGTGTCGGGGTCGTCGACGTCGACGGTGAGGTCGTCGAGGTGCTCGATGAGCTCCTCGATGTGCTGCGGCTTGAGCTCGGTGAGGTCGATCGGCACCCCCGACCTGTCCAGCTCCGCGTTGACCTTGGCGAGCGCCTGCGGAGGGACGAGGCTCGCGAGCCGGACCCCGGCGCGCAGCAGTTGCAGCGGGACCCGGATGTTGATCCGGGTCGGTCCGTCGACGCCGACGTCGTCCGCCGAGTTCACCACCACGCGCAGGTACTTGGGCCGGGGTTTCGGGCGGGGTTCGGCTGCCGGCGGCGCGTCGGACCGTGCTCGTTCAAGGGCGACGATCAGCCGCTCGGCCTCGTCTGCGGTGATCTTGCCGTCGGCCAGCATCTGCAGGATCTGGCGGCGCTGCTCGTTCATCGGTGTTCTTTCCTCTGGCTCATCTGACGCTTACCAGCACGGCCGTCCGGCCCTGCTCGAACTCGATCCGGGTACCGGGCAGCGCCCACAGCAACTGCCCTGCCCCGCGCAGCGCGCCCACCGGGCTCACCTTGGTGACCAGGCATGCGACCAGCCCGGCCAGCACGGCGAGCAGCAGCAGCGGTGACAGCACCAGCAGCACCGGCACGACCGGGACGTACAGCCGCAGCCAGCGGCCGTTGCGACGGCGATGGCGCACCGTCACCAGTTGCGGGACCATCAGGACCCCTCCAGCTCGGCCAGCGCCTCCTGGACGCTGATCTCCCCCCGCCGCAGACGCTCAACGACGTCCGCGCCGGTGGGCGTCGGGTCGACGTCGACGAAGTCGAGCTGCTCGGCGATCCGCTTCAACCGGGACTTGACCGTCGGGTAACTCACCCCGAAGATCCGCTCCATCTCCTTGATCGAACCGTGCGCCCGGACGAACGCGGCGACGAACACCTGGTCCTCGACGCTGAGCTGAGCCAGCTGCGGCGGCTCGAACCGCCCCTCGACCACGACACCGCTACCGGCCAGGCGGACCCGCTCGACCACGAACGGCTGCCCGCGCGTCAGATCCGTCAGCTCCTGCCAGTCCACCCTGGGCCCCCTCGCTCTCGACGACATGCCTGTCGCTCAGTTGAACCTTGACTAGCTTGATGCAACAACGTGGAAATCTTAACTTTCTTAAGGAGCATCTTCAAGATTCTGAATCGTTGACTTCCGGCAGTCGCGATCCGTGTGCCCGTGACGGCTGGCCGTCCATGCCCGGCACCGGTACGGCGCCCGGCCGCTGAACCCGCGCGGGGAAGCACGTGGCGCCCACCGCTCCACCCCCAAGGCGCCAGCCGTTGAACTCACCCGCCGGGGGCGCCACTTCACCGTCGTTGGAAGTCGACCACGCGGGTGCCAAGACCCCGATCGCCCCCTGCGAGAAGAGCTGGTCAGCACCGGTCCGGCACGTCAGTGGCTCCAGGACGCGATCGGCTTGTTCGCCGGCTGGTCGAGGGCGGAAGCCAGATGCCCCATGGGGAAGCCGACGGCCCTGTCGCCGTAGCGGCGTCGGTGTGTCTGCGTGGGATGGCTTCGAGAACGTCCGCCGCAGGACCTGGAACGCCCCGGCGTTGGGAGTTCGGGCTTGGCGGCCGGGTCCAGCGTCCCCGCCGCCGTCGCCGCCGCAGGCGCTCAGCAGCGGACCGGCGGCGGCAAGTGCGCCGACGCAGAGGGCACCGCGCAGCACGGCGCGGCGGGACAGGTGATGGGGCAAGTGGGCTGGGGAAGTGCTTCGCCCAAGGGGTGTGGGCCCCTGGCCCGGGTGAGGAGGCCGGTGCCGTTCATCACCGCGAAGAGCGGGATGATGGCGGCTTCCGACAGCTCGTCGGCGCTCTCGTCGCTTGAAGCCGCCAGTGCCGCTTAGCGGAAAATGCCTGAACAGCTCGCCGGTGTCGCTGCCGTACACGTCAGCGGTGCGGGACACGTACCCCCGCGTTCCCGCCCTCAACAAGTGCGACCTCGGCGAGCTGCACGCCGCACGCGGCGACATCGAATCCGTCGGGTCCTGGGCCGACGCCGTGCAACTCCTGCGCGGCGTCGACGCCGCCCGCGCACCCAACGCCGTCCGCCCCGTCCGCACCGCGCTGTCGTTCTCCTGGCAACGCGGCATCATCGACGCCAATCAGAGCCGCCGTAGGTCAGGCCGCTGCGGTGGCCTCACGCTCGATGAGCAGCGACAACAGCAGCAGGCGGTGCCGCCGTTGGGCGCCGCGAGGTGTCACGGGCCGGCGTCGCGGCGACGGTGAACAGTGCCCGGCTCCTGTCGCGGCGTCGCCGGTGGGGCTACATCCGCACTACGCGAATCCGCGTACGCAGGGGGCCGCCGCGTACTCCGCCGCCGCGACGGACGACCGTCACACGGCTTGGGCGACCGCCATGCCGCAGTAGGCGTCGCCCAGTCCGGCCGCGATCGAGGCGGCGACCTGCGGCCCGGCCCGCCGGTGGGGTGCACGCGCGTCATGGGACGACCGCGGAACAGTCGCCACGGCCCTTTCGCGCATCACGATCTGGATGTCGCAAGACTCGTGCAACCAGGTGCACGAAGGTTGAGTTCGCCCAGCTCAGTGCCGGTGCTTCGTCACGACGCGACGTCCACAAGGACCTTGCCGACCGTGCCGCTCTCCACCGCCCGGTGCGCGTCGGCGGTGCGGTCGAGTGGAAAGCGGACCAGCGGCAGGCCATGCTCCCCGCCGACCGGCAGGGCGCCGTCGCGGACCGCGGCGGCGACGTCCTCGGCGGCCGCGGCTCGCGCCTCCGCACCGGCCGTGTAGAGCACCAGGAACTGGAAGCGCGTGTTCAGCACCATGTTCCGCGGCACGTCCAGTTCGACGGGCTTGCCACCGTCGTTGGCGTAGGTCGAGATCGTGCCGCGCGTCCGCAGGACGGCCAGGTCCAGTGCGAGGTTCGCGCCGAGCGCCACCTCGGCGATGATGTCGACGCCGTCCGGGGCGATCTCGCGGATCTCGGCGGCCGGGTCGCCCTCGCGGTAGTTGATCACGTGATGGGCGCCGGCGGCGGTGGCCAGCCGGGCCTTCTCCGGGCCGCTGACCGTGCTGAGCACGGTGGCGCCGGCCCATCGGGCGAGCTGGATCACCGCGTGCCCGACCGCTCCGGCGCCGCCCGCGGCGAGCACCACCCTGCCGTCGAGCGCGCCGGGCCGCAGACGGCGCGGCCCGTCCTCGGCGACGGTGAGCGCGCGGTGCGCGGTGAGCGCGGGGACGCCGAGTGCGGCGCCGACGTCGAAACCGGCCTCGTCGGGCAGCGGCACGGCCTGGTCGGCGGGCACGACGGTGAACTCGGCGGCGGTGCCGGTGGGCCGCCCGGCGGCCGCCATGAACAGCCAGACCCGCTGGCCGACCCGGCTCTGGTCGACCCCCTCACCGACGTCGTCGATCACACCGGCGCCGTCCAGGTGCGGGGTGATCTCTGGGAATCCCATGGGGGTGGTGGCGCCGGAGCGGGCCTGGCAGTCGGCCGGGTTGACCCCGGACACGGCGACCCGGACGCGAACCTCGCCGGGACCGGGCGCGGGCAGGTCACGGTCGACCAGCCGGAGAACGTCGGGGCCGCCGTTGCCGCGGTAGACGATGGCCTTCATGATCTGTCCTTGTCTCCTGTGGGGCCGATCGGGACTTCGCTGGAGCGGGACTCGACGGCGTCGAGGGCGGCCAGGGCCGCGGCGTCGAAGGTGATCTTGCTGGCCGCCACGTTGGCCTCGAGGTGGGCCGCGTCGGTGGTACCGGGGATGAGCAGCACGTTCGGGGCGTGGTGCAGCAGCCAGGCGAGGCCGACCTGGGCGGGCGTGACACCGAGGGACTCGGCCACGGCACGGACGGCCGGTTCCTCGATGACCTTGGGCATGCCCGGGAAGTTCCCGCCGAGCGGGAAGAACGGCACCCAGGCGATGCCCTCCGCCACGCACAGCCGCAGCATGTCCTCGTCGTCACGGGAGACGAGGCTGTAGGCGTTCTGCACGCAGGCGATGCCGGCCGGCAGGGCGCGGCGCAGGCCGGCGAGGGTGACGCTGCTCAGGCCGATCGCGCCGATCTTGCCTTCGTCGCGCAGGGCGGTCATCACCGCGAGCTGGTCGTCGAGGTCGACCACCTGGTCCCCCTCGGGCCGCAGCCCGGGACCGGTGTCGAGGCGGCGGAGGTTGACCACCGGGAGATGGTCGACGCCGAGGCTGCGCAGGTTGTCCTCGACGCTGGCCCGCAACTGCTCGGGCCGCTGCGCCAGCCGCAGCGGCATGCGCCCGCCGGGATCGGGGTCGGCGCCGACCTTGGTGACGACCAGGACGCCGTCCTCGGGGCGCAGCGCCTCACGGATCACGTCGTTGGCGAAACCGAAGCCGTAGAACTCGGCGGTGTCCACGTGATTCACGCCCAGCTCGACCGCGCGGCGCAACAGCGCGACAGCCTCGCCGCGGCGGTCGTGCAGGCGTTCGAGCTGGAGGGCGCCATAGCCGACCCGAAGAACGGTGCGGCCGGCGAACGGTGCGGTAGGGGTGCTCATGAGGGTCCCTCCGTGGTCGTTGATCGCAACACGGTGTGAAGAGTTCGGCCTGTAGGGCGCCGAGAGCCGGTGGCGAGCAGGCCCTCAACGGACCGCCCGGCCCAGAGCGCGTCGGTGAGCGGGTTGGTCGCGCCAGTTCCTCGCCCGTCCCGCGCAGTCGTGGGCAGACCGCGGGCGCCGTTGCGTGACGTCTCCATGGCGCCACCTTACGATCAATGGATGACAGATTTCAATATTTGTCAGTCAGTCAGTGTCACTGGAAGTGCTGACAGATTTTGACGGCTGTCAGTTCGTTGTCGTACGTTCTCGCTGGTGAGGTCCGGCGACTGGGCGCCAACAGCCTTGAGGTGCCGGCCTCGTACCAGCTCGACAAGGGGGCCTCATGCGCGGGGAGCCGCTCGACGCGGAGACGATCGTGTCGGCCGCCGAAGAGGTGCTGCGCCGCCACGGTCCGGAGAAGGCCACGGTGCTGGACGTCGCCCGGATGCTCGGCGTGAGCCACGGGAGCGTGTACCGGCACTTTCGGTCCAAGACGGCGCTGCGCGAGGCCGTGATACGGCGCTGGCTCGACCAGGTGCGAGAGGACATCGCCGCGGCGGTTCAGGACCCCGGACTGACCCCGCCCGACCGGCTACGTGCCCTGCTCACCACCATGTTCGCCGCCAAATGGGCGAAGGCCAGGGAGGACCCGGAACTGTTCGCGACCTTCCGGGCGCTGGCCACCGAGCACAGCACCGTGTCCTCCGCCCACGTGGCCTTCCTGCTCGCCCAGATCCGCGCGATCGTCGACGACGGCATCGCCCGTGGCGACTTCGCAGCCGGTGATCCGGAGGAGATCGCGCGAAGCATCCTCAACGCGACCAGCCGCTTCCACGCTCCGATGCACGCCGAGGAGTGGCGCTCCTCCGAGGTCGAAGCGGAGTCCGAGGGTGTCATCTCACTCATCTTCAACGGCATCCGGGCACGGTGACGGCCGCCTCGCCAGGCCGACGACGACTGATCACGCATGCGGCAACGAGACCTCCCGCACATGGGGGAGGTCTTCGTAGTACCCGACCGGCGGTCGTATCGCCGTGCGGCGCACCGGAGGGGCACGTCCGCCGCACTTCCGACACGAGCCAAGAGCAGGACCCGGCAGTACTCCACGCAGCCGGGCATGTCCCCCTCGCCCTGACCCGCTCCAACGCCTCCGCCAAGACGCTGCGTGACGCCTCCGCCGGGTCGCTGTGTGGTGGTTGTGCCGGGGCGTTGTGTGATGCCTGCGCCGGGGCGCTGCGTGATGCCTCCGCTGAGGTGCTGTGTGGCGGTTGCGCCGGGGTGCTGCACCACGGCTTCGTTCCCACCCTGCTCGGCATCGCCCGGCGTACCGGCGTATCCGCTTACGCCGGAGACAGCGCCAACAGACGGCGCGCGGTGCACGTCTGGACGCCGCCGAGCTGTATCGGCTGGCGCTGGAGGCGGTGTCAGCCGGTGCACGCTGCCACGGAGTAGCCGACGAGGGCGTGGCCTTTGATGGGCCCGCGAGGCACGTCGGAACGGCTGGCGTCGGCTTTGTCGTGACGTGTGAGGCGGTAGGGGGCATGAATCTGCTTCGTGCTGCTTCGTTCGGCCCTGTCCACGAGGGTCCGGGGCGCGTGTTCGCCCTTCAATGCCGCTGGATGGCCCTGGCCGCCATGCCACCGTGACGCGGCGGGCGCTACGACCGATTTCGATGCCCTCGTAGGGGCAAGACGTAAGGAGGGCGCCACCCGTGCGGCGATGTCCAGACCGGCCGGATGCCGGCTTTCCAAGGCCCCTCCCGCAGGCGTTCGCCGGGTGCGAGCGCCGCATCGCCGGCGATGACCCGGCGTCTACCAAGGAGGACGACCATGCCGGACGAGACGTCAGACAACCCGGAACTGATCATTCGCATCCATCCGGTGGGAGGCGACGACGTCTCCTTCGTCACCGCCGACTTCGAAGGAATGGGACAAGCAGTTGAGGTCATCACCCGCGCTCTGAACGAGCACCGCAGCCTGGTCCTGACCCGGGCGCGCTCCAGTCGTGAGTCCGACACCAGCGCGGTCGTCATCAACCTGGCCAACGTGATCGCGGCCCGCGTGTCCGGAAAGAACGGCACCGCCGATCGGCAGATTCTGTGACCGATCGGCGGCCTGCCCATGCCGGTGCGGAGGCCCAAGTTGGAGGTCGGACGCTCCGGGCGGTCCAGGGGGCCGGCACGAGTTGGGGGCGCTCGCCTGAGCCCTTGGGCTGCCCACCCCAGACTTTGCCGAGGACCATGCAGACGCGGGACCTACGTCACGGATCGGCACGCGCCGTCTGTGCCTTGCTCGACCACGCCCACTCAAGCGCTCCTCGGGGATCTACCGTCGCGAGGTGGACTGAGGGATCCGCAGAGCCAGCAGGGCGATGTCGTCGGTGTTGCTGGCGGGCTTGCGGTTCAGGATCTGGTCGCAGAAGTCCTCCAAGGGGTGGTGGGCGAGGGCGGCGGCGTGGCGGCGCAGGCGTTCCAGGCCGGTGTCCAGATCGGTACCGGGCACTTCGATCAGGCCGTCGGTGTAGAGCAGGAGCGTGGAACCGGGCGGCAGGGGCTCGGTGGCGTCCGGACGGCCTTCGCTGCCGAGGCCGGTGCCCAAGAGCAGACCCCGCCCCTGGTCGAGGTACTCGGCGCGTCCGTCTGGGGTGACCAGAAGGGGCGGGGGGTGGCCGGCGTTGGTCCAGCGCAAGCGCCACGGGCCGTTTTCGGGGCCTTCGACGCGGGCGAGGATCGCGGTGGCCATGGGGACGTCGGTGATGCTGGGAATGGCTTCGTCGAGGCGGTCGATGATGGCGCTCGGCGGGCCGGTGCGGTCCCAGGCCAGCGAGCGCAGCGTGCCGTGGAGTTGCGCCATGCCGGCGGCGGCGGTCAGGTCGTGTCCGACGACGTCGCCGATGACCAGCGCGGTGGCGCCGTCGCGCAGGAGGAAGGCGTCGTACCAGTCGCCGCCGACCTGGGAGCCGGCAGGGGCGGGCTGGTAGCGGGCGGACAGGCGCAACGGACCGGGCTGCGGCAGGGCCGCGAGCAGGTTGCGCTGCATGGCCTCGGCGATCTCGCGTTGGCGACCGAAGACGCGGGCGTTGTCGATGGCGAGGCCGACGTGGCGGCCGATGTCGCGGGCCAGCGCCAGCTCCGTGGTGTCGAAGGGCCGGGCGGGGTCGGTACGGGCCAGCGTGAGGGCGCCGGTGATCTGCCGGGCGGTGCCCAGGGGCACGACGACGGCGGAGACGGCGCCCATCGCCTGGAGGAATCCGGCCTGGACGGCGGCCAGGGAAGAGTCGGGCGGTGCGGTGATCTCCTGCCGCCCCAGCACGGCGGACTCGCCGCTGTGCAGGACCCGCACAAGCGGGGAACGGGAGTGTTCGGCAGGTGGCGGCAGGGGGCCCTGCCACGCCTCCTGATCGAAGTCCCGGCCTTCGGGGCCGGTGACCGCCACCCTGCGGACCTGCCCGGATTCGATGCGCAGGTCCACGGCGGCCCAGTCGGCCAGGCGAGGCACCAGCAGGCGGCCCAGCCGGCTCAGGGCCTCCTCGGTGTCCAGGGGCTGGGTCAGAACCGAAGTGATCTCCGCGACCAGGGTCAACCGGCCGGTGCGATTCTCCAGGGCGAGCACGTGCGCCGCCCGGTCGGCGCGTGCCGCCTGGCTGGCGGTGATGTCGGCGAACAGGACGGTCATGCCCACCACGCGGCCGTCCTTGACCACGGGAGCGCCGGACCAGGTGACGGGGACCAGCCGTCCGTCACCGCGCGTGAAGCCGTCCGTCTCGGCGTGGGCGGCGGTGCCCTGGGACAGAGCCGTCAGGAGTGGGCACTGCACCCCGGGTGGCGTCGCTCCGTGGGTGCCGTGGTGCAGCAGGTCGTGGAAGTTCCTTCCCAACATCGCCGCCGCGGTGCGGCCCAGCAGTTCTTCCGCGGCGGGATTGACCGCCGCGATCCGGCCGGTCGAGTCCACCACCGCCAGACCCGCGCCCAGGTGGTCGAACACCTCCCGCCAGAACCCGGGCTCCGCCGCCCACCGCAGGCCCTCACCATGTCCACCGGCCGGACGCTCCGCCATGCCGTTCCCCCAGTCAGGTGACCGCGCCGGCTGATACCGGCCCGCACCAGGCGACGGAACAGCAGTCAGCGCCAGCGCAGATCCACCTACCCCGAGATTACGCCTGAGATCGCATCAGGTCTGCTGGGACGGGATGGTGGCCTGGGCACGGCCCGCCGACAGCAGGGTGTTGGACGGGCTCTCAGCGAGCGGTCGCTTCCCCTTCGGCCTGACGATCTCCTCGCCGGTGTCTCTCGGTCGCCTGGGAGGTGGTCAGGCGGCGGAGAAAGCGTTCGCTTTCCGATGTCTTGCGACGTAGGGTTGATTTACCGAGGGTTACTCGAGCGCTGGTAGTCGATGTCAGCGTCACCCAGGGCGATTGGCTATCCGGCTTTTGAGCCGAGGACGGGGCCGATGTCATGGCCCACGACATAAACGATTTCACCATTGCCCCCGAAGCGGATCCTTGGCCTCCTGAGGCGCGGTTGAGCCTGGCGGTGGGCGCCGAGCATCGCGGAGCTCTGGACGGTGGCTGGTGGCCGCGTTCACGTGACGCCCGTGCCGAACTGCCGGCACTGGTCGTCGGCCTGGCCGGGCACCTGGGCAGGGTGACGCATCTCGCCGTCGACACCGGCTACTGGAAACACGTGCCGGGCGACATCACCGTCGCCGGGCGGAAGGTGAAGGTAGGCGGCCTTCCGGGACTCGGCCATATGATCATTGTGATCCGGGGCCGGATGGACACCTTCCTGCTGCTGGTGGTTCCGCCCGAGGCGACGCAGACACGCGCATACGCCGCGCTGAGCGGATCGGCCGCCGGGGCGGCCAGCGTCCGGCCCGAGGAGATCCTGGCCACCTGCGACATCTCCACCGCCCCGGCCGTCCAGGAGCCCGTCACTTAGCGCGACGGCACCCACGCGCTGATCCGTACCTACGCAACCCTGTCCGAATCACTCACGCAGCCGCTGCCACAGGCCCTGACACCAGGCCGGGCCCCTCAGTGACTGACGACGCCATGGCCTACTCACAAAGGACAAGAAGGGGCACCCGTCCCGCTCGGCGACGAGCATCGCCACCTCACCAGAAAAGCGACAGGAGACCCAATAGGAGAACCAATTGGTATGGGCGTGTTTGACCAAGCATTCAGGCTGCTCGTCTTGCCCACCCCGCCGCAGCCCGGCGGCAAACCGTCCCCCGGCATGCAGCATCAGCCCCCTATGGCACGCCGCGACCTGACGCAGCCCCTGAGGCACCTGCCTGGCCGCCACCCCGACCGGCTGCCCCACTGGGCGCTGCGACGCGTCACCGGCTGCGCGGCCAGTCGACGGTGGGCGAAAGCCATCGACCAACTGGTCATGGCCCCGTACATGCACGAGGCGCGGATCACCTCGACTGAACGCGCGAACTGCACGCGGTGCTCCACGCCCTCGACATGGAAACCGACCGCGTCGACACGCTGCCCTGTCGATGACCCAGGGGGCAGTGGCCCGATTTCTCCGCGAACGCCCACCGGGTGGCCGCGTTGACGACGCGGCGGGTGCGTGACCTGGCGGATTGCGGTTCCCGAACCTAGGAGATGATGGTCATGAGTGGAACGGCGGCCGATGTGTGGATCGTGGCCCATGATGGTCGCGACATGGTTCGCGCCGATGCGATCGTCCTGATTCGCTTTGACGACACCGGTCGGCTGACCGCGCAGCTCCGGGACGAGGCGCGGGTCACCGTGGCTCTCCTGGAGGGGTCGGCTTCTGGCCGGCCGCCCGGTGATTTCCATCGTCAGCTGATTCGGACGATCTCAGAACTCGCGGCTTCCAGCGGCGCCCACCTCGTCCACGCGCAGAAGAACGACCGCGGCTGGCACTGGGTCAGCGAGACGTTGTAGAACGCGCGCCACTGAGCGACATCGTGGTCGACGAACGACCGCACGACACGATCCTGAACGTCGACAGCCGTCAGATCCAGCCGTGGGAGCGGGCTATGTGGACGGCGCCGTGGCGGTTGGTGGCGCCGAGTTTGGAGGCGGCCGAGGACAGGTAGTTGCGCACGTTTCCGGGGGCGAGTCTGGCGCGCTCGGCGACCGCGAGCCGTCGTTCCCCATGTGCATGACGACATGTTCGTCCTCCACGTGGGTGGTGATGGCGCAGTAGGTGGCGCGCGAGTGCCGGATGACGTTGGTGACGGCTTCGCGCACCACCCAGCCCAGCACGGACTGCTCCGGTGGCGTGGCGGCCGCCTCGGACTGCGTTCGGGGATGGTGGTGCCTATGCCGCGTTCGCGCAGCCAGGCGCGGATGGCGCGGGTGCTGTAGCCGTTGTCCGCGACCAGGTGGTCGGGCCGCACGCGGGGACGGCCCGGCCCCAGCCGCGGGACCCGGATCGCGGCCATCACGGCGGTGAATTGCGTGCAGTCGTTGACGTTGCCGCCGGTCACCGCCAATCCCAGCGGGCCGCCTCTGCCGTCGCAGGCCAGGTGCATCTTGCTGGTCAGCCCGCTCCGCGATCGGCCGAGCGCCCGCCGCCTCCTTTTCGGGCGCGGGCGGCGTGCTGGTGGGCGCGCGCGATGGTGGAGTCCACCGACACCCGCCAGTCGATGTCCCCGGCGGCGTCGGCGCGGGCCTGGGCGGCCTGCAACATCCGTGTGAACGTGCCGTCGGCGGCCCACCGGCGAAAGCGGGTGTGCAGCGACCGCCAGGAGCCGTAGCGGTCGGGCACATCCCGCCAGGCCACCCCGGAGCGGAACTTGAACACGATCCCGTTCAGCACCCGCCGGTCATCGGCCCGCGGACGCCCCATCCGCTGCCTGGGCAGCAACGGCTCCAGCATGGCCCACTCGGCATCGGTCAGCTCATGACGACGAACCATGCATCACGTGATCGTCACGCCCGGACCGTTACGCCGCCACTCTGACGACACTGCCTAGGTCCAATGCCGTTGGCTGACTTCTTGCGTTATCCGCTGACCTTCTGACGAACGGTCTCAAGACCCGCCAACACGATGTGCAGGCCGTACTCGAAATCGTCGTCGCTGTCGACGGCGGAGAGCTCCTTCGTCACGCTCGCCGTCAGGGGATGCCGGGTTTCGTCGATGGTCATCTTCTGCGCATAGGGGTTGGGGCCTTCGTAATTCTCGCCCGTGCGCGCTTGTTGCTCAATCGTGAAGCCCACGACGTAATGCAGGACGGCGGGGAACGCGCGGGCCGCCTCGGTGGTCGAGAAGCCGGCGTCGGTGAGCGTACGCAGAACCAGTTCGAACGTCCGCCCGATGGACGGACCCGTCGAGTAGGACCCGGCAGTGACCCTGGCGCCGTCGCGGTAGCGAAGCATCGCGTCGCGCATTCTGCGTGCGAGGCCGGCGATCCATTGCTGCCAGGTCTCGTTGCGACGGGGGCCTTCGATGCCGTCGGTCGCCTCGGCGATGATCAGCCCGGCCATCAGGTCGAGCAGCTCGTGCTTGTTCTTGACGTGCCAGTAGAGCGTGGGCGCCTGGACGTCCAGCTCCTTGGCGAGCATCCGCATGGTCAGGCCGTCGAGGCCGACGTCGTTCAGCAGCCGCAGGCCGGTCCGGGCGATCAGGTCGGGTGTGAGAGGCACGGTTGACAGCCTAGCATCGTTAGAGCTTAATCTAACGTCGTTAGAGATCACTCTACTCTCGTTAGGGAGCGATCATGGAGGACGTAGTCATCGCCGGCGCCGGCCCCACCGGCCTGATGCTGGCGTGCGAGCTGCGGCTGGCCGGGGTGGACGTGCTGGTGGTCGAAAGGCTGACCGAGCCCACGCGTGACTCGAGGGCGGGCGGGCTGCATCCGCGGTCGCTGGAAGTGCTCGATCAACGGGGGATGCTCGACCCGTTCCTGGCTGAGGGGCGTCCGCTGCCGGGTACGCGCTTCGCCGGACTGCCGCTCGACCTGTCGGGGCTGCCGACCCGGTATCCGTTCCTGCTGGTAATCGTTCAGCGCCGGATCGAGCGGCTGCTCGAGGCTCGCGCCCGGGAGCTGGGCGTCCGGATTCGCCGCGGGGTCGAGGTGACGGGCCTGCGCCCAGGGTCGGCGTCGGCGGGTGCGGCGTCGCCGACCGCAGGGGCGGCGGCAGCGGCGTCGGCAGCCGCGGAGTCGGTCGTGGTCGAGACCACGGCCGGGCCTGTGGAGACGCGTTATCTGGTCGGTTGCGACGGTGGCCGCAGCGTGGTGCGCCGGCTGGCGGGCATCGACTTTCCGGGCACACCGGCGACCACCACGTCGATCCTCGGGGACGTCGAACTCGCCGACCCGCCCGCGGAGCAGTTTCTGATCCAGCGAACGCCACGGGGAAACTTCTCGGTGCTCGGCTTCGAGGAGGGGTGGCGGCGGGTGATCGTGGAGGAGGCCGGCGCGACCGTTGCCGACTCGACGGCCATCGGCTTCGAAGATCTGCGGGCGATGCTCATCCGAGTGGCGGGCACCGATTTCGGCATGCACAGTCCACGGTGGATCTCGCGCTTCACCGACGTCGCGCGGCAGGCGGCGTGTTATCGCTCCGGGCGTGTGCTGCTGGCCGGGGACGCGGCGCACGTCCACTCGCCGGCCGGGGGTCAGGGGCTGAACACCGGGCTGCAGGACGCGTTCAATCTCGGCTGGAAGCTGGCGCTCGTCGTGCGAGGGAGTGCCGACGAGGAGTTGCTCGACACGTACCACGAAGAGCGGCACCCCGTGGGCGCCCGGGTGCTGTCGAACACGCGCGCGCAGAGCGCGTTGAGCGCCCCCGGCGCGCATGTGGATGCGCTTCGAGCGCACGTGGGCGACATGCTCGCGACACCGGACGCGAACCGGAAGATCGCCATGATGATCACAGGGCTGGACATCTCCTATGGACTCGGACCGCGCGTACCCGACCGGGAGCTGCCCGACGGGACGCGGCTGTTCGAGCACCTCCGCACGGGTCGCCCGATCTTGGCCGATGTCGCAGGCGAGCCTGTGGACGGCTGCCTTGTGAGCGAGCTCAAGGGATCCGGAGAACCGCTGCTGATCAGGCCCGACGGGTACCCGGCCTGGGTAGAGTCGCTCGGCCGTGAAGCCTTGTCCACAGCCCTGCGACCCTGGCGTTGAGATCGTTCGATCAACTCGATCGGATACGAAGACGGGCTCTAGCCCTTCCCGAGGGCCGACGGGACCATCCCCGCGTGTCGGCCATGATGCGGGCGATGGTGTGGTGCTCCCCGCGCACGCGGGGAGCACGATCACGTCGAGTCCCGCGGACGGATGACGGGCGAACGATCCTGAGGGTGGGTGCAGGTCTACCTGCGGGTTTGGTGGTACCCCCTACCGGATTCGAACCGGCGCTACCGCCTTGAAAGGGCGGCGTCCTAGGCCGCTAGACGAAGGGGGCCTCCGTGGCGGTGCCACTGGACTGCTCCAGCATAGGGGACAACCTCGCGGGACGCATAAGGGGTTATCCCCCTTGGCGGGACGGGCGGGGGGACAGGGGCGTTGTGGTGGGCCACTCGGAGGGCGGGAGGGACGGGAAGGACGGGGAGACGGTGGGCGTGGCGGGTGGTGAGGGGGAGATGGCGCGGTCGGGGCGGGGTTCCAGGTGGCGTTCGATCTGGGCGGAGGTGAGGCCCAGGCCGCCCAGGCGGAGGTCGTCCCAGCCCTGGAGGCGGTGGTCGGTGCGGCTGAAGTAGAGGATGGACAGCTCGATGGGGGTGGGTTGTTCCTTTTCGAGGCCGCGCATGCCGGCGCCGCCGGTGGAGCCCTGGACGAACAGGCGGGTGCCGGTGGGCAGGAGGGTGGTGGAGCGCTGGTGGGTGTGGCCGGACAGGATGAGGGGGGTCGTCCCGGAGAAGCCCGCGGCCTCGTGGGGGTCGTGGACGATCGCCAGGTCGGGGACGGTGCCGGAGGCGCGGAGCTTGGCGGCGAGCTGGGCGCCGCGGGCGCGGAGCTGTTCGGCGCCGACGTCGTCGTCGCGGGTGGTCTTGTCGGGGGTGTAGCGGGGGTCGCCGACGCCGTAGACGCGCAGGCCCTCGATCTCCTGGACGGTGTCGTCGAGGACGACGGCGTTCTTCTGGCGGTCGACGGCGCGCTGGGTGCCGCGCGCGTCGTGGTTGCCGCGGATGAAGACGTACGGCACCTTGAGCGACTCGATCTCGTCGGCGAACCGGTCCTCGGGGCGGCTGCCGTGGTCGGTCAGGTCGCCGCTGTCGATGATCATGTTCACCTTGAACTGGGTGCTGACCGAGCGGATCACCGACCAGGCCGCCGGGTTGAGGTGGATGTCGGAGACGTGCAGGACGCGGATCGTCGAGGGGTCGGGCTCGTAGGTGGGGAGCGTCGAGGTGACGCTGTAGAGCTTGGAGACGTTGCCGACGAGGCGGGCGAGCTGGGCGCGGTAGGCCGAGAAGCGTTCGACGATGCTGCGGGCGTCCCCGACGACCTGGGGGGCGTTGGCCAGCAGGCCGGTGTAGCGGGGTTCGGCGATCGCCTGCGGGTTGAACGTCGTCCAGAACAGCAGGGCGAGGGAGACCAGGCCGGCGACGGCCGCTCCGGTGCCGAGCAGGGCGCGCCGCCAGGAGCGGAAGACCAGCAGGCCCGCGAGCAGGGCGACGACCACGGCGAGGGCGGTGGCGCGCAGCAGCAGGATCATGACGCCGTGCCGGAGCTGGTCGGTGATCTGGTCGGTGATGTCGGACAGGTCGCCGTTCCCCTCGATCAGCGACCGGGCCGATTCGGGGCGCAGGGCGGTGACGCGGGCCTCCAGCGCCACCGGGCCCCAGTGGGTGTCCAGGTGCAGCGCGCCCAGCGGCGGAATGCGGACGATCGTGCCGCCGCTCCAGGCGGGGCGCAGGGCCAGCGACACGTCGGTCGGGCCGACGGCGGTCTCGACCCGGCCGCCGAGCAGCAGGCCGACCAGGCCGCCGGCCAGTCCGACGAGCAGCACCGCGAGGAGGCGGGGCCAGCGGGACGCGGTGATCGCCGCCGGCACGCGGGACGCGCGGACACGGGACCAGGAGGAACGGAACGTCGACGAAACGGCGCGGAGGCGGTCCGGCACCGGGGGCTCCCTTCCGTCGAGCACAATGGGGGTTGTGATCGAGATGTCGCGAGAGGCGTTCGAGGACCTGGTGGGGGAGGCCCTCGACACCATCCCGGCCGAGCTCACCGGGGTCATGCGCAACGTCGTCATCGTCGTTGAGGACGACGCGCCCGAACCCGGCCTGCTCGGCCTGTACCAGGGCGTACCCCTGACGGAGCGGGGCGACTGGTACGGCGGCGTACTGCCCGATCACATTTCGATCTACCGCAACGAGATCCTCGCAATCTGTGAGACGCCTGACGATGTGGTCGACGAGGTGCGTATCACAGTGGTGCACGAGATCGCACATCACTTCGGGATCGACGACGAGCGGCTGCACGACCTCGGATACTGAGGTGGCCCGAGGGGTTCCTGAGGTGAAGTCTTCCTTCAATCGGGTACGGTAGGTCACATAACTGCCACGCAGCGTGAGTTAATAGGGGGGTTCTCCGAACCTTGCTGGAGCGTGTGTGGCGGAAAGGCAGAGCGGCCGGCATCGGCGTCCGCCGGAGGTGCAGGCCACCTACCGCGAGGTCTTCGCGGTCGGCGAGTTCCGTGCCCTGTGGCTCGCGCAGGCGTTGTCGTTCATCGGTGACCAGCTGGCACAGGTGGCCCTGGCGGTGCTCGTGTACGACCGCACCGGCTCGGCGCTGCTGACGGCGGTCACCTACGCGTTGACCTACCTGCCGCCCATCGTGGGCGGGCCGGTCCTGTCGGGGCTGGCCGACCTGTTCCCGCGCCGCACCGTCATGGTGGTGTGCGACCTGCTGCGCGCCGGGCTGGTGGCGTTGATGGCGCTGCAGTCCATGCCGTTCTGGACGCTGTGCGGGCTGGTGTGCCTGGTGGTGCTGCTGGGCGCGCCGTTCACCGCGGCGCGGGCGGCGCTGCTGCCGGACGTGCTGTCCGGCGACCGCTACGTCGCCGGGTCGGCGATCAACAACATCACCCACCAGGCCACGCAGATGCTCGGCTTCCTGGCCGGCGGCGCGATCGTCGCGGCCGTCGGGACCTACCAGGCGATGACGATCAACGCGGTGACCTTCGGGGCGTCCGCGGTGATCCTGGTGGTGGGGATGCGGGGGCGTCCGGCGCCGCGCCGGCGCGAGCGCGAGTCGCTGGCGCTGTGGCGCGGGACGCGGGAGGGGGCGCGGCTGGTGTTCGGCGACACGACGCTGCGTTCGCTGGTGTCGTTCGCGTGGCTGTGCGCGTTCTACGTCGTCCCCGAAGGGCTGGCCGCCCCGTACGCGGCGACGTTCGACGGCGGTGCGGTGACGGTGGGGCTGCTGATGTCGGCCATGCCGACGGGGATGGTCGCGGGGGCGTTCGTGTTCAGCCGGTGCGTGCGGCCGTCCAACCGCATCCGCGCCATGGGCTGGATGTCGATGCTGGCGTGCGCGCCCCTCATCGGGGCCGCCGTGCATCCGCCGCTGTGGGCGGTGGTGGCGCTGTGGGCGCTGGCGGGGGCGGGCAGCGCCTACCAGCTCGCCGCCAACGCGGCGTTCGTCGCGGCGGTGCCGCCGTCGGGGCGCGGCCAGGCGTTCGGGCTCGCGCAGTCGGGCATCCTGGCCGGGCAGGGCCTGGCGATCCTGATCGGCGGGGCGGCGGCGCAGTTCCTCGGCCCGCAGACGGTGGTGGCGCTGGCGGGCGCGCTCGGCCTGTCGGCGGCCACGATGCTGACGCTGGTGTGGAACCAGGTCCGGCCCGAGGTGATCGCGTCGATGCAGAGCCACGCCCCCGGCGCCGATCCGTCCGCCGGTGACGGCGCAGATGGTGCCGGGGCCGCCTCGGCGGCGCGCGCGGCGTCCAACGGCCGCGCGCAGTCCAACGGCCGCGCCCCGTCCGGCCCGGACGCCGCCGAGGGCGACCGCGCCGCCACCATCCACCCGGCTCCATGACCGCCGTTCACGGGTCGGCGGGGCGTCAGGTGCGGGTGCGGGTCTTGTTGAGGGAGTCCTTGGCCTTCTGGACGGCGTCCTGGACGGCGGGGGACTCCTGGCCCTTCTTGATCAGGTCCTCGGCGAGGGAGGTGGGCGCGCCCTCCTCGGGGATGAGCAGCCAGGCGATCGCGTACAGGAGGACCCCCGCGCCGCCGAAGACGGTGAACACCGCCAGTCCCACGCGGAGGATGTTGGGGTCGACGCCCAGGTAGCGGCCGGCGCCGGAGCAGACTCCGGCGATCATGCGGCCGTCGCGGGTGCGGCGCAGCCGCCGGTCCGTGCTCTTCTCCATGTCCATGCCTCGATCATGCCCAGTGCGCCGCGACCCTTACATAGGGATTTGCCCTGATTGACCCCTGAAGTGCCCCTGGGACGTCAGCGGTGGCCGCCGCGCCACCGCTCGGTGGCGACCCCGGACAGGACGACCTCCACGACGTCCTCGGCGAGCCGCGGCGTGATCGGCAGGTGGCCGAACAGCGCCCGGTAGTACGTGGTGGACGCCAGCATGTCGAGCAGCAGGTCGATGTCGGCGTCGGGACGGATGTCGCCGCGTTCGACGCCGCGCCGCAGGGCGGCGGCCGTGGTGGCGCGGCGCGGACGGAACAGCCGGGTGAAGAACGACTCGGCCAGTTCGGGGTCGTCCCCGAGGTCGGCGATCAGGCCGGGCAGGGTGCGGCGGACCACGGGGTCGCCGGTGAAGGCGTCGGTCAGCGTGCCGATGCCCTCGACCAGGTCGCAGTGCGTGCATCCGGTGTCGGGGGTGGGGGCGGTGCCCATCGTCATGGCGAGGGCGTCCACGATCAGGTGCCGGCGGGTGGGCCAGCGGCGCCGGATGGCGGGCTTGGTGGTGCCGGCGCGGGCGGCGACGCCTTCGAGGGTGAGCCCGGAGTAGCCCGTCTCGCGCAGCGTGTCCAGGGTGGCCCGGCGGACGGCGTCGTCGATGCGGGTGTCGCGCGGCCGTCCCGCACGTCGCGTGCGTTCCCCGCCTGTCGCGCCGGCCGCCGCGGAGGCGGTGGTGCGTCCCGAGCCCTTGACCATGGGGCCAGTCTAGGGGGATATTTCATTCCGATCCGGAACGGAACGTAATAGCGGGAGGGGTGGAGGGATGGCCCGGCAGGTGGACGACGGCGTCTTCTCGGCGCGTCATCGGGCGCTGACCTCGGGCGTCGTGCTCTCGGTGGGGCTTGTGGCGTTCGAGTCCCTGGGCGTGGCGACGGTGCTGCCCGAGATCGCGGGCAGGCTCGGCGGACTGGACGCCTACGGATGGGGTCTGTCGGCGCTGATGCTCGCGCAGATCCTCGGTGCGGTCGCCGCGGGACGGGACGCCGACCGGCGCGGTCCCGGACGGCCGCTGGCGCTCGGGCTGCTGGTGTTCGCGGCCGGGTGCGCGCTGGCCGGGGCCGCCGGATCGTGGCCGGTGTTCCTGCTGGGCCGGTTCGCCCAGGGGCTGGGCGTGGGCGCCGTCATGGGCATGGCCTACGCGATGATCGGCCTGGCGTACCCCGAGCGCCTGCGCGCCCGCATGTTCGCCCTGCTCTCCTCGGCCTGGACCGTGCCCTCGCTCATCGGCCCGACGATCGCCGCGGTGGTGGCGGACGGCGTCGGCTGGCGCGGCGTGTTCGTGCTGCTGCCGCCGCTGGTCGCCGTCGCCGCCGTCCTGACGCTGCCGGGCGCACGCGCGCTGCGGCCCGCCGGAGGATCTCCGGCGGACGAGGCCCCGGCGGGCGGCGTCGAACGGCCGTGGTGGAAGGGGCCCGTCGCCGCCAGTGTCCTGCTCACCGCCGGGACGGGCCTGTTCATCCAGGCGCTGCTGCTCGACCGGCCGGTGCCGCTCGTCGTGCTGGCCGTCCTCGGCCTGGCCGTCGCCGTGGTCGCGGTGAGGCGGGTCACCCCGGCGGGGACGCTCACCGCAAGGCGCGGCGTCGGCGCGGGCGTCGCGCTGCGGTTCCTGCTGTGCGGGGTGTACTTCGGCAGCGAGGCGTTCCTGCCGCTCGGCCTGACCGAGCTGCGGGGCGTCAGCGCCGCCGAGGCCGGGCTCGGGCTGTCGGCGGGGGCGCTCACCTGGGTGGCGGGTTCGGCGCTTCAGGCGGGACGGGACGGCGCCTGGCGCGGTGACCGTACGGCGAGCATGGCGCTGGGCTCGCTGGTGCTGCTGGCCGGGCTGGTGGTCATGGCCTTCGGCGTGCTCGCCGGGGCCGTCCCCGCGCTGACGGCCGTGGTGGGATGGGCGATCGGCGGTGTCGGCATGGGCGTGGCGTTCAACGCGGCCACCACCGAGACGACGGAGCGCACTCCCGCCGCCCGGCAGGGCGAGATCGGCGCCGCCCTGCAGCTCGCGCAGACCCTCGCCACCGCCGTGGTCAGCGGCATCGGCGGCGCGACGATAGCGATCGCGCATGCGCACGGCGGGCGGACGCACACCGCGCTGGTCGTCACGTTCGTCATCACCGGATGCCTGGCGGTGCTCGCGACCCTCCTGGCGTTCCGGCTCCGCCCGGCGGGCGGGACGGAGACCGTCTCGCTGGGGGCGGTCCCGGACTGAACGACCCCGTGGGAAGGGGGCACGCGGGCCCGGGCGTTATGGTCGTTTGTGCCCCCGCCGCCGACACCGGGGTCGGTGAAGCCCTGCTCAAGGGAACCGCGAAGGGTTATTCACTGGACGTTGGACGACCTCGTCGGCAGACTCGTTGCCGCAGGTCAAGCGATTAACAGAGGGAGCGGCATGAGAATCGGGATCGTCGGTGCCACCGGGCAGGTCGGGGGCGTCATGCTCAGGATCCTGGCCGAGCGCGGGTTCCCGGTGGACGAGCTGCGGCTGTTCGCCTCCGCCCGTTCGGCGGGGCGCACGATGGCGTGGCGGGACACCGAGGTGACGGTCGAGGACGCCGCCGCGGCCGACTACTCCGGGCTCGACATCGTCCTGTTCTCCGCCGGGAAGCAGACCTCCAGGGAGCTGGCGCCGCGCGTGGCCGAGGCCGGCGCGGTCGTCATCGACAACTCCTCGGCCTGGCGGATGGACCCGGACGTGCCGCTGGTCGTCTCCGAGGTCAACCCGCACGCCGCGGCGGCCCGTCCCAAGGGGATCATCGCCAACCCCAACTGCACGACCATGGCGGCGATGCCGGTGCTGCGTCCCCTGCACGAGGAGGCCGGGCTGACCGCGCTGGTCGTCTCCACCTACCAGGCGGTGTCCGGCAGCGGCCTGGCGGGCGTCGCCGAGCTGCACGAGCAGGCCCGCAAGGTGGTGGAGGGCGCCGACCGGCTCACCCACGACGGGGCGGCGGTCGAGTTCCCCGAGTCGCGGGTGTACGCGCGGCCCATCGCGTTCAACGTGCTGCCCATGGCCGGTTCGATCGTGGACGACGGCCTGGCGGAGACCGACGAGGAGCAGAAGCTCCGCAACGAGAGCCGCAAGATCCTGGAGATCCCGGACCTGAAGGTGTCGGGCACCTGCGTGCGCGTCCCGGTGTTCACCGGCCACTCCCTGCAGATCAACGCCCGGTTCGAGCGTCCCGTCACGCCCGAGCGGGCCCGCGAGCTGCTGGCCGGCGCGCCCGGTGTGGTGCTGTCGGACATCCCGACGCCGCTGGAGGCCGCCGGTCAGGACCCGACGTACGTGGGCCGCATCCGCCGTGACGAGACGGTGGACAACGGCCTGGCGCTGTTCTGCTCCGGCGACAACCTGCGCAAGGGCGCCGCGCTCAACGCCGTCCAGATCGCCGAGCTGGTCGCCGCCGAGTAACCGGGGTAACCCGGGTGACCGCGCCCGGCGCCGGCGCGACCACCGCCGTCAGGCGGGGCGGCGGGAGCCGCGCACCTCAAGGGTCGCCAGGAGGGCGGCCGTGCTCTGGGCGATCTCTTCGACGGCGCGTTCGAAGGCCTCGGCGTTGTGGGACGCGGGTGCGCGGAACCCGGAGATCTTGCGCACGTACTGGAGCGCGGCCGCCCGGATGTCGTCGTCGGTGACCTCGTCGGCGTACGGCGGACGGAGCGTCTTGATGCTGCGGCACATGCGTCCATTGTCGCGCCGGGGTACGACAGCCGGTCACGACGGGCGCACGACGGGCACGCGACGGGACGGCCCCGGCGAGCAGAGGGAGCGCCGGGGCCGTCCTGGGGCGGGGAGCGGGGTCAGGAGCCTCCGGCCAGGGTCCAGATGGCGTGGGCGATGGAGTCGGCGTTGCGGTCCAGCGCCGTGTCGTTGATGTTGCTGGTGGTGTCGCAGGAGCGGTGGTAGCAGCGGTCGAACGCCACCCCGGCCTGGCCGCCCCACAGCTGGGCCTGGGCTGAGGTCTTGATGCCCTCCGCGCCGGTGAACGTGCCGCCCGCCGGGATGCCGACCTGGATGAACGGGCCGTAGTCGGAGCGTCCGTCGAAGTCGGTGCCGCGCGTCGTGACGCCGATGCCGGTGAAGTATCCCTGGATGACGCGCTCGATCTCGGCGGAGCCCGCGGGGCCGGGGCCCGAGCCGACGCCGTCGGAGTTGTCGCCGTCGTAGACGAAGTAGCCGGCGTTGGGCGAGCCGACCATGTCGTAGTTGAGGTAGCCCTTGATCCTGGAGCGTTCGGCGGACGTCAGGCTGTTGACGTAGTAGCGCGAGCCGACCAGCCCGCGCTCCTCGGCGCCCCACCAGCCGAAGCGCAGGTGCCGGGACGGCTGGTAGCCGCTGCGGGCGACGGTCAGCGCGGCCTCCAGGACGGCGGCCGAGCCGGAGCCGTTGTCGTTGATGCCGGGTCCGGCCGTCACGCTGTCCAGGTGGGCGCCGGCCATGAGGACCTCGTCGGCGTTGCCGCCCGGCCAGTCGGCGATCAGGTTGTAGCCGGTGGCGCCGCCGTAGGTGAACGGCTGGATGCGGGTCTGGAATCCGGCGGCGTCGAGCCGTGCCTTGACGTAGTCGAGGGACGCCCGGTATCCGGGACTGCCGTGGGCCCGGTTGCCGCCGTTGCTGGAGGCGATGCTCTGCAGCTGGGTCAGGTGGGCCTTGACGTTGGTGAGCGAGATGTCGGGTGCGGCCGCCGCCGAGGCGGGGGCGGCGGGTGCGGCGGCGAGGGCCGCCGTCAGGGCGGCGGTGCCGGCCAGCGCGGCGAGGCGCGATCTCATGGGACTCCGCGATCTCATACGGCTCTCCGAGGGGGAAGGATGCGGTCGTGCGGGGCGCCCCGAGTGCCGCCCCGCACGACCGCCTGCGGGGTCAGCTGCAGGTGGTGGGCTCGTTGGCGGCCGCCGGGACGTTGACGGCGTTCCAGGCGTCGCGGGTGCGGGTGAAGTCGGTGCAGGTGGCCTTGCCGACCGCCTCCAGGTTGAGCACGGCCTGCAGGGACGCCCGCCGTGCCAGCGAGTGCGTCCAGGTGGAGGTCTTCAGGTTGAGCGTCTCCATGAAGATCCGTCCGGCCTTCTGCACGCCGACGCCGGTGACGGTGGCGCCGTTGCACGTCGGGCTGTTGGGACGGCCGTTCGCCGCGTCATTGGCGTTCGACCCCTCGGCCAGCAGGTAGAACCAGTGGTTCTGCACGCCAGCCGCCGCGTGCACCTCCATGCTGGGGACGCTGGAGCTGTAGCAGTTGGGGTGGCCCTTGGCCGACGGGTTGGTCATGTCGCGGATCGGGCCGCTGCCGACCAGGTCGACCTCCTCGCCGACCAGGTAGTCCGGCGGGTCGTAGTTGATCAGGGCGGTGGTGCCGGAGAACTGCTCGCCGACGCGCGGTTCCCGGAGGTACCACTCGGTGAGGGCGCCGAAGATGTCGCCGGTGGACTCGTTCAGCCCGCCCTTCTCGTTGCCGCCGCTGGAGCCGCCGGGCGTGGTCTGGAAGATGCCGTGTCCCAGTTCGTGCGCGACCACGTCGGCGGGCGTGGCCTGGCGGGTGCCGGCGCTGTTGCGGCCGAAGTTGGCGTAGCTGCCGTTCCAGAACGCGTTGGCCTGGTTCAGCCCGACCCGCATGGGCCAGCCGCTGCCGTTGCCGTTCAGCCCGTTGCGTTCCAGCCAGGCGCGCACCATGTCGGACTCGGCCGCGGCGGCGCGCATCGCGTCGACGCAGGCGGTCTCCAGGTTGGTGCCGGACGCGTTGCCCCACACGTCGTCGGTGCCCGAGTACACGGTGCCGCTCTGGTTGGCGCAGCTGATGCCGGGACGGGTGGAGTCCCGCATGGTGTACGTGGTGCCGGACTGGGTGCTGTTGATGCTGGTCGGGTTCTGGCTGCCGCCGTGGTAGTAGCTGCGGTCGTCGTCGGCGTCCTGGACCTCGTCCCACTGCTGGACGACCTTGCCGCTGGCCGCGTCGACGAGCACGTGCAGCCGGGAGGGCCGCTGCCGGTAGGAGCCGTCGACGACCGTCTCGTACACCAGGCGGCCCGAGCCTTCGGCGAGGACGGTCAGCCGCGGCTGCGACACGCCGGTCACCTTGGCGAGCCGTCCGCGTGAGATCGCGGCGGCGCGTTCGGCGGTCAGCTTCGGCGTGGTGGACACCGACAGCGTCCGGCTCTGGGCGACCGAGGTGCTGAGCACCCGGCCGGAGGCGTCGGTGGCGACGACGAAGTCACCGCCGACCACCGGCAGGCCGGCGTAGGTGCGTTCGTAGGCCACGTACTGCAGCCCGCCGGCGCCGCGCGTGACGCCGCGCCGGACGATCGTGTCCTTGGGGGACCGGTGCAGCCGTTCGGGGCCGGACGCCACCAGCCGGTCGGCGGACGCGGCGGCGGCCTGCGGGGACGGGGTGGGCGACGGGGGCGCGGACGCGGCGCGGGTCGTCGCGCCGGTGGCGGGCGCGGACATCGCCACGGCGAGACCGGCGGCGATCGCCGCGGTCCCGAGCGCGGACAGGCGTCTCACTGGGGGGCTCCTTCCAGTGCCGGACGCGGCGGCGCCGTGGAGGTCCTTGTGGGACGGCTCCGCGGCGGACGCGGCGGGCCCGGCGTTGACCGGGGAGGACGGCCCGCGTGGCTGGTGCGCGGATGCGGCGAGCGGGGGCACCGCATCCGCGAGCGTCCGTGGCGGGGGCACGGGGACGCTTGGCGCGGTGGTCGGCCCGCGCCGGGGGAGGTGAGGGCGCGGTGACGGGGACTCCGCGCCGTGGGGGGACGGGGGGTGGTGCGCTCATCCGGATGAGCTGACCAGAAGTGCACCCCGGGCGGCGGACGAAGTCAATAAATCCAGATAAGACTGGAATTCAAGGCGTATGGAGTGAATATCCTGAAAATCCGCTATGAGCAGGTCGAACGCCGGGCCTTCACGCGGCCCCGCCCAGGCCGGATTCACACGCCCGCGCCCGCCCGCCGTCCCCGCCTCGGCACAGGCCCCCGCCGCCGGTCCGCGCGGTGGGGGTCCGTCCAGTGGCCGGTAGCGGTCAGGGGGCGATGCGCTGGCACAACCAGGCCAGCGCCAGCGGGTAGCGGTAGTCGATGCCGCCGTGACCGGCGCCGAACAGCTCGAAGCGCACCACGTCCCGCGGAACGCCGATGTCGGTGAGGGCCTGCCGGAACGCCTGCGCGCCGACGTCCAGGTACCACTCGTCGCGGGTGCCGCCGTCGATCCAGATCGCCCGCTGGGACCGCAGCGCGTCGGCGTACCGGGGTGCCATCCGCACCGGGTCGTTCGCCAGCCACCGCTCCCACGGCTCGGCGCGCAGCACCCCCGTGACCGGGTCGAACGGCAGCTCGGGCGTGCCGTCCTCGCGGGCCGAGTAGCAGGCCGACATGGCCAGGATGTTCAGCAGATCCATGTCCTCGGGCTCGGTGAACGGAACCCGGGAACGGAAGGCCTCCCACCAGCGCATGATGTCGCCGTCGTATTTCCGCAGATGCCGCACGCATTTCGGGAATTCGGGGAGGTAGCAGTACTCGAAGAGCGCGTCGCCCGCGTGCGTGGCCAGCGCGCCGAACACGTCCGGCCGCAGCATCGGAGTGATCATCGCGCCGTAGCCGCCGCTGGACTTGCCGGTGATCGCCCGGTGGTCGCGGTCGGCGAGCGTCCGGTACCGCGCGTCCACCCACGGGACGATCTCGTCGCACAGGTAGGAGTGGTAGCGGCCGGTGCCCGGCGAGTCCAGGTACTGGCTGCCGCCGTAGGCCGTCCAGGCGTCCACGTACACGACGATCGCGGGCGGGGCCTCGCCCCGCGCGAACACCGCGTCGGCCGTCTCCGGGAACGGCTGCCGGAACGGCGTGCGGTTGCGCCACATCCCGACGTGGCCGGTGAACCCCGTGATCACGTAGACGGTGGGGTAGCGGCGGCCGTCGTCCTCGTCGTAGCCCGGCGGCACGTACACCCACAGGGGCCGCTCGTGCGGGTCGCCCAGCGGGTTGTCGCGCAGCAGCTCGCTGGTGACGACATGCTCGTCGATTCGTCCGGCGAGGTCGGCCGACCACGGCAGCATGAGCACCTCCTAGTGATCACACCGAAGGTAACCCATCCGGCGGCGGCCGAGGCGTGTCGCTCTAGCTAGGCGGGGAGGACGGGCACGGCCGGGTCTTCGGCGGCGTGGACGACGCCTCGGCACATGCCGCCGAAGACGAGCTCGTGGAACGGCCGGAACGCCCACCAGTAGGCGTGACCGGCCAGGCCGCGCGGGTGGAACAGCGCCCGCTGGGTGTAGACGGCGCGGCCGTCGCGCTCGCCCACGCCCAGTTCCAGCCACCACAGGCCGGGCAGGCGCATCTCCGCGCGCAGCCGCAGCAGCCGTCCCGGTTCGATCTCCTCCACGCGCCAGAAGTCGACGCTCTCGCCGACGCGCAGCCGCCGGGGGTCGCGGCGGCCCCGCCGCAGGCCCACGCCCCCCACCAGCCGGTCGATGATTCCGCGCAGCCGCCAGGCGAGCGGGAAGGAGTACCAGCCGTGCTCCCCGCCGATGCCTTCGACGACCTCCCACAGCCGTTCGGCGGAGGCGCGCGTGCCACGGGTGCGTTCGTCCACGTACAGGCTGCCTCCCGCCCAGTCCGGGTCGGTGGGCAGCGGGTCGCTGGGCGCGCCGGGGACGGACGCCGACGACCAGCGGGTGGCGACGTCGGCGTTCCGGATGCGGCGCAGCGCCAGCCGCACCGACCGTTCGAACCCGGTCGGCCCGTCCGGCGGCGGCGGGACGTGACGCGCGATCTCCTGCTCGCGGCACACCACCTCGTTGCGGAGCGACTCGACCAGGGGCCGCGCCAGCCTCCCGGGGACGGGCGTGATCCCCCCGACCCACAGGCTCGACAACCACGGGCTCAGCACCGGCACCGGGATGATCACACGTGGCCGCAGCCCCGCCACGGCGGCGTAGCGGCGCATCATGTCCTGGTAGGTGAGCACGTCCGGGCCGCCGATGTCGAAGGCCCCGGACACCTCGGGCGGCAGGTCGGCGCAGGCGACCAGGTAGTACAGGACGTCGCGGACCGCGATCGGCTGGATGCGGGTGCGCACCCAGCGCGGCGTCACCATCACCGGGAGCCGCTCGGTCAGGTACCGCAGCATCTCGAACGACGCCGACCCCGACCCGATGATCACGGCGGCGCGCAGCCAGATCGTCGGGACGCCGCTGTCCAGCAGGATCCGCCCGACCTCGGCCCGGGACGCCAGGTGCGGCGACAGCCGGTCGGCGGGGGTCATGCCGCCCAGGTAGACCAGCCGCCCGACGCCCCTGTCGCGGGCGGCGGCGGCGAACACGCTCGCGGCCCGCCTGTCGACCCCGGCGAATCCGCCCCCGCTGCCGATCGCGTGGATGAGGTAGTAGGCGACGTCGACGCCGTCCAGGGCCCGCGCGGTCGCCTCCGGGTCGGTGGCGTCGGCCTCGGCGATCTCGACCCGTCCCGCCCACGGGTGGTCGCGCAGCCGCCGCGCCGAGCGCACCATGCACCGCACCCGGTGGCCGGAGTCCAGCAGCTCCGGCACCAGCCGTCCCCCGATGTAACCGCTGGCCCCCGTGACCAGGCACAACCGGTCGCCCAACGCAGCCCCTCCGCTCGGCCGCCCCCTACCCGTCGTGGCGTCCGGCACGCTCGCGGCCGCCCGATTTTGCCGGACCGGGAGGCCCGGGACATCGCCTTTCCTGTCGATTCAGTTGATCAACGGAATCGTTGCGGCATGCCCCAGGTCAGCACGTTTTTTTGCGGAATTATTGACACATGGAGTGATCAAGAGCACTCTGAAATGTTTCGCTGCGGGAACCGTGAAAGGGGAGCCGATGGCCGATCCCGTCGTGGCGCGTCCGGTCGCGCCGCCGCCCAGGCCGCTGCCCGTGCTGATCCTCGCCGACGTCAGCGGCAGCATGGCGGAGGGAGGCAAGATCGACGTTCTCAACCGCAGCATCGCGACGATGATCCGGTCCTTCGCCGCCGAGGACACGCTGCGGGGCGAGATCGTGGTCGGCGTGGTGACGTTCGGGGGCGTCGAGGCGAGTCTGCACCAGCCCCTGGCCCCGGCGACCGAGGTCGTCTGGCAGGACATGCGGCCCTACGGCCGCACACCGCTCGGGCAGGCGTTCGACCTGGTGAACCGGCTTCTGGCGGACGAGAGCGTCGTGCCCAGGCGCGCGTTCACCCCGTCGCTGGTGCTGGTTTCGGACGGGCTGCCCACCGACGAGTGGCGTGAACCGCTGGAGCGGCTGCTGGCCTCGCCGCGCGGCGGCAAGGCCGCCCGGCTGGCGGTCGGCGTCGGGCAGGACATGGACGAGGACGCCTTCGACGTGCTCAGAGCGTTCATCCACAACCCGGCCATTCCGCCGTTCCGCGCGGACGAGGCGCACCAGCTGAGCCGGTACTTCTCCTGGGTGACCCTCAGCGTCACCACGCGTGCCCGCAGCGCGCGCCCCAACGACGTCTCCATGTCGATGGACGAACTGGACGATCTCCTCGGCTGACGTGCCAACGGGCACGGGCACAGCGGGCGGGGACGGCGGCACGGCGGGCACGGCAGGACGGCGGGGCATCATGACGGGCGCACCAGGCTGGGACGGTACGGGCAGGACCGTCCGGGACGAACACGCGCGGGCCATCAAGCTGACCCGGTTGCTGGGGTCGGGCGGGCAGGGGGAGGTCTGGGCCGCCGGTGACCGGCTGGCGGTGAAGCTGGTGACGGCGCGCACCCCCAGGGCGGCCGAACGGCTGCGGCGGCGGCTGCGCGTGGTGCGGCGCCTGGATCTGGACGGCATCGCCGTGTCCCGGCCGATCGCCATGCTCGCCGAGCCGGCCGTCGGCTACACCATGGAACTGCTGGACGACATGGTGGCGTTGCGGTCGCTGGCCGCCGCGCCCGCCCGGCAGGACCTCGGCGAGTGGTACGCCGCCACCGGCGGGCTGCGGCGCAGGCTGCGCCTGCTGGCCCGCGCCGCCGACGCGCTGGGCACGCTGCATGCGCGCGGCATCGTCTACGGCGACCCGTCGCCCGCCAACATCCTGGTCTCGGCG
The DNA here is from genome assembly GCF_040642915.1 of Actinomadura sp. NPDC047616. Lineage (NCBI taxonomy): Bacteria > Bacillati > Actinomycetota > Actinomycetes > Streptosporangiales > Thermomonosporaceae > Actinomadura > Actinomadura sp. NPDC047616. Next base: position 74,160 of record NZ_JBEYTB010000004.1, read on the forward strand.
TCCGTCGAGAACGCCCAGATGATGCTGATCGACGTCGACAACCTCGTGGTCGAGTCGGTCGTCCCGGACGCCTCGCTGGTCACCCCCGGGTACGCCGCGCCCGAGCTGGTGACGGCGCGCATGGGGGTGTCGAGTCTCAGCGACGCCTACTCGCTCGCGGTGATGGTGTTCGAGACGCTGGCCCTCGTGCACCCGTTCCTCGGGGACGTGGTGGAGGAGGGCGAGCCGGAACTGCTCGATCAGGCATTCGCCGGTGAGCTGCCCTGGATCGACGACCCCGACGACGACTCCAACCGGTCCAGCTACGGGGTGAACCGGCAGGCTGTCCTCACCACAGGGCTGCGCGTCCTGGCCGAGCGCACCTTCGGAGCGGGACGGCTCGACCCGGTGCAGCGGCCGACCGTGGCGGAGTGGCGCACCAAACTGCACGCGGCGGCCGACCTCACCGTGAGCTGTCCGCAGTGCCCGCACACCTACCTGGTCGGGGCGCCGGCCTGCCCGTGGTGCGGGGCGAAGGCGCCGGACCCGCTGATCGCCCTGGTGCACCTCGCCACTCCCGGCGAGACCGCCCTCGCCTCGGCAGGCGAAGGGCTCGCGGTTCCGCGCGGCAGGTGGCTGTGCGTGACCGCCCGCACGGCGAGGCTTGCCGCCGGGTCCGACCGGCCGGTGGCGTGGCTCCTGTGGGAGCCGGGCGCGCGGCTGGTCACCCGCAACGCCGACGCCGAGCCGCTGTGGCTGACGCCCGCCGGGGGCGGGACGCCGGTGGTCGTGGAGCCCGGACGGGAGCTCGCGGTGCCCGCCTACGCGGACGTCCCCGCGTGGGATCTGCACTTCGGGCACGAGTCGCAGCTGCACCGGGTGCTCCGGTTCCGCATCGTCAAGGGGAGGCAGCGTCAATGAGCACGCGGTCCGGAAACCCGCCGTCCCGTCCGCGCGGAGGCGGAGGGACAGGCCGGCCCGGCGGGCAGCGCGGGGGGCAGGGCGGCGGACAGGGCGGCGGGCGGCGCGGCTCCCGGCAGCAGGGCCGGTCCGCCGGGTCGCCCGGAGGCCGTCGCGGTGACGAGATCACCGATCCGCTCCCAGGGCCGTCGACGTTCGTGTGGGTGACGTGGAACGCCAATCCCGACTCCTTCCAGCGCCCCCAAGGAAGCCTGCAGGAGGTGCAGCTCGCGGGGCTTCCGTCCGGGCAGGTGGTGGCCAGGACGGGCGGCAGTCACGCGACCGTGACGCCCGAGACCGACGAGGACGGCGAGCGGCTGCGGCGCGCCATGGCCAGCCGCTCCCGCGTCGCCGTCCTGTCGACCGTCCAGATCGTCGAGTCGGGCGGGCGGCGGTCCCTGCGGCTGGGCCTCAGCCTGTACGTCTACGAGCAGGCGGAGCCGATGGCCGCGCAGTCGATCGGGGTCGGCGACCGGGTGCTGGCCACCGTCGGCAAGATGAGGTCCAGGCTCCGCGACGACCCCGACCGGATCCTGCGCTGGCTGCGCGACCGCCTGCTGCTGCCGCCGCAGCCGGGCTCGGGGCCCGACGCGCCGGACCGCATGATCGTGTCGGTGGGGCTGAGCGATCCCGGGGAACCCACCGGGTACCGCGTCCACGGACGCGGCGTGATCGCCGACGTGCGGATCGAGGACGGCCGCCTGGTGATGCACCGGCTGCGCCGCACCGGCGGCAACGACCACCGCGGCCCGCTGCGGATGACGCGCTGCGCGGTGACGTTCACCGACGTGTCCAAGGCCGGTGAGCTGCGCGCCGAGATGCGCCAGCAGCTCAGCCGCCTGGCCGCGGGCAAGGGCTTCCTGGCCATGTGGCACGAGTACAACCGGCAGGAGACCCAGTTCGTCCGCCGCCAGGTCCGGCAGGTCGGCTTCGGCCGTTACACCGCCCGCGAGTCCCTGGGCGCAGGGGTGTACCGCTTCCACCTGGACCTCACGGCGCCCCAGGACGGCAACGAGCTGACCCTCGCCGAGCAGGCCCGCAACAGGCTCGACGCGCACGAGGACTTCGAGCTGGAGGCCGCGGCGCAACTGCCCGCCGTGCTGACCGGCCGGCAGGACGACGATGACGGCTGGGCGCTGATCCACGACCGGCTGGACAAGGACACCGTGACCGGCACCGTCGTCAACGCCGACGTCGCCACCGGCACCGTCGATGTGCGGCTCGTCGATCTGAAGACCCGGCGGGTCGCCGGGGTCGGCGCCGACGAGCAGACCGCGCCCCCGCCGCAGGGCTTCCTCTACCGCTCGTTCCGGGGCGACCGGCGGCAGATGCAGCGGCGCAAGGACGCCTTCGACCGCATCCTGCACGACGGCACCCGCATCCCCAACCTGCTGGCCCTGTTCGAGGGCAAGACGGTCAGCGTCCAGCCGCCCACCAGGGTCGAGCCGGTCAGCGACGCCGTGCGGGAGTGCTTCGTCGGCGGCCGTCCCACCCCCATGCAGGAGGAGGCGCTGCGGGTCGCGCTGAACACCCCGGACATCGCGCTGATCCAGGGCCCGCCCGGCACGGGCAAGACGCAGGTCATCAAGGCGCTGCAGACGCGGCTGGCGGAGCTGGGCCGGGGGTACGCCAAGCTGCGCGGCAGCATCCTGCTCACCAGTTTCCAGCACGCGGCGGTGGACGAGCTGGTCGAGCGTTCCGAGGTGCTGGGGGTGCCCGCCGCGAAGGTCGACCGGATGGGACGCGGCACCACCGTGCGGATGGACCGGTGGCGCCTGGAGACCATCGACGAGCTCGCCGCCGAGGTCGAGGGGGAGGGCAACGCGCTCGGCCGGTCGCTGGGCCTGCTGCGCCGGGTCGCGGCCCGTTCCGCCGGCTACCTGCTGGCCCCGACGGCCCGGGAGGGCACCGTCGCCCTGCTCCGCGACATCGAGGAGGAGACCGCGGGCATGCTGTCCACCGCTCTGGCCGACCGGCTGGGGCGGCTGCGGTGGACGCTGGAGAGCGCGCCGCAGCCCTCGGTGTTCGCCCCCGACGACCGGCACGAGCTGGCGCTGCGCGCCCTGCGCGGGGTCCGCACGGTGCCCGAGTCGTTCGCCGACGACGGGCCGGCCGCCGCCGCCAAGGCGCTGCGCCGCGTCCGCGCGCTGGCCGACCGTTCCGACGACCCGGCGGTACGGGACGCGGCCGCGGGCGACGCCGAGGCCCTGGACCTGCTGGAACGCGCGGCCGAGTGGGACGAGGACGGCGACGTCCCGCCGTTCCTGCCCGACCTTGCCGCCGCCCGCGACCGGCTCCTGGAACGGCTCCAGCCCGCCGCCGGGCCGCCCGTCCAGGCCGCCGCCGACCCCGAGGTCGACCGCCTGCTCGCCGAGATCGTGGAAGAACTCGAAGACCACGTCCGCGACTCCGGCGACGGTGGCCCCGAGCTGGCCATGCTGGACTACCTGGAGGGGCTTCGCGGCGACCCGGTGGCGGTCGAGTGGACGCTGCGCGCCTACACCGCCTCCTACGCCACCACCTGCCAGCAGGCGGCCTCGAACGCGGTCCGCGACGTCAAGCAGGAGACCGACATCGACGACGTCGTCTTCGACACCGTCATCGTCGACGAGGCGGCCCGCGCCAACCCGCTGGACCTGATGATCCCGCTGATCCACGCGGGCCGGCGGATCATCCTGGTGGGCGACCACAACCAGCTTCCGCACATGCTGGAACCGGAGGTCGAGCAGCACGTCGAGGACATCGACCCGGACGCCCGGGGACGGTTGCGCGAGAGCCTGTTCCAGCGGCTGTTCGAGGAGCTGGGGGACGGGCGGGCACCGGTCCGGCGGGTCGTCACGCTGAACACCCAGTTCCGCATGCACCGGGTGCTGGGGGAGTTCGTCAGCCGCAACTTCTACGGCGGCACGATCGACTCGCCGCGTCCGGACGCCGAGTTCGTCCACGGGCTGCCCGGCTACGACGGGCTGGCGGCGGCGTGGCTGGAGGTGCCCGCCCGGCTGGGCAAGGAGATGGGCAGGCGCAGCAGGCGGCGCCCCGCCGAGGCCCGCGTCATCGCCGAGCAGCTCGCCCGGCTGCTGCGGGCCGCGCCGTCGCTCAGCTTCGGCGTCATCTCGTTCTACTCCGACCAGGTGTCGGAGATCTACCGGCAGCTCGCCGCGCACGGCCTGGTCAAGCCCGGCGACCAGGGGTACGAGCCGGCCGAGGAGCTGCGCTACGACCAGCACGGGCGGCGGCTGGACCGGCTGCTCGTGGGCAGCGTCGACGCCTTCCAGGGCCGGGAGTTCGACGTGGTGTTCCTGTCCACCACCAGGTCGTCTCCGCCGGGGCGGGTGCCCGCGCCCGGCACGCCCGAGCACGAGCGGTGGGTGCGCCGCCGCTACGGCCACCTGACGTTGCGCAACCGGCTGTGCGTGGCGATGAGCCGCCAGAAGCGCCTGCTGATCACCGTCGGCGACCCGGCGCTGTTCGAGGGGCCCGAGGCGCCGTCACAGGTCGAGCCGCTCTCGGAGTTCCTGAAGCTGTGCAGGCAGGGAGGTGAGCATGGCCGATTCTTCGCAGCCTAGGGCGTTCCCCGCCAACGCCCGCGTCGTCCAGTTCGCCGATCCGCCCCGCGACCGTGACGCGCGGGTGTGCGTGGCCTTCCCCGCCTGGGCGCACCGCGTCACCGCACCCGTCATGCCGCGCCGCCGGCTGGACCTGTTCGAACGGGTCGTCCTGGGGCTGTGCCAGGCCGGAATCCGCGAGCCGGCGAGCATCGCCGAGCGGATCCGCCTGCATCCCCGGCTGTGCTCGCACATCATGGACCAGGCCGTCGACCAGGGACTGCTGGACCGGGACGGCGAGCTGACCCACGAGGGCCGGCGGGCGCTGCGGACGGGCACCCTGGCCGAGGAGGTCACGTGGTCGGTGTGCCACGTCTTCCAGGCGCCCGGCTCCGGGGAGCTGTGGCCGCGCACGGCCGAGCAGCTCACCAACGCCCACGTCATCGGCCGCGACGCCGCCACGGTCCGGCTGCAGTTCGGCACCCGGGGCCGTCCGGACACCGCGGAGGCGCTGGTGCTGCGCCCGCCCGGGGACGAGGAGGCCGCGGGGCCGCTCAGGCCGGGCGCGGCGCAGATCATCGAGGTGGCCCGGCTGGACCGCGTCGCCCGCAGAGTCCACCAGGTGCGCGAGTTCGAACGCCGCGAGAAGCTGGCGTCGGCGGCCCTGCCCGACGAGATGTCCGAGCCCGCCGGGGACCCGCGCCTGGCCCCCGACGGCACCGAGGGGCCGGAGCTGAGCCGGGTCGCGTTCGTCGACGAGCCGGAACCGGTGCTGGTCGTCGGGTTCGCCGAGGCGGCGCCCGGCGGGGCGCTGCGGTGTCACGACCCGTTCGGGGCGGGCACCAACGCCATGTTCCAGGAGCTGATGGAGGCGTCGGCGCGGGCCGACGCGGAACTGGCCGACCGGATCCGCCGCGTCACCACCCGGGAGACCGAACAGGTCGCCCATCGGTACCGCGAGGCCAAGCGCGACGCCCGCGCCGGCATCGAAGCCGCCCTGGTCGCCGAGTTCGGCGCCGGGATACGCGACGACCCCGGCGTCCTCGACCTGATCAGCGAGATCGACCTCGACACCATGGAGGGGGAGGGCCCTGGCGCGCTGGAGCGGGTGGCGCAGAACTCCTACCGGCTGTACGAGATCCTGTTCCGCAAGCTGGTCGACGCCTATCCCCCGCCCACCGAGCGGCTCACCGGCGCGCGCCGCACCGCCGAGTACAACCGGGCCGTCATCGAGGAGTCCGCCCACCGGATCGGGTTGCGGTCCGTCCCGGCCCTGTTCCACACCGATCTGGTCGGCGCCGCCGCCCGGCTGAACCGGCCCGACGCCAACCTGTACGTCAAGGACGCCGCGCCCCTGTGCCTGCTGGCCGCGCACGACAACGCCGACCACCCGCTGCGGCGCCTGGCGGCCCGGCGGCCCGACCTGCTCAGCGCGCTCGCCACGCTGGGCGGGCTGCGCAACCGCGCCGCGCACGCCGGTCGCGACCCCTCCACCCGCCACGACGCGCCATGGTGCCGTGAGCTGGCCGCTCTCGCCGTGCGGGAGCTGATCCCGCTGCGCTGACCCTGCCCGTCCGCCCCCGCCGACCGCCCCGTCCGCCGAGAAAGGATCCCGCCGCCCATGGCCAAGAATCGCTCGAAAGGGCGACGCCAGCAGGCACGCCGTCGGCCGATCGACACCACCGCCAAGCCGCCCGTCCGGCCGAAGGCGCCCGCGCCGGCCGTCAAAGCCGAGAACGCGGCGGCCGAGCTGGCGGAGGCCCTGCCCGAGGCCGTCGCCGCGGCGGGCGGCCCCGAGGCGCTCGATCCGGCGCCCGAGCCGCCGCGGGACGGTGTCGACGCGGCCGCGCTGGAGGCCACCTGGCGGGAGGCCGCGACGCAGCTGGAGACCTTCCGCCAGGCGTCGCAGCGGCTGGCGGACAGGGAACGCGAACTGGCCGACGAGCAGGAGCGGCTTCGCGGGCGCCTGGCCGAGGTGGAGGAGGAGACCGCCCGGCTGGCCGCCGATCGGGAGTCGGTCGTCCGCCGCACCGGCGAGCTGGACGAGCGGGAACAGCGCCTCCTGGAACGCGAACGGGACCTGATCGCCCGCGAGGAGCGGGAGAAGGAGACCGCCCTCGGCGACGCCAGGAAGCTCCTGGAGAAGGCGCGGCGGGAGGTCGAGGCCGAGCAGCGGGCGCTCGCCGAGGAACACGAACGCACCCGCGCCGCCCTGCGGGCCGAGCTGGACGCCCAACGCCAGGAGCTGGCCGACCAGACCGCCGCCCTGGCCGAGGAACGCGCCCGGCTGCGCGCCCTCAAGGTCGAGCTGGCGGCACAGCAGGAAGACGTCGAAGAGGCGCGGGAACTGCTCGACGAGCGCGTCGAGCACCGGGTGCGGGCGGCGATGGAGGCCGGTGAGCTGCGCCGCCGCGAACTGGAGCAGAGGTACGACGCGCTGCGCGAGCACGCCGAGAAGCTGGAGGAGCAGATCGCCGCGCGGGAGCGGATCGACCGCGCGTTCGGCCGCCGCACCCCCGAGGAGGTGCTCCAGGAGCTGCAGCGGCTCAAGGACGACAACGCCGAACTGCGCATGCAGCGGGCGGTTCCGTCCGACACCCTCGACCGCCTCGCCGCCCTCCAGGAGGCCGAGCTGCGCTGGCGCGAGGAGCGCGCCGTCCTGGTGTCGCGCAACGAGCAGTTGCAGCGACAGCTCTCCGCCCACGAGATCACCGCGCTGGAACTGGAGCGGCTCAAGGTCACCAACGAGGCCCTGGCCGCCTCCGCCGACGCCTACCACCGCCGGGTGGAGGAACTGAAACGCGACTACCAGGAGCTGTCCGAGCGCAAGGAGGGGGACTCGCCCTTCCCCGAGTGCTACGCGATGGACGCCCGCTACGGCGAGGAGCGCGACGACCTGCTCGACGCGCTGCCGCCGCTGGACGAGTTCGTCCGGTGGCTGCGGCACTTCCTGGCGCAGCAGTACCGCATGTACTACTCCGAAACCGACCTCACCATGTTCCTGGGCGGGCTGTCGGCGTCGCGCCTGCACCTGCTCCAGGGCATCAGCGGGATCGGCAAGACCCAACTGCCGCTGGTGTTCGCCAGGGCGATCCAGGCCGAGTCCGCGATCGTGCCGGTCAGCGCGGACTGGCGGACCCCGCAGGATCTCGTCGGCTACTTCAACGCCTTCGAACGCCGCTACTACGAGTCGCCGTTCACACAGGCGCTCTACAGGGCCCAGTGCCCGGCCAACGCCGACCGGCCGTTCTTCGTCGTGATGGACGAGATGAACCTGTCGCACCCCGAGCAGTACTTCAGCGAGGTCCTCTACCAGCTCGGCCAGCCCGGGAGCGCCGGGGCGCACAAGCAGTCCCTGGAGCTGATGACGACCGAGGTGCAGCCCGCCCCCAAGGGCCTGCTGGAGGGACGCAAGCTGCCCATCTCCCCGAACGTGTGGTTCGTCGGCACCGCCAACCACGACGAGACGACGGTGTCGTTCGCCGACAAGACCTACGACCGCTCCCACGTGCTGGAACTGCCCGCCCGCCCGGAACCCGTCGAGGCCGAGCCGGTGGAGCCGCCGCAGGGCCCCTACTCGCTGCGCGCCTTCCGGCGGGCGTTCGGCGACGCCCGCCGCAGGCACGCGGCGGCCGCGCGCGACGTGCACCGGTTCCTCGACGGCGACCTGCGCGACCGGCTGCTCCAGGACTTCCGGATCTCCTCGGGCTCCCGGCTCATGGCGTACCTGGACAGCTTCGTCCCGGTCGTCTGCGCGGCGGGCGGCAGCGAGGGCGACGCCGCCGACCACGTGCTGGCCACCAGGATCCTGCGTAAGCTCGGCGGACGCTTCGAGATCCCGGTGCGGCGCATCGAGGAGCTCAAGGCGGACCTGCCGCGCCTGTGGAAGCCGTTCGGCACCGAGCCCGTCCGTTCGCTCGAACGGCTCGACGCGGAACTGCACCTGCGCGGGGGCCTGTGACATGGCGGTGCGGATCTGGGACCGGCTCCTGGACCGGGAGACGCGGGCGCCGTCCGGGCGCGGCACCCTCGGACGGCTGATCTTCGTGCCGGGGACGCGGGCCCTGTCGCTGAACGGGGTGCCCGCCCGTCCGGGCCGGTTCCTGGCGACCGACAACGCCTGGACGCTGTGGGACGGCACCGCACGCCGCAGCACGCAGGGGGAGTTCGGCCACGCCCCCGTGCCCGCCGGCATCACCGCCCACGCCGTCGTCTCGATCGGCCGCAGGCTCGCCGCCCTGATCGAGGAAGGCGCCCCGGCCGACCGGTGGCTGGACGAGACGCCCCTGATGGGCGGCGCCGACATGGACGACCGGCTGGCCACCCGCCGCATCGACGAGCAGATCGCCCTGCGCCTGCCCCACCTGCGGGCGGCCTGCCACCGTCCCGTCACCCGCCTGCGCACCGTGTACGAGGTGGTTCCCGCGTCCCGGGCCCGGCGGATCACCCCGCGCGCGGTCGTGCGCCTGGCCGCGCACAGCGAGGACTGGGCGGGCCTGCGCCCCGACAGCGTCCGCCCCGCTCGGCTGCTCGACCCGGGCCGGGAGACCCATCTCGACTTCTACGAGAACCGGGTGCTGGCCCGCCTGGTCGACCACCTGTGGGAGTACGTGCACACCAGGCTCGTCGAGGTCGGGCAGATCGAGGCGATGCTGGACGACATCGGCCTGTACGCCCGGGACGCCAGCGAACGGCCGTGGCGCGTCAGCCACTACATGTTCCACCTGATCGAAGGGCTGGTGCGCAACGACGAGCGGCGCGAACGCGTCCGCCAGGTGCAGGAGGACCTCGGCAGGCTGCACAACATCCTCGTGGAGCTGCGCGGACCCATGATCCTGCCCGGGGTGCACCGCCGGGTCGACGTGGGCGTGACGTTGCGCGCCACCAACGTGTTCGCCAACGACGACCGGTACCGCAACGTCGCCGAACTGTGGCGCGCGTGGGTGGCCGTCAGGGGAGGCACCGAGCGCGACGGGGAGTCCGCCGACCGGTCTGAGGCGTGGTGCCACGCGTTCACCCAGTACACCGCGCTCCTCCTGCTCCAGGCGTTCGCGCAACTCGACCTGCTGTCGGACGGCCCCTTCCTCCCAGGCGGCCCCCCGCTGCCTCTCGGCGAGGGCATCGACCTGACCTGGACGAGCACGGACACGTTCGTCGTCGCCCGCGACGGCAGGGCCGTCCTCCGCGTCGTCCCGATCCCGCACTCCCTGACCGCCTCACGCCGCTCCGAACAGGTGGCCGAGGAGATCGACGCCCTGACGGCCGCGAAAGGGATGTCGCCTCGCACCCTGGTCGTCTACCCGGGGCAGCGCGCCGAGCGCACCGACCTGCCCCTTCCGCTGCGGCTCCGCGCCTTCCAGGGCTGCGACGCGCCCGCACCCGTGGCCGGAGCGCCGCTCCTCCCCGTCTCCCCCCTGGAGATCGACAGCGTGACCCGGCTGGCCCGCAGCCTCCGTCACGCGCTCGTCCAGGGCCTGGTGGACGACTACCCGGCCGTCATCGCCTGCCCCGCCGAATACGCCAGGACGATCGCCGAAGGCGTCGACTGGCTGGCGGCGGCACCGGACGGCCTGCGGATGCTGCGCCCGCCCGCGCCCCACGAGCTGGCCACGGCGCGCCGCCGGATCGACAAGCTGGGCGTGACGACGGCCCAGTTCATGCAGCGCGGCGGCAACGCCGACCTCATCGAACGGCTCGGCACCGACCTGTCGGCCGCCGCCGACAGGATGGCCGCCTTCCTGCGCTGCCCGCTGTGCCGGGCCGTCTCCGCCGACCCCGCCCGCACCCTCCGGCTCCGCGACGACGAGACGTTCACCAGCACCTGCGACATGTGCGACACCGTGTGGGAACTGCGCCGCTGCGGCTCCTGCGACAACCGCTACCCGGTCCTGCGCGCCGACGACTCCGACGAGTCCCACGTCTTCGACGGTGACGAGATCGACCGCCGGTTCGGCAGCGAGACGCTCAGCGCCCGCTGCTGGACCCGCCCGACCGTCTCGTACTGCCCCCACTGCGGCGTCTGCGGCGAGGCCGCCAAACTCATCACCACCTGCCAACGCTGCCCCGCCGCCCCACCCGCTCACATCACAACGACCGCCTGAGCCCCGCGCGGGCCTGGATGCCGGTCGTGGCGGCGTCCAGCTCGGCCTTGTCGGCGATGGTGGTGTTGTCCTCGTAGGTGACGCCCGCGGGCACGTCGTCGCTGCCCATCGGGTCGGCGTCCCAGAAGTTGCCCCGGTAGACGACGTTCTCCAGCGGCGGGCTGACCTGCAGGACGGCGGTGTTGTCGGCGGCTGCGACAACGTTCCCCTCGACCGTCACCCACGCCGCCCCATAGTCGGTGTAGAGGGCGAAGTTGTACGGGGTGCGCGTGTCCTTGATGACGTTCCCGCTGACCACCGCGCCGTTGCCGGGCGAGTCTCCCTGCGGCCCGGACAGGTAGACGCCGCCGCCGTCGGCCAGCACGCTCATGCTGCCGGTGACGAGGTTGCGCACGATGCGGGTGCCGCGTCCGGGCCCCGCCACGATGCCGCAGTGCGGGACCTCGCGGACGTGGTTGTGCGCGACGACGCAGTCCACGGTCTCGGCGATCGCGATGCCGGGGGAGCCGGAGTGGTCCAGGCCGATGCGCTCGACCAGATTGTCCTCGATCACCGCCTTCCGGACGCCGGTGACGGTGACGGCCGAGGCGGCCAGGGTGTCGAAGTCGCAGCCGCGCACCGTGACGTCCTCGCCGCCGGTGGCGCCCAGGCCGGTGGCGCCCAGCCGGGTGAAACGGCAGCCCTCGAAGCGTATGCCCGTGGTGTCGCGGAGACTCACACAGGCGGGGATCGTCCGCGGGGCGGCCGGCACCGTCACCCATGCCTCGTCCTCGACGATGACCACCTTCTCGACGGCGCCGCCGTCGTGGTAGCCGGTTCCGTGGTAGTGCAGGAATCCCCGCTCTGTGCTGGGACGCAGCCATGTGGCATCGGCGAAGACCAGCCCTTTGAAGGAGACGTCACGGGTACCTGTGAGCCGCACCAGCGTCTCCAGGGCGGGGGCGACCACGCGCGTACGCGACGGCTCCTCGCCGGGACGGGGAAGGTAGTGCAGGACGTGACGGCCGGGCCGCGACCGGTCCAGGACGAACGTGCCGGGCTCGGACAGGAAGGACGGGTCGTTCTCGATCCGGGTCGGCAGGCCGGGTCCGTCCATGACCTGGCCCTCCCAGGCGGAGGTGTAGAGCGCGACCGCCCATCCGAAGGCGGGCTCCACCATGGTGATCACGCTGCGGTCGCCGTCGCGCGTCACGGACGCGACGCCGCACCGGGCCTCGGTCCAGGGATAGACGCCCCGGTAGACGAACTCGACACCGCCGGGTGCCTGCCAGTCCAGCGGGTGGTCCGTGACGTATCCGGTCGCGGACCTGCGCGCGTCGCCGGGGAGCCCGTCGATGCCGGCGCGCTCCGCTCTGCGGCCGTCCACGTACAGCTGGCGGGTGTCCAGGTCGCCGACCTCGGCCACCCATGCGCCGTCGTCCCGCACCCGCCAGCCGGTGATCTCACGGCCGCCGCTGACGACGGCCTGCTCCTGCTCCTCGGTGCCGTATCCGCGGGCCTGGTAGACGATCCGCCGCCCGTCGCGGCCGGAGTCGTCCTCGGTGAGTTCGAAGGGCCTGTCGAGCACGTGCGTGCCCGCTCCGATGTGGACGACGACATCGCCGGTCGCCTTCCGCGCCGCGCGCCGCGCCCGCTCCAGCGTGGCGAACGGAGCGTCGAGCGTGCCCGGTGCGGAGTCGTCCCCGGCCGGAGAGACGTGGAACTCGGTGAGCATGGCGGCACCACCCCATATCTATTTACGGTGTACGGGATTTATACCATAAACACGGAGGTGTGCGATGGCGCGCGACAGGGCAGACGATCCCGACCACGCGGTCGAGCTGCTGTGGGAGCGGGACGGCGGCGAGCCGCGACGCGGGCTGACCCTGGACCGGATCGTGCGCGCCGCCGTGGAGGTGGCCGACGCCGAGGGCCTGGCCGGTCTGTCGATGCGCAAGGTCGCCGAGCGGCTCGGCTTCACCACCATGTCGCTGTACCGGCACGTGCCCGGCCGCGACCACCTCGTCGACCTCATGTGCGACGCCGTTGTGGGCCCGCCGTCCGGCCCGCCGTCCGGGGACGGCTGGCGGCCGCGACTGGAGGCGTGCGCGCGCCACGCCTGGGAACTGCGCAAACGGCATCCGTGGCTGGCGGAGGTGCGCGGCACCCGGCACATACCGGGCCCCAACACGGTGGCCCTCTACGACCGCATGCTCAGTGTCCTCGCGGGCACGGGGCTCGCTCCCGCCGAGGTCGTCGCCGCCGTGGAACTGGTCGGACGCTTCGTCGACGCGCAGGCGCTGACCTTGGTGGAGATCGCGCGGGCCGAGCGCGGCAGCGGCGTCAGTGAGGAGGAGTGGTGGGGCGCCCGCGACTCGCTGTACGCCCACCTCGACCGCTATCCCGCCATCTCCGCCCTGTGGGAGGCGGGAGGCTATGACCGGCCGGAGGACCCCTTCGAGTTCGGCCTGGCCCGCATCCTCGACGGCATCGAGGTGCTCGTCGCCCGAAGGCGTGATGAAAAGCGTGACGAAAGCTGCCGGGTGTGTGGGGGGCCTGTGGAGCAGCCCTCCTCGGGACGCCCCCGCCGCTACTGTTCGCGGGCCTGCCGGCAACGCGCGTACCGGGCCAGGCGGTCGTGACGCTCCGGCCTCGTCGCGGCGTCAACGTCTGCACCGGACGTGCCCGATGCGACGCCGTTACGGAGCACGGCGTCCCCCGGGTCCGGCAGCACGGAACGGTCAGGCGGCGCCCGTCGCCTTCCGCCCCGGCCGCCGACCCGGGGGTCTCCGCACCTGACACGCGATGGAGTTCAGGTGGTCAGGACCTTGCGGAGCAGGTCGCCGAACTCGGCGGGGTGGGTGGTGAGACCGGTGTGCCCGCCGGGGAAGTGGACGAGTTCGGTGCCGAACCGTTCGGCCAGGAAGGCGGCGGGACGGTAGGGCAGTTCACCGTGTGAGTCCGTCCCGGCGGCGAGCACGAGCCGGTCCGACAGGGTCTCCAGGCGGTCCAGGTCCGGGACATAGGCCATGAAGCTCGGCACGATGCGCCCGAGGAAGTACGGCATGTTCGCCATCGTTCGCTCCGCCCGTGCCCTCGCCTGGGGCGGTAGCTCGGTGGCCGCCTGGGCGGGGACGGGATCGGCGCCGGGGCGTCGAAGGCCCGCCGCGAACTCGGCCACGGCGGGCATCAGGCCGTCCCGGCGCAACGTCTCCTGGACGCGGGCGAGCAGGGCGCGGTGCTCGGCGGCGTCCGGCAGCACCTCCACCACCGGCGGCTCGTGCGCCACGACCCTTTCGATCCGCTCGGGGCGGACGGTGAGCATGTGCAGCGCGACGATCGCACCCGAGCTGCAGCCGACCACGCGGGCGGGCGCGTCCGGAGACAGCAGCTCCAGCAGCCGGAACGCGTCGTCGGCATGCTGCGCGACCTGCTGTCGCGCCTGCGGGTCGTCCAGCGGGCTGCGCGACAGGCCGCGTGGATCGTAGGACGCGACCGTGTAGTCGGCGGCCAGCGCGTCGGCGACACCGTCGAAGGAGGCCGCGCCGCCCGCGCCGCCGGGGATCAGCAGCAGCGGCGGGCCCTCTCCGCGCACCTCGTAGTGCAGGGTCGCGCCGTCCACGCGCAGGCGGCCGATGGTCGGGGTGCTCACGATGGGTCTCCTTCACGGCGTGTGGGCCAATGCTCCAGCGAGGTGTGCAGGGCGTCGAGGCAGCTCGTCCAGGAGTCCTCCACCGGGCGCGCGTGCGCGAACCCGCCCGCGGCCTCAAGGCTGACGAAGCCGTGAAGCGTGCTGCGCACCAGCCGCACCGCGTCGGTCAGGCCGGGCTCGTCCAGCGCGTAGGCGCGCAGCATGCCGTAGGTCAGCTCGACCGCACGTCGCGGCCCGGGCGCCTCGGCCGCGAGCTCGGGATCGATGCGCATCGGGATCTGCGTCGCCGTGTACCGGCCCGGGTGGTCGTGGGCGTACGCCCGGTAGGCGTTCGCGTACGCCACCAGCGCGTCCTTCCCCGCCCGCCCGGCGGTGGCCTCGGCGATGCGGATGGTCTTCTCGTCCGCCGCCAGCAGCGCGATCCGCCCGCGCAGGTCCTCCAGGCTGCGCACGTGCGCGTACAGGCTCGCGTCCTTCACCCCGAGGCGTCGCGCCACCGCCGACATGGTCACGTGATCGAGCCCGACCTCGTCCGCCAGTTCGGCACCGGCGAGCGTCACCCGCTCCGCCGTCAACCCGGCCCGAGCCATGCCCGCACCTCTCCCTAGAGATATTAAGCAGAAACTAGGACTCCTAGCTTAGATCTAGACCGACAAGGATCGCACCCTTCTTTTCACAAGCGCACACACCCGTGGGGCAATCGTGGTTATCGTGAGTGACGATGGCTTAACGGAAGGTGAGCGAGAGGCGCTTGCCGCACGGCATCCATGGAGGCCGACATGGACGACCGGCTCGACGACGCCACGATGATGATCTGCAAGCGGATCTACGCGCGCGTGTTCTCGCATCTCGCGGGCGACCGTCCGAACAAAGTGATCGCTCGTACCGCCGACTGCACCGAGCCGTACATCTCGATGATCAAAAATGCCGAGCGCCTCCCCTCCGTGGATATGGCCTACGCGCTCGACAAATCGATCAACGCCGACGGCTGCCTGTTCGAGGTCCGCCGCCAGATCGAACAGCTCCGGCAGGAAATCGCCGCCTACAGGCGTACCTTGAAAGCAGGTCCCCCAGCCTCCGATAAGGAGCAAGGTCCAGTGAAGCGACGTGATCTCCTGCAGGACGGCGCGAAGGTCACCGCTGGTGCCGCCGTCACTCCCGTTCTGGCGGCCCTCACCCAGGCATGGCAGCTTTCCGAGCCGAAACTCCCCGGCGCGAGCGTTTCCCGCTCAATGATCGACGACTGGGGCTCCGCCTACGACGTCCACGCGCTCAGCTTCCGCATCGATCCCCCCGAGGTCGCACTGACCGGTCTGGCGGACGAGTGGGCCGAGATCGCCGAGCATCTGGAGCGCCGCCAGCCCGACGGTGTCCAGCGCGACCTTTCGTATGTCGCGGCCCGCCATGCGTACCTCATCGCCGGGACGTGGCTGCAACTCGGCAACCGCCGTCAGTCGCACCGATGGTGGCTTACAGCACGTGAACTCGCCGACCGGTCAGAGAGTGACCTGCTCTCCGCCCTCACACGTGAGTGGGAGGCGAACCAGCGCGCCACGGACAGCCGCGAGGACCTCACGGATCTGCTGGATCTCACCGAGAAGGCGCTCCAGTTCGCGGGCCCCCGTCCAAGCTACGAGCGCATGGCGTCGCTCAGCGGCAAGGCCGAGTTGCTCGCCCTGATGGGGAGAGACAAGGAGGCGGTGGCTGCCATGCGACAGGCCGAGGACGTCTTCGAGCGGCTGTCGTCTCCCACGCCTTCCCGTGAGGACATCCTGCGTCATGAGCAGAGCTTGGTGTACTCGCTCGTCGGCGACGAAAAGCGCGCCACCGAGGCCCAGGAGGCCGCGCTGCGTTTCGATCGCCCCAACGAGTACGCGACCTTCCAGGTGCGTCTTCACGGTGCGTTGCTACATGCCCGCAGTGATCCAAAAAGTGCGTGCAATGAGGCCGTGGAGATCATCAAAGCCCTTCCGGTCGAGCGGCGGGTGCTTCGGGTGCGCGTGGCCGGGCGTCGTGTCCTGGACGCGGTTCCCGTCAAGGCGAAGCACCTGTCCTCGGTGCGCGAACTACGGAATCTGACGGCCGCGGTCTGACACGCCACCGAGCCTCTCGGCGGGCTCGCCCGTCGCACCAGCCGGGCCGCAAGGCGGGCGGGCACGGGCATGGCCCAGCCCGGCGGGTAAGGCCGCTACGGACCGCGAGGCGTCGCCTGCTGGTGAGCAGGCCGGCAAGGCGGCCCCCGCCAAGCCCAGCGCCCAGCGGAAGCCGGGGCGGTGCCGGTCAGATGACGTTGCTGGGGTCGTCGAGCCACACCATGTGCGCCTCGGGGGTGACGGTCAGCCCGAACCGGGTGATGTCCGGCCGTCCCCACTTCAGCCACTGCACGTAGGCGTGTTCGACCTCGTCCCACAGGTCCCGGTCCCCTGCCTGGGAGGAATGTGCTGGGATACCGTGAATGGATCACCAGTCGGAGATCACCTTCATCCGCGCGGTGTGCGTGGAGTTCCTCGGTGAGTGCCTGGGCCCTCAGCTGGCCGCGCTGGCCAGACCCGGGTTCGGGCTCTGCCCGGCCAGCGATTCCCGTCCGGCGGCGGGACGCAGTCGACTGGGCGGCCCGGCTCTCCTGGACCCGGGAACGCCGTGGCCGCACGACGACGACCTGCCGCTCAACCTGTTCGCGGTGCTCGACACCGACGAACTCGCGCCGTGGCTCGCGGACGAACTGCCCATTCGGCCAGGTCTGCTCAACTTTTTCGGCATCGACCATCTCGAGGTCTGTCAGATCGTCCCCGCGGACCCGGCGAGAGCCATCGAGGTCAGGCCACCCGGCGATGACTCATTCGCGATGGTTCCGCTGCACGCCGAACCGTGCATGACGCTGCCCGACCCGTGGTGGGGCGCGACGCTGGAGGATTTCATCGAAGGCTTCGGCCTCGACCCGGGCCCTGATCTCGCGAGCATCTGCGACCCGAGCGAGAAGGTGACCGACCTGTTCGCCGGAGACTTCCCGGGCGAGCACTACCCGACGTCGGGCGACCTGGACCAAGCCTTCGGTTGGCCACCCTCGGTACAGCCGGGCGATCCGCTCCCGGACCTCCGGGGCGAGTACACCCACCTTCTCCGGCTCTCCAGCAACCTCGGCGAGTGGGAGTTCGCCGAGGGAGGTTCCCTGCACTTCCTGATCCCCAGGCAGGCGCTTCGCGACGGAGACTTCTCACAGGCGGTCGTCGCTCTGGACGACGGATAGACAAGGTTGGGCCACCGAGGACGCGCCGACCAGCGGGATCACCGAGAGGTCGCCGGTCGTGCCGGCCGATGGCTTTCACCGGTCGTGTTGAGGGTGATCGGACGCGGGAAGAGGATCGAGGCGCAGGACGGCGGTCTGGTGGACGTGGCGCTGGATCTCCTCGACCGGGGCGTCGGGAGCGAAGGGGAGGCTCGGGTCCTGGTAGCCGGACTGCCGCAGATAGATGGAGAGCACCCGCGCGGCCTGGTGTCCCTCCACCAGGACGGCGCGGCGTTCGGTGTCCTCGCCGTCGGGGCCGTCGCGTTCGACGCGGCACCGCCCGGCCGCGAGCATGTTGCGGACCCAGTCACGTGCACGTGTCGACGAGCAGACGTACAGGTGACCGTCGACGGCGGTGACGTTGACACCGAACGGCCGTGACAGTCCGGTGCGGCGGCCCACCACGTCGATCACCCTCGGCACGGGCCGGTGCTCTCGGTAGGGCTCCGGCTTCCGCGCGCGCAGTTGTTCGAGCATCGCCGCGGCGGCCTCACGCTGGCGCCGGTCCTGTCCGGCAGGTGCCGGGGCGGTGTCCTGGTCCATGACTCACCTCAAACGGTCCGTCGGTCCACTTTTCCCGGCGTACAATACGGTCCGACGGACCACTTCGGCAAGGGAGGTTGGCGGTGGCCGAGCGAGTCGACGTGGTGCGCAACCGTGCCGCGATTCTGGAGGCCGCCGAAGCGCTGTTCCGCCGCGAGGACCTGGACCGCGTCACCCTTGCCCGCATCGCCGAGACCGCAGGCGTCGGCAAGGCCACCGTGCTGCGGCGCTTCGGTGACCTCCACGGCGTTGTCGAAGCGGTCCTGGCGCCCCGCGTCAACGCGCTACGCGACGCCGTGCTCACCGGTACGCCGCCGCTGGGGCCCGGCGGCCAAGCCCATGAAAGCCTGGCGGCCTACCTCGACGCGTTGTTCGACTTCGTCCTGGACAACCGCACGCTCATCCGCGCACTCGAACGCCGCCGTCCGCACGCCTACTACGCCAATCCGGCAAGCCAGTTCTGGATCAGTGAGCTGGACCGCCGTATCCACGCCGCCCACCTCGGAGCCGACGCCGGCTACCTGGCCCACATCCTGTTCACCGCGATGCGCGCCGACGTCATCGACTACCTGCGCATCGAGCGGCAGATGAGCACCGAACGGATCCGCGCGGGCCTCCACGCCCTCCTGCCCCCCGGCGCCGCCCCCGCCACGTGACCGGGGGCCGCCGCGGATCAGCGGCACGAAAGGCAAGGTCAGGCTCGGGCTTCGTCCCACGTGGGGCTGGTGCTGAAGTAGGTGTCGTAGAGCTCTTGGACGTCGAGGAGGCTCTCCGGCGGGACCTTGCCGTAGGCGACGCGTTCGAGGTGGCGGAAGTACTCGAAGCGCTCCACTCCGGGAGTGATGACGATGAGGATGTCGGCGTCGTGTCCGGGGGCGGCGGCGAACGCGTGGGGCAGGCCGGGGGGAACGATGACAAGGTCGCCGCGTTCGGCGGTCACGACCTGGTCGCCGGACAGCAACTGGGCGGTGCCGTCCAGCAGGTAGAACAGTTCGGCCGAGGCGGCGTGGTGGTGGGGCCGGGCGCCGTCGGCGCCGTCGTTGAGGGTGACCCGCTGAGTGGACAGCGCGCCGCCGGTCGCGCTGCTGTCGGCCAGCAGCCGGACGGTGGTCGGGGCCTGGCCGATCACTTCGGCCTCGGCCTGGCGGACGACGACGGACCGGGTCGATTCGGGGACGATCAGCGACATCGCGGCGGCTCCTTCGTGGGGACGGGTCTCTAGAGGGCGAACAGCAGGGCGGCGCTGATGAGAACGACCACGGCGGTCGCGAAGTGGATGCCGAACGCGACCGCCCTGGTGCCGCCGTTGCGCAGCACGATCAGGGTGTCGCCCAGCGGGTTCAGCGCCACGACGAGCATGAACCAGCCCGCCGCGTGGGCGCCGGCGAAGGCCAGCAGGGCCAGGCCGAGGACGCCGTAGCCGAGGTCGCGCACGCCCTTGACGGTGAGGTAGGCGCTGGGCTGGGACGGCACGCCGTAACCGGCGGCCGCGGGTACCGGCTGCAGCAGGAACCGGGCGCCGATGAACGCGACGAGCAGGTTCAGCAGGATGGCCAGGCCGTACGCGGTGGGAGTCAGCATGGAGGGCTCCGATTGCTAGCAGTGCTAGGAACGAGATCGAAGCTAGCATAGCGACGGCAAAAATAGCTAGCGGTGCTAGAATCGGGGGCATGTCGATACAGGCACGCCGGGAGCGGGAGCGAGCGGAGCGGGAGCGGCTGATCGTCACGGCGGCTCGCGAGATGGCCGAGGCCGACGGATGGGAGGCGGTGACGACCCGCCGGCTGGCCGAACGCGTCGAGTACAGCCAGCCGGTGCTCTACAGCCACTTCAAGGGCAAGGACGCGATCATGGCGGCGGTCGCGGTGGAGGGCTTCGCCGACCTCGCCGCCGAGATGCGCGCCGCCCGTGAGTCGGCGAGCACTCCGGAGCAGGCCCTCGCCGACGTCGCCGCGGCGTACATCGCGTTCGCCGAGCGGCGTCCGGCGCTCTACGACGCGATGTTCAACCAGTCGGTGAGCCTGCCGTTCGCCACGCCCGACGCGCCGCCCGCCCTGCACGCCGGCTTCGACGAGTTGCGCCAGGTCGTCCGGCCCGTCGCCGAAGACGACGAGGTCGACCTGCTCGCCGAGGTGCTGTGGAGCGGACTGCACGGGCTCGTGACGCTGACGCGCGGCGGCCGCCTCCCACGCGAACACCACGAACACAGGCTCGCCCTGCTGCTCCGGCGGTTGGCGCACTGGGGCGACACTTCGCAGGTCAGCGGTTGAGAGGACGAGTAACGGGCGGGCGGGTGTTCACCGCGGTCCCGTCGGCGGGCTTCTGTTCGTCCCCGTCGTCGGGCAACTGCTGTGGCGGTTGCGGACCGACCGGATCCTCCGCCAGGGCTTGAGCACCGCGTTCAGCCGCCGCGGCTACGAGGCCCCGCCGCAGCTCGTCGACGACGTGCGCGGCATGACCTACCACGCGCTCACCACGACGTCCCGGGCGGTGGACGACTACCTGGAGCAGCGCGCGCTCCCCGACCGGCTGGCGGCCGTCGGCAAGCCGCTGCTGGTGATCTTCGGCGCGGAGGACCGGAGATGGCGACCCTCGTCCGCCGCCGCCTACCGCGCCGTCCCGGGCGCGAGAGTCGAGCTGCTCCCCGACGTCGGCCACTCGCCCATGCTCGAAGATCCGCCGCGGACCGCCGCACTCCTGCTGGCGTTCACTCGGTGAGGAGGTCGTGGAGGACGCCGTGGCGGGCCAGCAGCGGCACGGATCTGTCCAGGACGGACAGGAACAGCTCGTGTGTGCCGTGCCGGGTGAGGGCCAGGGCGTCGCGGAAGAGGGCCAGAGCCCGGTCCCGAGGCCAGCCGGGGAAGGCGGCGATCTCGGCGAGGACGGCGGCGTCGTCGTGGCGGGCGTTCCGGTAGGTGGTCTCGGCGACGTCCAGGGCCCACGCGGCCAGCGACGGCGCGCGTTCGTGGGCGGCCGTGGCCACGCGGATCCGCCAGCTCACGCGCAGGGACGTCGGGACCAACCCGTCGTAGGTGAGTTCGTGGTCGGGGATCGTGGCGACGTTCAGGGCGGTCCTGAACTTCCCGGCACGGAGGAGGCGGCGGATGAGGACGTCCGGGTCGACGTTCAGGATCTCGTCGGTGAACTCGGCGGCGCCGTCGGGGGCGCGCAGCAGTTCGGCGGTGTGGCGTTCGCCGTTCCCGACGTCGGGGTTGGGGTCGGCGGCCGGGAAACCGACGAGGGGCAGGTACTCGAACAGGCCGTGATGCTCCAGCCGGCCCGCGAGGTCGCTCGCGATGGACGGGTGGCCGGCAATGACGCGGCGCGCGGCGTCCACGGAACCGGCGTCCAGCAGCGACACGACCATGGCGACCAGGACGTGCGGGTCAGCGCGGGCGAGGGCGACGGCGCCGTCGAGGTCACCGTCCAGGGCCAGGCGGACGGCGGCGGGACGGGTGAGACGGCGGCGGATGCCGGACGGCCCCGGCGGCTCGCTCGCCACCAGGTGGAGGGCGACCCGGCGGGCCGCCTCGGTCCGGCCCGCGTCCAGCAGGCCCCGGGCGGCGCGCGTCTGGTCGGCGGCGCGGTCCCAGCATCCGGTGAAGGAGGGGAGGAGGTCGTCGATCTCTTCGTCGGTCCGGGTGCGCAGGACGGCCTGGACGACCACGTCGCCGTGCGCGGGGCCCGTGGCGGTGACGGCGTCCACGGCCTCCGCCGCGTCGGCGGGTTCGCCGGGGACGGGGCCCAGCGGGCTTCCCGGCTCGCCGACCCGCCTGCCGAGCGCCTCGGCCAGGCGGCGGAACGCGGCGGCGCCGCCGAGGACGTTCGCCGGGAGGCCGTCCGCCACGCGCAGGGCGTCGTCAGGCCGGCCCGCGCGAGCCAGCAGGACCGCCGTCTCCTCGCACACGCCCGTCCGGATGGTCCTCCACTCGTACGGTTCGGTGCGGGAGCCGGACCGGCCCTGCGCCGCGTCGTCGACGATCTCCAGGGCTTGGACGGCCGCTTCGGCGGCCACCGCGGGATCGGTTCCGGTCAGCGCCTCGGCGAGCGCGAGGCGTCCCTCCACCCGGCCCTCGACGGAGGTCACCAGGGCCAGGTGGCGCCGGGCGGCACGGTCGTCGCCCGACTGGGCGAAGGCGATCGCCACGGCGGCGCGGAGCAGGTCGCAGCCCGGGGCGGCGGCCAGCAGCCGGCCCTCGGTCCCGGCGCGGATCGCCTCGTCGGCCATTGCGGCGGCGGCGTACCGGCGCGGCGAGTGCGGGGCCCACCCCGAGTGCTCGCCCCACAGGATCCCGGCCCAGTCGTGCGCCTTCGCCAACGGACGCAGGTTGAGGTTCCCCGGCGTGCGCGCCAGCTTCGCCAGCCGGGCCACGGCGGCGTCGAAGCGGCCCACCCTGGTCAGCGCCGCGCACGCGCCCATGTCGTCTCTCTCCCGGGTGGGCCCGCCTGCGGGCTCGGCGTCGGCGAGCAGGGCGAACTCGTCCGCGCGGGCCGGATCGCCGTGGTCGGCGAAGGCGAGGGCGATCTCGCCGAGGGGCGCGCCGCCACGGCGGGCCGTCTCCTCCGCCTCGCCGAGCCGCCCGGCCTCGATCAAGGCCCGCACGACCTGGCCGGAGAAGTCCCGGTGACCGGCCAGGATGTCCAGGCCCTCGTCCGGGTGCCCGTGGCGGACGAACTCGGCCGCGATCTCCGCGCGCGCCCACGCGTCGTCGCCGAGGCAGGCGTCGACGGCGGCGCGCGCCTCGTCCGCGGCTCCGGCGCCGAGCAGGTCCCTCACCAGCTCGTGGAGAGGCGAGTGCGGACCCACCGCCGGGAAGGCGGTCCGGGCCAGCAGGCGCCGTGCCCGCTCCCGTTCGCCGTGCCGCCACAGGGCGACGATGACCGTCCGGCACGCCCGCGCCCCCGCGCGTTCGGCGAGGACTTCGGCCCGTTCGGCCTCGCCCGTGGCGACGAGGACGTCCAGCATGTCCACGGGCACGTGTGCGGCCTGCACGGAGGCGTTCACCTGGGCGAGCGCGGCGTGGATCTCCGCGAGCAGGTCCATCTGATCTTCAGGCTCCATCACGGCGGATGGTAGGGCCCGCGGGTGGCCGAGGTCACCGGCGGCGGGTGCGGTAGTGGTGGACGACCAGGGCGATGGCGAAGCCGAGGGTGGCCACCCCGAACGCGATGCCGGCGACCGTGTGGGCGCCGCTGCCGGAGGTCACCATGTTCCCGGCCGCGCTGATGGCCAGCAGCACCCACAGCAGCGGCCGGACGGCCCCGCCGCCACGGCTCACGGGCGCCTCGGAGGCGTTCTGGAAATCCGTCATCGCGTGCTCCTCGGTGAGTGATCCGATCGACGCGTACCACGCTAGGAACCGCGAGGGCGGTGGACGATCCAGCCTCCGAGCCGGTCTTCGGTACAGCAGGCTGTACTCCTTGGTCCGGCCCCCTGACAGTGCCCGGTCGCTGGCCTAGGGTCTCTGATCTAGGAGGTGCGGATGGCGGCGAACGGGACCGAACCGGCCGGTACCCGGCGTGCTCGACGAGGGGTCGTCGTGGCGCGTGCCCGCGCCGCTCTCGACGCGATGGAACATCTGATCGGCGGCCTGGGCACGGCCCTGCTGGCCTTCGCCGCCGTGATGTGGATCGTGCTGGTCGCGCTGTTGTGCGTCACCGGTGTGGGACTGCTGCTGGCGAGCACCGTCCCGCGCGTCCTGCGATCCGTCGCGGAACGCGAGCGCGGGCGGCTGTCGCGGTGGGGGCCGGAGATCATCGGCCCGGGGCCCGCGCCGTCCGGCGTACGCGCCGCCCTCGCGGACACGGCCGTCCGGCGGGAGCTGGGCTGGGTGTTCGTCCATGCCACGCTGGGCCTGTTCCTCAGCCTGGCCGGGGCGACGCTGACGCTCAACACCGTCCCGTACGTCACCTTTCCGCTGTGGTGGCGGCTCCTGCCCCCGGAAGAGTCCCGGCCGACGTTCGTGTTCTGGGACGTCAGCGACGATTCCGGCGCCCTGCTGGTCGTGCTGCTCGGCGTGACGATGGGCGTCGCCTTCCTGTTCATCGGGCCGGGCATGGCCCGGTTGCAGGCCCGGCCGGGGCGGCGGCTGCTGGCGCCGCCCGCCGACATGGACCTGTCGCTGCGGATCGCGGAGCTGTCGGCCACCCGCGCCGCCGCGCTGGACGCCCACGCCACGGAGCTGCGGCGCATCGAACGCTCGCTGCACGACGGCGCCCAGAACCGGCTCGTCGGCGTCACCATGATGATCGGCGTGGCCCGCCGCGCCCTGGCCCGCGACCCCGCCGGCGCCGACGCCGCGCTCGAACGCGCGCAGGACGCCGCCGAGCAGGCGCTGGCCGAGCTGCGCACGGTCGTGCGCAGCATCCTGCCGCACGTCCTGGCCGACCGGGGGCTCGCCGGCGCGCTGGCCGGGCTCGCGGCCGACTGCGGGGTGCCCTGCGCGGTGGACGTCGACGTCCCCGGACGGTGCGCCGCGTCCGTCGAGGCCACCGCCTACTTCGTGACGGCCGAGGCGCTCACCAACATCTCCAGGCACAGCCGGGCCCGGCAGGCGACCGTGACCGTCCGCCGCGAGGGCTCCCGGCTGTTCCTGCGGATCGAGGACGACGGCGTCGGCGGCGCGGACGCGCACAAGGGCTCCGGGCTCGCCGGAATCCGCGGCCGCGTCGAGGCGCACGACGGCCGCCTGACCCTGACCAGCCCACGCGGTGGGCCGACGACTCTCCAGGTGGAGCTGCCATGCGGATCGTGATCGCCGAGGACGACCCCCTGCTGCGCGAAGGGGTGGCGCTGCTGCTGCGCGCCGAGTTCCTGGACGTGGTCGCCACCACCGACTCCCCGGACGCCTTCCTGGCGGCCGTGGACGAGCACAAGCCCGACGTCGCGATCGTCGACGTCCGGATGCCGCCCACCCACACCGACGAGGGGATCAGGGCGGCGGTGGAGGCCCGGCGCCGCCACCCCGAGCTGGCCGTGCTCGTGCTGTCGGCCTACGTCGAGCAGGCGTTCGCCACCGAACTGCTCGGCGGCGGCGCCGACCGGCTCGGCTACCTGCTCAAGGAGCGGGTCGGCCGCGTCGAGCAGTTCCTCGACGCGCTGCACCGGGTGGCCGACGGAGGCACCGCCATCGACCCCGAGGTCGTCGCGCAACTGCTCACCCGCACCCGCTCCGACAGCGGGCTGCAACGCCTGACCCCCCGGGAACGCGACGTGCTGTCCCTGATGGCCGAGGGCCTGGGCAACAGCGCCATCGCCGAACGGCTCGTCGTCACCGAAGGCGCCGTCCACAAGCACATCCGCAACATCTTCGCCAAGCTCGACCTGGCCCCCACCGACCGGGCGGACCGCCGCGTCACCGCCGTCCTGCGCTACCTCGAAGAGACCCAACGCCACCCCTGACGCTCTCACGAACAAACGGCACGGTGGCCGTGTGCGCTCGCGCACACGGCCACCGTGCCGTCTCGGGACTACTTGCAGATGGCGGTGTCCACCAGGTCCAGGACGTGCTGGTGCACCTTGAGCATGTCCTGTTCGGTCTTGGCGACCGCGCCGGGCAGGGCGGTGACGGCCACGGTGACGGCGCGGCCGTCCTTGGTGACGCCGCCGCGGGTCTCGTACCCGTTGATGTCACCGCCGTGGCCCCACAGCTCGCCGCCGCACGACAGCGACGTCTTGAACAGGCCCAGCCCGTAGCTGGAGTTGGGCAGGGAGTTTTCCGTCCTGACGGTGGTCGTCATCTCCTTCAGCTCGGCGGGACGCAGCACCCTGCCGCCGATCAGGGCGGCGAAGAAGCGGTTCAGGTCGCACGGGGTGCTGACGAGCTGCCCGGCCGCCCAGCCCCAGGACGGGTCCAGCGAGGTGATGTCGCCCAGCGGCCCTCCGGGCTGCGCCGCGTCGTACCCCTTGGGGTGCGGGCCGCGGATGCCGCGCTTGCCCAGCCCCGGCCAGTAGGTGTCGCGCAGGCCGAGCGGGCGGATGATCCGGTTGGTGACCTCCTCGCTCACCGGCCGGCCGGTGACCTTCTGGACCAGCAGCCCCGCGAGGACGTAGCCGGTGTTGCTGTACCGCCATGCGGTGCCGGGGGCGAAGTCCGCCTTGTGCTGCAACGCGATGTCGAGCAGTTCACGCGGCTCGGTGTAGGTGTTCCGCGTCTTGAAGGCGTTCTGCTCCATGTACTGCGTGTAATTGGGCAGGCCGCTGGTGTGCTGCAGCAACTGCCGGACGGTTATCTTGCGGCCGTCGATCCCTTTCCCGCGGACCAGGCCCGGCAGGTACGTCTCGATCGGCGCGTCCAGCTTCACCTTGCCCTCGCCCACCAGTTGCAGCACCACCGCCGACACGAACGGCTTGGTGTTGCTGCCGACGCGCACGCGCCCGTTCACCGGCGGCTTCGCGCCGGTGGCGCGGTCGCCGACACCCGCGGTGTAGTCACGGGTGCGTCCGTCACGGCCCTTCACGGCGGCCAGCACACCGGGGAAGCCGTCGTCGCGCACCAGGCTCTCCGCGCCCTTCTGGACGGCGTCGTTGGGCGTGCGTTCGGAAATCCACCTGTCGGCGCTGCTCAGCGCCACGTCGCGGATGTCGCCGTCGCCGTGGGCCAGGGCCGGCGCGCCGACCGCGACGGCACCTCCCAGCACCGCGAGTGCGGCGATCGTCGTGGAGATCCGGCGACGCTTCCGTGGAGTCTTGGCCGGGCTGGAGTGCTGGATGTGGTCCGACACGGGGGGCTCCTGTCGAGTGGTTTTCGGAACCCTTGAAGCATCTCCGTCCGCGACTCACGGAACGAGCCAGCCTGCCTCCCTCCTGCCAGTAGTGCCAGCACTACCGCCGGTCGCGCTGAGAGGGGCGGGGCGCCGGTGGCGCGCCGCCCCTCGTTTCCGCGTGGGTCAGGTGGTGCGTTCGCGTTCCTCCACCAGGCGGAGCGCGACGTCGATGATCATGTCTTCCTGGCCGCCGACGTAGCCGGCCTCGCCGACCCGCTGCAGGATCTCGTGGGCGGGGACGCCGTAACGCTCGGCCGCGCGCTCGGCGTGCAGGAGGAAGCTGGAGTACACGCCCGCGTACCCCTGGGTGATCGCCGACCGGTCCGCGAACGGCAGGCGCGGCAGGAACGGCTGGACGACGTCCTCGGCCGCCGCCAGCACCCCCTGCACGTCCACCCCGGTGGTGATGCCGAGCCGCTCGAACGTGGCCGCCACCACCTCGGTGGGCGCGTTGCCCGCGCCCGCGCCGAGCGCGCACAGCGCCCCGTCGATCTGCCGGGCGCCGTTCTGCGCCGCCAGGACGGAGTTGGCCACCCCCAGCGACAGGTTCTGGTGGCCGTGGAACCCGACCTGCGCCTCGTGACCGATCTCGTCCACCAGCGCGCGCACCCTGGCCTGCGCGTCGGCCAGCACCAGCGCCCCGGCCGAGTCCACCACGTAGACGCACTCGGCGCCGCCGTCCACCATGATCCGCGCCTGCCGAGCCAGCTCCTGCGGGCCGATGCGGTGCGACAGCATGAGGAACCCGACCGTCTCCATGCCCAGCTCGCGGGCTGCGGCGAAGTGCTGGAGCGAGACGTCGGCTTCGGTGCAGTGGGTGGCGATGCGGGCCACCGACGCCCCCGCGTCGTGGGCGCGGCGCAGGTCCTCCACGGTGCCGACGCCGGGCAGCAGCAGCACCGCGATGCGCGCGGCGGTGGCCTCGTCCACGGCCGCGGCGATCAGCTTGATCTCGTCCTCCAGCGAGAAGCCGTAGTTGAACGAGGAGCCGCCCAGGCCGTCGCCGTGCGCCACCTCGATCACCTCGACCCCGGCGGAGTCCAGCGCGTGCACCACGCCCCGCACCTGCTCCTCGGTGAAGCGGTGCGCCATCGCGTGGCTGCCGTCGCGCAGCGTCGAGTCGGTGATCCTGATGCGCTCGGCGCCGTTCTCCTCGGTCATCGCTTCACCTTCTCCCCGGACGCGTGCCGCGCCAGTTCCTCGCCGACGCGCGCGGCGGCGGCCGTCATGATGTCGAGATTGCCGGCCCAGGGCGGCAGGTAGTCGCCGTTGCCCTTGACCTCCAGGAACACCGCGACCCGGGCGTTGCCGCCCCAGTCCTCGCGCGCCTCGTCGAACTGCGGCTCGGCGCGCAGCGCGTACCCGGGCACGTACTCGGCGACCCGGGCGGCCATCTCCGTGACCGACGCGGCGATCGCCGCCGTGTCGGCGTCCGGCGGGATCGCGCAGAACACCGTGTCCCGCATGATCATCGGAGGTTCGACCGGGTTGAGGATGATGATCGCCTTGCCCCGGGCCGCGCCGCCGACCTGCTCGATCGCGCGGGCCGTGGTCTGGGTGAACTCGTCGATGTTGGCGCGCGTGCCCGGCCCCGCCGACCGCGAGGCGATCGACGCGACGATCTCCGCGTACGCCACCGGCACCACCGCCGACACCGCCGCGACGATCGGGATGGTCGCCTGCCCCCCGCAGGTGATCATGTTGAGGTTGGGGGTGCCGGCCAGGTTCGCCAGGTTGACCGGCGGGCAGACGAACGGCCCCACCGCCGCCGGGGTCAGGTCGATCGCCTGGATCCCCGCCTCCTCGTAACGAGGGGCGTTGGCCAGGTGCGCCTTCGCGGAGGTCGCCTCGAAGACGATGTCGGGCAGGTCGTCCTGCGCCAGCAGCCAGTCGACGCCGCCCGCGCTGGCCTCGACGCCCAGGCGGCGCGCCCGGGCGAGCCCGTCGGACTCCGGGTCCACCCCCACCATCGAGTGCACCCTGATCGTCTCGGACCGCAGCAGCTTGACCAGCAGGTCGGTGCCGATGTTGCCCGACCCCACGATGGCCGCGCTCAGCATGCCGCCCCCCGGAAGTTCGCGGTGACGGTGCCCAGCCCGGCGAACTCGGCGGTCACCACGTCACCGGCCGACACGGGCGTCGCCGCGACGATCGCGCCCGGCAGCACCACGTGCCCGGCCTCCAGGGAGACGCCGCGCTCGCCCAGCGTGTTGGCCAGCCACACCAGCGCGTTCAGCGGCGACCCCAGCACGGCGGCGGCCGCCCCGGTGTCCACCAGCTCACCGTCCCGGTACAGCAGGCAGCCGGTCAGCCGCAGGTCCACCGCGTCCAGCGGGACGGGCCGGGTGCCCAGCACCACCCCGCCGCTGGAGGCGTTGTCGGCCACGGTGTCCAGCAGCGTGATCTTCCAGTCCCGCACCCGCGAGTCGATGATCTCAAGGGCGGGCAGCGTGAACTCCACCGCGGCCGCGGCCTCCGCCGCCGTCACGCCCGGTCCGGCCAGGGGGCGGCCGAGCACGAACGCGATCTCCGGCTCGACCCGGGGCTGCAGGAACCGTCCCGCGTCGATCGGCGCCGCGTCCAGGTGGAACATCGAGTCCAGCAGGTGCCCGTAGTCGGGCCGGTCGACGCCGAGCTGGCGCCGCATCGCCGCCGACGTCAGGCCGACCTTGTGCCCCTTGACCCGGGCGCCCTTGGCGCGGAACTCCTCGATCTGGGCCAGCTGGATCGCGTACGCGTCGTCCAGGGTCAGATCGTCGTAGACGTCCGTCGGCGGGTCGACCGGCCGGCCCGATGCATAGGCGCCGATCAAGTCGCCGGCGGCGCGTTTCACCACGTCCACCTGCGAATCCTTTCGTCGTTACCGCCGTCAGCGTGCGCCCGGCCGGCCGCGCGCGGCAAGAAATCCGTCCCGTGTGGCGGGACGCATACCCTGTCGGCCATGACGTCGGCCATGACCCCTGCCCCCGCCGAGGACTCCCTGCCGTCGCGCATCGCGGCGGTCCTCGGCGCGTTCCGCGCGGGAGACGACGCCGTCGGCGCCGCCGAACTCGCCCGCCGCACCGGCCTGCCCAGGTCGACCGTCCACCGCATCACCGGCGACCTCGTGCGCGCCGGGCTGCTCGAACGGCACGGCCGCAAGGTCAGCCTCGGCCTGGCCCTGTTCGAGATCGGCCAGCGGGTGCCGCGCCAGCGCGTCCTGCGCGAGGCCGCCGTGCCGTTCATGTCCGACCTGCGCGAGGCCACCCGCCAGACCGTGCACCTGGCCGTGCTCGACGGCCGCGAGGTCGTCTACGTCGAGAAGCTCACCACGCCCGGCGGGCCGCCGCTGCCGTCCGCCGTCGGCGGCCGCGTCCCCGCCACCGCCACCGGCGTCGGCAAGGCGATCCTGGCCTTCTCCCCGCCCGCGACCGTCGAGCCCCTGCTGTCCGGCCCCCTGCCCCGGCTCACCGAACGCACCATCACCGCACCGGGCCTGCTGGTACGCGAACTGCGCCGCATCCACCGCGAGGGCGTGGCCTACGACCGCGAGGAGTCCGGGCCCGGCGTCACCTGCGTCGCCAGCCCCGTCCTCGGCCCCGGCCGCCAGGCCATCGCCGCGCTGTCCCTGTCGGGCTGGACCAGCCAGATGCGGCCCGCCCGCTACGCCCCCGCCGTCCGCACCGCCGCCCTGGCCCTCACCCGCGCCCTGCGCCCCTGACCGGACGCGTGACCCCGTCCAGTTGCTGATCTTGGGCCGGGCGGCCACTATCGGCAGCGGAAGCCAGACAGGAAGAACCCCTCCGGAGGGACCGTGCGCAAGCTGGTCGTGTCGCAGAATCCTCGTCGCGGCTTCCCGAACCTGACCGACGCGCTCCTCGTCCCGGGCGGCGAGCCGCTGTGGATCGGGGTGGAGCCCGGGCACTACCGGATGAGCGACTGCCGCTTCTGGGGCGTCGCCGAGATCGAGGCCACCGGCGGCCCCGGCACCGTGGTGATCGACTGCGGCGGAGAGTACAACCTGCGGGTGGAAGGCCGGGGACGGGTGGTCCTGCGCGGGCTGACCCTGCGCAACTTCCACGAGGGCGGCTCCGCCGTGAACGTCGTGCGCGCCCATCTGGCCGCCGAGGACTGCACGTTCTCCGGCATCGCCGACACGGCCGTCCAGGCGTGGGACGGCGCGAAGCTGTTCCTGCGCCGCAGCGTCGTGCAGGGCGGCGGCATCGCGTGCACCGACGCCGAGGGCGTCATCGAGGCCAGCACGGTGACCGACACGTCCCGCAGCGGCGTGTCGCTGCACCGGGGCAGCCGGTTCACGCTGCTGGACGTCACCGTGCGCAAGGCGGGCGGGTCCGGGATCTGGGTGGACGGCGGGTCGGCCCCGCGCGTCCAGGGCTGCCGGATCGAGGACCCGGCCTCGGCCGGGATCGTCATCGAGGAGAAGGCCGCCGCCGCCGTCGTCGGCACCCGCGTCACCGGCACCGGCGAGGCGGGGCTGATCGTGCGCTCCGGAGCGACGGCGACCGTGGACGACACCGTCGTCTCCCGCGCGGGCGACGTCGGCGTCTGGGCCGCCGCCGGAGGAGCCCTGACGGCGCGCCGCCTGGCGGTCGAGACCGCCGCCATCACCGCGGTCTACGTGTCCGACAACGCCTCGGCGACGTTGGAGGGGTGCCAACTGGAGGAGCCGAAGGCGTGCGGGATCGTGGCGGACGGGCGGTCCACGGTCAGCGTCGCCGACACCTTCATCCTGCGGGCCGGCCGGTCCGGGGTGGTGGCCGACGACGCCAACGTCACGGTGCAGGACACCCTCGTGCGGGGCGCCGGGGAGGCCGGGATGGCGGCGGTCGACTCGGCCAGCCTGACGGCGCGCCGGGTCGCGGTCGAGGAGGCCGGGCTGAACGGCGTCCTGGTGCGAGGGGCGGCGGTCGCGGGACTGGAGGACTGCGCGATCGTCAGGAACACGACGGGCGACGGGCTGGCCGTCGCCGAGGCGGGCACCTGCTCGTTCACCGGCGGGGCCGTCACCGACTGCTCCGGCGGCGCGAGCGTGACCGGTGCCGGTTCGACGCTGACGCTGCGCGGCGCCCGGATCACCGGCAACCGGCACGGCGGCGTCGGGGCCCTGGAGGGCGCCGAACTCGCGGTGCTCGACTGCACGGTCACGGGCAACAAGGGGGCGGGGATCTTCGCCACCGTGGACGTGACGGTGACCGTCGAACGCACCGCCTCCCACGACAACGAGCAGGACGACGAGCTGGACCACCTCCCGTTCGACGGGGACGCAGGCCAGGACGCGGACGGGGACGGGGACACGGGCGAGGAGGAGTCCGGGTCGGCGACGGCCGAGGCCGCTCCCGCGCCCGATGACGACACCGTCCCCCTGCGGAAGCCGCCCGCGCCCCAGGCGGCCGAACCGGCGCGGGCCACGCCTCCGCCGGAGCCGGAGCCCGAGCCCGAGCCGCAGCCGGCGCCCGCGCCGGTGCCCGCCCCCGCACGGCGCCCGGCGCCCGAGGAGCAGCCGGCGAGCGTGGAGGCGCTGCTGGCCGAGCTGGACGCGATGGTCGGGCTGGCCGAGGTCAAGCAGGAGATCCGCAAGCTGGTGTCGTTCCTGCGGGTCGCCGAGCAGCGGCGGCGGGCGGGGCTCCCCGAGGGACCGCCCATCGGCCGGCACGTGATCTTCTCCGGGGCGCCCGGCACCGGCAAGACGACCGTGGCCCGGCTCTACGGCAGGCTGCTGGCCGAGCTGGGCGTGGTGTCCTCCGGTCACTTCGTGGAGGTGTCGCGGGCGGAGCTGGTCGGCAAGGGGCTCGGCGAGACGTCCGCCAAGACCCGCGCGGTGTTCACCAAGGCGCGCGGCGGCGTGCTGTTCGTCGACGAGGCCTACACCCTGGCGCGCCAGTTCGGCAGCGGCGCGGACTTCGGGCAGGAGGCCATCGACACGCTGGTCAAGCTGATGGAGGACCACCGCGACGAGGTCGTGGTGGTGTTCGCCGGGTACTCGGTCGAGATGCGCGAGTTCCTGGAGGCCAACCCCGGGCTGAAATCCCGCCTGTCCCGGACGATCGAGTTCGCCGACTACAGCCCGTCGGAGCTGGTGGAGATCGTCCAGCGGACGGCCGACCGGTACGGGTTCCACCTCGCCGACGCCACCCGCGCCGCGCTGCTGGCCCACTTCCAGGGCGTCCGCCGCGACCAGCGGTTCGGCAACGGCCGCGAGGCCAGGCGGATCTTCGAGGCGGCGCTGCAGCAGCAGGCGCTGCGGCTGGCCGAGCGCGACGCCCCGTCCGCCCGGGAGCTGGTGGAGCTGCTGCCCGAGGACCTCGACGGCGTCCTGGACCGCGGCCTCGGCGTCCGGCACGCCGACGGCCGCGACGACGCCCAGGTGGCCGCGCTGCTGGAACGCCTGGACGGCATGGTCGGCCTGACGCAGGTCAAGCAGCGCGTCCGCGACGTGTTCGACATGCTGGCCACCGAGCGGCGCCGCCGGCAGGAGGGCCTGTCCAGCGAGCCGTTCGCCGGGCATCTGGTGTTCTCCGGCCCGCCCGGCACCGGCAAGACCACCGTCGCGCGCCTGTACGGGGAGCTGCTCGCGGCGACGGGCCTGCTGGCGCGCGGCCAGGTGGTGGAGGTGTCGCGGTCGGACCTGGTAGGCCAGTGGATCGGCCACACCGAGGCGCAGACCGCCAGGGCGTTCGAGAGCGCCCGCGGCGGCGTGCTGTTCGTCGACGAGGCCTACGCCCTGGCCCGCGACGGCGAGCGGGACTTCGGCCGCGAGGCGATCGACACGCTGGTCAAGCTGATGGAGGACCACCGCGACGAGGTCGTGGTGATCGTCGCCGGCTACACCGCGGAGATGGACCGCTTCCTGGCCGCCAACCCGGGACTGGCGTCCCGGTTCTCCGGCACCGTGGAGTTCCCGCCCTACAGCCGTGACGAGCTGGTCACCATCCTGACCCGGCAGGCCGCCGACGCGGGCTTCACGCTGACGCCCGAGGCGCTCGACGCCGTCCGCGCCCATCTGGACGCCCACACCGAGACCTTCGCGCGGGGCAACGGCCGCGAGGTCCGCAAGCTGCTGGAGGCGATGCGCACGGCCCAGGCCCGCCGGATCGCCGCCCGCGAACGTTCCGGCGACCCCGTCCCGACCCGCGACCTCGGCCTCCTCCTCCCCGACGACCTGCCCTGACCTCGAATCTTCTTGGATGCTGGCCCCGTCCTTCAGGGGGTTAGCGCTTCCCTGCATCAACGCCCGGCTGTCAGGCCGGGCGTTGCTGCTGGATGTACTGGCGGATGATGGACAGTGGTGCGCCGCCGCAGGACGTGGCGAAGTACGACGGGGACCAAGATGCAGGAATCCCCGCCCAATAAGGCGAGGAGCACGTCAAGGGGTTCACTCTCGGCAACGTGACCGGGATCCGCGAAGGCCGTGGCGTGAAGGCGGCGGTCTGGTACGGCGCCCGGGACAGAGCTGCGTGCGGGCGACCGGGTCGCCGTCGGCTTCTCCAGCCAGGCCCACTTCGCCCGCCTCTTCCGCGCCCGCTACGGCTGCACCCCCACCGAGGCCCGCACCCGCCTCCGCCCCTGACACCTTCGGTTCCGGGCCGCCGACCGAGGGCGTGAGATCATCCGCTCCGGGGTGAGACGGCTGATCGGAGGCGGCTTGGGGGAGATCGGGGAGCTCGGGCCGCGGGCGGCGCACGTGGTCGTCGGAGCCGTGCTGGCGGGTCTCTCGGTCCTCTACGCGTTGACGGCGGTCGGGCGGCCGCTGCCGGAGGCCGTCCTCGCCGTGGCGTTGTGCGGGGGCGTGCTGCTGACGTGGCTGCGGCATGTGCTCAAGGGACGGGGGTGGACGCGGGCCGGCCTGGTCGTCCTGGCGGTGCTCGCATACGCGGCCGTCCTGTCGGCGGGCGTCTCGGTGGGGCTGCTCGGGCTGCTCGGCGGGGCGCTGGTCGTCACGGGGCGCTGGTGGGCGGCCGGGGCCGTCGTCGCGAGCGCACCGGTCGTCGCGGCGCTGCCCGGCGGTCCGGTCACGCGGGTGGTGGACGCCTCGCTGACGGCCGTGCTGACGGGGGTGCTGGTCGTCGGGCTGGCGCGGCTGGTCGCGGCCATCGACGAGCGGTCCGCGACCCGGATGGCGCTGGCGCTCGCGGCGGTCGAGGAGGAGCGGCTGCGGGTGGCGGCCGAGCTGGACGACAGTGTCGGCAAGGGGCTGGAGAGCGTCGCCGAGGCGCGGCTCGACGACCTGGACGGCGCGCTGGACGTCGCGCGGGAGTCCCTCGCCACCGCGCGGGCGGCCTCGGTGGAGCTGCGCAGCCTGTCGCTGGCACCGGAGATCGCGGCGGCCCGGGGACTGCTGGCGTCCGCCGGGATCGAGGCGGAGGTGGCGGTCGGGCACACCGAGCCGCTCGGCGGCGCCGGGTCGCTGCTGGCGGTGGTGCTGCGCGAGGCGGTCACCGACGTGGTGCGGCAGGGCAGGACGCGGCGCTGCGAGATCACCACCGTCGAACGCAACGGCCTGCTGGTGCTGCGCGTCCGCAACGACGGTGTGCGGACGGCCGAACAGGGCTCGGCGGCGCTGGACGGGGCGCGCGCCAGGCTGGAGGCGGCCGGGGGGCGGCTGAAGGCCGGGCTGGAACCGGACGGGCGCTTCCTGGTCGAGGCGTCGGTGCGGATGCCGAGAGAGCGTCCCGCCGCCGAACCCACCACCGAGCGGCGGCTGGCGGTGGCGCTGCTGGCGACGACGCTCGCCGTGCTGTGCGTGAAGGGCCTGCTGCAGGTGCGTCCCGGCGAACTGCCGGTGACGCTGCCGTGGCTGCTCGCCTTGGCGGCGATCCAGCTGCGGTGGACTCGCCCGCCCGGCCGTTGGCGGGGGTGGCTGCTGGCGGCGCAGGCGGTGATGAGTTTCCTGCCGCTGGTGGTGCTCAGG
This sequence comes from Actinomadura sp. NPDC047616, assembly GCF_040642915.1. NCBI lineage: Bacteria > Bacillati > Actinomycetota > Actinomycetes > Streptosporangiales > Thermomonosporaceae > Actinomadura > Actinomadura sp. NPDC047616. The sequence goes on from NZ_JBEYTB010000004.1 coordinate 109,879, forward strand.
GAACCCTGGGGCACGCCGCTGGGGCTGCTGGCGGGGTCGCTGCTGGTGCTGCTGCCCGCGCGAACCGCCTGGCCGCTCGCGGCGGCGGTGACCGCGGCCGCCGGGGCAGCGGCGCAGGCGGTCGGCTTCGACCTGCCGCTGCTGGTGAACACCGTGGTGAGCGTGCCGGTGACCGGGCTGGTGGTCTTCGGGCTCGTGCGGCTCGCGCGGCTGGCCGACGAGCTGCGGGACGCGGCGGCGGAGCTGGCCCGCGCGGCGGTCGTCCAGGAACGGCTGCGCGCCGCCCGGGACCTGCACGACCTGCTCGGCCACACCCTCGCCGCGCTGCTCATCAAGGGGGAGCTGGCGCGCCGCCTCGCCGACCGCGATCCGCGGCGCGCGGCGGCCGAGTTCGCCGGCATGGTGGCGATGGCCGAGCGGGCGCGCGGCGACCTGGCGGCCGTGGCCGGAGCCGCCCCGAGACTGGAACTGGCCCCCGAGCTGGACTCGGCCCGCGGCGTCCTGGAGGCGGCGGGCATCGACGTGACGCTCACCCGGGACGGCGCTCCGCCGCGCGAGGCCGAACCCGTCCTCGGCGTCGTGCTGCGGGAGGCCGTCACCAACATCCTCCGGCACAGCGCCGCCCGGCACGTCGGGATCACCGTGGCGGACGACGGTCTCACGGTCGTCAACGACGGCGCCCCCGCGGAGGTCACCCCGCCCGGCTCGGGCATCGGCAACCTCGCCACGCGCCTGGCCGCCCACGGCGGCCACCTCCACGCGGGCCCCGCACCCGGCGGCGGTTTCCGCCTCACCGCGACGGTGACCCGGGAGCCCGCCGAATGACAGGCGGCCGTCAGATCCAGCCGGACTCCTTCGCGATGCGGACGGCGTCGGTGCGTCCGCGCGCGTTCAGCTTGGCGACGATCGCGGTGAGGTGGTTGCGGACGGTGCCGGCGGACAGGTGCAGCCGGGCGGCGACCTCGGCGGGCTCGGCGCCTTCGGCGACGAGGCGCAGCACGTCCTTCTCGCGGGGCGTGAGGGGGTCGGCGGCCAGGTCCCAGGCGGTGACGGCGAGGCCGGGGTCCAGGACGCGTTCTCCGGCGGCGACCTTGCGGATGGCGGCGACCAGGTCGTCCGGCGGCGCGGTCTTCAGCAGGAACCCGGCGACGCCGGAGTCGAGGGCCCGGCGGAGCTGACCGGGCCGGCCGTGCCCGGTGAGGATGAGGGAGCGGCAGGCGGGGAGCCTGTCGCGCAGCTCGGCGGCGGCGGTCAGGCCGTCCACGCCGGGCATGTCCACGTCCAGCACCGCGACGTCGGGACGGTGGACGAGGGCGGCGTTCACCGCGTCGGAGCCGGTGCCGACGTCGGCGACCACCTCCAGGTCGGGTTCCAGGCCGAGCAGCGCGACCAGCCCGCTGCGGATGACGTGCTGGTCCTCGGCTAGCAGCACCCTGATCACGTCACGAGCGTACCCATGACGATGTCACGGGTGATCGGTGACGAGCGCGCTTCTGGACGAACCCGCTGTTCAGCAGAGTGAATGCCATGAGCGACGCGGTGGTGATGACCTCGGTGAGCAAGGTCTACGGCAGGGGCGGGGGCGCGGTGGCGGCCCTGCGCGAGGTTTCGGTGACGCTGCCCTCGGGCGGGTTCACGGCGGTGATGGGGCCGTCCGGTTCGGGCAAGAGCACGTTCCTGCACTGCGCGGCGGGGCTCGACAGGCCCACGTCCGGGTCGGTGCGGCTGGGCGGCACCGAGCTGTCGGGGATGGGCGAGACCGCGCTGACCGAGCTGCGGCGCGAGCGGATCGGGTTCGTGTTCCAGGCGTACAACCTGGTGCCGTCCCTGACGGTCGAGCAGAACGTCCTGCTGCCCCTCAAGCTGGGCCGCGCCAAGGTCGACCGGGAGTGGCTGGCGGAAGTGCTGCGGCGGGTAGGTCTGGGTGACCGCGCCGGGCACCGTCCGGCCGAGCTGTCGGGCGGGCAGCAGCAGCGGGTGGCATTGGCGCGGGCGCTGGTCACCCGGCCTGAGGTGGTGTTCGGGGACGAGCCGACCGGCGCGCTGGACACCATGACCGCCCGCGACGTGCTGTCCCTGCTGCGCGAGACCGTGGACGCCCTCGGGCAGACGGTGGTGATGGTGACGCACGACCCGGTGGCGGCCTCCTACGCCGACACCGTCCTGTTCCTGGCGGACGGCCGGATCGTGGACGCGCTCCCGGCGCCCACCGCCGCCGCCGTCGCCGACCGCATGACCCGGCTGGGGGCGTACGCCTGATGTTCTCCTTCGCGCTGTCCACGCTGCGGTACCGCCGTGCCGCGTTCGCGGGCGCGTTCGTCGCCCTGTTCTTCGCCTCCGCGCTGGTCACCGCGTGCGGGATGGTGATGGACACCGGCCTGCGCGGCACCGTCGAACCCGTCCGCTACGCCGGCGCCCCGGTCGTGGTGGCGGGCGACCCGCAGTCGCACTTCGTCAAGCAGAAGAAGAAGGGCAAGACCAAGCGCAAGTCCAAGCCGAACACCGCGCGGGCCTGGATCCCCGCCGACCTCGCCGACCGGCTGCGCCGCGTGGACGGCGTGCGCGGCGTCGTCACCGAGGTGTCGTTCCCGCTGGTGATGCCCGGCGCGGGACGGGTCGAGGCGCACGGCTGGGAGTCGGCGCCGCTGACCCCCGTCACGCTGCGGCAGGGCCGCGCCCCCGCCGCACCCGACGAGATCGCCCTGAGCACGCGGCGGCTCGGCGAACGCGTCCCCGTGCTGACGAGCCAGGGCCCCCGCACGTACCGCGTGGTGGGGGTGACCGGCAAGGACGTGGTGTTCGTCGCGACGGCCGAGGCGCGGCGGCTGGCCGGGCACCCCGGCCGGGTCACCGCGATCGGCGTCTGGGGCGCCTCCGCGCGGGACGTGACGAAGGCCGTCGCGGGCAGCGGCGCGACCGTCCACACGGGCGACGACCGGGGACGGGTGGAGTTCCTCGGCAGCGACGCGGCCCGCACCACGCTGGTCAGCATGGGCGGCGCGCTCGGCGGCACGTCCCTGATCGTGGCGCTGCTGGCGGTGGTCGGCACGTTCGGCCTGGCGATCCAGCAGCGCGAACGGGAGCTGGCGATGCTGCGGGCGGTGGCGGCGACCCCCCGGCAGCTGCGCCGGATGATCGGCCGTGAGGCGCTGGTGGTCGGCGCGGCCGCGACGGTGCCGGGCGCGCCGGCGGGCCTCCTGCTCGGCGGCTGGCTGCACGGCCGCATGGTCGCCGCAGACGTGATCCCGGCGAACCTGCCGCTGGTCACGGGCCCGTTCCCGCCGCTGGTCGCGGTCGCCGTCACCGTCCTGGCGGCATGGCTGGCGGCCCGCGTCTCGGCGCGCCGCGTGACCCGGCTGCGCCCCGTCGAAGCGCTGGGCGAGGCGGCGCTGAGCCCGCCGCGCGTTCCCGCGCTGCGGCTGCTGGCGGGCGCGGCGACGCTCGCGGGCGGCGTCGTCCTGACCTTCGTGCTGCGCTCCGTCCACTCCGACGCCGCGGCCGGACCCCTCACCCCGCTGACGGCCCTGCTGTTCGCCACCTCGGTGGCGCTGCTCGGCCCCCCGCTCGCCCGCGCGGCCGTCGCGGTGCTCGGCCCGCCGCTGCGGCTGTCGGGCGGCGTAGGAGAACTGGCCGACGCCAACCTGCGCACCGGGGCCCGCCGCATGGCGGCCGTGATCAGCCCGCTCACCCTGATGGTCGCGCTCTCCGGCACGCTGCTGTTCGCGCAGACCACCCTGGACGGCGCGGCCGAGACGCAGGCCGAGGACGGCACGGTCGCCGACTACGTGCTCGGCCCGGCCGTCCCGGCCCCGGTCGCCGACTCGATCCGGCGGATGCCGGACGTCCGGGCGGTCACCCAGGTCCTGCGCAGCCGGGTCCGCGCGGCCAACACCCCGTACAGCGTGCAGGGCGTCACCCCGGACGGCCTGACCCGGACCATGGACCTGGACGTGCGGCAGGGCTCGCTGGACCGGCTCGGCCCCGGAACGGCGGCGGCCCGCGAGGGCCTGGGCCTGACCGTCGGCGACACCGTCTCCTTCGCGATGGCGGACGGCACCAAGGTCACCCAGCGAGTCGTCGCTGTCTACCGGCGCGGCCTGGGGTTCGGCGACCTGACCCTCCCCTACGACCTGGTCGCCGCCCACACCGACGCCCCGATGGGCACGCTCCTGGTGGCGGCTCCGGGCGTCTCCCAGGACGCCCTGCGCCGAGCCGTCCCCCCGGGCGTCACCGTGCTCGGCCACAACGAGGCGGCGGGCGCCCGGCCCGGCACGGCGATCAACTACCTGGCACTCGGCCTGATCGTCGCCTTCGCCGCGATCACGATGGTCAACACCCTGGCGATGGCGGTCGCGGGCCGCTCCCGCGAACTGGCCCTGCTCCGCCTGTCCGGCGCCACCCGCCGCCAGGTGCTGCGCATGCTGCGCCTGGAGACCCTTACGATCGCCCTGGTCGCCACCGCCCTGGGCGCCTTGATCGCCGGCCTGACCCTGACCGCCTACAGCACCGGCATGACCGGCTCACCCACGCCCCACGTCCCGCCGCTGGGCGCCCTGGCGATCATCGCCACGACGACCCTGCCGGCCCTCCTGGCGACCACCCTCCCCGCCCGCTCCCCCCTACGCACAACCCCGCCCCACCTCACAACCACCGACCTTTGACCAGGAACGGGTCTGCGGCGGCGGTGCGGCCGCCGCCGCAGATTCGCGGTGTGTCCAGGGGATGTGCGGGCGTGCGGGATCGCTGCTCGCATGGCGCGCATCGCCGCCTTTTCTCACGCCATGTGCCTGGCGAGATTATGGCCGCACTTTCTGCATTGGTTGCTCGGGTTGCCTAGCTTGCCGACATAGTTCAGGCAGCCGTCGAGGAAGTCGCATGGCAACGGGGGCGGCGGGGGCGGCGGGGGTGGAGGTGGCGGAGGGGGCGGAGGGGGTGCGCTGGTCGTTCGTGCGGTGAGGCGGATTTGGTTGTTGTGGTAGTCGGATTCGGTGGCTTGCCCGTCGTTGCTTTTCGCTGTGTATCGGTCCTCGGTGGTGTCGGCTGATGACGGGGCCGTGAAGGTTACGCGTAGTTTTCCGCAGTGGTTGGGGGCGATGTCGGCAGGGAGGTCCACTCGGAATCTGGAGCCGGTGGGGAGGCCGCCGGGAGTCATGGTCAGCTTGCCGGTGCCGAGGTTGGGGACGTCGATCGAGCGGGTGGCCGTCTTGTTGATCTCGGCCTCGAAGCTGAGCGTTCGTGGCAGGTGGAGCCACGGTTGTGCCGTCTCGGGCTCGTTGTCGGCGACGACCCAGGTGAACTGGCGTAGGGCGGTGTCGTTGTTGGTGATGCCCAGGCGCCATGTGCTGCCCGGCCGGGTGAGGTAGATCTGTACCCGGGACACCCCGTCGCCCTGGTCGTCCCAGGTGGCGTCGGCGATGCGGGAGCCTCCCGCGTCCCGGATGGTGGAGAAGTCGGGGAACTTCAAGATCTGTGTCGATGGGCCGTCGGCGGCGCTGAGCGTGATTCCCGGGTCTTTTCCGCCGGGTGGTGCGCAGGTTCCTGCCAGCTTGACCAGGCGCAGGAACATCACCTGGTCGTCCGGGGGGCCTCCCGCCAGTTCCTGGAAGGTGACCAACGGACTCTGCACACCGGCGGCCACCGTCAGCGGCCCCGCCGACGCCTTGGGATACACCTGGAACGCCATCATCCACTCCCGACAACGTTGAACTGCTCGGTCCTGACGATGTGACCACCTGCGCCGGCTCGGCTCCTTGATCACGAGTTACACCGGAACCGCGGCCGCCGCAGACCCCGCACTTCGCGGTTTGTCCAGGGGTTTGTGAGCGCGTGCAGGCTCGCTGCTCGTATGGGGCGCATCGCCGCCGGTTCTCACTTGGGCAGGTGGCGGCTGAGGGAGTGATTGCACTTTTTGCACATGCGGTTTGGACCTGCAACGTAGTTCCGACAGCTGCAGCTGCGGCATGGCCACCCATCCGGCGGATCAGGCGGAGGCGGGGGCGGGGGTGGAGGAGCCGAACTGCTCGTTCGTGCGGTGAGGCGGATTTGGTTGTTGTGGTAGTCGGATTCGGTGGCCTGGGTGTCGTTGCTTTTCGCTGTGTAGCGGTCTTCGGTGGTGCCTGCTGATGACGGGGCGGTGAAGGTTACGCGTAGTTTTCCGCAGTGGTTGGGGGTGATGTCGGCAGGGAGGTCCACTCGGAATCTGGAGCCGGTGGGCAGGCCGCCGGGAGTCATGGTCAGTCTGCCGGTGCCGAGGTTGGGGACGTCCACCGTGCGGGTGGTCGTCTTGTTGACTTCGGCCTCGAAGGTCAGTGTTCGTGGCAGGTGGAGCCATGGTTGTGCGGTCTCGGGGTCGTTGTCGGCGACGACCCAGGTGAATTGGCGTAGGGCGGTGTCGTTGTTGGTGATGCCCAGGCGCCATGTGCTGCCCGGCCGGGTGAGGTAGATCTGTACCCGGGATACTCCGTCGCCTTGGTCGTCCCAGGTGGCGTCAGCGATGCGGGTGCCCCTGGCGTCCCGGATCGTGGAGAAGTCGGGAAACTTCAAGATCTGCGTCGGCGGGCCGTCGGCGGCGCTGAGTGCGATCCCCGGGGCGTTCCCTCCGGGTGGTGCGCAGGTTCCTGCCAGCTTGACCAGGCGCAGGAACATCACCTGGTCGTCCGGGGGGCCTCCTGCCAGTTCCTGGAAGGTGACCAACGGACTCTGCACACCGGCGGCCACCGTCAGCGGCCCCGCCGACGCCTTGGGATACACCTGGAACGCCATCATCCACCCCCGACGACGTTGAAATCTTGGGTGCTGACGACCGCACCGACCCCCGTGCTGACCGTGATCTTGCAGCGGCTCGGGGCGCCCACCGGAACCTTGGTCTCGATGGTGGTCGCCGTGAAGCTGACCACTTCCCTCGCGGGCACGGTGCCGAACATGACCGCGATGGGCTCGATGTCGAAGTTGGTCCCCGACAGCGTCACCTTCGCGCCGATCCCGCCGCGTGTCGGCTTAATCGGTTCCGTCGCCGCGAAGGCGGGGGGTGCGCCGCCCCTGAACGTGTCGTGGCTGGTCACGGAGCCGGTGCGGGTGGTGACGGTGATGTTGACGGCTTGGGTCACCCCCGGGGGTACCGAGACGGCGATCTGGTTGGGGGAGGGGTGCACGTCCGTCGCGGGCACGGTGCCGAACTCGACCGACACCGGCGCGAGGTTGAAGTTGGAGCCGAACAGGGTCACGGCCGCGCCCGCGCCGCCGACCTTCGGCGTGAACTCGTTCGGCGGGTCGGCGAACTGCGGCGCGGGCCCGCCCTCCCGGATGGTGAGCTGGTCCTCGCTGGTCACCGTGCCGCCGGCGGTCGTGACCGTTACCGGCACCCGGCCGGAGGCGTCGGCCGGCGCCCGCACCTTGATCTGGTTCGGTGCCACGTCCTCCGGCGTGGCGGCGAAGGCGCCGAAGTGCACCGTGACGGGCTCCAGGTCGAGATTGCGACCGAAGATGGTCACCTCCCCGCCGGGACCGATGTTCGACGGGTTGAACTGGTTCGGCGACGGCCGCAGCCGCGGCATGACGACCAGGCTCTCGATCATGCTGATCCGGCGTTCGGCGTGGTCGAGATTCAGCCGGGTCTGCCGCAGATCGATGATCATGTCGGCCCGGATCTGGGCGACGTTCGTGCCGCGTCGCAGCTGCGCCAGCGCGTAGTGCGCGTGTCCCTGGGCCGGCGCGGGCGGTTCGGTGGCGTTCTCGGCGACCCGGACCGTCCACGACGGCCGCAGCCGCACGGAGGTCTGGACGCCGACGTCGCCCGCGTTCAGCAGCCTGTCGTCGGTGGCGCCGTCGACGCACGCCAGGAAGACGTCCAGGTACACGGTGTCGACGCGGGGGTTGCCCTGGGCGGTGGTGGGTGTCGTCAGCGGTGGCACTCCGGGTTGTGCGCCGTAGCGGACGTCGGCGCCGATGAACACCTCGATGCCGCCCACCAGGCAGGTGCCCGGCGGCTGGTCGCCGGCCAGGACGCGGAAGTCGTTGTCGGCGGGGATCGCCTGGATCTTGAAGCCCTGCCGCCCGGCGGGCACCCCGTCGCCGATGTACCGGGTGACGATCGACCGCACCGCCGTGGCGATCAGGTCCTGCAGCAGGTTCAGGTCGCGGTCCAGGATCGGCACGCCCTGCTCGAAGTACATGCCGACGTATCCCTGCCGGAGGTTCGCGGCCAGTTCCTCCTGCGGCGGTCTGGAAAAGTCGCTCATGGGCGGACGCTCCCCGGATCGTGGACGAACACAGCCCTGTTCGTCGCGGGCATGAACTCGCGCAGCACCTGGCGCAGCCGCGAGACGCGCTGGTCGTCGGTGCCCGCGGGCAGGTACACGCCGACGGTGTCGGCGGCGTACCGGTCGTCGTCGGTGCGGACGCCGTCGCGGCCGGCGTCACGGATGTAGGTTCCGAAGTCGTCGTACGTGCCCCGGAGGGCGGGCATGACCGTGTCGCGGACGTGCAGGGTCTGGGTGCCGGACCAGCGGGCGTCGACCGTGGTGGTGGCGCTGTAGACGCGGCTCTGGTAGCTCAGGCTGCGGCTGGAGCGGAAGACGAGCACCGTGGTGTCGCCGTGGGTGAACGCCGCCGGGGCGCGGGCGGGCTGCGGGAAGTCCGTGAGCCGCTCCGCCGTTCCCCAGCCGCCCGTGGCCACGTTCAGGACGTTGCGCCACACGGCCCACCGTCCACCCCGGTGGGAACTCCAGAACACCTCCAGGTTCCCGTTGCCCAGTGGCAGCGCGCACGGCTCGCGGTCGTGGTCGCCGTCGTTGCCCTTCGGCAGGAAGCGGACGTCGCTCCAGTCGTTGGTGACCGCTGGGTCGACGCCCGCCTTCACGCTGTAGGCCACGGTCCAGCGGGTCTGCCGGGGCGACGCGGGGTCCTGGTCCGCGGGGACGGGGACCTGCCCGGCCCAGAACAACCAGAGCGGTTTGAGCGGGTTCGCGGGTTGGAAGAGCGCGAAGACGTCGTCGAGCACCGCCGGGGTCTGCGCCGCCGGGATCGGGACGGAGGGTGACGGGGTGATCTGCCAGCGGGTGCCGTCGTGGCGGTTGTACTTCACCACCCAGCGCCCCTGCGCCTTCTCCAGCCAGAACAGCCACAGGCCCGAGGCGTCGGCCACGGCGACCGGCTTGCGGCGGTCGGTGTCGGCGTTCCCGCCGGGCGGGACGAACGTGTCGGTCTTGGACCAGGCGCCGTTCCGCCGCGTGCGCGACTGGATGCTCCACCGGCGGCGGGTCTCGTCGTACGCGCTCCAGAACACCACGATGTTCCCGCCCTGGACCGCGGCCGACGGGTCCTTGTACGTCAGCGGCCCGTCGGCGAGCGGCTCGCTGCCCGTCCACCCCGCGGCGCCCAGTTCCTTGGACCAGATCTGGAAGCGCCCGTCCTGCTCCCGCTCATGGAACGACCGCGGCGGCCCGGCGGCGGGCGCGGCGACGGCGGCCCGTCCGCCGAACGAGGCGTCCAGCGACAGCAGCTCCGCGTCGCTCCAGCCCTGGCGGCGGGTGCGCTGCCAGAGGGTGAGGCGCGCGGGCCGGTTGGTGGTCGCGACGTTGTCCACGAACTCCTTGACCCGGCTCCGCTCGCCGGCGACCCGCTGGACGGTCGCCTCGATGACCGGGACGAGGCCGACCGCCCGGTACAGCGCGGGCGCGTTGCGGATCTCGGTGCGCTGTTCCCCGAACTCCAGGCGGTGGTCGGTGCGCCAGCCGATCCAGTCGGCCAGCAACGGCAGCAGCGCCCCGTCCACCCGCTCCAGGTCGAGGAAGCCCAGAATCGCGGTGGCGTACCCGTAGAACTGGTCGAGCTGCCCGCCGGGCAGGTCGAGGAACCGCCGCAGCGCGCCTCGGTGCCGGTCCTCGGGCCGCATGCCCGGCGGTACGCGCGGCGGCGGCGCCGTGTCGTAACGGTGGTAGATCGACGGCAGCAGCGCGTACATCTCCGCGGCCAGGCCGGCGGGCGAGGTGGCCATCGCCGACGTCCGGTTGGCGCGGTCCACCTGCTCGGCGGCGTTCTCGATGACGATCTGGCCGTCCGCGGTGACGCTCTTGTACGGGTAGAGGCCGTAGTAGTACACCGTCTCGCCGCGCAGCCCCTTGTCGACCGCCGAGCCGCCGTCGTCGGTGACGGGGACGACGGTGCCGTCCGCGGCCGACGCCGGGTTCGGCGTCGTGGGGTGCGTCCTCTCGCGGCGGACCACCCGCACGTGCGGGAACGCGGGCGCGGCCGGGAGCGTCCAGCGCACGTCGATCCGGTTGCCCTCCGGATGCGCGACGGCCGCCAGGCCGAGGAGACGCATCAGAAGCCCCCCTCCTTCACGATCACCTGGATCCCGCCCTCGTGGGCGGCGTCCCCGGGCGCGACGGGCAGCTCGTACTCGCCGAGCGCGAGCACCCCGGTCGGGTCCACCTGGCTCGCCGGGTCGTCGGGGTCGGCCGGCCGGTCCGCCCGCCGGAACCGCGACACGTTGACGTACAGGACGCCGTCGACCGCCTCGATGACCTCGTAGAACCGGCTGAGGAACAGCCGCTGCGCGAAGTCGACGGCGGGAAAGGCCAGCAGCGCCCCCGCCGCGGACCGCACGTTGCGTTCGACGTCGGCCCGGGAGTAGTAGGGCAGCACACCGATCTCCGCGGTGACCTCGATGACGACGTAGGCCGCCGCCGCGATCTCGATGCGCGTCGCGATCGGCCGCCGGTCCTCGAAGTAGGCCAGCAGGTCGGCGCGCAGCACGTCGCTGACCGGCCCGCCCCCGGCCGGTGCGACGTACAGCGTCACGGTGTTCCAGCTCGACGGGCGGGCCCGCACCTTGCCGACCCCCGGGCAGTCGAGGGCGAGGGCCTCGTAGTCGGCGGCGGTGACGGCCCGCCGCTGCGAACGGAAGATCGCCGGGGCGTGCTGGACGGCCCGTTCGATGCTCTCCCGGTCGGCGCCGTTCCCCGCGGGCTCCGGGTTGGTGACCTTCGCGCCGAGCAGCGGCGCGGGCGCGGCCACGATCGTGCCGATCGCGCCGGCGGGGACGTTGCCCGCGGCGCCGCCGCCGACGCGGTAGGTGGCGCGCACCTCGGCGCCCTTGTCCGGGATCGAGCCCAGCAGGCCGTCACCGAACACGACGGTGGCGCGGTCGTCCTCGTCGATCTCGATGACGTAGTCGCGCTGCGCCTGCTGCGTCCCGCCCGCGGCGGCGGTGACATGGCTGAACGCGAGCGTCTCGCGCAGCCGCCAGTCGACCGTCCCGCCTCCCAGGCGCGTGACCAGGGAGATGTCCTGCGGGCCGCGTCCGGTCGCGGCCCTGGAACGCAGGATGAGCGGTGCGTGGTGCAGGGCGAAGCGCTGGCCGGGGGAGCCGTCCGACACGCCCAGCAGCTCGTCGCGGACCAACCTGCCCTCCTCCACCACGAGCGTCAGCAGCTTGCGGCCGGTGGCGTCGGAGGGAAGCCCGGCCAGGTCGACCGTCTTCGGGGCGTCGTTGTACTCGAACCGCACGCTCGGCCTGTCCTTGCCGCTCCTGGTGGCGAACGCGACGCCCCGGTCGATGACGACCCGGCCCTGCGCGGCGGACGGCAGGCTGACCACCACGGTCGCGACGGCGGGGGCCGCGGTGGACAGCTCGTAGCCGATGAGCCGCAGGTGCTGGATCACGCCGCGGCGCGTGCGGGCCGTGCCGAGGAACGCCTCGTTCGCCACCCGGTCCTGGTAGTAGCCGAGGATGTCGCCCATGTGCGCGAACAGCTCCAGCAGGACGTTGCCGAAGTCGGCCTCCGAGGTGTAGCCGGTCCACTCGGGCAGCTTGTCGGGGATGAGCGCGCGCATCGCCGCCAGGAGGCCGTCCCGGTCGCGGGCCGTGTAGTCGATGCTCGGCAGGCCGTCGCCCCGCCGGATGCCGGTCATGGGCTCTCCTATCTGAACTGGACGCGGATGGACTGCCGGGCCCGGTCGGCCCTCCTGACCCAGGCGATCTCGACGGTGACCAGCTCGCCCGCCGGCTCGATGTCCACGCCGTCGACCACGATCCGGTCGCCGAGCCAGCGCGTCAGCGCCTGGCCGACGGTGAACTCCATGGCGGCGGCCAGGATCGGGTCGTTCGGCTCGAAGACCAGGTCGAACAGCCCGCAGCCGAAGTCGGGCCGCTCGACGCGCTCGCCGGGGGCGGTGAACAGGATCTGCAGGATCGCGCCGCGGATTCCGTCGTCCGAGCGGGCGGCGCGGATGCCGCCCGCCGGCGTCGTCGCGAACGGGAACGCCAGCGTGACGGGGTCGGTGGCGGGCGCGGCGGCCGGCTCGCTCATCTCACCCTGCCCGTGCCGTCGTTGCTCTGGACGAAGGTCACGCCGCTCTGGGTCGCGGTGAGCGCGACCGTGTGCGGATGGGGTCCGGGCGGGGCGGGGCCCGTCGACCCGGACACCGACGCGGCGACGTCCCCCTTCGTCTGCACGCCCGCCACCTCCATGTTCGCGACGATGTGACCGATCACCCCGCTGGCGACGGAAAACGCCAGCTTCCGCCAGCCGTCGCGCGCCGCGTCGAGCGCCTGCTGCGCCTTCACCTTCGCCTCGCCGGTGGCGTCGTCGACCGCCTTCTGCAACGGCGGCGACAGCAGGCGGTCGAGCAGGTCGTAGATCTCCTTGCTCATGCCCGAGTCCGCGTGCACCGTTCCGGTCTGCAGTGCCATCCCCGCTCACTCCACCCTGTGCCTGGTCGACAGCGGCACCCGCAACCGCAGCGGCACCGTCGGCGGCGAGGTCGGCGCGCCCAGGTTGCCGACGTGGACGTGCGTGTTGAGGGCGGCCACGAAGGCGGCGACGTCCGCCGCGAGGCTGGTGCCGAGCACGAGCGACTCGGCGGCGCCGCCCCCGATCCGGATGCCGGACCGGTCGACGACCACCTCGTTGCCGCTGCGGTCGGCGATCGTGACGCCGCGCGCGTCCAGCGTGATCCGGTTGCCGAACCTGCCGTCGGTCAGCTTGATGCCGTCGCCGTCCAGCGTGATCACATGGCCGTCGGCGGCCTGCACCACGGTGACCGTCTCGGCGCCGTCGGCGTCCTCGAACTGCAGGGTGTGCCCCTTCGCCGTTTTGATGATCTTGCGGGTGGGGGGATCCTGGACGCCGGGCTGTACGCCGCCGTCGGCGCGGTTCGGCCGGGGCAGCTCGCTGTCGCGGCCCGGTCTGCTCCAGTACGTGCCGACCCAGATCGGGAACTCCAGGTCGCCCTCCTCGAACTCGACCCAGACCCCGGCGCCGACGTCGGGGACGAAGAGGAAGCCCTGGTCGGGGTGCCCGCCGAACGGGACGCACGGCAGCGCCCACCCGGTCACCACGTCCGCGCCCAGGACGCTGGGGACGCGGACCCGCAACCGGCCGAGCCGCTCGGGGTCGGCGTTGTCCACGACGACGCCCCGGTACTTGCCGTGGTACCTGTTCTCCACCTGGGCCACCAGGTCCGCGAGGATCCGCTCGGTGGTGCTCATCGCCTACCTCGACCCTCCCGGCAGGCCGGGCACGCCCGCCGCCGCGAAGTCCTCGGCGCCGGTCGGTAGCAGCCCGTTGCGCTTGACCTCGAAGCGCTGCACGTAGCCGTCCTCGGAGAAGGAGTGGACGACGTGGGAGACCAGGTAGACCCCGCTGAACGTCTCACCGATCCCCTTGACGGTCACCGTCCCGCGCGGCTTCAGCACCGCGCCCAGCTCGTTCGCCGCGGCCTCTCCGCTGCCGGTGACGAACCACTCCTGCTGCCGGAAGATCCCCCGGCACAGGTTCGTCATCTCGGCCGCGCCCGTCGTCACGGTCTGCCCGAGGACGAGCGTCGCGGGCCCGGATCCCGGCCCGGCGACGGGCCCGGCTGGCGGGCCCGCCGCCCCGAGCCGCCGCTCGTCGGCGGAGTCGACCGTGACGCTGAGCACCTGCCTGGTGTCGCGTTCCAATTGGTGCATCGCGACGTTCGCCGGCGTCATCCCGTTCACTTCCAGGGACAGCCGGTCGACGTTCGTCTCGTCGCCGAAGTGCACCGCCAGCAGCGCCTGCGGCCGCCGGTCCAGCCGCGGCGCCCGGAAGTGCCCGGTGGTGCCCTCGACGTAGCATTCGAACCCGTTGCGCCTGGCCAGACGGCCGAGGAACCGCCAGTCCGTCTCCCGCTGGATGATCGTGGAGACCGCGTCGTCATGGACGACCTCGGTGTCCTGCACCTCGCTGGACAGCCCGTACGCGCCGAAGATCTCGGTCGCGATGTCGCTGTCCTTCCGGTTGGGCCAGGCCGTCAGCCTGTCCTCGCGGTCGAGCAGGACGCTGCCGTCCAGCCCCCAGACGTCGAGCACGCACCGCGTGGGATCCGGGTCGAAGGTGGGCTTGGCGTGCGTGATGTGGCCGCTGATGATCTCCTCCGGGGGGCCGTCGAGACCCACCGAGATCACCACCGGTGTCCAGGCGCGGAAACGCTCGTCGTCCAGGAACGTCCAGGAACCGTCGGGCCGCAGCAGCATCGGCAGCCGCAGGCGGAACATCCCGGGGAGCTCGTCGTCCAGCTCCACCTCGACGTTCGTGACGTCCGGATAGATGTCGGCGGCCTCCCGGCCGTCGATCTCGATCTTGATGGTCTCGACGAGCATCGCCACCCCCTCAACGCGCCGTGTCCGGCGGCACCGTGATGCGCTTTCCCGCGCGCCCGACGACCTCCGGCGGTTCCGCGCGGAAACCCGCCTTCCCGGCCAGGCCTCTCAGGGCGCTCTCACCGACGACGAAGCGGTTGTAGGTGACGACGACGGCGAGGTCCTGGCCCGCTCGGGGATCGTCCACGAACCGGAACCGCTCGACGCCGGGCTCGGCCGCGAGAGAGACGGCCAGCGCGGCCCACCCGGGCTGCCCGCCGGCGGGAACGGCGAGCGGGACGCGCACCGTGCGCAGCGGCCCGCGCCCGAGCATCTCCAGCGGCGACAGGAACTCGGGGTTCGCGTCGCAGATCCGCCACCATTTCCCGGGCTGCTGGTAGTACAGGAACGCGAGCTGGTCCAGCCGGTCCCCGTCCACGATCGTGTGCTGGAACGTCCCGTGGACGTCCGGCAGAACGCGCAGAGCCGTCGAGACCACGTTGCGGCCGGGCTTCCGCGGATCCTGGTCGACCACATCCGGAAGCCCGTAATAACGGGAGATCCTGGAGGACACCACCATTACTACCCCGGGATCATTACGTTCTGGGCATCGGCGATATTGGCGAGATTCACCATTGACATCGCCTCCTTCATCGCGTTCGTGTACATCTGCGGGACGCTCTTACCCTCGATGACGGTCAGGCTCACCGAAACCGTGGCGCGAACGGGACTGAGATCGGCGCTGTACTCGGTCTCGACGATTCCCAGACCGTTGATGTTCACCGGAACCACCCGTTTGCGTCCCCAGACGAACAGCACCAGCGGCGGATTCGGCCGTTTGGTGTAACTGAACCCGCCGGGCGACCCGACCAGCGCCCTCAGGCCCTGCTCGATGACGCCCTCGCCCTTGGGCCGCACCATCAGTTCGAGCGTCGACAGCCGCGGCGAGATCCCGAACCGCCCGGCGACCGGGTCGCCCTCGTTCAGCCCCTCGCTGGCGTCGAGCCGGATGTCGAAGGCGATGTTCTCCTCGGCGACCGAAACGTCCTGCAGGTCGCGCAGCTTGGTCAGGTCGCTGTGGCGCTCGTGGAACCTCCGCAGCGAGTCGCCGCGGCCCCCGGGCTGGAAACCTCTCGGCGCCGCGAACCGCAGGCTGCGGCTGCGGCTCAGTTCCACCGGATTGAACTGGAACACCACCATCAGCGGCGGCAGGCTCAACCCGAACTCCACGAACGCGCCCCGCAGGATCCGCGGCCGGTTGACGAACCCGTCAGGCATGCTCCCCCCGTCTAGTAACCCAGGATGAAGACGTCGACGGGGGGCAGATCCGACTTGTACGCGGAATCTTCGACGGCCTTCTTCGCGGCAGCGTCAAGCTCCCCCGTCACGGGCCCGCTTCGCAACCTGAGGAATATGGTGATGCGGTCCGGAGGGCCCGCGTAGGTGGTGCGGTAAGCGCTCTTCGGCCCGGTCTTCTCGAAGCTGTTGCGGCGTGCGAACTTCAACGCATCGGCCGCCTTGGCCATCGATTCGTCGACGTTCCTCCTGACCAGGTCGACGCGTGCCTCGGAAACGCCCTTGACCTGAATCCAGTTCCCACCCGAGATGCTCTCGTCGACGACGGTCGTGCCGCGCTCCTGGGTCGTCGTGACCCCGACGACCCGGGCGTCCTCATGGGCGTCGAATCCGATGGCCTTCGCGGACATCGGCCGGGCCCTCGGCCGGAGCCGGAGCACTTCCGGCTCGACCACCCGCTCGCCGTAGCTGGCGACGTTCCGCGCGAAAGGCACCTCGGGCGGCGGTTCGACATGCGGCGGCAACTGCCGTTCAGGAGGCGTGTACACCGGCTTAGCCTCCGCCGCGGGCACCGGCGGCGCGGTCGCGGCGGGTGCGGGAGAAGGCGGCGCCGTTGTGGTGGGCGCGGGTGGCGCGGCGGGTGCCGGTGGCACAGCCGTGGCGGGTACCGGCGGTACGGTCGTGGTGCTGGGCGCCGTTGGTGCGGTCGTGGGTGCAGGTGGTGCGGTCGTGGGTGCAGGTGGTGCGGTCGTGGGTGCTGGCGGTGCGGTGGTAGGTGCGGGTGGTGCGGTCGTGGTGGGTGCCGGTGGAGGTGGCGGGGCGGGGGGACGCGGAGATGCCTTGCTCGCGGCTTTGGCTCGCAGAACGCCGGCGGCGGCCATGGGGAGGCCGGCTTCGATCAGTTCCGCGGCTTCTCCCAGGGCCTCGGCGGTTTCGGGGCGGGCTCCGGCCAGGAGGGCGGTGCCTCGTGTCAGGCCCGCCAACGGGGTGCCGGGCGGCCGGTACTCCGCCACTCTGGCGGCCCTCTCGTCGGCGATGGTGGACACGCGGCCGCTCGGCCACTGGTAGAGCGTCTGGTCCTCCTGGGGCAGGACGCGTCGCAGCAACGACCCCGGCAAAGCCCGGACCTGGTCGCGTGGGAAGTTCCACCAGAATCTGAGGCCGTACTTCCCGATGAAGTCGCCCTTCGGGAGGGTCGCCCAGTCGATCAGCTGCTGGCGGGTGATTCCCAGGGCGGCCAGCCGCCGGTCGTCCTCGGCCGCCACGTCGGCGGCGGACGGCGTCGCCGGTTGGCGGGCGAGGGTTCCGGGGGCGAGGCGTTCGCGGATGCGGAACGGCCGTCCCAGGGCGGCGGCCTCGGCCGCGGCGTGGGCCTCCCGCTCGGCGGCGGCCGGGGGCGACGGCGCGCGCCGTCCGTCCGTGGTCGGCTGGGGGGCCTGCTGGACGACGTGGGCCAGTTCATGGGCGAGGACGCGCCGCCCGGCGGCCGTGCCGGGCGCGTACCCGTCCCCGCCCAGCACGACGGAGTGCCCGACGGTGTAGGCCGCGGCGTCCAGGTCGGCGGCCGAGCGGGCGGCGGCCGGGCCGTCGTGGACGCGGACGGCGCCGAAGTCGTGGCCGAAGCGGGCCTCCATCAGAGCGCGGGTCGCCGGGTCGAGGGGCCTGCCCGTCCGCCCGTGTGACGCTCCGGAGAGCGCGGCGACGAGGGTGTTGCCGAGCTGCCGCTGCAGCAGCCGGGGATCGGCGTGGTGGCGGTCCGCGTGGGCGGCGGGGACGGGCGGCGGCGCGGTGGTGCCGGTGCGCCGCCGGTCGCGGGTGGTCCGGGCGAGGTTCATCATCGCCTCCTCACGTCGTCACGTGTCTCGAGGCCGTCCCACCGTTTGCCGATCTTTTCGAACTCGCGCCGGATGGCGTGTCCGACATGGCGCCGGTCGATACGGCGGCCGTCCCCCGCGGCGAGGAACGCGGCGTTGAGCACGATGTTGCGAATGGTCCCGCCGGCGATCTTCAGTTCGTGCGCGAGCCGGTCGAGGTCCAGGTCCGGGCCGACCGGGGCCTGGTCGGGGAACTGCCCGGCCCATATCCGGCGGCGGCTCTCGGCGTCGGGGAAGGGGAAGTCGACGACGAAGCGGATCCGGCGGGTGAACGCCTCGTCGATGTTCTCCCGGAGGTTGGTGGCCAGGATGACGACGCCGTCGTGGGCCTCCATGCGTTGCAGCAGGTAGCCGGTCTCGATGTTGGCGTAACGGTCGTGCGCGTCGGACACCCTGGTGCGCTTTCCGAACAGCGCGTCCGCCTCGTCGAAGAACAGGACCGCGTTGCTGTTCTCCGCCTCCCGGAAGAGGCTGGACAGGTTCTTCTCCGTCTCCCCGACGTACTTGCTCACGACCCCCGACAGGTCCACCTTGTAGAGCTCCAACCGCAGTTCGGCGGCCATCACCTCCGCGGCGAGCGTCTTGCCGGATCCGGGCGGGCCGGAGAACAACGCGCTGACGCCCTGGGAGCGGCTCGCCCCGCGGGCGAAGCCCCACCGGTCGAAGACCTCGTGCCGGTGGCGCACCTGGCCGCAGATCTCGTGGAGCTGGGCGAACCGGTCGTCGGGCAGGATGAGGTCCGCCCATGTCGCGCGGGGCTCGATCCGCACGGCCAGCTCGCCGAGCCGGTGCCGCGACTGGTGGCAGGCGGCGCGGGACAGGTCGTCCAGCCCGAACCCGTGCCCGCCCCGGGCCGCCGCCTCACGCGCCGCCGAGGCGACCGCGTCGCGGATCTGTCCCGGCGTGAGCCGGAACCGCCCGGCCAGCTCGGCGGCCCAGGCGTCCGGGACCCGGTACGGCGCCAGGCTGTCCCGCCATACCGGCTCGCGCGGCCCAGCCCCCGGCATCGGCAGCTCCACGGAGTGGAACGGCATGTCGCGCAACGCGCGGGGACGGCCGTGCGGACGTTCCCCGGTGAGCATCACCAGCGGCGACCACAGGCGGGTGACGGCCGTGAGCCGGGCATGGGCGTCCTCGGTCATGAGCGCGTCGGCGTCCTCCAGGCAGACGACGGCGTTCCCCAGGAGCGCCTCCCGCGCCGCGAGCGCGAGAAGGTTCTCGGCCTCGGCGCCGCGCTGCAGCAGCGTCGGCACGTCGAGGGCGAGCAGGCGGCGGCCCAGTGATCCGCACACTCTGAGCGCCAGCCGGTGCTTGCCCGTGCCACGCGGGCCGTGCAGGTACAGGACGAGCGGTCGCCGGTCGGCCCGGTGCTGGGCAAGGCCGTGCCCCACCAGCCGGACGGTGCGTTCCTCGATCGCCGTGTGCACGGACGCGGCGGGCCCGGCGTCCGGTTCGGCGACGCGTGCCAGCCCCTGGAGCCGGACGTCGAGCGTGTCGTCGCCGAGGAGGAACCCGAGGATCTTGCCGTCCAGGCCGAGGAACCGTCCCAGGCCGCTGCTTCCCGAGGGGTTCGCCGGATCGCCGGTCTCGTGCAGGATGCCGAGGCGGAGGAGCGGCGCCTGCGGGGTGAGCAGGGCCCGGCCCGTCCGCCACTGCTCCCGGTCGTCGCACATCAGGTCGAGCACCAGGTCGGTGCTCGGCCGCTTGCGGGTGATGTCGTCCTGGAGGTAGGCGTAGATCTTGTCGTACCGGCGGTCGAGTTCGGGCGCCAGGCAGATCACGACGACGCGGCGCTCGAACGGCGAGAGGCCGAACAGCCGCGTCAGGCGCGTGAGCGGCAGGTCGCACCCGGCCTCGGCGGTGCGGCGGACCCGCTCCTGGACGCGGGCCTCGGACGTGTTGGCTTCGAGCCGCAGGAACTCCTCCTCGCCCGAAGGGAGCCCCGCAGGGGACGCCGCCCCGTCGCCAAGGAGCCAGTCGATCTCCTCGTGGGAGATGTAGAGCGCCTGCGCCCCCGGGGCCGCCTGGAGCCGCCGGCGGAAGCGCGCGGTCCGCAGCCGCAGCACGGCGTCCAGCCAGCGCAGCTCGTCGGCGAGATGCTCGGCGCCGCCGCGATACGGTTCGGCAGGTGCCGGCGTCATGGGCTCACCTCGAACGCGAAGACCCGGCGGAACAGGCCCGAGACGTCGACGCGCACCTCGTGGAACCCCCGTTCCAGGCCCGCCGGCAGCGTCACGTCGAACGAGTCGCCCGTCAGCTCCAGCCCCTGGACCACGGAACGGCCCGTCACCCGCACCGCCGCCCGCCATCCCGACAGGTGCTCCCCGCTGAACCGGACGGCGGTGCCCGGTGGGCCGGTCATCGGCGTCATCGCCGTCACCGTCGGCGGATGGAACGGTGCCTGCGGATCCGGGACGCCGATCCGCCGCACCCGCTTGGACGGCGCGTGCACCGTGCCCTTCGCGTCGAGCTGGACGACGGACACCTCATAGCAGGCCGACACGCGATAGGGCCGGGTGAAGGTGCTCCAGATCCGGCTCAGCTCCTCCAGGTCCAGCGGGACGTGCACGACCCGGATCTCCTCCGGCGCCCCCCGCAGCCCCCTGACCAGGAACTCGTCGGTGACGACCGGGTTGTCGTGGAACACCCGCATCGCCTCGCCGAGCAGCGCGTGCGCGGTGGCGTTGCCCGTGTACGGGTCGTTCGGCGCGTACGCGGTCAGCAGGTACGACAGCTTCAGCGACAGGGGCGGGGGCGTCAGCCGGTCCGCGGTCCCGGGGCGCACCTGCCAGTCGATGTTCTTCAGGAAGGGGTTCTCGGTGACCTTGTAGAGCAGCAGGTTGACGCGCCGGTCGGCGGCGGGCTCGTCCGGTCCGAGGACGGTGACCGGCACGCTCGGCGTGACGGCCATCTCCGTCACGAGCATGTCCTGCAGCGATTCGCTGACCATGCCGATCGCGGTGCTGGCGCTCATCGCCACCTCCGGACCCGCGTGCGGAGGTGGCCGAGGCGCCGCTCCCAGTAGGCCGCGCGGGGCCGGTCCCCGGCGTCCGGCCACACGGGTGCGGCGGCGTCGACGGGCGGCGCGGGGGCGGCCGCTTCCAGGGGCGTCCGGTTCGGAGCCGCCGCGGGCGGGGCCGGTTCGGGCGTCCGTGCCGTCACGGCCGCCGGGGGACGCGGCGCATCGACCGACGCGGGACGGCTGGACGCCCTGACGGACGGCGCACCGTCCACGCGGTGAGGAGCGGACGGGGGCGGCATCGCCCCGGCAGGTTCGCTGAACGCCGCGTCCGGTCGCCGTAGGACCTCCCGCCCCAACGCCGCCTCCGCCACGGTGGTCGCCGACCGGACCGTCACGGCGGCGACCGCCCCCCGGCTTCCGGCCGCCGTCCTCGACGGACCGGCACCAGCACCAGGGCCCGGCTCGGCCCGGAAACCGGCAGGTGCGGCGGCAGAACCCGGGGCAGGCGCGGCCATAGGGACGAGCCGCACCCCGGCCACGGCAGTGGGGCCCGGCTCGGGCGGGCTCGCCATGCGGTGCGGTTCCGGGCCCTGGGAGTCCGGGCCGGAGACGCGTTCGACCCCATGATCGGCTGGAGCCCTTCGCGACACTCCCGGAACCCGCAGCTCGACAGGCTCGTCCCGGCGCGCGACCGGCGGCCGATCCGCCCCCGGCGACGAGGGCAGGTCACGGCCCCGTCCCGGCCCGTCGTCGGTCGCCCTTTCGTTCCCTGCCTCGCCGCGGGGCACCGGCTCGGCACGTGTCCCGCCCGGCCGACCGGGGGTGGCCGCCCCGGGCACGTCCCCCGAAGATTCCTCGTCCGCCGCCGAAGGCACCCCCTCCACGTCCGGCGGCGCGGCCACGTCGATGAACGGCGTCGGCGCACCGTCGGCGGCAGGCCGTGGCCACCGTTCGAGAGCGTCCGCGAAAGGCACCGGCATGCCGGTGTCGACTGCTCGCCGCGTCCCGGGCTGCGGGAACCACCCCACGGCCAAGCCGGGAGACGGCACGACGGGTGCCCCCGCAGGCGCGCCGAGCAACGCGCGCACCGTGCCGCGGTAGACGAAACGCGCCGCGCCGTCCCTCAGCACCCCCAGGAGGTAGTCCGGCGGACGCTGCCCCAGCGGCTCAGACGCACTCATTCGACCGCTCGATCTCGTCGGCGAGCACGGCGATGTAGCGGCCGCGCCGGGCCCGCGGCATCTCCATGATCTCCCGCTCGCTCCAGTGGTAGTGGTAGGCCAGGTAGTGCACCTCGCGGCGCAGCAGATCGGCCGTCGCGCGCAGCTCGCCGAAGAAGAAGCCCTGCGGGTCGAAGGGGGCGCTGAACGCGCGCCCGCAGTGCGCGCACTCCGCCTCCATGAGCAGGTCCACGCGGGGAGCCGCCTCCTCCATCCGCCGCTCGATCTCCAGCCGCGCCAACGGCGACAGCCGCGCGACGCGTTCCTCGTCGACGCTCGTGTCCGGGCCGACACGCAGGAGGCAGCGCGCCAGGAGCCCGGTCAGCGCGGCCGCCTCGTTCTCCTCCAGCAGCCCCGACAGCGCCTCCTGGTCAGCCCCCGTCGGCAGCCGGAAGGCGACCGTGCGGTCCGCGTCCCCCGCCCCGGGCATCGCGTCGGCCGACAGCACCGCCGTGTGGACGGGACCCTTGTCCCGCGCGGCCCTGACCGGAACGTCCGACGTCGAGAAGGACACGGCGACGCGCCTGCCGCAGTCCGGCCAGGGGCACGGCACGCTGCCCTGGACCCGCTCGCCGAACGTCGCCTCCCGGACCTTCAGCAGCACGAACTGCCGGTCGGCCACCAGCAGCCGGCGCGTGACGTCGGCGTCGACCTGCCGGATGCCGCCGATCCGCCGCACGCAGCGGCTCAGGAGCGCGGTGACCAGCGCGGCCGCGCAGGTCTCGGCGCCGCCGTCGCCCGCGAGCAGCTCCTCCTCGCGTCCGGACAGCCCGCGCAGTTCCACCTCGTCGTGCACCGTGCCCGCCTCGTCGACGAGGCCGCCGGGGAGTACGCACAACATTCCGCGGTCACCTCTCCGGTTCCTCGCGGACGCTCGCGTCCCGCTCCCAGCCCTCGTTCTCCAGCCGGACCGTCGTGATCATCACGGCGTTGCCGTCGGCGGCCAGCTCCGGCAGGGCCTGGTACTCCGACACCCAGCAGTTGTAGACGTGGTAGCGCAGGATCAGAGTGCCCTGGAGGTTGAAGACGTCGATGTTGACGTTCTTGCGGAAGTTCTTCAGGGACATCGCCGCCTCGCCCTGGTAGTTGTGGACGGCGTTCGCCCATGCCTCGAAGGTGCGGTCGAACGTGATGCCCGCCTCCAGCGTGATGGGCTCGTACTTGGTCTTGCCCGGCAGCTGCCGCGGGCCCGCCTGGTCGCCGCCCTCGTACCAGGTGGTGACCTCGGTCGTCCGCTTCAGGGCGCTGCACCTGCTCAACCCGGCGACGTACTGGCCGTCCAGCATCACCTTGAACTTGAAGTTGAGATACGGGTCGAAGCGGTCGGTGTTGACCGTGAACCTTGGCATGGGACGTCTCCCGGATCGGATCAGTGCGCCTGGCCGGCCTGCTGGCTTACCTTCACCACGACGAACTCCGCCGGCTTCAGCGGCGCGAAGCCCAGCAGCACGTTGACGACGCCGAGGTCGATGTCGGCCTGCGTGGTGGTCTCGCCGTCGCACTTGACGAAGAAGGCCTCGGACGGCGTCGCCCCCTGGAAGGCGCCCTGGCGGAACAGGGTCATCATGAACGCGCCGATGTTCTGGCGCAGCTGCGCCCACAGCACCTCGTCGTTGGGCTCGAACACCGCCCACTGGATGCCGTGGTAGACGCTGACCCGCAGCATGATCGCCATCCGCCGCACCGGGACGTACTTCCATTCCGGGTCGGAACTGATCGTCCGGGCGCCGAAGGCGACGATGCCGGCGGCCGGGAACCGGCGGATCACGTTCACGCCGAGCGGGTTCAGGTTGCCGTGGTCGACATCGGTCAGCTCCACCGCCAGGCCCACGGCGCCGCCGAGGCTGGCGCTCGTGCCCGCGGGGGCCTTCCACACGCCGCGGTTGGCGTCGATGCGCGCGTACAGGCCCGCGATGTAGCCGGAGGGCGGCAGGAGTACGGGTTCGGCCGAGACGCCGGACGGATCCAGCGCCTTGATCCAGGGGAAGTACAGGGCGCCGTAGGAGTTCGGCTTGGTGAGGCGCTTGCGGAATGTCTCGGCAGCGTCCGCCGTGACGTAGTTCCGGGCCATCTCGCCCAGGTAGAAGACGTCCCGCAACGGCCTGTTCTCGCAATATCTCAGGCCCTCGTCCACCAGTTGCGGAGTGTTCTCGCCGGGCACGGCGAGCAGGCTGAAATCGGTCTTCTGGTCGAGCCGCGGGAAGGCGTCCGTGAACGACGGGGCGGCGGTGCCGTCCGTGCCCTGTTTGACGTCGGTGACGGGGCCGGTCCTGGCGTTGACACCGAGCCGCAGCGCGGCGATGCCGGGCGGACGCCGCACGGCGAGCGCGTTCTGTGAGACGCCGCCGCCCCCCTCTCCGAGCCGCAGCCTGACGGCGGCGTCGTTGCGCCGCGCGGGCTGGACGAGCACCGACGATCCCCTGCTGGCGGTCGCCGCGTCGGCGCCGGTTCCGGACTGCAGCAGCAGGGCGGCGTCGGCTCCGGTGCCCTCGACCGTGCAGGTGAAGGCGTTGAAGGCCGCGGCCGGCGTGCCGGCCTTCAGGATGGTGAGGTTCCGCACGGCCGTCTGGATCGCCGCGGCGATCTCGGCCGGGTCCGTCGACGCCGCGACCGCGTCCGGCAGATCGACCTGCTGGTAGCCGTCGTTGTCCACGTTGATCAGGAAGCTGCGGCGCTCCTGCAGCGGCAGTTGCGGATTCTTCCCGCCGCGGTGGCGACCGCGTTGGAGGCTGGTGTTGGTGCTCAGCACCTTGGCGTCGATGAGGTTGGAGTTCGCGCGCAGGACCTGTGTGACGAAGTTCGGCGCGTCGGGGTCCATGCTGAGGTTGTCGTGCACCTCCAGCGGCGGGGTGCCGGCCAGGTCCTCCGGGAGCGCGGTGTCGTCCTGGCGCCGGACGCTGATCCTGAACTCGTTGCCGGGGTCGGCCGAGCCGTCCTCGGTGGTCAGCACCAGTCGGTTCGCCCAGGCGCCCTTGCTCCTGGCGGAGATCACGATCCCCGGGATCGGCGGGTTCGCCGTGTTCTGGACCGTCACGGACGCCGCCGCGGCGTCGCCGCGGGTCACCCGCACCACGTAGCATTGGCGGCCGCCGTTGTTGAAGAACTGGAACACGCTTTCGGCGAGATATCCGGGCTTGACGAACGAACCGTAGAACCGCTGATATTCGATCCAGCTCGTGACGCGGAGGACCGTGTCGTCCGGCCCCATTTCGGCCAGCCCCACAAATGCCGGAGTGGACGTGCTGACGGCTTCTATCGGCCGCGCGCCCCCGGCCACCTCCTGAACGTACACGCCGGGATATGTGGGATTCGGCATCGTCGTCCTCTCGAATCCTGGACGACGCCAGGCGATCGGCAACATCTCGCGGCCTGTCCGCCGCACAACTCCACGTTGACTACCCGCCGTCCCTCACCGCGACCGCGCGATTCCGTCAAGAATTCGCCAGAGCCGGGCAGTGCGGCGCGCGCAGATGCCGCCTCCGCGCCTCCCGGTCGGATCCCGAGCCGGCCGGCCGGGCGCCGCCGTCGTCCCTGGCCGGGGGCGGGTCGCCGCCCGTCAGCGGGGGCGGAGGATAGTAGTCGGGACAAGCCGAGTGGAAGGCGTCGTACGGTGAGCAATGTCGAGGTCGAACCCCGTGAACTGCGCTGCGGCGCCTCCGCGGACGGGCAGCCGGGGCCGCGGGAGCCGCAGGTCGAGGTGCTCACCGCCAGAGACGTCCCCCTGGGCGGCCCGCGGGCGATGACGGTGCGCCGCACGCTGCCGCAGCGGGCCCGGACGTTGATCGGCGCGTGGTGCTTCGCCGACCACTACGGGCCCGACGACGTCGCCCGGACGGGCGGGATGGACGTCGCCCCGCACCCCCACACCGGCCTGCAGACGGTGAGCTGGCTGTTCAGCGGCGAGATCGAGCACCGTGACAGTCTCGGCACCCACGCCCTCGTCCACCCGGGCGAGCTGAACCTCATGACGGGCGGATACGGGATCAGCCACTCGGAGGTCTCCACCGCCCGCACCACGATCCTGCACGGCGTGCAGCTGTGGGTGGCGCTGCCGGAACGGCACCGCCACACCGCCCGCGCCTTCCACCACCACGTGCCGCGCCCGGTCCGCCTGGACGGGGGCGAGGCCAGGGTGTTCCTCGGCTCCCTGGCCGGCGACACCTCGCCCGTCCCGACCTTCACGCCGCTGCTCGGCGCCGAACTGACGCTCGACCCGCACGCGACCGTCACCCTCGCGGTCGACGCCGGTTTCGAGCACGGCCTTCTGGTCGACCTCGGCGAGGTGCGGATGGCGGGAACGCCGGTGCGCCGCGGCGAGCTCGGCTACCTCGCCCCTGGGACGGGAACGCTGACCCTCGAGAACACGACCGACGCCCCGGCGCGGGCGATCCTGCTCGGCGGGACGCCCTTCGAGGAGCAGATCGTGATGTGGTGGAACTTCATCGGCCGCGGCCACGAGGAGATCGTCCAGGCCCGGCGGGAATGGCAGGACGCCTCCGAACGGTTCGGCAAGGTCGAAGGGTACGCCGGGGACCGTCTCCCGGCGCCGCCCCTGCCGAACGCGACACTCAACCCGCGCGGGAACCCCGTGCGTCCACCCTCGGAAGGAACACGGTGACAACACCCGCCGCCCCTGTGGTCGAACGAGCAGACGAGAAGAACCGCTACGAAATCCTGGTCGACGGCGAACGCGTCGGGCTCGCCGCCTATCTCGACCGCGGTGCGCAGCGCGTCTTCTACCACACCGAAATCAACGACGCCTTCTCCGGCAAGGGACTCGCCGCCCGGCTCGTCCAGCACGCCTTGACCGACACCCGCGACAACGGAAAACGCATCGTGCCGGTCTGCCCCTACGTGGCGAAGTTCGTCAAGAAGCACGACGAGTTCGACGACGCCACCGACCGCGTCACCCCGGAAATCCTGAACTGGCTGCGCGAGGAACTGGACTGACGATCTCCCCGGCCGAAAGCACGCCGTCGCGGGACCGGGCGCATGAGAGGCTCGTGGCGCGTCCGCTGGTCGGCGGCGGAGTTTGAGCACGCGGAACATTGGAAGGACGGGCCGGTGGACGAATTCGACGTTGTGGTGCTGGGCGGCGGGCCGACGGGAGAGAACCTCGCGGAGCGCGCGCACGCGGGCGGGCTGACGGTGGCGTTGGTGGAGGCCGAACTGGTGGGCGGGGAGTGCTCGTACTGGGCGTGCATGCCCAGCAAGGCGCTGCTGCGTCCGGGCGCCGCCCGCGCCGACGCCGAGCGGGTCGCCGGCGCGCGCGAGGCGGTGACCGGGGCCCTGGACGCGGCGGCGGTGCTGCGGCGCAGGGACTCCTTCGCCTCCGACTGGAAGGACGACGGCCAGGCCGACTGGCTGAACGGCGCCGGGATCACCCTGGTGCGCGGGCACGGCCGGCTGGACGGGGAACGCCGGGTGGTCGTGGACACGCCCGACGGCGGGCACCGCGTCCTGACGGCCCGGCACGCGGTGGCGGTGTGCACGGGCACCCGCGCCGCGCTGCCGGAGCTGCCCGGACTGGCCGAGGTCCGCCCGTGGACCAGCCGCGAGGCCACCAGCTCGTCGACGGTGCCGGAGCGGCTGGCGGTGGTCGGCGGCGGCGTCGTCGCGGTCGAGATGGCCACGGCCTGGCGGGCGCTGGGCAGCGAGGTGACGCTGCTGGTGCGCGGGCAGCGGTTGCTGCCGAAGGTGGAGCCCTTCGCCGGCGAGCTGGTGGCCGACAGCCTGCGTGAGTCCGGGGTCGACGTGCGGTTCGGCGCGTCGGTGACCGGGGTGCGCCGCGACGGCCCGGTGACCCTGACGCTGGACGGCGGGGAGACCCTCACGGCGGACGAGGTGCTGTTCGCGACCGGCCGCGTCCCGGCGACCGCCGACCTGGGCGTGGAGAGCGTCGGCCTGGACGCGGGCAAGCCGATCGAGGTGGACGACACGGGCATGGCGGTGGGCGTCCAGGGCGGCTGGCTCTACGCAGCGGGGGACGTCACCGGCCGGGCCCTGCTGACGCACCAGGGCAAGTACCAGGGACGGATCTTCGGCACGGTGATCGCCGACCGCGCCGCCGGGCGCGAGCTGGACCTGGCGCCGTGGGGACGCAGCGTCGCCACCGCGGACGAGCGGGCGGTGCCGCAGGTGGTCTTCACCGACCCCGAGGTCGCGGCCGTCGGCCTCAGCCTCGAACAGGCCGAACGGCAGGGCCGCAGGGTGCGGGCGGTGGACTACGACCTGGGCGGTGTCGCCGGGGCCTCCCTGTTCGCCGACGGCTACCGGGGCCGCGCCCGCGCCGTGGTGGACCTGGACCGCGAGATCCTCCTGGGCGTGACCTTCGTCGGCGCCGGCGTCGCGGAACTCCTGCACTCGGCGACCATCGCCGTCGTGGGCGAGGTCCCGATCGCCCGCCTGTGGCACGCGGTCCCCTCGTACCCGACCATCAGCGAGATCTGGCTGCGCCTCCTGGAGACCTTCCGAGGCTGACACTCCCGCGAGGCCCCGGGCGAAGGCCGGCGCCGCGCCGGGTCACGTGCCCGGTCGGGCCCGGTCGAGCTGCTCCCGCACGATCGCCTCGGCCTCCTCGGTGCCGATGTGCCCGAGCAGCAGCTGAGCGGCAAGGCCCTGGACGAGCGCGACCAGGGCCTGGGCCTCGCGTTCGACATCGAACCCGGACGGCGGCCGCCAGGCCCGGCGAAGGTGGTCCGCCACGGTGGACACGATCAGCTCGTGGCCCCGCCGGTACCGGGCGGACGACTCCGGATGGCGCACGGTGTGGCTGAAGAACGCGCCGCCCACCAGCGCCAGGGCGCGGCGCTCCTCGTCCAGCGGCAGCAGCGCCAGCAACAGCTCCCGTAGCGCGACCTCCGGGCTCGGGGGAGCGGGAGCACTCGCGATCGCGCTGCGGACGCCCTGGTCGATCCGGTCGCGAAGGGTCGCCGCGGCGAAACCGAGCAGCTCGTCCTTGCCCGCGAAATAGTGCTGGATGCGGCCGATGGACGTCCCGGCCTCGGCGGCCACCGTGCTCATCGTCACCGCCTCCAGCCCGCGTTCCGCCGCGATGCGCCACACCGCCTCGGCGAACTCCGCGCGCCGCCGGTCGTGGTCCACCCGCCTCGGCATGCCCGTCCCCCTCTTTTTGCAATACGATCATATCGCTACGGAGGGGAGTGCTCATGGGGCATCGGGTCGGGCGGTTCACGTCCGCGGCGGCGGAGCGGCGCTTCCGGGCGGCCTACGCGGAAGGCATGCGGCTCCTGCCGGCGCCGGCCGAGACGCACGATGTCGGCACCGCGTTCGGCGACGTGCGCGTGTACCGGTTCGGCGCGGCGTCCGGCGTGCCGCTCGTCCTGCTGCACGGCCGGAACGGGACGACGATCTCCTGGCGCCCCAACATCGAGCCGCTCGCCCGGCGGCGCACGGTGTTCTCCGTCGATCTGCTGGGCGAGCCGGGAGCCAGCGTCCAGACCGCCCCCATCCGCGACGCGGCCGACCAGGCCGCGTGGCTGGACCAGACGCTGGCCGGGCTCGGCCTCGACCGCGCCCACCTCGTCGGGGTCTCGATCGGCGGCTGGACGGCCTGCAACACCGCCGTCCGCCGCCCTCAGCGGGTGGCGTCGGCGACCCTGCTCGATCCCGCCGCCACCCTCGCCCGCATGCCGCTCGCCCTGGTCCTGCGCACGATCCCCACCCTCGTCCCGTTCCTGTCCCGGCGGGCGACGCCGCGCTTCCTCCGCTACGTCGACGGCCAGGGCGGCGAACCGCTCGCCGATCCGGTCGGCCGGGTCATCGACGCCGCGATGAGCGGATTCCGCACCGCGGTACCGCAACCGGCCCTGTTCGGCGACGACCAGCTCCGCTCCCTGTCCATGCCGGTCCTGGCGATCGTCGCCGGCCGCAGTGTCATCCACGACCCGCGGACCGCCTACGAACGAGCGCGAACGCTGATCCCCGACGTCCGGGCCGAGCTGTGGCCCGAGGCGACGCATGCCGTCTCCGGCCAGTGCGCCGCCCGCGTCAATGACCGCGTCCTCGCCTTCACCGCGGACATCGGCTGACCCGCGGCCGGGCAGGTCGGCAGAGCGGACGGTAGGAGCGTTAACGCTCACATGGATGAGCCAACCTCCCTTTCAGCGCTTGCTCGGACTCGCGACGGGCTGCCAGGGCACTGATTGTTAGCGCTAACATTTCTGCGTCCAGTACGGCCTTTCTCGGGCGGGATGGCGTCGGTGGTGGTGCAGCGGAGCAAACACGACGCCGTGAGGCCCGTCAAGCCCTCTCCGGCATGCGGGCGCTTCCGTCGGCGGTGCCCACGCCGTCCTTGGCTGGTCAAGGCGGCGGAGCCTCGCTCCACACGCATGAAATTTCATGTATCGGGGTTCTCCGAGGCCGGGCGCACGCACCACCGGAATTCGCGGCGGTCATGGCCGGCATCTGTCGAGCGTATGGACTTCCTACGCCGACCGCCGCTTCGAAAGTCGTCGGAGCCGGGCTTGACACGTTTCGAGGGCCGTTCTCACACTGAGGCTCCCACGCGGTTCCTCCTGCCGGGGTCGGTGGTGAACGGCAGGAGCTCCTGACGCGAGGCGTCGAGTGACCGCGCCGTCTCAGCCGCACGGCTTTGTCCCGCATTCCCTTATTTCCTTTTACGCAGCATGGAGGCTCAGGCATGGGCGAAAACGCCATTCCCCCGACCGGCCGGCGGCGACCGCTGCGCCGCGCCCTGGTGGCGGGAGCTCTCAGCGTCCTCGGCGCCGCCACGGCGTTCGCGGTGCCCACCACCACCGCCGGCGCCGCCGCCGGCACGCTGGGCGCCGCGGCGGCGCAGAGCGGGCGCTACTTCGGCGCCGCGGTGGCGGCCGGCCGGCTCGGCGAGTCGGCGTACGTGACCACGCTGGACCGGGAGTTCGACTCGGTCACCGCGGAGAACGAGATGAAGTGGGACGCCACCGAACCCACCCGCGGCTCGTTCACGTTCGGTTCCGCCGACCGGATCGTCGACCACGCCCAGAGCAGGGGCATGAAGATCCGCGGGCACACCCTCGTGTGGCACGCCCAGATCCCCGGCTGGGTGCAGAACCTGTCCTCGGCCGCCGACGCGCGCGCCGCGCTGACCGGCCACATCAACGGCGTCATGGGCCACTACCGAGGCAAGATCCACACCTGGGACGTGGTCAACGAGGCCTTCGCCGACGGCGGCGCGGTCGGCTCGCTGCGCAGCTCGATCTGGACGCAGCGGATCGGCAACGGCTTCATCGAGGAGGCGTTCCGCGCCGCCCGCGCGGCCGACCCGAACGCCAAGCTCTGCTACAACGACTACAACATCGACGACGCCGACGCCGCCAAGACCCGTGGCGTCTACAACATGGTCCGCGACTTCAAGGCGCGCGGCGTGCCGATCGACTGTGTCGGCCTGCAGTCGCACTTCGGCCAGGTGCCGAGCAACTACCGGCGGAACATCGAACAGTTCGCCGCGCTCGGCGTGGACGTGCAGATCACCGAACTGGACATCGGCGGCTCCGGGACGGCGCAGGCCGACGCCTACCGGCGGGTCGTGGAGGCCTGCATGGCGGTCTCCCGCTGCACCGGCATCACCGTGTGGGGTGTCACCGACAGGTACTCCTGGCGCTCCGGTGACACCCCGCTGCTGTTCGACGGCAACTACAACAAGAAGCCGGCCTATGACGCGGTCCTGAACGCCCTCAACAACGCCACCCCGAACCCGCCGACCGACCCGCCCTCGGGAGCGTGCTCGGCCACGATCGCGACGACCAACAGCTGGCAGGGCGGATTCCAGTCGACGGTGACCGTCCGCGCGGGCAGCACACCGGTCAACGGCTGGACGGTCCGGTGGACGTGGCCCGGCGGGCAGAGCATCACCAGCCTCTGGAACGGCGAGCCGACCGGCTCGGGCGCCAACGTGACCGTCCGCAACGCCTCGTACAACGGCTCCATCGCGGCGGGATCCTCCGTCACGTTCGGCTTCACCGCCAACGGCACCGCGGCCACCCCCACCGCCACCTGCACCAGCCCGTGACCGAGTCGACCCGCGTTCACGTGACGACGCGACTTGGACCACCCGCCCTGCCCGCCGGGCCCCCGCTGCGCCGCCGCGCCCCGGGCCAGGTCACCTGACCGGCCCGTCGCGCGAGCACGACCCTCGGCTGCTCTGGCGACGGCGCGTCCCCACCCGCATCCGTTCTTGAAGCCCCGGGCATAGCCCGCTCCCGAGAAGAAAGGTCAGCGCCGTGACCCTGTCCCGCAGGGAATTCACCCGGACCGCCCTCGCCTCCGCCGCGCTCGCCGCCACCGGCGTGGTGAGCTTTCCGCGAGCCGCGTCGGCGGCGACGTACAACGCCTACGTGATGGCCTGCTTCACCGAGTCGCCGCAGTTCCTGGGCGCGGACTACGGCCTGCACCTGGCGGTCAGCCGGGACGGCCTGAACTGGACGCCCCTGAACCAGAACAACCCGGTCGTCACGCCGACGGCCGGTCAGCTGGGCCTGCGCGACCCGCAGGTGTTCCGCAAGCAGGACGGCACGTTCGTGGTGATCGCCACCGACCTCAAAGGCACCGACTTCAGCCTCAACAGCCAGTACCTGCACGTGTGGGACTCGACGAACCTGACCGCCTTCACCGGATACCGCCGCCTGCGGATGCACACCACCAACGACCACACGTGGGCTCCGACGGTGTTCTGGGACGCCTCCCGGAGCCAGTACGGCATCGTCTACTCCACCGCCAACGTCTTCTGGGTGAACTACACCGCCGACTTCCGGACCGTCAGCAGTCCGCAGACCTATTTCAGCCCCGGATTCGGCGTCCTGGACGGAGACATCGTCGTCGACGGCGGAACCACCTACATGTACTACAAGAACCTGGCCGACGGCCGTATCTACGGGGCGCGCTCCGCCACAGGCGCGCCCAACAGCTACACCACCTACACCAGCGGCCTGATCCAGGGCAGCGCAATCGAGGCGCCCCTGCTGCACAAACTCAACGACGGCAGCGGATGGCGGCTCTGGGGGGACTCGTTCAGCCCCGTCAACAACGACTACTACGCCTGGTCCTCGAGCAACATCGGCGGCGGCGCGTGGACCCCGATGAACCAGCGCGACTACACCCCGCCGCTGAACTCCAAACACGGATCGATCGCCGGTATCACCGACGCCGAATACAACGCCCTGGTCTCCCGTTGGGGAACGCCCAACTGGGTCCGGCTGAAATCCTCCAACTACCCGGACCGGTACGTACGGCACCAGGACCGCGTCGGCCGGATCGACGCCTATCCGTTCGACCCCTACCAGGACCAGATGTGGCGAATGGTCCCCGGCCTCGCCGACGCGGCCGGCGTGTCGTTCGAGTCGGTCAATTATCCCGGCAACTATCTGCGGCACAACAACTACGCCGTCCGGCTCGACCCCAACGACAACACCGCGACATTCCGCGCCGACGCCACTTTCTACCGCACCGCCGGGCTCGCCGACACGGCATGGTCGTCGTTCCGTTCCTACAATTACCCGACCTACTACCTCAGGCACAACAACTACGTGCTCCGCATCGACCCGCTCAGCACCTCCTCCACCCTCACCGACCGCCAGGACGCCACCTTCCGCATCACCCCCTGACAAACCAGCCAACCCGACGTAGCAGACGAGCCCGGTACTGGTCGGACATTCGTGCAAAACCGAAAAAGGACCCATTTCATCGGCAATCGGTATGGTGGGAGTCGATGTCCGCTGATGCGGTTGTAGGGTCCCATTGTGCTCGCCGCATCGTCGCCGACTCTTCTGCTCAAAGATGTCTCAGTCGCCCGGTTGTTCGTGGCTCGGGTGGCGGGAAATGCCGGGGACGGATTCGGGCAGATCGCGTTGTCCTTCGGGGCTCTGCATCTGGGCTACGGGGCGACCGGGTTGTCGGCGGTGGTGGCGTGCAAGACGGCGCCGACGCTGCTGGTCGTGGCCGGTGGTCTCGCCGGAGACCGGTGTCGGCGGCACCGGGTGATGGCGAGTGCGGAGATCCTGGCGGCCGGAGCGTGGACCGGTCTCGCGGCGTGCTTCCTGCTGGGTGCGGCGCCGCTCGCGGTGGTGTGCGGGCTGGCGGCGCTGTCCGGGCTTGCCCGCTCGCTGTTGCTGCCCGCCGAGCGGGGGATCGTCGCCGACCTGGTCCATGGCGAGGACAGGCGGGCGGCCAACGCGTTGTTGGGCCAGTCGGTGGCGGCGGGGTTGCTGACCGGGTTGGTCCTGTCGGGGGCCGTCGTCGCGGCGGCGGGGCCGGGATGGGCTGCCGCGATCAAAGCGGGAACGTCCGCGCTCGGGGCGGTGCTGCTGAGGCGGCTGCGCACACCGCAATGGCGCCGGGACCGGCGGCCGGGCGTCATGACCGACCTGGGCGCGGGGTGGCGAGAGTTCACATCCACACAGTGGGTCTGGGTCCTCACCGCCCAGTTCACCGCCGTCGCCGTCGCGGTCACCGCCTTCTCGGCCGTCCTCGGACCGCTCTACATGGCCCAGGGACATGGCGGCCCTGGAGGCTGGGGCATGGTCGCCGGGCTGGAGGCGGCGGGGGCGCTGGCGGGCGGCGTGGTCGCGGCACGGTGGCGGCCGGCTCGTCCGGTGCTCGCGATGGCCCTTCTCCCGGCGACCGCGGCGACTCCGCTGCTGCTGACCGGCGCCGGGGCCACCTGGTGGACGCTCGCGCTGGTGAGCCCGGTCCCCGGCGCCTGCCAGACGATCTATGGGGTGCTGTGGACGACCACGGTGCAGGCCACGTTCCCGCCGCAGGTTCTGGCCCGCGTCAACAGCTGGAACCTGCTGGGCGGGTTCGCCTTCACCCCGGCCGCGGTGCTCGTGGCAGGCCCTCTGTCCAGCGGCTTGGGCGTCACCACCACGACGCTCGGCGCAGCGGCCCTGGTCATCGCGGCCACGCTGGCGACACTGACGTCCACCCAGGTGCGCCACCTCCACACCGAACCACCCGACAGTACGACAAGTGCGGCAACACCCGCCGCGCCCTGAATCAGCTGACCGAACGCGCTCCTCAGACACGGACGGCGACCTTCCCTCACGAACGCGCCGCATCGCATCCCAGCGCACAGGAAACATCGCCCACGGCGAGCGGCGGGGCCTCACCAGAGCGGCCGGGGCGCGTCGATGGTGTTGCGCGGGCACCTGACGTTCGACCGGGCGTGGTGGTCAGCCGGTCAGGTAGCCGCCGGAGACGTCGACGTCGGTCCCGACGACGGGGGCGGCCTCGGCGGAGCCGAGCCACATCATGACGCGGGCCATCTCCTCCGCGCTGACGATCCGTTTGATCGGGTAGTCCTGGGCGATCTCCTCGTAGGTCATGTCGAACGCCTCGGCGGCGCGGCGCAGCATCGGGGTGTCGACGGCGCCCGGGGCGAACGCGGTGACGCGGACGCCCTCGGCGGCGTACTCCAGCGCGGCCACCTTCGTCAGCGACGCGACACCGTGCTTGCTGGCGTTGTAGGGCGCGATCGTGGCGAAGCCGACCTCCGCGGAGATCGACGCGGTGTTGACGATGACACCGCCGCCCTGCGACCGCATCTGCGGAATCTCGTATTTCATCGCCAGGAAGGTGCCGCCGACATTGGTCCGCCACACCTTCTCCATGTCGTCGAGGGACTGCTCGTGCAGGTGGACGGCACGCGGACTCTCGATTCCGGCGTTGTTGAAGGCGATGTCGAGACGTCCGTGGCGGCGGACGCAGGCCGATACGAATTCCCTGACGTCGCTTTCCCGGCGGACGTCGGCGCGCACATATGTCGCGTCCCCACCCGCCGAGCGGATCCGGGACTCGATGCGGCGGCCGAGGTTCGCGCGGCGTCCGCAGAAGAACACGCGTGCCCCTTCGGCGGCCATCAGTACGGCGGCGGCCTCACCGATGCCGGAGGTGGCACCGGTGATGAGCACCACCTTCCCCCTCAGCCGTCCGGCCGCCGGCGCGGCGGCGCCGGCGGCGGTCCCGGTGCCCAGGACGGCGCCGGCCGCCAGCCCGGCGGCGGCCCCGGCCCGCAGCACCGTGCGTCGGGACGAGAAGCGTTCGCGACTTTCCGGGCGGTCCGCCGCACGCGAACCTTCCTTCGGCAATTCCTGCATTGACGGGGTCTCCCTCTGGTGAGCAGCGCACGGTTGTGTCCGGCGGCCGGTCATATGGCCGGGCGCGCGCCTCCACGCAATCAACGGGGCGCCGATGGCGTCCAATGCCTGTCGCCATTCGTTCCAGGCATAGATGCTCCCGAGGGCGTGCAGGAGGCAGGCGAATGGACGTGGACACCCGGGTGCTGCGCTACTACGTCACCGTGGCCGAAGATCTGAGCTTCACCAGGGCCGCGCAGCGGCTGTTCGTGTCCCAGCCGTCGTTGAGCCGGCAGATCCAGCGGCTGGAGAACGACCTGGGCGTGCGGCTGTTCGAGCGCAGCAGCCGGGAGGTGCGGCTGACCGCGGCGGGGGAGCGGCTGCTGCCCGAGGCGCGCCGGCTGGTGGACGGCTGGCAGCAGGCGATGCGGGACGTGCGCGTCGCCGACGCCGCGCGCAGGAGGCTGCTGCGCGTTGGATTCGTGGCGACGGGCGCGGGCCCGCTGGGACGACGGGCCCGGACCGTCTTCGCCCAGCGCCATCCCGGCGTCACCGTCGAGCCCAAGCGCTTCGACTGGGGCGGCGAGGCGGAGGCGCTGCGCCGCGGCCTGGTCGACGTCGCGTTCGTCTGGCTGCCCGCCGACCTCGACGGACTGCACGCGCAGGTCGTCGCCGAGGAACCGCGCTGGGTGGCCATGGCCGCCGACCACCCCCTGACCGCCAGGGACGACGTCTCGATCACGGACCTGCGCCGGGCCCATGTACGGGTCGTGGGCGCCCCAGACGACCAGGACGGGGACGTCCAGCCGGCCCAGCACCGGTGACACCGCCGCCGACCAGCCGGCCGGGTCGTCGAACGAACGGTAGAGCCGCAGGACCGCCCGGCGCGTCGCGCGGTCGAAGTCGTCGAACATGCGGTCCAGGAAGGGGCGGGGAAGGCCCCGCGGGTTGCCGCGCCTCCCGACCAGGAGGTGGAAGGCCCGGCGGGTCGTCGTCGCCATGAAGACCTCGCCGACGACCGGCGTCCGCCACACCCGCGCCAGGACGTGCCAGCGGTAGCCGAGGAGAACCCCGGTGTCCACCAGGACCAGGCCGGTCAGCCGGTCGGGATGGCGGACGGCCCAGGCCAGCCCCCACGGGCCCCCGAAGTCGTGCAGGCAGAGATGAGCCTTCCGTATGCCCAGGTCGTCCAGCACGGCGCCGAAGAACTCGGCGTGCCCGTCCACGTTGTGCGGGAAGCCGCGCGGTTTGTCGGCCCGGCCGAACCCGGGGGCGTCCCAGGCGACGGCCCGCGTGTGGCGGCCGGCCTGGAGCAGCAACCCCTCCCAGTCGGCGCCGGACCCCGGGTTGCCGTGGACGAAGACGACCGCCTCCCCGTCGCGGCCCTCGCCGTGTTCCCGGACGACGGTCCGGATGCCGTTGACGGTGCGTTCGTAGACCTTCACGGCCGGGCCGCCTTGCCGTCGGAGAGCCGTGGACGCAGGGCCCGCGACGAGTAGCCGACGTCGACGTGGAGTTCGTCCGCGGGCGGGGCCGGGAAGCCGAGTTCGGCCAGCCACGCGGGGCTGCGCGCGCCCCGGCCCCCAGAACGACGGCATGCTCGCCCAAAACCGGCATTCGATGCGCCTCCCCGCAATCGGCAATGCCGCGAGCATGTGTCACGGAACCGGCCGGGACCATCCGCCAGATTGCTCGCCCGACGACCACAACAGGACGCGCACTTCCTCCCGCCCATCACCGACCGGAGTACATGGCGTGGGACGGGTGGCCACATGGATTGGTCTGTTGTGGCCATGGGGGGTGCGTGTTGGACTGGTGCCATCCTGTCCCCGAGGATCGGGAGCGATCGATGACAGACCCGTTGACCCTGGCGATCGCGGCGGCGGCCGCCGGCAAGGCGGTGGAGCTCACCGGCCAGCCCGTCAAGGACGGCATCGTCGCGATCAGCCGGAAGGTGCGTGAGAGGTTCCGCGGACGCCCGGCCGACGAGGAGGTGCTGAGCGGTGCGATCGCCGATCCCGAGGACGCCGAACGGGTCGCCCGGCTCACCGAGGCGCTGCGCCGGGCCATCGAGGAGGCACCGGCGTTCGCCGACGACCTGCAGAGCGCCGTCCGCCACGCCATGGAGCAGGACCCGGACTTTCGTGCCCACGTGGAGAACCGGCTCCAGCAGGCCAGGACGGCGACCGCGACCAGCGGCGACGGCGTCACCAACATCCTCAACGCCCCGGCCGAGAAGGTCGTCCAGATGCGCGATGTGGACGGCGGCATCCACTTCCACTGAACGCCGCCGCGGCGCCAACTGGATGGTGGGGCCTCAGCACAGGCCCGGCCCGGGCGAGTGTGACGACGGGTCGTCGCTTTCGGAATCCGTTGGCGTTCGTGGGAGCGGATAGCGTGAGCGGCGCCCACCAGGTCGTGAGGGAACGTGTTCTGAGCATGATCCCGGCCTGGTGGGCGCCACGGTCGGGCGGCCCCGGGTGTGTCTAGGCGTTCTTGGCGCCGGTGTAGCGGGCGGCGACGTCGGCCCAGTTGACCAGGGACCACAGCTTTTCGACGTAGTCGGGGCGCACGTTGCGGTACTGCAGGTAGTAGGCGTGCTCCCAGGCGTCGAAGACCAGCAGCGGGGTGGTGCCCATGCCGACGTTGCCGTGGTGGTCGTAGACCTGCTCCACCACCAGGCGTCCGCCGACCGGTTCCCAGGCCAGCACGCCCCATCCCGAGCCCTGCACGGTGGACGTGGCCGTGGACAGCTGCTTCTGGAACGCCTCGAACGATCCGAAGTGCTCGTCGATGGCGTCGGCCAGTTCGCCGTCGGGGCGGTCGCCGCCGTCGGGGGACAGGTTGTCCCAGAAGATCGAGTGCAGCACGTGCCCCGACAGGTTGAACGCCAGCGTCTTCTCCAGCCCGACCAGGCCGCCGTACTGCTCCTTGTCGCGGGCCTCCGCCAGTTTCTCCAGGGTGTCGTTGGCGCCCTTGACGTAGGCGGCGTGGTGCTTGCCGTGGTGCAGTTCGAGGATCTCGCCGGTGATCGCCGGTTCCAGGGCGGCGTAGTCGTAGGGCAGATCGGGCAGCGCGTAGGTCGACATGACCACCACTATTGCAAACAAGTCGCAGTTGCATCAAGCATGCAGCAAGGGGGCCGGGACCTACTGATCCAGGGCGCGCAGGAAGCGCGCGGCCAGCGGGGCGGCCGTCCTGCCGCCCGAGCCGCCGGACGCGACGAGGACGGCGAACGCCACGTCGCCGCGGAAGCCGATGAACCAGGCGTGCGGGTCGCCGCCGTCGCCGACCTCGGCGGTTCCGGTCTTGCCCGCCGTGCCCTCCGGCAGGCCCGCGCCCTTCGCGGTGCCGTCGGTGACGGCCGCGCGCATCATGTCGCGCAGCGCGCCCGCGGCCGGCACCCGGCGGGAGGGCTGCCGGTCCTCGCGGATCAGCTTCGCGTCGACCAGCCGCGGCGGCCGCCACCGCCCGTCCGCGGCCGCCGCCGCGACCATCGCCATCACCAGCGGGCTGGCCTGCACCCGGCCCTGGCCGATGGCCGCCTCGGCGAGCTCGTCGCCGCCGCCCGGCTCGGGGAAGCCGCCCCGGACGGCCGCGATCCCGGGGGTGATGGGGCCGCCGAAGCCGAACGAGGCCGCGGCGTCGGCCAGCTTGCCGGTCCCCAGCCGGTCGACGGTCAGCTGCGCGAACGTGGTGTTGCAGGAGTGGGCGAAGGCGTCCCGCAGCGCGGTGTCGCCGAGCGAGAGGTCGTCGGAGTTGCGGATGGTGCGTTGCGCGGTGACCACCGACGCGGGGCAGCCGACGCCGCTGCCGGCGGACATGCCGTCCGACAGCAGGGCGGCGGCGGTGACCACCTTGAACGACGAGCCGGGCGGGTAGGAGCCCAGGAACGCGTTGCGTCCGCCCAGCCTGTCGGCGACGGCCAGCACCTCCCCGGTGGACGGGCGCACCGCCACCAGGGCGGCGGTCCCGTCGGAGATCGTCTCTTCGGCGGCGGCCTGGATCCTGCGGTCCAGGGTCGTCTTTATCCGTTCGGCCGGGTCGGCCCCGAGCACCGCCAGCCGCTGCGGCGGCCTGCCGCCCGCGGTGACCTCGACGGCCCAGCCCATGGTGTCGGCGCCGGTGTTGCCGAAGCTCTCCGACAGGGCCGCGATGTACGGCTGGAGCAGGCCGGCGTCCGGCAGCGCCCGTCCGCTCCGGTCGGCGAACGTCACGGGGGCGGTCTCGGTCTCGGTGAGCTTCCAGGTGGCGGGTCCGGTCAGCGCCGGATGCAGGGTGGCGGGGCTCCACAGCACTCGCCAGCGGCCCTTCATCAGGCCCAGTTCGAGGGTGGACCGGTAGGTCCAGGTGACCCGGCTTCCCAGGTTGCGGGTGACCGTGAACTCCTGGCGCGCCCGGTCCGGGGCGGTGGAGGGGCGCACCAGCGGGGCCGGCGTCAGCCTGATCGAGTACACCAGTAGGCCCTGGGACAGCGCCCGGTGCTGTTCGGCGAAGTCGTCCGGCGGGTCGGCGACCAGCTCGGCCATGCTGGTCAGCGAGCCGTTCCGCCAGGCGGCGAAGTAGTCGCGGGAGACCTGCTCGGGGCTGCCCGGGCTCCGCCGCGACAGCCTGTACGCGGAGACGACTCCGGCCGCCAGGACGACGGCCAGCACCCCGGCCAGGACGAGGACGCCACGAGCTCGCAAAGCCGCTCCCTCCAGAGGCCGCCCTTGATCTTCGCCGATCCCGGGCGCCGCCGGGTGACCGGATCCGGCCGGGCGGCCGGGGCCGCCGCCGAGCAGCCAAGATCGCGAAAGGCGCCCATTTGTCGGTGGAGGCCGATAGAACTTCGCCATCCGACGGACCGCGAGGGTGGAGGACGAGACTCATGAGTTCCGGCGACGCCGGGTGGGAGGAACGGAGCGCGGTGCGCGTGGTGCCGCCCGTCCAACCACGGAAACTGGCCAAGGTGCCGTTCGTCGAACTGGCGGAAGGCCGGTTGCAGGGGGTGGTGTCGAGCGGTTCGGACATCGCCCGGGTGTACGTCTCGTCGATCGCCGCCGAGACGCACAACTTCAGCTGCAGCACCAACAACAACCGGCCGTGCGGCGGTGCCGGGGGCTCCTACCGCTGCAAGCACCTCAAGGCGCTGATCGACGAGGCGGTCAAGCAGTACGGCCTCGAACGCGTCGCGCGCTACCTGAAGGTCGAGGCCTCTGAGGGGGACGACCTGCACTTCCTGCTCCAGGGCACGCAGGAGAAGGCACCGGCCGCCATGGTGTTCAGCCGGTTCCTGCGGCACCTGACCTATCTGGAGGTTCCGGCCACCCCGGAGCCCCTCCCCGAGATGCACTGGTTCCCGGCATTGAAGGCGGTCCGCTGATGCAGGGAGTACAGCTCGCCGAGTTGCTCGCCGAGACCCCGCCCGGCGTCGTGGAGGCGCTGGAGGTGGTCGGCGGGTTCGACGCCGCGCTGGCCAACGGCCTCGCCCGGCTCGGCCCGCGGCACACCGAGGCCCTCAACGCGCTGGCCGGCGCGCTCAGCGCGTCCCCGCTCGGCACGGCGCTGACGGACGCGTCCGCCAAGCTCGCCGGCGGCGCCATCGGCGACGCCGAGCTGACCGCGCTGGCCGGGGCGCGTGCCGCGCTGCTCGGCGCGGCCCACGACGCCCTGCTCACCCGGCTCGACGGCGCGCTCGGCCGGTCCCGTACCGCGTGGGAGGAACGTCCCGCCGAGGGGGAGCCGGTGCCCGCCAACCTGCTCGCCGCGGCCCGGTCCTGGCTGCGGGACCTGGCCATCGCCGGCTGGCTGGGCGTCGACGACGCGCTGGTGTCGGCCGCCGACCAGGCGGTCGAGGCGGTGTGGGGCGAGCCGCGGCTGCGCCGCCTCGCCGTCCTGCTGGACGGCCTCGCCGCCGAGCTGCGCGTCTCCTCCCCGGTCGCGACGATGGAACGGCTCCCCGAACGCCGCTGGGCCGACCTGTGGACGCGCGCGGTGCTGCTGTCGCATTCGGGCAGCTGGACGGGCGGCACGACCACAGTCTCCGGGCGGCTGCTGCCGCTGGGCGTCGACGTCCACGAACACGGAACGGCCGTCCAGGCGCAGCTGCACGCGGTGCTGGAACCCGAGGGCGACGGGCCGGTGCGGTTCGTCCGTGTCGCCGTCGCCGCCGCCAAGGTCGACACGATCCTCGGCCCCGAGGTGTGGAAGCTTCTGAAGGCGTACCCGACGCTGCTGGCGGCCCTCGCCGAGCACCGCGCCGTCGACGTCGCCGACATGCGGCTGACCGCCGGCGGCGACCTGCTCTGGGACGAGGAACGCGCCGAGGCCGGCGAGCCCGCCGACCCGTTCGCCACGGCTCGCGTCCGGCTCCCCGGCGCCGAGGCCCCGGCCGTCGCGCCGCTCGACCGCCACCCGGTGCGCATCGCCGAACCGGTGCTGGTCGAGGGCTACAAGGCCAGGCGCGACGGCACGTTCGACCTGAACGGCGAGGCCCTCACCGTCGACCTGGACCGGCTGCCGCCGGGCGGTCCGCTCACCGCGCAGCTCGTCACCGCCTCCACGGCGTGCATCGGCCTGCTCCGCTGGGACGCCGGGCGCTGGACGCTGCAGCCGCTCGCCGTGCAGAGCACCGTGAAGAAGCAGCCGGTCGAGGCGCACAACGGCGACTGGGCGCTGGGCCCCACCGACCCGAAGATCGTGAAGGCCCAGGCCCGCTCCGGCGACCCCGTGGCCGTCCTCACCGAACGCGCGGGAAGGCTGCTGCGGAAATGAACGACGGCGACAGCGACGACGTCCGCCGGCAGGTGCTGCTGTGGCGGCTGCTGGGGCACGTGTTCGACGCAGAGGAGCAGCCCGCACTGGAGGCGGCGAGCCTGGCCGTCGTCGAGGAGCGCGGAC
Organism: Actinomadura sp. NPDC047616; assembly: GCF_040642915.1. Lineage (NCBI taxonomy): Bacteria > Bacillati > Actinomycetota > Actinomycetes > Streptosporangiales > Thermomonosporaceae > Actinomadura > Actinomadura sp. NPDC047616. The sequence continues at coordinate 152,808 of NZ_JBEYTB010000004.1, forward strand.
TGCCGGCGGCGCTGCTCGACCCCGGCGTCTCGGTCGACACCGTCCTGCAGCGGTTCCCCGACCTGGAGCCGGAGTTCCGCGACCCGCTGGCCGGCGGTGACGACGGCGACCGGGTGCGGCGGACGGCCCTGGTGTCGAAACTGCTGCTCAACGCGTTCTGCACCGGCTCCGGCGACGTGTCGGCGGAGCGGCTGGCCACCTGGCAGCGCGACGCCGAGTGGCTGCGCCGCGCGCTCGGCGCGTGCGCCGGCGGCGGCCCCGGGCAGGGCGAAGCGAGCGACGATCCGCGCGGCGGCGCACGACAGGGCCCGGGGCAGGTGTCCGGGGAGGGCGCCGGGCGAGGACGCGGGTCCGGTGCCGGGCAGGGGTTCGAGGTCACCGACGCCGACCTCAACGCGCTGCTGGCCACCCTGGAGGGCGATCTGGTCCGCCGGATGCGGCTGCGCGAGGTGCTCGCCGACCCGGCGCTGGCCGCCCGGCTCACCCCCAGCATGTCGCTGATCGAGCAGCTGCTGCGCGACAAGCACAACCTGTCGGGCGAGGCCCTCGCCAATGCCAAGGCGCTGATCAGGCGGTTCGTGGACGAGGTCGCCGAGGTGCTGAAGACCCGGGTGGAGAAGACCAGCACCGGCAAGATCGACCGCAGCGTGCCGCCCAAGCGGGTGTTCCGCAACCTCGACCTCGACCGGACGATCTGGAAGAACCTGGTCAACTACGACCCCCAGGAGGAGCGGCTCTACGTCGACCGGCTGTTCTACAAGCACACGGCCCGCCGCACCACGCCCGCGCGGATGATCGTGGTGGTCGACCAGTCCGGGTCCATGGTGGACGCGATGGTCAACTGCACCATCCTGGCGTCCATCTTCGCCGGGCTGCCCAAGGTCGACGTGCACCTGATCGCCTACGACACCCGCGCGATCGACCTGACGCCCTGGGTGCACGACCCGTTCGAGGTGCTGCTGCGCACCACGCTCGGCGGCGGCACGCACGGGCCGGTCGCGATGCGGATGGCCCGGCCGAAGATCGCCGACCCGCGCAACACGGTGCTGGTCTGGATCTCCGACTTCTACGACGACCGGGGCCTGCTCGACGACTTCCGGGCGCTGTACCGGTCCGGGGTGAAGTTCATCCCGGTCGGCTCGGTCAACAGCTCCGGCCAGGCCAGCGTCGACTCCTGGTACCGGCAGAAGCTCAAGGAGCTGGGCACCCCGGTGATCTCCGGCCACATCGACAAGCTCGTGTTCGAACTGAAGAACTTCCTCGCCTGACAGCCCAGGCACCCCACGTAACCGACCCTCATAGGAGTTCCTTGCCATGACCGACGAGATGCTGCGCGCACCCGCCGAGGTCAAGTACGCCGACGAGCTCGACTACCTGGAGTCGATCGACGACGGGCACAAGCCGTTCTCGTGGCGGCTGAGCCCGCGGATGGTGCGCACGTTCATCCTGGGTTCCGAGCGCTCCGACGGCCTCGACCGCGAGATCCCGCAGAAGTGGTTCGGCGACCGCACCTTCGTCGAACGCGCCATCGTCACGCTCGCGTCCGACCGCGGTCTGCTGCTGATCGGCGACCCGGGCACCGGCAAGTCCTGGCTGGCCGAGCTGCTGTCGGCGGCGATCTGCCGCAACTCGACGCTGGTGGTGCAGGGCACCGCCGGCACCACCGAGGACCACATCAAGTACTCCTGGAACGTCTCCATGGTGATCGCCAAGGGGCAGTCGCGGGAGTCGATGATCCCCTCGCCCATCATGACCGCGATGGAACGGGGCGTGATCGGCCGGTTCGAGGAGCTGACCCGCGCCACCAGCGACGTGCAGGACGCGCTGATCTCGATCCTGTCGGAGAAGTACGTCTCCATTCCCGAGCTGGACACCGACAACACCGTGTTCGCCAAGCCCGGCTTCTCCGTCATCGCGACGGCCAACAGCCGCGACCGGGGCGTCAACGACCTGTCCTCGGCGCTCAAACGGCGCTTCAACTTCGTGCGCATCCCCGTGGTGACCAGCAAGAAGGCCGAGTCGGAGATCGTCCGGTTCCGGACCACCGAACTGCTGCGGCGGCACCGGATCGAGCTGGAGGTCGCGCCGTCGCTGCTGGAGGTGCTGCTGCAGAGCTTCGCCGACCTGCGCGCCGCCGCCGCGTCCGCCCGCAGCGACGACGAGAAGCTGGAGTCGGCGCTGTCGACGGCCGAGCAGATCGGCGTGCTGGAGGACGCGATCCTGCACAGCCAGTTCTTCGGCGAACGCGAACTGCGCGCCGAGACGCTCGCGTCCTCGCTGGTCGGGTCGCTGGCCCGGCGCAGCCCGGAGGACCTGGCCATCCTCAACAAGTTCTGGCACGGCGTCATCGAGCCGCGCAGCAAGAAGGAGCAGGGCGCGTGGCAGGGCTTCCTGGAGGGCGGCCGCGAAGCGTTGGCGAAGCTGTCGTGACCGGCCCGGCAACCGACACCGTGACCGGCGCGCCGGCCGGTCTGGACGTGGCCGCGGGGCCGTTCGGCGGGCTGCGCGAGCAACTGCTCGGGGCGGCCGAGCGGTTCGGCTCCGGCCCGGTGGCGCAGATCCTCGCCGGACTGGTCGAGGACGTCGACCGGGCGCTGCGCGAGCCGCTGGAGATCTTCCCGGTGTGCCACCACTCGCCGTCCTCGGCGACGGCGATGGCCCGCCGGTTGCGCGAGAAGCGGCCGAAGGTCGTCTACCTGGAGCTGTGCGAGGATCTGCGGCCGCTGCTGGACGAGCTGCACAACTGCACGCTGCCGGTCGCGCTGCAGTCGTTCGCCACCGACATCGACGGGTTCCCGGCGGAATGGGCGCCGCTCAGCGTCGTCGCGCCGATCACCGAGGCGTCCGCCGAGTACCAGGCGATCTCCTACGCGCTCACCACCCCCGGCGTCGAACTGGTGTTGGTGGACCGGTCGACCGACCACGTGTTCCAGTGGGAGCCGCGCGAGGACCCCGCCGGCAAGGGCGAGGACGACGAGACGGCGCTGCACGGCGACGCGGTCGGCGTCGAGATCGGCGACCTGCGGCCGCGGTTCGCCGAACTGGAGGAGCACCTGCTCCACCACGGCAAGGTGCGGCACTGGTCGGAGTGGTGGGACCAGTACGTCGAGCAGCCGCTGGTCGACGCCGACTACGACACCTACCGGCAGGTCATGGTGCTGATCGGCAGCCTGTTCCGGCGGCTGCGGCCGGAGGGCTCCGCCCGTACCTCGGTGGACGAGGACCGCGAGCGCTACATGTGGACGCGGATACGCGAGCACCTGGCGTCCTCGGACGCCGACCCCGCCGAGTGCCTGTACGTGTGCGGCGCCTTCCACGCGGCCAGCCGCGTCGCCGAGTTCGGCCTGCACGGCGCGACGGGCTCGTTCGAGATCAGCCCGCGCACGGCCACGAAATGGCAGTACGGGCTCATCCCGTCCAGCCACTCGGCGATCGAGGCGCAGTTCGGGCTCGCGCCCGGATCGGTGTCGATCGCCGCCGCGACCTGGACGAAGGCGCTGCGGCGCAGCGGCCTCAAACCGTTCCGGCTGGGCGGTGCGCGGAAGAAGACGCCGGCCAAGCCCGCCAAGCCGCCCGCCGCCCCGCCCCCGCCGGTGGCCGACCGGCTGTCGGGCTTCCTGACGACCGCGCCCGCCCCGCACGGCGTCGACGAGCAGGAACTGCTCGGCTGGAGCGTCGACATCGTCCGGCTGGCCCGCAAGAACGGCTACCCGTCCAGCACCGCCGACGCCATCGCGGTGTACGAGACGTCGATCCTGCTGGCCGGGATCCGCGGGCGGCGGCGGCCGACGCCGTACGACTTCCAGGACGCCGCGGTCACCTGCATCGAGAAGGACGCGGTGCCGGGCCGCCGCGACATCGCGCGCCTGTGCGAGATCCTGCTCGGCGGCGACCGGGTGGGCGCCGTCGGCTACGACGCCCTGCCCCCGCTGGCCCGCGACGTGCTCGACCGGCTCGAACCGCTCGGCCTCGACCTGGAGAAGCGCACGATCCAGCGGGCGCTGCTCGACCTGGACGCCGACCCGCACCTGCGGCCGTGCTCGGACCTGCTGTGGGTCCTGCGCCGGCTGGTGCCCGACGACGCCGTCCGGCCCATCATCGGCTCGCGCCGCCTGGGCGAACGCTCCATCCAGGAGAGCTGGGACCTGGCGATCGGCCGCAACATGCGTTCGATCGTCGAGCTGGGCTACGAGGGCGTCACCGTCGAACAGGTGCTTGAGCAGCGGCTCCGCAAGGCGGTGTACGCGCCGCAGGCCACCGCCGCCCAGGCCCTCGCCGCCGTGGAGGACTCCATCCTCTATCTGGGCGGCAGACGCCTCACCGACGAGCTGGGCGCCCGCGCGGTCGAACTGCTGGCCGCCGAGCGCACGGTGGACGACGCCCCCGAGGTGCTGCGCCGCGCGCGGCGGCTGCTCTCCCACTACCAGGCGACCGAACCGGAACTGCCGGAGTGGTGCCAGTCGTTCGTCACCGCCGGGTACGCGCACTACTGCACGCTGCTGCCGACCGCGTTCACCGACGACGCCACCGGGGCGCGGCAGGTCGCGGCGATGCTCGGGTTCCTGCTCGGGATGGAGAGCCTGGCGCTGTCCCTCGGCTGCGACCACACCCAGCTGGAACTGGCCGTCCAGCAGTCGCATCCGGAGGCCCCCGACAAGGTCGCCCTGCTGTGGGCGGCGCAGACGCAACTGGGCCTGCTCCCGCTGGACGAACTGCGGCGCCGCTGCGACGAACTGCTGGACAACCCGCTGGTCGTCCCGTCGTTCCCGCTCTACCTGAGCGGCTTCGTCCAGGCCCTGGAGCCCGTCCCGGCGCTCGCGTCGCTGGTGGTGGAGATCCTGTCGAAGGCGTTCGCCCGCCTCCCCGACCCGGTCCTGCTCCCGTGGCTCCCGAAACTCATCACCACCCTGAAGGACCACGCCGCGGAGATGGTCCCCGTCCTGATCAGAGAGGCAGGCCGCACCTTCCCCGCCACCCTCCAGGCGCTGGACACCTGGACCCCACCGTGGTCAGCCCCGCCGGTGGCGCCGGCGGCGCCCGCTGCCGTCCCGGACGCGGGCCCCGCAGGAGAACTCCTGGCCGCCCACCCCGCCACCTGCGACGCGGTGGCCACCCTCCTCGGCCTCCCACCCGACTGGCCGACCGAGACGACCACGACGTCCAGGGCCGCCCCGGCACTGACCACCCTCCTGAGCGACCACCCGGCCACCACCAACGCAGTCGCCACCCTCCTGGCCTGAGCGACGCCCCACGCGTCCGGGCGGCAGCCCCTCGGCCGCCGCCCGGGCGTCCTGCCCCTCACCCCGGTCTCGGAAGTGGCGCTGAGGAGGTGGTCGCCGCCGCCTCCGGGACCGACGAGCATCCCCGGCCCCAGCGAGAGTCGGGCTCGAAACCGACCGTGGCGGGTTGACGCGTCCGCGGATTCTCGAGGCGGCCGACCACGAACGTGCTCGGTTCGGCGGGGCGAGCAGCCGGCCGACGGCGAACGCCCGACGGAATGCAGCGGCGACTCTCCACGGTGCCGACGGGGGCCGGTGCTGATGCTGGTCTTTTGGGCCACGTACGCCTGGAACCGCTCCAGCGTCGGGGACGGGCGGTGCCGTCGAACCCGCCGAACCCTCGAAGCCGTGGCCGAGGGCGGGGCGTACGGGCGAACGACCCCTTGGCGGGCGTCCCCGGCGTACTGAAGCTGGCGTAGCTCGGTGGTCGGGGCCAGCTCCGGGTGGTGCTCGTAGGCGACACCGCGGACATGGAGATCGAGGACCGCGCGGTGCCCGCCGCGTCGAAACGCATACGCGGAAACCTGTACATGCCCGCCGACAAGTCCCGGCGGTGCGGCCGTTGACTGGAGGCGACTGCCGCCGCCTGGCCGTTGGCGGGCGCGGCCCGGGGCGTCCGCCGCTAAGGTCGGGGCCGCGCAGAAACCGAAACGGAAAGGCCCTGAATGTCCCCCCGTCAGGACCGGCACCGGACACTGTGGTGGGCCGCGCTCGCGGCGAGCACCGTTCCCCTGCTGCTCGGACTGCTGCTCAGCGTCCTGAGCAGCGGGGGCGCCACGGTGGGGGTGAGCTTCGGCTTCGCGGGCGCCGTCGAGTGCCGCGGGTGGTGGCTGCAACTGGAACTGTGGCCGCTGCAATGGCTGGCAGGAATGCCGTTCCTGGTCGTCGGCCCCGCCTTCGCGGTGTGGGCGCGCACACGGTCACGGGTGCCCGGATGGACGGCGGTGACGATCCTTCTGCTTGCCGGGCTGGCCAAGCCGCTGTTGGCCGCCTACGACCTGGCGACATGGGGCGAAGGCTGCGCCGCAATGTGGGAGCCGTTCGTGCCACAGACGCTCGGATGGGACCTCTATCTCCTCGTCCCGGCCGGCCTGATCTACCTCACGGTGCGCCGACGCCGCGGCCTGGGACGCCGAGGCCGTGTGGCAACGGGGGCCGCGCTGGCCGTCGTGTTGCTGCTCACGGTCGGCGGCGACCACAGACGGCACGAGATCGCCGCGATCGGCCCGGAAGACTGCCGGACCGGCCTCCGTCTCCCGCAGACGGAGGGAGTCGCGAGAGTTGAGGCGATCGCGCGGCTGCCGGTCAAGGAGCGCGAGCGCGCCTATCTGTGCATGATGCGCGGCCACCATCTCCGCTACGACTTTGCGGAAAAACCTCAGTACGAGGACGTCGACGACGGAGAGCTTCTCTGGCGAGGTCGACGCGTGTGCGCGCACATGAAACCGGAAGGCCCCCTCACCGGTGCCGCATTGGACGAATGGAGGCGCCTGGGCGGGTTCCGCCGGTCACGCTCAGTAGTCGACGATCTGCTCGCCTACCTGTGCCCGGACGTGGCGCTGCGCCAGGCGCGGGCGGCCGCCGAGACTCGCCGACGCCTGGAGCGTGAATACCGGAAGGAACACGCCAGGGACGAGGCGTCCTGCCGCCGCTCCATCCGGCGCGACCCGAGGGCCGTGCGGCAGAAGACGGCCCTGCTCACCACGGGCGAGGGCGGCGGCTACTACATCAGCGACGGATCCAGCTCCAGCGACCCGTTCAGCCAGGCGATCGACGACGGCCTGATCGCCTCCAGCGGCTCGACGGCCGCGGTCATGACCGGCGTGGAGAACGACGACATCTGCATCACCGTGCGCGCCTACCGCAAGGCCCCGCCGCTGGACCTCAAAGGCTGGGACCGCGTCCAGGAAGTAGGCATCGACAGCCCGCACGGCACCACCAGGCTCTACATGCCAATGGACGCGCCCCCCAAGCTGCCGCCCCTGACCGCCGCAGGCCCCGGCCCCTACCGCCTACGCATCCATGTACGTGACCGGGACAAGGCCGACCTCGTGGACGGCCCCGTCGAAAAACACCTCATCCAGGTCTTCCCAGGCACGTCAAAGACCTCCATCCTCCACAAGAACACCGAACACCGCCCCTGACCCCCGAACGAAGCCGACCACGTGAACCGCCACGGTTCGCGGCGGCCGACCGTGCACTGCTCGACTGGTACCGGGGCGTATCAGCGCGCCAGGGAGCGGCGGACGACGTTGCTCAAGCCGCGACCTCGCCCGTCACCGAGCTTCGGGATGCCGTCTGCCCGCTCCTGGTTCAGCGGGATACCGGTCGGTCTTTCGGGAGCAGACTGCGTAGGTCGGCGAGCAGCGGTGGAGAGGCTTTGTCGGCGATGAACCTCAGTGAAGCGGGAACGTTGACCGCTATGGCGGTCACATGCGCGGCCGGCTTGTCTCGGCGATGGAGCGTGATGGTTTCGTGTGGCAGGTCGTGATCGCTGCCGTACAGGATGTACGCCGATGGCGGGCCGGTGTCGGTCGTGCCGCTGAGCGCTTGCGCGTAGACGAAGCTCTGAAACAGGTCCGAGGTCTGGATCCGCTTCTCTGAATAGAGCTTGTACTTGGCGTCGACGGAGCATCGCCAGGCGGTGGGCCCATGGCCCCGGACGAGCTGAATATCTGGAGTGATGGGGGAGTAGCGGCGGCCGTCTCCGGCGCGGATCGCTCCGGGCAGGGATTCTTGGGACCGCACTGTGATGTCGGTGCCCGCGAAAGCCTGTCGAAGCAGGCGCGTGACGAAGTCCTCGAAGAGCGTGTTCATGTCGATCATGAAGGCGGATACGGTGGTTCCCGAGCCGGTGTAGAGGTCGTTGAGTGCGGTTCTACCCAACAGCATGCGCGCCCAGCGGTGCGCGTTGCGGTAGTGCTCATTGGCGCGGTGATAGACCAGGCGTTCGGCGGCCGCGCGAGCGTCGAAGCCCGTGGTGCTGCACTGGACGGTGAAGTCGGCGGCGAGACGACGTGCCTCGTCGCGAACGTGCGACGCCTGGACGGTGCGAGCGGCGAGTTCGAGGGCGGCGGCGCACAGACGGTTGTCGTCTATGTCGCCACTGCGCTCGTCGTAGCGGCATTCCAGCCGATCCAGGCGACCGAAGCGGCGAAGGATCTGCCGGTCCACCAGCAGCCGCCCCCGAACCACGGGCAGGGACTCCTCACGGCGCAGATAGTCGCGGCGCAGACCGTGCCGCAGCAGCTTGTCGCACTCATGGGTCAGCAGGAGGCACACCAGGTCGCGCAGGTTCAGACCGGTGCCGAGTTGCTGGAGACGCGCGATGTCGTGGAGCGAGTCGATCCCGGCGGCATAGTCGAGCATCTGCAGAACGCCGAGTTCCGAACCTGCGAGCTTGGGAGTGACGTGGATGGACACGCAGTCGAGGTTGATGACGCCGATGTGGGAACCCGCCTCGATGGCCAGCGTGCCGTCGTGCAGCCAGCGCAGTGCGATCCGCTTCGCGAGCTCCTCGGAGTCGGCGGCTTCGAGGTCGGCGAGGCTGGGGGTCAGGCCGGTCACCCGTTCCTTGGCGTATTCGGAGACGGTGACGGTCCTCGCAGGAACGTTCACGCGGACGCTTCCAGTTCGGCGCCCAGTGCCTTCACAAGTGCCTCGTCGTCGAGTCCCGCGACGCTGTGTTCGTGCACGTCGACGATGGTCGAGCCAAGGAACCGGGTGAGCTTGGTGTAGTCGTCGTAGGCGTACTCCTGGAGCAGCGGCAGCACCTCGTTGCGGATCACGGCGGCGAGGTCGGCCACGCTGTCGACCGGCTTGCCACTGGGCATGAAGAAGGAGTGCCCGATCTGCCGTTCCCGGCCGAGCTCATGGACGACGCGCCGGTTGAGCTCCCGGAGCAGCAGACCGAGGTCCAATTCGCCCACCTTGCACCCTTCGAGGACGTCGGCGTCGGGCAGCAGCTCATGGAACGCGAACCTGCGGCGTAGCGCGGAGTCCAGAAGCCGGATACTGCGATCCGCGGTGTTCATCGTCCCGAGGATGTTCACATTCGAGGGGACGGCGAAGCGGCGACCGGTGGGAAGAGTGAGGTGCATGCCACGCTTGTCGGGTTCCAGCAAAGTGATCAGTTCGCCGAGGATCTTCGGGATGTCGCCCCGGTTGATCTCGTCGATCAGCAGGAGGTAGGGCCGCTCGGGGTTGGCCGCGGCCGCTTGGCAGATCTTGGTGAAGACCCCGTCCCGGAGCACCAGCTTCAGGCTGCCGTCGGGCCCCTCGGCCGGCCGGAAACCCTCGATGAAGTCCTCGTACCCGTATGCGGGATGGAAGGTCACCTGGGTGAGGTGACCCGCTTCGGACAGGCGGGCCAGCGCACGTTTGAACGCGGCCGTCCCGTAGACGGCACCCGGGTCGAGCTCCAGCTCGGGCAGACGCGTGGCAAGCCACCACAGAGCGAAACGCAAACTGGTGTAGGTCTTGCCGGTCCCGGGCGGTCCGTACCGGATGACCTGACCTTTGCGCTCGAGGAGGTCGGCGATCTGCTCGAACAACGGGTCGACGGGGATGACTTGCGGCTTGGTACCCTCGACGTCTTCCGATCGCCCCGCCTCAATGGCTCGCCACAGGTCCGGCGAGACCTTGGCGACGGTGACGGTGCCCCAGTTCGTCTTGGGACCGGTGAGCGTCTGAGCGTAGCTGGTGTCCCAGTCGACGGAGACGGTGTGCCGGTATTCCGGGCGCTCAGGACGCCACTTGTAGCCCTCCTCGGTGACCCTTCCGACGGCGAGGATCTCCTTGACGCCGCTGTTGGCCACCACGAGGTCGCCGGGCCGAAGCTGGAAGAGCCGCCACAGCTCGTTGGCTTTGGCGGACGTCTTGCTCTTGTTGCCCTTGTACTCATAGCCGCAGGCATCCTCGAACGCCGCGCGGTAATCCTCTTCGGAGACGAAGTTGGTCAGGTCGCCGACCTCGTCCCAGCCGACGCAGATGTATCCACCGGCCAGACAGTCGTCCCAGTATCGAGCCTTCTCTCCAGGCGCGACCTTGAGGATCGTCGTGCTGATCGGACGCGGATCCACCCATCCGTACAGGAACATGCCGATCTCGTACGGGTGCCATCCGGAGAAACGCTGGTCGGCCTCGATGAGTTGCTTCAACCGTTCGTGTGCGGCGAACGCATCAAGCGAGGTTGCGGTGGTGTCTCCCGAAAGGTGGAGGATGAACGCCCGCACGTGGTCCCGGCTGTTGATTGGGAGGATCGCGTCGGGGAAGTACACCGAGATCGCTTTGGCGGTGAGCATGGGACCGGAACGCAGCGCGGCGATGGCGTCGATGTCGGTGAGACGCCCTTCGGCGGCGTAGCCGAATGCCTCCACGAACCCGGCCCGCACGTGGCGCCAGGCGTCCTGCTCGTCGCTGTATTTGTCACCGAAATACCAGGACTGGTCGTTCCTGCGCCAGTAGATGATGTGCTTGCCGGCGTGTCCGCCTCGGATGCTGGACAGGGCCGGGGTGCCGAACTCCATCCGGTAGCTGAAGGAGTCCTTGGAGGCGTCCGTACCCAGTGCGTACCGTTCGAGCGGCATGGACGGCCACGACTCCAGCGGGAATTCACGGACGACCTGCGCGATCTGGGCCTCCGCCTCGGCGACTCTCTCAGCACACGCTTCGCGGTCGAACTCGGCGAGGGCTGTCGTGAGCGATTTGCCCGGCACCCGGACCCCGCTCACGGTCGTGAGAGGGGTCAGTACGCAGATGTGGCAGACGTCGCGGATCAGGCCGCCTCGGCCGTTGCGCAGTCCGGCGTTGGCCGCGAACTCCTGCCGACCTTCGCCGTCGTCGCTCGACGCGGACTCGATAAGTCGCTGCCACAGGTCCCGTTCGGGATCGGGATGGGTCCTCGGCGCCTCACCGTCCTCGGCGAGTCGCCCGCAGTCCCTGCGATGGTGGATCACGGTACCGGAGCAGACCACCTCGCCGGGTGAGGGCGTGAGCTCGAAGGCCTGGCCGTCATAGTGGACGAGCCGGCGCCCATCGGAGGTCTCATTGACGGACACAGCCATGGTCATGCGATTCCTCCACCAGTCGCAGACGGTCGTCGACCAGATTCTCCCCGTACGGAGGCCGTAATGCTGGCCGGATAAGGCCACGGCGTGAAGGCAGGCCACGGAACCCACCGTTCGATGGCCGCTTACACACCCCAGACCTCGCCTGAATCAACGCGCATACGCTGATCACGAATCAAGCATCCAAAGCCGACAAGGACGTGTATCCGCAGGTCGTGACGCCACCTGCCCGGTCGGCCGTCTTACGGTATTGACAGAGCCATCACCTTGCGGCACAGGTCGGGGCACGCTCCTGGGCATCCGGCCGCCGACGTGAGAGGCTGTGCCGCGTGCTTGTAACCGATCAGCTCGCCCAGAGGACCGGCTTGACCGGTTTCGGCTACCAGGGACACGATCTGGGCTCGTTCCTGGCACTGCTCTCTGCCGACGGCGTGTCCCTGCTCGTGGACGTGCGGCTGACTCCCATCTCGCGGAAGCGTGGATTCAGCAAGCGGGCCCTCTCCGAGGCCCTGGCGTCGGTGGGGATCGATTACGAGCATGCTCGGCCGCTGGGCAACCCCAAGGACAACCGCGCGGGATTCAGCGGTCCCCGAGAAGAGCTGGAGGCGGCTCGCCGCAAGTTCTCTGCGGAGCTGGCCAGGCCCGCGGCGCAAGAATGGCTCGCCATGATCGGAGAGTGGGCCTCGCGACGTCGTGTGGCGTTGCTTTGCTTCGAAGCCGACCAAGAACGGTGTCACCGTGACGTGGTGGCAGCCGCTGTCCAAGCCATGACCTGTGGGGAGATGCATCACCGTTTGGGGTAGAAGACCCCCAGGACCATGAATCCCTGCTGGTGTTTGGCCTGGTTGCCCACGTAGAAGATGGTGTCGTACTCGGGGCCGCACATCTCGTCGAAGAACTTGCGTCGCAGTTCGGCTCTGGTGTCGGCGTCGCTGCGGCCACGCAGGTTCCGCTGAAGCGCGACCCACTCCCAGTCGTAGATGCCCTGCCGGTGCCCCTTGCAGACCGGCGACTGGCAGAGGTATTCGTACCAGCCCTTGAACCGTGGGGCTTCCAGGGCGGTGCGAGGGCCGGTGCTGAGTAGATCTCCCTGCCGTACGTAGTTGTCGATCTTCGCCTGTTCGGCAGCGTCCCAGCCGGGGTGCGGCCTGATCAGAAGGTCTTTCACCACACGCGGCCGGATCGCGGCCAGTGAACGTGCCGCCGGGTCGTCCCGGACGGCGGCCAGTACCTCGCACATCGACAGCTGCACATGGTCGATGACGAACGGCTTGCGCTTCTGCCAAGTGCTGAGCCTTGCTTCGGTCCGCACGGTGTCGATCAGCGGTCGGTAGCTTTCCGCTCGAGGATCGGCCGCAGCGGGACGAGCCTGGAGAGAGACGATGTCGTACTTCCTGAACTTGCGGTTGCTCTCCAGCTCCCGGAAGTTGATCGGGTAGAGCCTGATCCACTGGTGCGGCTCCCGGTCGATGCGGATGCCCGCGACACAGACGGTCTCCCCATAGGTCTCGGAGGGGTTCGGGGCTGCCTTGACGGTGATCAGCACCCGCATCCGCTCAGGCGGCCCGCCCGGTGGCTTGGCCAGTGGCTCGTGGGGGTTCGGCCCGAACAATGATTGCTGATCCACTGTGTCCACCGTTGGATTCCTCCCTCGGCTCTCCTTCGAGGGTCGGTCCTGAGGCAGATGCGGGCTAGTCCGGTGGCCGCATCCGGCAGCGGTGACAAGAGCCTTGCTCGGGACACCAGATACGAGATCATTCGCATCTGGCCGCTAAGGACCGTCCGGTATCTGCGTGGAGCCGTAAGGCAAGGCAGTCGGGCGCGTCCTGCTTGCGCCATCACTCATCGCCGCACCGGACTCGGCGCTGTCCGACTGTCCCTCGCCCGCGGGTCCGTCGCCGCCTCATAGGCGGCGAGCCACCCCAGCAGGAAGTGGTCCATCAGCCGCTCGTTGCGCCCTCGTCTCCCCAGAGCTCGGTCCGTGGCAGGTCATGCGGACGAACTCGACCAGCTCGTTGGCCTTGCGAGGACGCGCTTCCAGGTGAGCGTGTCACCGGCCTTCACCTGATCTGCTGAGAGGAGGAGTCCTGGATGCCCCTTCGGCCCGAGGCCGGTCAGAGAGGAGAGACTACTTCTTCGAGGGGTGGCCTCTGGTGGAAGTGTGGGCGGCGAGGTAGGCGCGGTACTGGAGCGCCAGTGCCTCCAAGGGGAGTCTGGGCCAGCGGGTCAGGGCGCCGGTGTGGCGGTCGATGACGAGGAGAGGGCCGTCCGCATCCAGACCGTGGACGGGCCAGGCCACGTATCCGTGATCGAACTCGCGAATCTCAATGGGGACCGGGGAGCGGTCCCGGGACAGGCAGGCATCGGCCCTACGCCAGGCTTCCGCGCGGTCGATGGCGAGGGGGCGGGCGCCATGGACGGCCATCATCTGGGCGACACGGCGAAGAGTCGCGCACTCGGAGGTACGGCAGGCCCGGCAGACCTCGCGGCCGGACGGGTTGGTCTGCGGGCGGTGGGCCTCCAGGACGGCGATCAGCGCAGTCGCGCAGGCCAGCACCAAGGGGCGGGCGTTGCGCAGGAAGTGTCGGCTGTGCGGGTCCAGGCGCCCGATCAGATGAGTGACGGCCGTGTTGACGGCGTCGGGGTCGGCGCGCAGAGCGGTGGAGACGCAGGCGTGCACGCGCCGCTGCACCCACTCGTGGAGGTCGTGGTGTGTAGCGGTCATGCGGGCCACCCTCCGGTGAACACCGCCGTCACCGTGCGGCCCTGGTCGTTGCCGTGCCAGCCCCAGCTCGTGGCGGTGTGCGCGACGGTGCACAGGCCGCGCCCGGACTCGTCCAACTCGGCGGCCTCCCGGGAAGCGGGCTCCCCCGGGCCGCCCTGGTCGGCGACGGACACGGTGACACCGTTCCCTGTGGACAGCACCTCGATGGTGAACGTGCCCCCGCACTGCCCGGACTTGGTGTGCCGGAGCGCGTTCACCACGATCTCGTCCACGGCGAGGACCACCTCGTCGAGGTAGGGGCAGCCGTCCAGCAGGCAGGCCACGAACCGGCGGACGGCCTGGGCCTGCTCGGCGGCGCCGGGGAACGTCCGCCGCCAGTAGAGCGGCGCGGTAACCGTGTTCGTGGGGATTGTCGAAAGCATGCGCACCTCGCGGGGCTGGAGTCTCGTCGGGAAGCGGGTGGGCGCCACCTGCGCGGTGGCCCAATGTTCACACGCCGTGACGCCCAGTAGAGGTGAACCGCCCGCCCCTGACCGGCCGGACGGCCGATTACTGCATGCCGCTCCAGAACGTTCCGGAGCAGAACGTTCCAGAGCCGCACGCACGTTCGGCGTCCGAATCCGGCCATTCGGCGATCGCCGGAATCGACAGACGCATAACGTTGACGCTTGCGCACAGTCGGTAATCGGACGTGCTCAGCGTGCTGATGCGTCCGAAAGTCCCGCGGGAGGTCGCCGATGACCAGCCCTTACGTTCGACGCCATCGCCTCGCCAAAGAGCTCCGCCGCCTGCGCGAGGAACGCGGCCTCACCCATGACGATCTCGCCCGCCTCGTCTTCTGCAACCGCACCAAGATCTCCAAGCTGGAGAACGCCCAGATCCGTCCCGACCTCGGGGAGGTCGTGACCATCCTCAAGGCCCTGGACGTCACGGGGCGGGAGTACGAGAAGATCTTCGAGCTCGCCCACGCCGCGTCCGTCAAGCGCTGGTGGGACAAGATCGGCAACACCATGGGCCCCCGCCAGCGCCTCTACGCCGACCTGGAGTCCGGCGCCAAGACCATCCGCAGCTACAACCAGACGGCCTTTCCGGCTCTCCTGCAGATCCCTGAGTTCATCGACGCGATGGTCGAACTGGACGGACACCAAGGGCCGCTCGACTACCGCCCGGAACGCATGATCGAGGCACGGACACGCCGCCAGCAGCACCTTCTCGGCCCGGACGGGCCGACCTACGAGGCCGTGCTCGATGAGGGCATGCGGCTGGCCGTCCCACCTGCGGTCAAAGCGGCTCAACTCCGCCATCTGATCGAGACCGTGTCGATGGAGAAACGCATCACCATGCGGGTGCTTCCCTCGGGCATCCCCATCCCCGGCGGCTTCCTCCCGAAGGCGTCTTTTGCGTTGTTCACCTTCCCCGACAGGCAGACCCACCGATGGCTGTGGTCGACACGGTCACCACGGATCTCGTTCTGAGTCAACGCCGCGAGGTGGCGAGGTATATCGGGATGTACGGCCGCCTTCGACAGGCGGCGCTGTCTCCGGCCGACAGTGTCGCCTTTCTCGAACGGGTAGCCGAACGGCTGACCAACCCGACAGGATCGGGGCCATGACCAACCACTACACAGGCTGGCGCAAGTCACGACACAGTGAGCCGAACGGTGATTGCATCGAGGTGGCCCGCGCCACCAATGGAACCATCGGCATCCGCGACTCCAAGGCGCCCGACGGTCCCATCCTTGAGCTCAATGCCGTGCAGTGGGCTCGCCTGCTTGCGGACGTCCGCGACGCGAGCTCAACATGATCGCAAAGTACAAGCAGTGGCGTAAATCGAGCTACAGCCGCCCCAACGGAGACTGCGTAGAGGTGGCAGGGCCACCGATGGCACCATCGGTCCGCGACTCCAAGGACCCCGCCGGCCCCGTCCTTCAATTGGCTCCGTCACAGTGGGCCCGCCTCCTCAGGGACGTTCGCGGCGCAACCGAAGCGTGATCGTGAAGTAGAGCGGTGGCGGATGTCGAGTCACAGCCGCCCCCAACGGCCTGGTGAAGGTGGCCCGCGACGAGCATGTCCTGCTGGTGCAGCTTGCGCTGTACCGGCAGAATCTCCTCATTCGCCGTTCGGACCAGCATCAGCATGGCGATGTCCCTGCGGATCGCCAGCACCCGTCCGCGCCGTCGCTCCGGGCCACCCGGTAGCCGTGCAGTCTGGATGATTCGCAACCCTCGACGGACGGCCCCCGGCTGGGCGGCCACTTGCGGATCTTGGTTGATCGCCTCGCTATCAGGGCTTCGCAACGTTCGCGGCAGCCACGCCGCCCGGGAACATATTGTGACTTCGGCGCGGGCGCCGGCGGCCTTCCCATGGGCAGAATACAAGGCGTGCACCGCGAACACTGCGGATGTCCGGCTTTCTCGCTGAGAGAACCCTCGATGAGGAATTCCGGTTAGATGAACCCGGCCTCAGGGCTTACGGTAGAGACTGGTGAGGACGCGGGACGCGGGTGGCCATGGTGCGGCCAGGGGTGGGAATGAGCGCGAAGCAGGGTGGGGCGAGGACGCCTGTGCAGGTCGAGCATGTCCGGGCGGCGCTGCTGCGTAACTACGCCGGCTTGATCTATGAGGAGGATCTGCGCGGCTACGACACGGTCGGCCGGGAGCAGCGGTTCCTCTCCCGGGCCTTGTCGGCGGAGGCCCTGCGGATCGTGACCGGCTGTGACCGCGAGACGGCCGCGAAAGGAGTCATCGACGGCGACCGGGACCAGGGTATTGATGCCCTCGCGGTAGGTGACGGCTCCGCCGAGGTATGGCTGGTGCAGGCGAAATGGAGCGATGCGGGAACGGCCAAGCTGCCCAAGACGGAGGCGCTCGCATTCGCCGACGGTGTGCGTCTGATCGACGGCAGGGACTTCGAGCCGTTCAACGAGCGGATGAGCCCGTTTCGGCCCCGGCTCGACGCCGTCATGGGAGACGCCCGGCTCCGGATCAATGTCGTGGTCGCCGTCATGGGTGAGGCGGTCCTCTCCGAGGCCGCAACTGCTGTCCTGGACCGCACCTGCCAGGACGCCAACAGCCGGGGACCGCTGTTGCGCTACAGCGTGCTGGGCGCCGCCGACTTTTATCAGCGGTTGCGCCAGGACGTCGCCCCAGATCCGGTGATCGTCAAGGCCATCATGCGGAACTGGCTGTACAAGCACACACCGTTCGAGGCGTGGCAGGGCACCGTGGCGGTCAGGGATATCGCCGGATGGCATGCAGAACACGGGGACGCCCTCTACGAGCAGAACGTCCGCAAGTCACTCGGACTCACCCGTATCAACTCCGGCATCAAGGAGACCCTGCTCAAAGAGCCGGAGATCTTCTGGTACTTCAACAACGGCATCACGGTGCTGTGTGACCGTATCGAGGAACGCTATCTCGGTCGCCGCCGAGGAGACGAACCGGTCGAACTGACCCTGGCAGGCGTCAGCGTCGTCAACGGTGCGCAGACGGTCGCGGCGATCCACGAGGCGTTCGAGTCGAACCCGGACGCGGTTGAGGACGCGGAAGTCACCGTCCGTGTCTTCTCACTGGGATCAGAACGGGAGAACTACGCCACCCGGATCACCGAGACCACCAATACGCAGAACGACGTGTCGCAGCGGGACTTCATCGCCCTGGATCCGGTACAGGCCGAGATCCGGGAGGACTTCCTGCTCTCGGGACTGGGCAAGATCTACACCTACAAGCGCGGCGAATCGGACCCGGCACCGGAGGCGGGATGCTCGGTGGAGCATGCCGCTGTCGCGCTTGCCTGTGCCCACCGCACTCCCGACCTGGCGGTGCGCGCCGGCAATAGCGTCGATCTCCTCTGGGAGCGTGGAACCCGCGGCGCTTACCCCCGCCTGTTCGGCGAGATGCCCGGGGCACATCGGATCTGGCGGTCGGTACAGGTCCGGCGTGCGGTGGGCGCGGCGTTGGATGCGGAACGCAAGCGGCTGCACGGACGCGCCGCCGACATGGCGCGGCGCGGCGAACTGCTGATCACCCATCTGGTCTTCCAGCTCATCGACCTGGACGGAATCGACGACCCGCGGTACGACTGGCAGCCTGTACTCGACGAGATCCCCGATCAGGTCTCCCGTGTCCTGCCATGGCTGATCTTCCGGGTGGACGACGAGTTCGGCCGGACCTCGTTCCTCAGCAGCACCTTCAACGATGAGACCCGCTGCAGGACACTCGCCAAGCTGGTGTTGGACGACGTCCGCCGCGAGGAGAAGCCTCCGGAACTCCGGGAGGATTACCAGCCCCCCGCCCGGCGGCCCCGCAAGCAGCGTCGCCCCAACGCTGTCCCCACCCTGGTCAGCGCAGGCGTCATCGCCGAAGGCACGCCGTTGACCTATCTGCCCCAGAGCGAGCCCGAGCAGGCCGCCGTCCGGGACTGGCTCGCCGAAGATCCTCGGCGAAACCGCGCGACCTGGGTGAACGACCGGGTCAAGTGCCTGCTGTGGGCGTACGACGGGAACCAGTACTCGGCCAGCGGCCTGGTGCAACGGATCTGGGAGCTGGCCGGCTACGAGGACGCACCAGTCGCGGTCCAAGGACCAGGTCGTTGGAAGCTCGAGAGCGGCCTGTCGCTCTGGGAGATGGCAGTCCACCTGCTCGAGAGGAAGAACGAGGAGGACTGACGTGGGTGGGCCTAGCCGTCCTCGGCGGTCTCCTCCAGGCGGTCGAGGAGGTCGCCGATCTCGACGGTGTCGGGGTCGCCAGGCCCCTTGAGGACGTACATGTCCTGGTACAGCTCGCGGAGCGGCGGCAGGACCTCGTCGATCCGGCGCTCGGCCAGCATCAGCATGATGATGTCCCGGCGGATCGCCAGCACCTCGTCCGCGCCGTCGCCCAGGGCCGCACGGTAGCCGTCCAGCGCCTCCTCGAACTGCCGCAGCGCCGCCGTCGACTCGCCGAGCTGGGCCCGGCTGTAGGCGGCCTGGCGGCGGCAGGCCAGCGCGTCCTCGTCGAGCGGACCCCGGGTGCGGGCGTACGCGGTGGCCAGCCGTTCGAACTCCGGGGCGGCCCGCCGGTAGTTCTCCCCGAGATTCAATGCGACGGCCCGGAATTTGCGCAGTTCCAGCACGCGCGGATTCTCCGGGCCGACGACGGGTGCGGCCTGCTCCACTGCAGCGTCGAGAACGTCCGCGGCCTGGCTGAACCGCTCCTCGTCCAGCAACCGTTCCGCCTCCGCGAACGCCGCTTCGATCGCGTCGCGCACCCCGGTCGGGTCGGTGGCCGACACCGGTTGCGTCTGCGTCTGGGTGACCGGTTCTGGTTCGGCGGCACGGGTGCGTGCCAGCGGGGCCAGCGGCGTCCGGTAGGGGCGGGTCGGGTCGGGGACGTCGTCCGGCGGCAGCTCCCCGGGAGCGACGCCGGTCTCGCCGCGGTCGGGCAGGAACGGCAGCAGCCGCTCGTAGACCTCCTGCGCGTCGGCGGGCCGCTGCTCGGGGTTCTTCTCAAGCAGCTGCAGGATGAGGCGTTCCAGCGGTTCGGGCACGTCCGGCCGAAGCTCCCGCACCGGCGTCGGGTCTTTCGACAGATGCTGGTACATCTGCTGCGGCGGTGTGGCGCCCAGGTTGAAGGGTTCGCCGACCAGCAGCTCGTACAGGACGCAGCCCGTCGCGTAGAGGTCGGCTCGGGGGCTGATCTGCGCGCCCTTGATCTGCTCGGGAGCCATGTAGCGGAGGGTGCCGACGTACGTGCCCTCCTCGGTCAGCCGCGTGACGTCGCTGCGCAGGATCGCAGTGACACCGAAGTCGAGCAGCTTCACCGTGCCGTCGTCGGCGACCATGATGTTGCCCGGCTTGATGTCCCGGTGCACGGCCGGGATCGCGTGCGCGTACGACAGCACCGTGCACACCTGCGCGATCACCGACACGGCCCAGGCGACGGGAAGCCGGTGGTCGGGCCGGACGAACGCCTTGAGCGCCGTCCCGGACACCAGCTCCATCACCAGGTACAAATTCCCGGCGGACTCGTCGTCGAGCACCGCGTCATATACCTGCGGGACGCCCGGATGGTTGATGCGGGCCGTGACGCGTGCCTCGCGGCGGAACCGCTCGGCGAACACGGTCGCCTGCTCAGGCGTCTCGATCTTGTCCGGGAGTATCTGCTTGACCGCGACGGGGCGGTCCAGCACGGTGTCGTAACCGCGCCAGACCTGCCCCATCCCGCCGGGCGTGAGCTTCTCGACCAGCTCGTACCGTTCGCCGATCACCGTGGGCGGCTCCGATCCCCGCGTCATTGCCTGGACTCTGCCGATTTGACTGGCGTTGGTGACAATGGTGACAGTCTGGGTGATCTTGCGTCCATCGGAATGGCGTTTCCGGTCAGGCGGACTTCGTCAGACCCGCGTTCCGCCGGATCATGTTCCACGCCGCCCGGCGCATCTCGCTGTTGAGCCGGGACCGGAAGTCGTCATCGTTCCGGTCGAAGTACCGACGGCCCAGCTCGGCCTGGGAGTCGAAGTGCTCCGCCATCTTGTCCTTGAACACCTCGTCGAAGACGGGCGCGAACGCCTCCGGATCCGGCGTCGCCACGGCCGCGAGCTTCACCCGCTCGTCCGCCGCCGCTTCCTCGAACGGCTTGATGACGTCCTGCTCGGTCCACTGGGTGCCGAACCGCTCGTTGAACCGTTCGATGATCTCCGACAGGGGTGACTTCTCCGGCTCCTTGGCGCCGCCCGAGCCGTCCCCGAAGCTCTTGAGCTCGGTCTTCTCATCATCGGGGGACAGGCTCACATCGTGCTCGCCGGTCTTCTCCACCCGCAGGTGCGTCAGGTCGACCTCGCCGATGTCGACGCTGCCGTCGTGGCGGCGTTCCAGCCGGGTCAGCAGGTAGCGGCCGTACCGGTACAGCCGCTCCAACTCGGCGTCGCGATAGGGGACGATCTGCGCGAGGAACGCGTACTTGCGGCAGAAGTCGCTCAGGTCGGCGCGGAAGTCCTCGGCCTGCTGTCGGTCGTCCTCGTCGTCGCCGAACAGCCGTTCGGCGTGACGCTTCACGGCAGGCTCGACCAGCCGGTACAGCTCCGGCTGCACCTTCTCCCACGTGGACGGGTCGCCCTCGGCTCGCAGGTAGGCCTCGATGAACTCCTGCATCTCGGCATCGACCAGGATGTCTGCGTTCATGACCCTGCTCTGCGCCTGGTAGAGCATGTTCGGGTCGGACGGCAGCGCCGCGGCGTCCTCGTAGAACGGCCGGAACGCCTCCTGGATGGTCTCGGCCTCGTTGACGAAGTCGAGGACGGCGAGGTCCGCCTGAGACTTGCGCGGTGCGGTCCGGTTCAGCCGCGACAACGTCTGGACGGCCGCGATGCCGTGCAGCTTCTTGTTGACGTACATCGTCGTCAGCAGCGGCTGGTCGAACCCGGTCTGGTACTTCTCGGCGACGACCAAGATGCGGTACTCGGGCTTGCCCTTGCCGCCCTCCTGGAACGCCTTGTCGTCCTTGCGGGTGTAGGCGAACGTCTTGGGCACCTCCTTCTCGGAGATGCCGTTCTCCTTGACTTCGGTGGTTTCCTCGCCATCCACCTCAAGGGGACCGGAGAACGCCACCAGGACGCCGATGTCGTAGCCGTGGTCGGCGATGTACTGCTTGAGGGCGCGGGACATCTTCACGGCCGCAAGCCGGGACGCGGTGACGACCATGGCCTTGGCGCGCCCGCCGAGACGCCCGCTCGCCTGGGTGCGGAAGTGCTCCACGATGACCTGCGCGTGCTGCACCACGGTCGAGTCGTGCAGCAACGCGAACTGGGTGAGCAGCGGATTCGCCTTGGCCGGATCGACCTCGACGTCGTCGGGGCTCTCGCTGATCAGCTTCCAAAACGTCTTGTAGGTGACGTAGTTGCGCAGCGGGTCGAGAATGAAGCCCTCGTCGATGGCCTGGCGCATCGAGTAGGTGTGGAACGGCCAGTACTTGCCGTCCTCGCGCAGCTCGCCGAACAGCTCCAGCGTCTTGGCCTTCGGCGTCGCGGTGAACGCGAAGTAGGACAGGTTGGCAGCCTGGCTGCGCTCGGCGGCGAGCTGCTTGAGCCGGGCGTCGGTGCCGCCCTCGGTGGAGGCGGACGTGGCGCCCTCGTCCTCGTCGTCGGCGTCCAGGCCGAGGCCGCGCAGGACCTTGCGGACGGCGGTCGCCGCGTCGCCGGACTG
Source organism: Actinomadura sp. NPDC047616 (assembly GCF_040642915.1). NCBI lineage: Bacteria > Bacillati > Actinomycetota > Actinomycetes > Streptosporangiales > Thermomonosporaceae > Actinomadura > Actinomadura sp. NPDC047616. Next base: position 175,058 of record NZ_JBEYTB010000004.1, read on the forward strand.
CGAGGAGTGCGCCTCGTCCACGATGATGGCGAACCGGCGGCCCTGGATGTCGACCGGGTTGCTCTGGAGGTAGTCCACCAGCGCCGGGAAGGTCTGGAGCGTGACGGTCAGGATCTTCCCGCTGGCGCTGGACAACGCCTGTGCGAGCTGCGACGACTTCGACCCGTCGCTGCCGTCGATCTTCACGACGAGCCCGGCGGTCTGCTCGAAGCTGCCCACGGTCTCGCGGAGCTGACCGTCCAGGTTCGTCCGGTCGGTGATGATGATGGTCTTGTCGAAGACCGGCTCCCCCGGCTTCACGCCGCGCTCGACCGCTCCGGGGGCCAGCTCGGACGGGTCGGTGGGCGTGTGCAGCGAGGTCAACCGGTGCGCCAGCCAGGCGATCGTGTTCGACTTGCCGGACCCGGCCGAGTGCATCACCAGGTAGTTGCGGCCGGCCCCGTGCCGTGCGGCGTGCGCGGTCAGCTTCCGGACGGCGTCCCACTGGTGGTACCGCGGGAAAATCAACCTCTTGGTGGTCCGGCCGCCGGGGATCTTCTCCCGGTGTAGGTGCACGAACCGTTCGAGCATGTCGAGCCAGTTGTCCGACTGCCAGACCTCCTCCCACAGGTAGGAGGTCGCGTACTTGCCGGGCGCCGGCGCGGGGTTGCCCTTCCCGCCGGAGTTGCCCGGCCCCTTGGAGCCCTGGTTGAACGGCAGGAAACGGGTGGCCTTGCCGCGCAGCTCCGGCGCGACGAACACCAGGTGCGGGTCCACGGCGAAGTTCGCCACCACCCGCTTGGCGAAGATCGGCTCCAGCGGGTCGCGGTTGAAGCGGTACTGCTGCTTGGCCTCCTCGACGCCCTGCCCGGTGAAGGTGTTCTTCACCTCGGCGGTCGCCACGGGAATGCCGTTGAGGAAGAGCGTAAGGTCGAGCCGCTTGCCCTTCCCGGACTGCTTGGTGGCGTACTCCAGCTCCCGCACGACGGTCAGCCGGTTGGCGTAGTAGTCGTCCAGGATGTCCTCGGAGTGCACGAGGGACGGCTTGAAGAAGGCGACCCGGATGCGCACACCCCGGTCCTTGACACCCTTGCGCAGGACGTCCAGCAGCCCCTCGGTCTCGATCGCCTGCCCGAGCCGCTTGGCGAACCCGAGCTGCGCCGCGTCCGCGTCACCCCCGTAGTAGCCCAGCAGCTCGTCCCATTCCTCGGGCTGCGTCGCCCCGATGAAGGTGAACAGCTGCGCGGTGTCCAGGCCGAGCTCGGGCCGGTAGTCGTCCGGTGATCCGAGCTCCCACCTGTCGTTCTCCGTCAAGTGGGCCACGATGTGGTCCACGAAGACCTTCTCCTGGTGCACCGCCATGATCTAGTCCTCGATCCCGCGCCCACTCGCCGTGGACACATCGAACTGTCCCGTAACCGCCGCCGTAATCAACGCCCGCCGCCGCTCCTCCAGCAGATCCATTTGACGCTGAAGAAGCTTCCCGCGCATGTGGTGGTCTTGCTCTTCTCTATCGCACTTATCTGAGATGCCGACTTGCTCTGCCAAGGGAGGTATGAGCAGAGGCATATTCAGCAGGATCGGCGTGCTGAGGTTTGGCATGGTGCTACCGATCGCATGCAGTTGAAAGTAGTGACGTGTCGCCGGTATTCCGAGGTAACGCTGCAGGTATCCAGCATGGAATGCAGTCTTGTCTCTGAAGCGAAGGCGAAGGCACCCTGTTCCGCAGACCCATCCGCTCTCCTTGGTGGTGACCACTGCGGCACGTCCCAATTCGCCTCGCCGCCCGAAGATAACGTCTCCAGCCTTAAGAACATGGCGAGATAGACGCTTGCGGGTGTTGTCTGTGACGGTCACGCGTTCGTCCGCAACCAGTCCGGCTGCGGTGATGTTGGCGGGGTTGATGACAGGCCATGCGTTTTCGACATAATCCTCCGCGTGAAGTTGGCTTCCAAAAGGCCCTGTTTGCACTTCGCAGTCGATACTGCGGAGCCGCCCTTGTCGCCAGGTGGCCGCTACATGGCCAAGTGCAGCATACTCCGCAAGCTTGGTCTCCTTATGTTCGCATCCTCGTATCAAACGGTCGACCTTGACGCCGAGTCTTTCCTGTAGAAGTTCTACGCTTCTCTTGCGTAGTTCAAGCATGCGGTCGATGCGGGAGATCTCGGCGTCGAGGAAGTCGGCGATGCGCCGCTGCTCCTCCAGAGGAGGGACCGGAATGTCAAGATCCCGGAATGCGTCGACGTCGATCGTTTGTCCTTGGCGGATGCCCTGAGTGATGTTGGCGAGTTGAGAGATGAGGGGGGCTGAGCGAAAGTAGTATTTATAATACCGAGGTTCATGGCCAGGAGTCGCTCGCAGAACAGTGTAAGCGGGGCTTACGACTCCCGTGACAGTCGAATGTGATATTCCGTGTTGAAAAGAACGGAGGCCGATCACAAAGTCGTCAGGTTCGACCAGCTTGTAGTTCGAAACATCGGTGCTGGGGTTCCAGACGGCAAAATCGAGTTCGCTGCGTAGCGAAACGCCGTCCTTAGTGGCGGAGGCGAGGGGTGCTTCGACGCCGCGAATGTCCCGGCGTTTGAAAACGAAACGTGCGCGCTGCGTGGGCCAGGCAAGTTCCTGGATCATTCGGTCACCTCGGAGAGGAGGGTTTGGATTTCGGCTTCGAGGGACTTGAGTTCGGCGTCGATATCCGCAAGGGGGCGGGGTGGCTGGTAGACGTAGAAGTGGCGGGTGAAGGGGATCTCGTAGCCGATCTTGGTCTTGGTCTCGTCGATCCAGGCGTCGGGGACATGGGGAAGGACCTCGCGGCGCAGGTACTCGTGGATGTCCTCGTCCAGCGGGACGTTCTCGTAGTCGCGCAGGTCGGGGTCGGGTTCGGGCTCGCCCTTCTTCAGCTGGACCTCGCCCTCGGGGGCGCGGACGCCGACGATGTCGCGCAGGGCGTTCAGGAACGGCTGCTTGCTGGGCCACAGGACGCCGGCCCCGGCCATGGCCGTGCGGAGGGCGTCGTAGGCGTCGAGCTTCTTGCCCCAGGTTTTGCCGACGAGCGGCTTGAGGGCGTCGGCCATCGCCTCCGTGTCGACGTGGTTGGCGAGCTTGGCCGAGTCGCGGATGGCATCGAGCGTGGCCTCAGTGATCTCGAAGCGGAGCTTCAGCGGGCGCTCGACCGTGATGCGGCGGTAGCCGAAGTCCTCGTTGCGGAAGACCTTGACCTTGCCGTGCAGCGGGTGGTCGGCGTCGGCGGCGGCCTGGAGGGCTTCGCCGTAGAGCCGGGTGAGCTCGGAGATCTGCTCGTCGGTGATGTACTTGCGCTTGTCGCCGAGGGACTTGCGCATCTTGGCCCAGTACTCGCGGGCGTCCAGCAGGATGACCTTGCCCTGGTGGTCCGGGTCCTTGCGGTTGGTGAGGATCCAGAAGTACGTCGAGATGCCGGTGTTGTAGAACAGCTGGTCCGGCAGGGCGACGATCGCCTCCAGCCAGTCGTTCTCCAGAATCCAGCGGCGGATCTCCGACTCGCCGGAGCCAGCCGCGCCGGTGAACAGCGGGGAGCCGTTGAAGACGATGGCGATGCGGCTGCCGCCCCGGTCCGTCGGCCGCATCTTCGAGATCATGTGCTGCAGGAACAGGAGCGAGCCGTCGTTGATGCGGGGGAGCCCGGCGCCGAAGCGGCCGTTGAACCCCATGTTCTCGTGCTCCCACTCGACCTCGCTCTTGGCCTTCTTCCACTCCACGCCGAACGGCGGGTTGGCGAGCAGGTAGTCGAAGGTCTTGTGCTGGTGGCCGTCGTTGGTGAACGAGTTACCGAAGGCGATGTTGTCCGGGTCCTGATCCTTGATCATCAGGTCGGAGCGGCAGATGGCCCAGGACTCGGGGTTGAGCTCCTGCCCGTACGTCTTCACGTAGGCGAGCTTGTTGTGCTCGCGGATGTGCTCCTCGGCGATGCTGAGCATCCCGCCCGTCCCGCAGGCCGGGTCGAGGATCTCTCGGACGGTGCCCGGCACGGCAAGGGCGTCGTGGTCGGGCTCCAGCAGGAGGTTCACCATCAGCTTGATGACCTCGCGCGGGGTGAAGTGCTCACCGGCGGTCTCGTTGGACGCCTCGGCGAACTTCCTGATCAGGTCCTCGAAGACGTAGCCCATCAGGTGGTTGTCCACCACCTCCGGCCGCAGGTCCAGGTCCGCGAAACGCCCGATGACCAGGTAGAGAAGGCCCGCGTCGTGCAGCTTCCCGATTTGCTGGGCAAACTCGTACTTCTCCAGTACCTCGCGGGCGTTGGGGGAGAACGCCCCGACGTATGCCTGGAGGTGCTTGGCGGCCTGCGGCGGGTCGTCGGCGATCTGCTTCAGCGTGTACTTGCTGGTGTTGTAGAACCGGCGGCCCGAGGCCTTGCGCAGGAAGGTGTCCAGGTCGATGTCCTGGTCCTTGAGCTGCTCGTAGCGGTCGCGGACCTTCTGGCGAGTCGGTTCCAGGACGCACTCCAGGCGACGCAGCACGGTGAACGGCAGGATGACCTTGCCGTAGTCGTGCCGTCGGTAGTCGCCGCGCAGCAGGTCCGCGACGGACCATGCCTGGTTCGTCAGCTCCGAGAACTTGGCGGTGTCCAACGGGTTCCTTCCGGTTCCGGGTGGGGCGGTATTCAATGCTTGCGGTTCGCGGGGGTGTCCGCTTGGGATTTGCCAGGGTTATGACCCGGCGGGGCGAGCGCTCCGGCGGTGAGGCCGGTGCTCAGCTCGCGCGCGGTCTCCTCGGCCAGGCGGCCGGTGATCTCGGCCGCTCGCCGGAGCGCGGCTATCCGTCTGAACGCCCTCCCATACTCGCGCTGTTTGTCGAGCGGCATGAGTGGGACGCGCAACCTGCGCGGTTGGATGCGAATGATCGACGTTCCCGTCGCGGCTCCGTGCACGTTCTCCTCGGCCGACAGGAACCCGGCCAGGAACCACGAGTCCAGCCGTGACGGGTCCGGGCGGAACAGCAGCACGTGCGGCCCGAGCACGCTGCCGGCATCGTCCGGGCCGACGACGCGGGCGCGCATCCCGCCGCTGATGATCTCGGGAAGCAGGACGTCCCCCTCCTCGAGAAGCACCGGCGACAGGATGTTGTAGTCGGTCTGGCTCTTGGACGGGGCGCCGCCGCTCGTGACGTCCTGGGCGGACATCACCTGCGCGTCCCCGCCGCCCGTGGTCTCGCCGGCGCCGCGGGATCCGGTGACGGCGCGCTCCATCGCCAGGGCGTTGCCGCGCAGCAGGTCTCCGACGGTCACGGTTCGCCAGGTCACGGGCTCGTCCCCGACCGGGGGCCAGTCAGTGCCGTCGTTCGCCAGTAGGGTTTCGGCGGCTCTGCGCAGCTCCGCCCGCCGCCGGTTCACCGCCGCCGCGAAGTCGCCGGGAGTGGCGATCGGTGCCACTGTGCGGACGTGCCGGACAGGGGTCAGGTCCATCTCCGCGTGCATCAGATCGAGCACGGGTACCGCCCGGGCGATCCCGGGTACCGGCTCGAAATCTGCCGGGGCGTTGACGAACGACCGCCATGCTTCGAGGGTCGTGTCCCGTACGGCGTCCCAGCCGTCCGCCTGTGAGGCGTCCACGAACAGTACGGGGTCGGCCGATGGATGGGACGGGTCCGGGCGGCGCAGCACCCACAGGTGCAGCCCCACGTTGAACGGCGGAGCCGCGCCAGGCGCGAGGGAGACGACCGCGCGTACCGCGCCGTTACGGACCAGCTCGGACCGGATGCGTCGGCCGGAAGGGCGCTCGGCGACGCCCGGCGGCATGAGCATGACGGCGGTGCCGCCCGGCTTCAAATGCGCGAGGCAGTGCTGTATCCAGGCCAGTTCGGATTCCAGCTTGGGTGGGAGGCCGTAGACCCAGCGTGGGTCGTAGGCGAGCTCGTCATGTCCCCACGAGCGGTCGGCGAAGGGCGGGTTGCACAATACGGCGTCGACGGCCAGGCCGGGGAAGGCGTCGTTGCGCAGGCTGTCGCCGGTCCGGATCGTCGCCGTCGCGTCCGAGGCCAGGACGCCGAGTCGCGCGGCGGCCAAGTCTGCGCGCTCGGTCACGATGTCCTGGCCGTAGAGGTGGGCGGCTCCGCGCTGTGAGGCCGCGGCCAGGAACCCGCCCGTGCCGCACGCCGGGTCCAGCACCGCGGACGGGACGCCGTCCGCCAACAGGTCGATCATCAGCTCGATCACGGGCGGCGGGGTGGGGTAGGAGCCCCGGACGGTCGTGTCCGGCGCGAGCCGTTCGCCGATCAGCTCGACCGTGGGCAGGGCGCCCTCCTCGCGCACGCACTTCAGGACCGCACGGAGCAGCGCGGCGTCGCAGGGACGGAAGACGCGCCCGCCGACGGCCGGCACCGCATCGGCGAAAGGCTCCGTGACCTCCGCAAGCTCCTGGACGAGTGCGGTCTCGGGGCGTGCGGCCAGTTCGCCGACCGCCTCCGGCGCCATCCGGGACAGTGCGACCACGACGGGATACAGCGCGCTGAGGGGCGCGTCCTCCCGCTGGGTGCGCAGCTCGGCCGCCAGTTCGTCCTTGGGAGACGGTTCGGGCAGTTGCCCGCGCGCCGCCAGCCACGCCTCGATCTGGACGCGGTCGTAGGTGGGGCTGGCCTCGGTGCCGCCGCTGGGGCGCGGGAAGTCCGCGTGGCGGCGGCGCCAGTTGCTGACCGTCGCGCGGGTGACCCCGGCGAGCCGGGAGATCTCGGCGGCGGTGAGTTGCTCGGACTGCTGCGGCATCGGGCTTCCTGCGGGAGCTGCTCTGGCGGGTGGCACCACTGTACACACAACGCCGGAGCCAGTAAACGGTTTGACGATGCTTTCACTTCATGGTCTCATGGCTCCTGCTTTCGTTGACCCTCCGTTCGAGGAGTGATGAATGGCCGGTTGGGTGGCGGTCGACTTCGAGACGGCCAACGCGTTCCCGGGGAGCGTGTGCGCGGTGGGGCTCGTCCGCGTGACAGAGGGGCGGATCGTCGACGAGTGGTCCTCGCTGATCAGGCCGCCGGCGGGTCATGACCACTTCGATCCCTGGAACACGAGCATCCACGGCATCACCGAGGCCCAGGTGGCCGACGCCCCCGGCTGGCGCGAGACGTTGAAGGAGATCATGGCGTTCGCCGACGGGGACCCCTTCGTCGCGCATTACGCGCCGGCGGACACCCGGTTTCTCGCCGGTGCCTGCGAGGCGAGCGGTGTCGATGTCCCCGACCTGCGATTCGCCTGCAGTTGTGTCATCGCGCGCCGGGCGTGGCCGGAACTGCTCTCCTGGAGCCTGCCGGTGGTCGCCGGTCACCTTGACATCGACCTCATCCACCACGACGTGCTGTCCGACGTCCGCGCGGCGGCCCGGATCGTGCTCGCCGCACTGGCGCAGCGGGAAGTGGCCACGCTGGAGGAGTTGCTGGAGGCTGACCAGATCCAGATGGGGGAGTTCCGGGACGGACGGCGTAGGGGATGCCGCCACCGGGGGAGCACGCGGCGTGCGCCGTTTCCGGAGGCCGATCCCGGCGCCGACCCGGACAACCCCTTCTACGGCCTGACCGTCTGCTTCACCGGGAAGCCGGGGATGACCAAGCGCGACGCCGGCAAGCGGATCGCGGCACTCGGCGCGTGGACCGTCGACAACCTCACCAAGGCCGTCGATCTGCTCGTGATGGGTGAGGTCGATCCCCGCCAGCTCGCGCCCGGCGCCACGAAGACCGGCAAGCTCGCCAAGGCCGAGCGGTACCGAGAGCAGGGCCTCGACATAGAGATCATCGACGTGGAGCAGTTCCTGGAGCGTCTCTCCGTCGCCGAAGCATGACCGCGTTTCACCGGCTTCCGACTTCCCCGAAAGAAGGCGCATGAAGATCCTGCACGCCGCCGACCTCCATATCGACAGCCCGCTGCGCGGACTGTCGCGCTACCCGGGCGCGCCGGCCGAGGACCTGCGGCTGGCCACACGGAGGGCGCTGGAGAACCTCGTCCAGCTCGCGATCGACCTTTCCGTGGACGCCGTCCTGCTGGCAGGCGACGTGTACGACGGCGAGTGGCGCGACTACCACACCGGCCTGTACTTCAACCAGCAGATGACCCGCCTGGGACGGGCGGGCATCGCCGTCTACATGGTCTCCGGCAACCACGACGCGCAGAACCGCACGTTGCGCAAGCTGCGGCCTCCCGAGAACGTGCACCTTCTCGCCACGGAGAAGCCCGAGACCATTCGGAACGACAAGATCGGGTTGTCGGTTCACGGCCAGGGCTTCGCCCGCTGGGACCTCACCGAGAACCTCGCCGCCGGCTACCCGCCCCGCGACAGCGGCATGTTCAACGTCGGGCTGCTGCACACCGCCCTTGAGGGAGGCAACCCCGACCACCAGCGGTACGCGCCGTGCTCGATCTCGGACCTGGAGGCGCGCGGCTACCACTACTGGGCGCTCGGGCACATCCACAAGTACCGGATCGTCAGCGAGGAGCCTTGGATCGTCTACCCCGGCAACCTTCAGGGGCGGCACGCGCGCGAGGTCGGGCCCAAGGGATGCGTGATCGTCACTGTCGACGACACCACCCTGCAGGTCCGCTCCGTCGATCGGCATCATATGCACGCGGCCCTGTGGGACGACGTCACCGTGGACCTCGCCGGTGTCGATGACTTGGACCAGGCGCTCAGCCTGGTCCAGCAGCAATTCCAGGAACTTCCGCAGGACGAGCTGGTCGCGGTGCGGGTCACCTTGACCGGGCGAACCGCCGCGCACACCTCCCTCTGGCGGGAGCGCGACCGCCTGGTCAATGAGCTGCGCGCCGCGGCGGGCCACCACGCCAACCTCTGGCTGGAGAAAGTCAACATCCGCACGTCGAGCGAGCATCTCGACACGGGCGACGCCAGCGGGATTCTCGCCGACCTGCGCCGCACGCTGGGGGATCTCGGCGCGTCCCCGCACCGGCTCATCACCAAGCTCGAACAGCACCCGATCGTCGGCGCACTTCCGGCGGACGTCAAGGGACGGGACGGCATCGACCTGCACGATTCGGAGTACCTGAAACGGCTCACCGGGGACGCCTACCAGCTCGTTGAATCCCTCCTGCGGGAAGTGCGGTGATACAGATGCGCATCGAACGACTCGACCTCATCGCCTACGGCGTGTTCGACGGCTTCAGCCTGGAGGGTCTCGCGGCACCGGGCGTCCACCTGGTGTACGGCCCGAACGAGGCCGGCAAGTCCACCACGCGCGCGGCGCTCCACGAACTGCTCTACGGCATCGAGCACCACTCCGGCCACGCCTTCCGGTATGGGGCCAAGACGCGCATCGGGGCACGGCTCTCCGCAGCGGACGGCGCCGCGTTGGAGATCATCCGGCAGAAGAAGCGCCGCGAGCCCCTGCTGGACGGGACCGGCACGCCGATCGATGAGGAGGCCCTCGCGCCGTTCCTCGGTGGTATCGACCGCAGGACGTTCACCACCGAGTTCGCCCTCGACAGCGAGGAGCTGCGCACGGGCGGAGAACTGCTCGCCTCCGGCTCGGGGGACATGGCGCAACTGCTGGCCGCCGCCCGGTCCGGCACCCGGCTGAACGCCGTCCTGGAAAGTATCGAGGCGCGTAAGCGGGCCCTCTACCTGAAGACGGGGCAGAAGCCGTCGATCAACCAGGCCCTGACGAAGCTGCAGGAGGCGAAGTGGCGGGAGAGCGACGCCGTCCTGCGGCCCGAGGCCTACCGCAGGGCCGAAGAGGCGGTGACCGCGGCCGAAGAGGAGCTCGCGACCGTCACCCAGCGGCTTCGGGACGTCCGGCGGCGGCGGGAGGAACGCCGGCGGCTCCGCGACAGCCTTCCCGCCCTGCAGCGACTGCGCGAGCTGGAGGAACGGATCGCACAGATCACCGCCGAGGGCCCCGGCGCCCCGGACGACATCTGCCAGGGCCTTCCCGTGCTGCTCGCCCAACGCGGTGAACACCATGGAACGCTGACCGCGCTTTCCGGCACGCTCCAGAGCGTCGAACAGCGACTCGGCGAGATCGTCGCAGGAGAGGAGCTGCTGCCGCACGAGGCCGAGATCGAACGGCTGGCCGCGGAGCTGGAGGCCGCCCTTGAGACGGTGGCGCGGCAGGAGAGCTCCTCGGGGGAGGCCGTCCGGATTCGCTGGGAGGCCGAGTCGCTGCTGCGGGAAGTCCATCCGCAGGCGACCCTCGCTGACACTCACCTGTACCGGAGCCCGCGCGGACTTCTGGACGAGGGCCGTCGGCTCCGGGACGAAGGGCTCCGGCACCGCACGGAGCTGCGCCGCGCGCAGGAGGATGCGGACAAGTGGCGGCGGAACCGGGAACAGGCTGACAAACGCCTCAGCGCGCTGCCGCTCGCCGAGGACGTCTCCCAGCTGCAGGCGGCGCATGACGCGGTTCCACGGGATGTGCTGACGACGCTGAGCAATACCGAAGTCCGTCTGCAACGGCAGGTCGAACGTTTCCGGGGGCATCTGGTCGAGCTCGGCCTGCCCGACATGCCGGCGGCCGATGCGCTGATCTTGCGGGTTCCGGACCCCGCACAGGTGGAGGCCGCGGAGGCCGAAGAACGCGAATTCGACCAGCAGGAGCAAGCCGTCCACGCGGAGCGTGAACGCGAGCAGCGCCGACTGGCCGAGTGCCGGCAAGACCTCGACCGGCTCCTGTCGGCAGCTGCCCCGCCGACTCGCGACGAGCTGCGGGCACTGCGCGAAAAGCGCGACGAGCTGGTCGGCCTGCTGCCGGATGACCCGACCCGCATGCCGTCAGCCGTGGCCGCCGTCCGGGAGGCGGACGAGGCCGCGGACACCATGCTGCGGCACGCCCAGCAGGTCGAGGAGCGCGCGTCCCTCGAACGTGAGATCGCACATCTCGTAGACGGCCTGCCTCGTCACCAGGCCGCGCTGGACGACCTGGGTCGCAGGCGGGCCGAGGCCCAGAAGGAATGGGAGACCCTCTGGGAGGCGTACCCGTCCGAGCCCCCGCCGATCGCCCGGGCGGTAAGGGTCCTGGAGCGGCTCGACCAGCTGAAGAGCATTGCGGAAGAACTGCGGGACATGCGCATCGACCTGGACGCGCAGCGCCGGCGGCTCGAAGGGCACACCACCAGGTTCCGGCGGCTTCTGCGGGTGTCGGACGACGATCCGCAGGTCACCGGCGACACGACCGTCCCGGCGATCCTGGCGGAACTGATGGAGATGGCCGCCATCCGGATCGACGCGCACCGCGCGGACTCCGACAAGCGCGCGGAGGCCGAAAGAGAGCTCGCGCATGCCGAAACGCAGCTCGCCGATGCGGAGGCGGCGCGGAGCGCGGCGCAACAGGCCGTCGCCGAGCACGATCGGTGGTGGCGGCGTTTCCTGGCGCAGGCCCACCTGGGCGAAGGCCGTGACTACGACATCGCCATCGCCGACCTGGAACGCCTGCTCAAGGTGGCCGAGGACGTTGACAGGGCAGAGGACGTCGACCGCACCGCCCAACTGGACAGCCTGCGAACCGCCCAGTACGCACAGGCGCTCGAAACGACGCTCCGGGCCTGCGACCGCCCTGTCCCGCCCGGCCCCGTCGGCTGGCGGCAGTCTGTCGGTTCCCTCGTGCGGGACCTGACGGAGCAGCGAGACGCCGCCCGGAAACGGGCAGACCTCCAGGAGCGCCGGCGCGAGCACCAGGAGGAGATCGACCAGGCGCGCGCCGAAATCGACAGGATCGACAGCCGGTTGGCGGGCTTCACCGAACGACTGGAACTCTCCTCCGCCACCGAGCTGGAACCCGCTGTCAAACGGGCCGAGGAGCTGCGGCGGCAAGGCACGGCACTCGCCTCGGTCAAGGATGGCCTGCCAGGTGGGCAGGAGCTCGTGATCCTCCGCGAGCAGGCCGAACACGTCACACTTCCCGAACTGCGCGCCGAAGTGGCGGAGCTGGACGCAGATATCGACCGGCTGGAGCAGGAGCAGGCGGACGCGACGAGACGGCTGGCGGAACTGCGCAAGGAGCTGAGCGGCCTCAACGGCGGCGCCGACGCCGCTTGCGCCGCGGCCGACGCCGCGCACATCTGCGCGGGCCTGGCCGACGAGGCCGAGGAGTACCTGCGCCTGGAAACCGCCCGGATCGCCATCCTGACCTGCATGGAGGAGTACCGGAACAGCGACCAGGATCCGGTTCTCGCGTGGGCCTCCGCGGTCTTCCGGGAACTGACCGGCGGCCGCTACAGCGGGCTCGGGCTGTCCGACGAGGAACGACCGAGCATCCGCGCCCTGACCGGCGACGACACTTTGTTGGCCCCGGCCGAGCTCAGTGAGGGGACGAGGGACCAGCTCTACCTGGCACTGCGCCTGGCCACTCTGGAGCGCCACGCCGACAGCGGCCACACCCTCCCGATCGCCGTGGACGACATCTTCATGACGTTCGACGACCGACGAACCGAGGCAGCCCTGCGGGTCCTGGACGCGATGGCCGACCGGTTCCAGGTCATCGTCTTCACGCACCATGAGCACGTCGTGCACAGCGCCGCGAACGTCCTCCCGGGGAATCGGTGCCACACCCACCGGCTTCCCCACTGACCAGCCGGAGCGGAAGGCGTTGATCGACGGGTGCGGCGGTCACGCGGCGAATGCCGGTGGCGGCGTCTACAGTGACAGCCGTGGATCAGGGCCAGATCGTCGTAAGCAGGTCGCCGGAGGGCGACGGGAGGGTACGCACGGGGGCGTTGCTCGGGCGCAGCGGATTGGTCATGACCGTCCGCTGGGACGATGACGGACGAGAAGAAGACGTCCGGATCACTGTCGACACGACCTTCGTGGTGCCGGGGACCTTGCGGCATGAGGCGTTCGTCGACCTGGCAGGGTTGACCGCCAGGTTGGAGTCCGACCCCGTGGCCGTCTTCACCCAGTTGCTCCGCGAGCACCCCGGGTACCTGACCGCCACGCAGATCAAGCAGAAACTCGCAGATCTCCGGCTGGACCAAGCGGTCCTGAACATGGCGTGGAAGAAGGCCCAGGCCAAGCTCAAGGAACACCACCGGGTCAAGGTGGACGGCAAAAGGTACAAGTGGTGTGCCATTCTGCCCGAGGACACGGAAACCCCGGCCGAAGCCCAGGCTGAGCCCACCCGATCGCAGGAGCAAGAACGGCACGGGGCGCCGGCCACGGACGAAGCTCCCTCGACACCGGTCACGCAGGAGGTCCCTGCGGCACCGGCCCCCGTCTCGGATGAGCCGGAACAGGACGTCGTCCTGATGGAGACGACGGCTGACGACGAAGAGCCTGTGCCCTGGTTGCAGGCTGTCGCCGCGGCGCTGCGCGATGGGGCCGCGCCCGATGCCAGCGCCTACACCCGGCGCCCGTTGGCCACGGCGGTCCGGCTGGGGCGGCTCGACGACGTTGCGATCCAACGGCTGGTGGAGTCCGTACAGGACGACGACCAGACCACGGCGCTGGCGCTGCTGGCAGCGCTGCCACGGGGCGCCGAGCCGGTGGACGAGCGGTTGGCCGACATCGATCCGGCAGCGCTCGAAGCGGTGTTGGTAGCGGGCGCGGAGGAACTGCGGGAACGGCAACCGCCGGACCGTGCGCTCAGCGCGGCGGCCCTTCGCCTGCTGCGCCGGGCGGCCGAGAAGCCGGCTCCCTTCCAGACCGCTCCAGCGCTGATCAGGTTGGCCGCCGCCGTCGCCGTCGACCCGGGAAAGGATGCACTCGCCGTCCTGGACCGTGTCGTCAAGGTGGTTGGCGAGCACCTGGCCTCGGTGTCGACGAAAGAACGAGACGCCGTCGCCTTGGACCTTGATACCGTCGCCCGGCTGGCCGCCGTACTGCCGTTCACCCGGCACGGCGGCAGGGCCGTCCTGGTGGCGGCGGTCGCGCGGGCTTGGCCGGAGCGCGTCACCGAGGAGATCTGGTGGGAAGGGGCGACCGCGACGGCCCTGGCCGAGGCCGCGGCCGGTACTCTCAGCCGTGTCACCGCCCGGCCCGACGTGGCCGAACGCATCCTCGCTCCGTTGCTGGCGCGGGAACTGCCGAACGTGACCAGCCGGGTCAGGCTGGCCAGGCTGATGGGCATGCCGACAGAGTTCGTCCAACAGGTGCCGCCCGCAGCAGTAACGAACGCCTTCCGGCGCGTGGCCGCGAGCGACCCGGCCGTCGAGGACTGGCTGCGGCTGCTGGCTCAGGACGACCGGATGTCCCGCCTGGAAGAGGAGCTGGAGCGGGCGCGGACCGATGCCCGGCTCGCCGCCGAGCGTGCCGAGCAGGCTGAGGCACGGAATCGTGATCTGCTCGGGCAGCTCGAGCGTCTGGAAGCCCGCCTGCGCGAGACGCACAGGCAATCGGTGTCCATGCGCGCCGCCCAGGAGCGGCAGGTGAAGATCGATGCAGTCCGTTCCCTCGCAGACCTTGCCGCCGAGGTAGAAGAGCTGGCCGCCGGTAAGGCCGACCCCGATGTGGTGATGGAACGGGTTCGGGCGCTGGCCTCCGACCAGGAACTCGAGCCGATCGGTGACGTCGGCGTCGAAACGACGTTCGACCGGGAGACACATGAGCCGCTCGTGGGCGCGCCACAGGACGGCCAGACCGTCACGGTGCTGCGACCGGGCTACCGCTGGCGATCGGATGATGAGAACCTCGTGCTGTTCCGGGCGCTGGTGAGCGTGCCCGAAACGTGATTCGGATGACCTAATCCGGCCGCTTTTGTCGCGACGGGGAGGCATCTCCCAACAATGTCCTTCCCCTCCTCTAATGTCGATCCGAGAGATCAACAGTGGAGGGGACTGGATGGCGGAGCGGGCCATTGGAGTCGATTTCGGAACGTCCACCTCGCTGCTGGCGGAACGCAGCGGAACACTGCCGGTCGATGTCGTCCCCCTGGGGCGCAGCCGGACCTGGTTCCCCTCGCTGGCTGGGTATCGGGGCGGTCAGCTGCTCCTCGGCGAGGACGCGGAGAATCTGCCCATCGAGCAGATCATCCGGTCGGTCAAGGGCGCGATCACCGACGGCCGCAGGTACGTCCAGATCACCGACGACTCCGGGTCACGGCAGATCGACGCGGACCACGTGATCGTCTCGCTGCTGGGCGAGATCGCCCGGCGGGCGGAGGCCGCGGGCAGGCCGCTCAGCGTCAGCGACGAGGTCCGGCTCGGCTGCCCCGCCATGTGGGACGGCGAACAGCGGGCGCGCCTTCGCGGGCTCGCCGTGCAGGCGGGGCTCCCGGTGTCCCCCTCCGCACTGATCGACGAACCCATCGCCGCCGGGATCGCCTGGCTGACCGACCGGTACCTCAGCCACGGCGAACGGCCGCAGGGGCGGGTGCTCGTCTTCGACATGGGCGGCGGCACTCTCGACATCGCGGTCCTGGAGGTGGAGGGCGGTCCGTCCCCCTCGATCTCCGTGCTGTCGGCGCTCGGACGCCAGCTGGCGGGTGATCGTCTGGACACTGCCATCGCGGCCGAGCTGACGGAGACGCTGATCGACCAGCGCAGCGCGAGCGCCGACCAGCTGCACTCCGAATGGATGCAAGCCGTGATACTTCGCGAGGCACGCAAAGGGAAGATCCAGTTGTCCACGCGCGAGCGGCACCGAATTCTCTTCCAAGGGGTTAAGACGATTCAGCTGCCCGTGGTGACCTACACCAGGCGGCAACTGGAAGAGTGCTTCAAACCGCAGATGGACGAGGCGGTGCGGCTGGTGTGGGCCGCGCTGCGGGCCGCCAAGCAGACCGAGAACTTCACGCACTCCCCCACAGGGCTCCGGGAGATGCGCGACGACCGGCTCGCCGGCGACATCGACTACGTGCTTCTCGCCGGCGGGATGAGCCGCATCCCCTACGTACGCCGCCGGATCGGCGCCCTGTTCCCGGACGCGGTGGTGTACGACAACGCCGGAGTGGACGCCGACGAGGCGATCGTCGCCGGTCTGGCCGACCCCATCGGGTACGACCGGCTTAACCTGCACCGTCCCGGTTTCGACTTCGTGCTCGAATACGAGGAGGGCGGCCAGACCCGAATCCATACGGTCTACCGAGCCTTCACTCCCTTCTATTCGCCCGAGGACGCCTTCACCAAGTCCTTCCTGGGCTACGAGGTGCGGGGAGAGGACTTCCCCGGCCCGGGACATGGCAGGGCGAGGCTGCGGGTCCGCTCGGTTTCCGGGGAGTTCCTCCGGCTGAGGTACGAGGGGCGGTCGTCTGACGGGCTGAATCTGAAGCTCGGCCACAACATGGTGTTCAAGATCTACTGCAACGGCCGCATGGTGATCCGTGACGGGGACCGGCGGACGTGGACGCTGCGGGTGGACCAGTGGCCGGTGATACGTGGCAGCAACCACGCCGAGCTGGTTCTCCGGCAGGCCCAGGATGCTCCGCTGGTGCCGGCGATCGCCTGGTACCACGAACGGGAGTACGCCCCTCCGGGACTGGTGTGAGCACGTCCGTTTCAAGCGGAAGACGAGGACGCTGCCAGACCGCTAAGCCGCCTTCTTCGAAGGTCCGCTCTCCGGAGGGCGCCGTATTCCCGGATGGAGGTTGGTCGTGGGGGCTGATGCGGCCCGCGCGTCGGGGTGGCGCGCGGGCCGGGGGTTAGGGGGTGGGGCGGGGTTCGGTGAGGGTTCGGAAGGTTGTTAGTAGGACGTGGGCCAGGTTGTAGACGATCAGGCCCGGTGGGGCCTCGGCGGCCTGGGGTGGTGAGTTGACGATCGTCATCATCGGGGTGCCGGACGCCTCGGCGGCGGAGCGGACCCGGGCGGTGGCTTCCTGGACGGCGGGCTCGGCGGCGCCGCCGGTCAGGCCCATCGCGACCGACAGGTCGGCGGGGCCGATCATGATCGCGTCGACGCCCTCGACGGCGAGGATGGCCGGGGCGTTGGCGCAGGCCTGAGGGGTCTCGGCCATGACCACGACGAGCGTGCGGTCCGCGGTGTCCCGCAGGTGGTCGGGGATGCTCGCGGCTCCGAACCGGCCCGCCCTGCTGTAGGTGGCGAAGCCCCGTTCGCCGAGCGGCGGGTAGTGCGCGGCGGCGACGGCGCGGCGGGCGTCCTCGGGGGGGTCCACGTGCGGGACGATGATGCCCGCCGCGCCGAGGTCGAGCACGCGCAGGATCAGGCCCGGATCGTCCTGCCCCACCCTGACCAGCACGGGCAGGCCGTGCGCCTGCGCCGCGGTCAGATGGTGCTGCAGGGCGACCAGGTCGGCCGGGCCGTGCTCGCAGTCGATGACGACGTAGTCCAGCCCGGCGACCCCGGCGAGCTCGACGAGGAACTCGCCGGGCATGCGCAGCAGGCCGCCGACCAGGGTCTCCCCATCGCGCACCCGTTGCCTCACCGCGCCACCATTCCTGCGGACAGGTCGATGTCGGCCGCGCACAGGCCCGGCATCGACAGCATCGCCAGCAGCGCCGCCGCGACCTCCTCCTCGGTGACCATGCGGCCCAGCGCCGAGCGGGAGACGAACGCCCGCTCGGCCTCCTCGTAGGACGTGCCGGTGCGCTCGGCCTCCAGCCGGAAGTTGCGCTCCATCCGCGGGCCCGCGACCGGGCCGGGGGACAGGGAGTTGACGGTCACGCCCGCCGGGCCGACCTCGGCGGCCAGCGTGGTCGTCAGCCCGATCACCGCCATCTTGGACGCGCAGTACGGGGTGCGCGCGGTGAGCGGACGCTTGCCGCTGACCGACGCGACGTTGACCACGTCGCCCGCGCCGCGCTCCACCATGGGCGGCAGGAACGTCCGGCACATGAGGTAGACGCCGCGGACGTTGACGTCGAAGACCGCGTCCCATTCGGCGGGTTCGATCTCGGTCAGCGGTTTGACGGGCCCCGGTACGCCGGCGTTGTTGACCAGGACGGAGATCTCCTCGTCGGCCAGCTCGGCGGCGAGGGCCGCGACGCTGCTCGGGTCGGAGACGTCGCAGGCGGCGGCCCGGCCCGGCGTGGAGAGCCCGGCCACGGCCGCCTCCGTCTTGGCCCGGTCCCGGCCCACCGCGATCACCCGGGCGCCGGCGTCCGCCAGGGCCCGGGCCATGGCGAGCCCGAGGCCGTTGCCGCCGCCGGTCACCAGTGCGGTGCGCCCGGCGATCCGGTTGCTGTTCACGCGTACGCCTCGTCGCGCCAGGGGAGGGACGCGTCGCCGAAGCGGGCGGCGCGGACGTCGCCGGAGCGGGCGTGCCCCTCGAACAGCTCGACCCGCGAGGCGCGGCCGCAGACCTCGCCGAGCCGGGCGCTCGCCGCCGGGTCGGTGACCTCCTGGTAGGTGACGGTCTTGAGGTACTTGCCGACCCACAGCCCGCCGGTGTACCGGGCCGCGCCGCGCGTCGGCAGGACGTGGTTGGTGCCGATGACCTTGTCGCCGTACGACACGCAGGTGCCCTCGCCGAGGAACAGCGCGCCGTAGTCGCGCATCGACTCCAGCGCCCGGCGGTGCTCGGCGGCGTAGCCGTCGGCGACCGCGAACGCCTCCTCCACCGAGTCCACGACGACCAGCCAGGAGTGGACCGCCGGGACGACGATCGTCGGCGCCGACGGCTGGGTGCTCGCCGAGGGCGCCCACGCCACCGCCGACGTCGACCTGGACAACGCCGCGTCCAAGGCCATCACCCCCCGCAACGACCTCCTCCGCGACCGCCGCCCCTCCCTCTACACCGCCCTCCACAGGTGAGCCGGACGGGATGCTCCGACCTCACGCCCAGGTA
This sequence comes from Actinomadura sp. NPDC047616, assembly GCF_040642915.1. Classification (NCBI taxonomy): domain Bacteria; kingdom Bacillati; phylum Actinomycetota; class Actinomycetes; order Streptosporangiales; family Thermomonosporaceae; genus Actinomadura; species Actinomadura sp. NPDC047616. The sequence continues at coordinate 193,679 of NZ_JBEYTB010000004.1, forward strand.
CGCGATCGTGCGCGTGGAGCGTGAGGTCGGGACGCTCCCGTTCAGATGCCCTGCTGAGGCGCCGCCTGGTGCGGCTGCTGCACACCCGCGCCGCTCGGCGTGAGGTGAGGCACCAGGTCCCTGAGGGCCTGCTCGGTCTCCTGGCAGGACTGGGCGCACAGGCGGCAGTGCTCGTGCTGCTCGCTGTGCTCGGCGCAGGAGTCCCCGCAGGTCTTGGTGGCCTGAATGGCCGCTTCCACCTGGGCCTTGGTCAGCCGGGCGTCGTAACCGGTGTGCCGTGACAGCACGGCGGCGGTGGCCGTGCAGATGTCGGCGCAGTCGAGGTTGTCGCGGATGCAACGGGCCAGCCTGGGCAGTTCGTCGGCGGGCTCCGACAGACAGGCGTCGGCGCAGGCGGTGCAGGCCTGCGCGCAGCTGGTCAGCGCGTCGATGACACGGGACAGCCGGTCGTGCTCCAGGTTGATCTCGGCCGGATAGGTGTCCAGCATCTGCGCTGTGTACGTCATGGGTATCACCTCGCTATCTGTGTGCTGCCCTACCCTCCGGCCGCCCGGCAAACGTTCGCGGCGGCCGGCCACCGCACCCCCCCGCGCCGATGTCAGCCGGCCAGGCCGGACTGGTAGGCGAACACCACCAGCTGGGCGCGGTCGCGGGCGCCGAGCTTGACCATGGCGCGGCTGGCGTGGGTGCGGGCCGTGGCCGGGCTGATCACGAGCCGGGCGGCGATCTCCTCGTTGCTCCCGTGTCACTCCCGTCGAGCCCGCCGACGCGGTGCTCCATGAGGGGCGACATGCCGGGGCCTGGGGCCGACCGGGGGCCTGCCGGTGTCACTCGTGTGGTGGGCCGCGAGCCGGTCTTGGAGCTTGCCGTTCCGGAACTGGTGGACGGTTCCGGTCTGACGCAGCAGCCCGAGCCGGTGGGCGTCCTCCAGGAACCGCATCAGGCGAAGCGGCGCCACCCGGCGCGAGCGCAGGTACAGCAGCGCCACCAGGTACGTGCCGCTGCAGCTCCTCAACCCGATCATGAGGGCGAACGTGAGGCCGAACAGCAGCCCGTAGCTGACCCCGTTCACGGGGCCGGCCACCATGCCCGTCGCGAGCCCGAAGGCCAGACCGACCGCCAGCCCCAGGGTGTGGGCCTCCAGGCACGCGACCAGCAGATCGCGGCGAAGCGACTGGCGCGGGGTCTGCGGCGGGCCGGTGGCCTGGGGGACGCGCGACCAGTTCCGGATTCCCAGCCCGACCCCGAACGTGAGACCGAACGTGATGCTCAGCGCGTAGTACATGCGCGACTGGTCGGTGAGGCCGTCCGTGACCACGTACACCGCCTCGTTCCCCAACGCGCCCGCCAGCACGTCCACGAGCCCGACCGCCGGTCCCAGCAGCAGCCCCCCGGCGAACCAGATCGCGACGTGCCGGAGCAGGGAACGGACGCGGCCGCGAAGCCGGAAGTCGGCGTGGACGGGTTCGGCGTCCGGCCCGCCGGCGCCGAAGAAGCCGGTCGCCAGGCCGTACGCGAGTCCCACGCCGAGCCCGTCGGCGAGGCCGATCGTCAGCCCGTCCGAGAGGCCGTCGCGGAGCCCGTCGGTGAGGGCGTCGCCGAAGCCGCACGTCAACGCGAAGAGCAGGCCGCCGACGAGCCACTGCGCGGCCCTGCGCAGGCATTGGTCCCGCCGTCCGGCGGTCGCGCGGGCCGGTCGCCAGGTGAACACCCGGTGCATGACCACGAAGGCCGGCCCGTACGCGAGCGCGTTGCCCAGCTTGTCGCTGATCCCGAAGATGACCAGGTTCGTCAGTGCCAGGGTGACACCGGCCGGCAGCCCGACCGCGAGGGCGGTGAGGTTGTCGACGGTGCGGCGCGGCAGCATCCCGGGCAGGTGCCACCAGGCGATGTCGGTGGTGCCGGCCGCCCGCAGATGAAGCGCCAGGTACGACAGCCAGCGGCGGACGTCCTCCGGCCGGTGGGCGCGGCGCGGCCGTGACGGGCGGCCCTCGTCCCGTGCGTCGCGGTTCGCGGGGACCAGGGCGTCGACGAGGTCGTCGAGCAGATGGTCGACGATCGCGCCGGGGCCGGTGAAACGCGACGCGTCCAGGAGCGGGGCCGGGTCGGTCCGCGTGTCGATGTAGACCTTGCGCAGGAGCCACAGGGCCAGCGGGGTGGCGAGCGCCCGGGTGAGCGGCGTGCGCTCGCCCGCGGCGAGGGCGGCGAGCAGGTCGGGCCACGCGCCGCAAGGACGCGGCGGCAGGCTGTGGGTCACGTAGGCGGCGATGTCGGCCGACCGCAGGGGGCGGGGCTCGACGACCGCCCCCGCGGTGAGGACGTCGCCGCCCGGCGCGTTCACGGCGGCCTCGTACTCGGCGGTGCGGCAGGTGAGGATGACCGGATCGTCCTCGGTCAGGGCCTCGTTCAGCGCGCTGATCACTTGGGGGCGCGATGGTTCGGGCAGCTCGTCCAGACCGTCGAGGACCGGCAGGACGCGGCGTTCGCGCACCAGGGCCCTGGGCGCGTCCGGGCCGAAGGCGTTCGCGCGCAACGCCGGATAGGTCTCGGTGAGCCGACCGGCGAGCCACTCGTCGAACGACACGGCGCCGGGGTCCCAGCCCGACAGCGACACCATGACGGGGACCCGCTCTCCCGGCCGCCGTTCCTGGAGCAGCCGGCGCAGCAGCAGGACGGCGAGCGTGGTCTTGCCCATGCCCGGCTCCCCGAGGATCACCAGGCGGCGGCGGGGCAGGTCACGGTACGCCCGCACCAGGTCGGCGACGCGGTCGCTGCGGCCGTCGAGCCGCGGCCGGTCTGCGCCGAACGGGAACCTGCGAGCCCGGACGATGTGCGCGGAATGATCCATCACGGGCAGCTCGGTCAGCCGCCACCGCACGGCCATCGGAGCCGGATCGTCCAGCCGGCGGACCCGGATCTCCTCACGCCACTGCTCCGACACCAGCCCGGCCAAGGTCTCCCGGGCCCGATCGAGCTGCTCGGGAGTGGACGTCCGCGCGTCCCGACCCGCTCGCCGCCACCCGGCGACCACGCTGGGCACGAGCGGGACGACCGCCAGGGGGATCGACGCCAGCTGAGCCCAGTTCGCCGCGGTCTGCAGCCCGCTCCGGCGCAGCACCACGACCAGACCGATGGAGATCGTCAGGATCAGCACGCCCAGGGCCGTGGCCCCCAGACTCCGCCACCACCCCGACCGGTAGCCCGCCACGATCACATACTGTCAACGCACGTGGCCCCTCCGCACGCTGGGCAAGCACACAACTACCTTTCGTCACATTCCTGCGGCCGACGTCGCCGCCGGGTCGAGTGCCGTACGCCCCGGAGCGCTGCTGCAGTCCTCGCTGGTAACGGGCACAATGTCTGGCGCGGTCATCTCGCCCCTTCCGCCCTGGCCGGTGAGGGCGCGCGAGACGACTTCCTCAAACCACGGCGACACGTCCGTCCAGGCGTCACCGGGTACGAGGGCATTCGGATCCTGACCCGTGGACGTGAAAATGGACGCTGAGACACAAGAGGCCCCTGGAAGGCTCACGAACATTCGGCTGAGACTGTCCAAGGCGCAGGACCGGCCCCCGGCGTCGGTGTTCGTCGTCGGCACCCTGTTCTCAGGCTCGACGCTGATCGGGCGCGACATGACCACCCGCATCAGGAAGGCCCACTACGTCGGTGAGCTGAACAACTTCACGCAGTTCCCGGACCTCAGCCACCCGACCTCCGGACGGGAGTGCGGCCCCTGCTCCCTGCTCGGCAGGCAGTGCCGGCACTTCACCGACGCGCTGCGGGAGCGCGTGACGTACGACGACATCCTCGGCATGCACGGGCAGTTCGCGCGGTCGCTCGGCGTCTCCGTCATCATCGACGGCAGCAAGTACGTCGCATGGCTGCGGCGCGCCGTCGAACAGCGGAGCGCCGACCCGGCGAACCGCACCCCGGTGAACGTGATCGCCTCGGTGCGGAACCCGATCGCCTTCGCGATCAGCCACCGCAACCGGACGGGCGAGCCGCTGTGGCAGGGAGCCGAAATCTGGCGGGACACCTACGTCGACGCCCTCCGCACCGTCAACACGTTCGGGCTCCCGGTTCTGACGATGCGCTACGAGGACTACATGGCGGACCCGGAACGTTCACTGGAACGCCTGAGCGCCTTCCTGCATCTGCCGCTGGACGCCGAGCCGGACAACACCAGGCTGCACGACACCGGCGGGAACTGGAGCTCCTTCGTGCCCTACGTGGGCAAGGACCAGCTCGACAAGTTCATCGAGCGCCTGGACGGACCCGGGCGCGCGGAGGCGGAGAAGTTCGTCGCCCACGCGCGGGCGTACTGGAATGACGAGAAGCCCAAGGAGGACACCCGCTGGCATCGCAGCCTCAACGCCGGTGAAGCCAACTCGGTCCTGAGCACCCCCGGACTGGTCGACGTGGCGAGCCTCCTCGGCTACAACGTCGCCGAAATCGTCCACACGGCCGTCCGGGGGCGCGACTGAACAGGAACAAGGCGCGAGTGGTCACGTCACCAGGGGCTGTTCTTCCAGTTCGGTCAGTTTCACGGTGCACAGGCCGCCGCGCTCGGCCTTCGTCTCCGTCACCTTGAGCCGCGTGCCCGGCGGAGGATGAATTCCCAATTCCCGCGGCCGGATGGACGGCGGCGTCGACGCGGTCATCAAGAGGCACCTCGGGGCGGGCATCCAGCTGCGCGTGCAGCGGGCGATCCGCGACGAGTTCGACGGCAGGCTCCCGGTGGGCGGCGCGGTGTGCGTCCCGTCCGGCGCGGCCAATCCCCGGTTCCTGATCTCGATGCCCACGGGTCGCTGACACGGCGGACGCCCCGCCCCTCCTGCTGGGGGCAGGCCACGGTGACGCGGCGGCCTGCGTGGGACGGGCAGCGGCCAGGCCGCCCCGGCACGTGGGCATCGGCCCGGTACGTGGGCGTTCGTGCCGTCCGGGGCGGTCGTCTCGTCCGGAAGTCGTTACGATCAGGGGTCACGGCTGCGTCGCGGAAGGGAATCATGTCCGATCAGTACGAGGCGGTGTTCGCTCGATACGACACCGATGGGGATGGGCGGCTCACCGTGGAAGAGGTGACCGCGGCGATTGCGGGGATGTTCCCGGCGGCCGAGGTGAATGATCTGTCCGGGATCGTCAGGGCGCTGTTCGCCGAGTACGACACCGACAACGACGGGCTGCTGACGGCGACCGAGTTCGTGCCGCTGGCGGAGAACCTCCCCGAACTCGGCTCGGAGAACTGAACGCCCGGGTGACACGGACCCGGTAGTCCACCGTCGGGCCCTTGCCGGTTGTTCGCCGTCAGGGTCGACCGGCGGACGCCGTGTCCCATCCCATCGGCCCGTCCCGGCCTCGTGTCCCTGGGACGGGCCGACGCGCGTCCACGGCCGCACGCGCCCGCGCCGGTGGCCGCAGCGGTGAGGGTCGGTGCGGCAGGGCCCGGCGCGCCACTCACACGCCGCCGCGGGCGGCGCGCCGCGACGTCCCATGCCACGACCGCTGGAAACGTCACTTCACCAGGCTGTCCACCACTGGGCTGCCGACGTCTAGCCCTTCCCGGGCACCGGCCACAGGCGTACGGTGCCGTCCCCGCCGCCGGTGGCGACGGTACGGCCGTCCGGGCTGAACCGCACGCTGAAGATGACGCCGTTGCTGCCGCTGAGGGTGGGGCCGATCTGCCGGTGGTCGGCCACGTTCCACAGCCGGACGGTGGTGCCCGAACCCCCGGCCGCCAGGGTGCGGCCGTCGGGACTGAACGCCACGGTGTAGCAGCGGCCGTCGCAGCGGTACGGGGCGCCGACCTCCTGGTGCCGGGACACGTTCCACAGGCGTGTGATCTCGCCGCCCGCGACGGCCAGCGTCCGTCCGTCGGGGCTGAACGCCACGCCCTGCGTCCAGGAGTCGTGCCCGGAGAAGTTCTCCCCGAGTTTCTTCCGGTCGTACACCTCCCACAGTTGCGCCAGGCCCTGGGTGTTGCCGGTGTCGAGGTTCTTCTCGGTGCCGGTCGTGCCGATGGCCAGGGTGCGGCTGTCCGGAGCGAACGCCAGGGCCTCGACGCCGCCGGCCTCGGTCTCCAGCAGCGGCCCCACCTTCCCGTCGTCCAGGTCCCACAGCCGCACGGACTGGGCCGAGTTGCTGGTGGCCAGGACGCGGCCGTCGGGACTCAGGGCCATCTCGGTGAGCGGGCCGAGCCCGGTCTCGAAACCACTCGAACGGCCGCGGCCCGACATCGGCCAGATCCTGAGGTAGCCGTCGTCGCCCGCGGTGTACAGGGCGCTGCCGTCATGGCTGATCGCCAGAGCGTTGAGGCCGTCGGGGTGACGGATGGGCGTACCGCGCTGCTTCCGGCTCGGCACGTCCCACAGCCGGACCGTGCCGTCGTCGCTCGCGCTGGCCAGCGTCCGGCCGTCCGGGCTGAACGCCACGTCGTACACGGCCGCGGTGTGCCCGCGCAGCTGCCAGTGGGCGGGCGGGGCCGCGGATCGGGACGGCTGTGGGGCGGTCCGCGCGGCCGACCCCGACCCCGACCACGGCGCCACGATCACGACCGCGGTCACCGCCACCGCCACGGCGAGTGCGCCGCCCGCGAACGATACGCCCCGGCGGGTGCCGAGGACGGACAACAGGCCGCGGCGGGGGCCGTGCGGGCCGGACACCGGGTCGATCACGGTCGGCGTCTGCGGCGGGCCGGCGACGGGGCCGAGCATCCTCGCGATCGCGGCCCGCCGTTCCTCGATCATCTGCTGCACCGCGGGCGGCCAGGGCCGGGTGGCCGGGGCGACCGCGCCGATCATCGCGGCCAGCCGGTCGGGCGTCGGCCGCTGGTCCGGATCCTTGGCCAGGCAGGCCGCGACGATCGGGCGGAGCCGGCCGGGCACGGCGGCCAGGTCGGGTTCGGCGTGCACCACGTTGTAGAGCGCCTGTGCGATGCCCGGGCCCTCGAAGGGCCCCTGGCCGGTGCAGGCGTACACCAGCACCGAGCCCAGCGAGAACACGTCCCCGGCCGTGGTCCCCGGCCCCTCCTGGGCCTGCTCGGGCGACATGTATCCGGGCGTGCCGGCGAGCGGGGAGGCCTCGGCCTGGTCGCCGCCGTCGGCCTCGATGGCCCGCGCGACACCGAAGTCGATCACTTTCGGGCCGTCCGCGGCCAGCAGCACGTTGGACGGCTTGAGGTCGCAGTGCACGAGCCCGGCCCGGTGGATCTCCAGGAGCGCGGCGGCCAGCCCGGCCGCCAGGCGCAGCGCCGCCTGCTCGGGCAGCGGACCGGCCGCCCGGACCGCCTCCCGCAACGACGGCCCCGGCACGTACACCGACGCCAGCCAGGGGGACGGCGCGTCCGCGTCCGCGTCGAGCACCGCCGCCGTGTACGCGCCGGACACCGTGCGGGTGGCCGCCACCTCGTGGCGGAACCGGTCGCGGAAGCCGGGGGCGCCGACGAGCCGGGCGTGCACCAGCTTGAGCGCGACCAGCCGCCCGTCGGGCGCCGACCCCAGCAGCACGCGGCCCATCCCGCCCCGGCCGAGCTCGGCGAGCATCCGGTAGTGCCCGATCCGGACCGGATCGGACGCGGTGAGCGGCCGCATGGGCAACCTCGATTCCGGTACGGCCGCCCCCGCGGCCGGTGGACGAGCGGCTGGTGGGCGGGGTGGGTCAGCTGCTGGTGCGGTCGGCGACGTTCCACAGGAACACGGTCTTGTCGCCCGCGGTGGCCAGGAGTCTCCCGTCCGGACTGAACGCCACGGCGCTGGCGGTCTTGACCCCGCTGGTGAGCGGTTTTCCGATGGGCGCGCGCTTGGCCACGTCCCACAGCCGTGCCGTGGCGTCGTGACTGACGCTGGCCAGGAACCGCCCGTCGTGGCTGAACGCCAGCCCCTGGATGACGTGGGAGTGGCCGCGCATCGGCTGCCCGATCGGCGTCCTGCTCTGGATGTCCCACAGCCGTATGGTCGTGTCCCAGCCGCCGGTGGCCAGCGTCCGGCCGTCCGGGCTCATCACCGCGTGGGCGATCTTGGCGGTGTGTCCGAGGAGGGACTGACCGACCTGCTTGCGGGAGCCGGCGTCCCACACCCGGATGAGCTGGTCGTCGGGAATGGCCAGGAGCCGCCCGTCGCCGCTGAAGGCGATCTGCGTCATCAGGTTGACCTTGTCGAAGGTCAGCGTGCCGGTCTTGTCGCGGGAGTCGGTGTCCCACATCTGCAGCATCTTGGTGCCCGCGGCGGCCAGCGTGTCCCCGTCCGGGCTGAAGGTCACGTCGCTCACCGGGCCGGGCCGGTCGCTGAAGTCGAACATGGGCACGCCGAGGGTCTCACCGACCTGGCGGCGGGTCTTGACGTCCCACAGCTTGACGGCACCGTCCACGCTCGCGGTGGCCAGCAGCTCTCCCACCCTGTCGAACGTCGCCTTGCGGGCGGACTCGGCGGCCACCTTGAGCGGTTCGCCGGAGATCTGCCGGGCGCTGACGTCCCACAGCCGCACCGTGCCGTCCTCGCCGGCGGTGACCAGCAGCTCCCCGCTCGGGTTGAACTCCGCGTAGTGGATCGAACCGGCGTGGCCGGTCAGGGTGGCCAGCGGTGACGCGGCCGCTCCGCCGGACGCACCGCTCCGCCTGGGTTCGGGCTTGTCGTCCCCGCGCAACGCCCACGCGATGGTGCCGCCGATCGCGCTGAGGCCGAGGACGGCGCCGCCGCCCGCCATCAGCAGAACGCGCCTCCGGTCAGGCCTGGCCGGAGCCGCACCGCCCGGACGTCCGCCCCCGGGGCCGGGCGGCTGCGCCATGCCGACGCCCCCCGGCGCACCCGCCGGAACGCCGGGTGGAACACCGTAGGAGACGCCGGGCGGGACACCGGGGTGAAGGCTCGGTTGAGGGCCGGCTGAAACGCCGGGGTGAGAGGCCGGTGGGACTCCGGGGTGAGAGCCGTGGTGAGAAGCCGGTGGGACGCCGGGGGGAACGCGGGGCGGTCCGTACGGCACCTGGGGTTCAGGGGCGCGTAGCAACCGGGCGACCTCGGCGTCCTGCCGCGCGATGAGCTCGTGCACCGGTGCCGGCCAGGGGCGGGCGGCCGGCGCCACCTCGCCGATCGCGTTCAGCAGGTCGGCGGGCTTCGGCCGGGCGGCCGGGTCCTTGGCCAGGCAGGCCGGGACGATGTCGCGGAGCCGGTCGGGGAGCGTCCCCAGGACGGGGTCGGCGTGGATCACGTTGTGCAGGGTCTGCGGGGTGTTCCGCGCATGGAACGGCCCCCGGCCGGTGCAGGCGTACACCAGCACCGAGCCCAGCGAGAAGATGTCGCTGGCGGTGGTCAGGGCCTGGCCGAGGGCCTGTTCCGGTGACATGAAACCGGGGGTGCCGACCAGGGCGCCGGTGCGGGTGACCTGGGTGCCGTCCTCGATCTCGGTCGCCCGCGCGATGCCGAAGTCGATCACCCGCAGGCCGTCGTCGGTGAGCAGCACGTTGGACGGTTTGAGGTCCCGGTGCACCAGCTCGGCCCGGTGGACCTCGATCAGCGCCGCGGCGAGGCCCGCGGCCAGCCGCAGCGCCGGCTCGGCCGCCAGCGGGCCGATGGTGTCGATCACCTCGCGCAGCGACGGCCCGGGCACGTAGACCGACGCCAGCCAGGGCTCCGGCGCCTCGGCGTCCGCGTCGATCACCGCCGCGGTGTAGGCGCCGGCGACCTTGCGGGAGGCCCGCACCTCGCGGCGGAACCGGGCGCGGAACCCGTCGTCGTTCACGAACTGCTCGTCCACCAGCTTGACCGCGACCAGCCGCCCGTCCGGTCCGCCGCCCAGCAGAACCCGCCCCATGCCGCCCCGGCCGAGCTGGGCGAGCATCCGGTAGTGCCCGATCTGAACGGGGTCCGACGTCTCCAGCGGTTGCACAAACCACCTCCCGGTCCTCAGAAAGACAATACCGTCTGAGTGATCGAGTGGTATGTCCTTTATCGTGGTCGGATGCAGGAGTCCGGGGCCCGCCGCCTGCCTCGCGGGCGCCACGCTCTGCCACGCGCGGAGGTGCAGCGCATCCAGCGGTCGCGGTTGTGCCGCGCGATGGCCGATGTGATGGCGGAGAAGGGGTACGTGGCCACGTCGGTGGCGGACGTGCTCAAGCGCGCCGTGGTGTCGCGGCAGAGTTTCTACGAGCTTTTCGAGTCCAAGCTGGACTGCTTCATGGCCGCCTTCGAGGCGGCGGGCGAGCTGCTGTTGCAGCGGATCGCCGAGGCGGTCGACGACGGCGCGGGCTGGGCGCGCGACGGCGGGCCGCCCGCCGAGGCCGCGGGGGACCGGCTGGGGTTGTTCGAGCGGGCGATCACCGCGTACCTGCGCGCGCTGTCCGAGGAGATGTCCTACGCGCGGCTCTTCCTCGTGGAGGTGCACGCGGCCGGGCCCGAGGCGCTCCAGCGGCGCGCCCGGTTGCAGGAGTCCATCACCGAAGCGCTCGCCGACCTGCTGGGGGTGACGGACGAGCCCGGTCGCTTCGCCTGCCGGGTGATCGTGGCGGCGACCAGCGCGATGGTGACCACGGCCGTGGCCGACAACGACCCGGACGCGCTTCGGGCCCTCGGGTCGCCGCTGATCGACCATGTGCGCGTCCTGTGGGATGCCGGAGTCTTCGCCCCGTCCGCAGGGCAGGCCGGCGGCGCCTGAGCCGGCGAGCCGGCTCCGAGGGCCGGCGGTTTCAGGGGGTGTTTCAGAAGTCCGGTTCGGGGCGGAGCGGCACTCCAAGGCCGATATGAGGCTCCCACAGGAGGAGTGCCAGCGCATACAGGCCGATGACCAGGACTGGCGACAGCCATGCGGCCACCCGTGAACGGCGCCCCTTCCGGAACAGGACCCACAGCACGAGGGTCGGTGCCAGCGAGGCCGTCACCCCGAGGACGTTGAGGACCGGACCTGGGCGGTGTACGCACTCGAACGAGCCTCGCCCGCCGTCTTCGCAGACTCCGCGGAGGACGAACCACACCGCGAGCGTGTACAGTCCGGCCAGCAGCCACGCCCCCACGCCGAGCACCAGGCCGAATCTCTGTGCGGTGCCGATGCCCCCGTAGGCGCTCTCCGCACGTCCGGCGTCGCTCGCACGTCCGGCGTCGATCATCGCCAGGGCGAACAGGACCGCGATGACACCCGCGAGGGCCAGCGTCCCCGCGTGCCATCCCAGCCCCCACATGCGGTCGGGCTCCGCAGGGCCGCCACCATCGTCGAGGAAGGACAGCACCCTCATGGCCAGGGCTGTGATGGCCGCCAGGCCCACGCCGACGACGCCCGCCTCGTACAGCGGCCGCCAGGCGTGTGTGATCACCACGCGGTCAGTCATCTCCATCCTCCCGCCACAGCCTGATTCCGTATCCGCCCGCGGCCACCGTCCGCCCGTCCGGGCTGAACGCGACCGCGTCGACGCTGCTGACGCCCTCGTCGCCGGTGTTGACGACGGCGAGGTACCGGCGGTCGGCGACGTGCCACAGCCGCAGGTCCTGATCTCCCCCGATGGCCAGAGTCGCGCCATCGGGGCTGAACACCACGGAGTAGAACGCGTGTCCATGCCGCGAGGGGACGACGGCGGTACTCCGGCGGGCGGCCACGTCCCACAACCGGACCTCTCCGTTGTTCTTCGCGTCGAATCCGCTGGTGGCCAGGGTCCTGCCGTCCGGGCCGAACGCCACCGAGACGAACCGATGCCCGTCCGGGGCGGCGATGGTGGCGGTGTTCCGCCGCGTGCCCACGTCCCACAGCTGCACGTACTCGCTCCTCTGAAGGGCCAGGGTCCTGCCGTCCGGGCTGAAGGCCACCGACGACGCGCCTTTGTCGCCGGGCTCGGTGATGGTGACGGTGTTCCGGCGGGTGGTCAGGTCCCGCAGCTGAACGTTCCCTTCTCCTGCGACGGCCAGGGTCTTACCGTCGGGACTGAACACCACCGATACGGCGGAGTTGCCCTGAGGCACCGTGAAGGGGTTCGACACCCGTCCCCCGGCCAGGTCCCACAGCCAGAACTTCTCGCGGCCTCCGCCGATCGCGAGGGTCCTGCCGTCCGGACTGAAGGCCACCGACTTGACCGGGAAGGTCCGCTCGATGGTCTTTCCGCGCTCCGGACCCGGCACCCTGCCCGTGTTGGGGACGGTGATCTCGTTCGACACCCGGCGGGCGGCCAGGTCCCACAACCAGACCTTCGCCTCGGCGTGCGGCCCGGTGCGGTGCTCCCCACCGACGGCAAGGGTCTTCCCGTCCGGGCTGAACGCCACCGAGTGGACGTTGTAGCCGGGAGGGAGGAGACGAGCGGTTAAATGCACCGGTATGTGCTGATACGACGCATTCCAGAGCAGAACGCTCGCCACGATCGCGGCAAGTCCCGCGACGAGCAAGGCCCACCACGGTCGATTCCCCTGCATAGCCCGGCCATTATGGGGCGTTCGTCTCCGGCCGACCATTGCTTCTCCTCCTCCACCGCCGCCCTGACCTGTCCCCGGCTCCCGGAGAACCTGGACCGCATCCCACTTTCCGTCGACCTCACCACACCGTGACGGAAAGCGGCACTCGCGCCACCCCGATCATGTAATTTCCGTGATCTCCCCATTGCGAGGGGTGGCGAGACGAGCCAGGAGGACGGGTGTCACAGGAATTCCGCCGACGTGACTTCGGCAAGCTCATGGGACTGGCCGGGCTCGGCCTGGCGGTGCCCGCCCTGGCCGGAGGCTGCTCGACGCAGTCGCGCCCGGCCGCCCGGACGGGCGCCGCGGCGGCTCGGACGTGGCGGGTCTCCGGGACGGCGGGCGCCGGGCTGGACGGCTTCGACACCGCCGTCAAGAAGCTGATGCAGGACCGGAACATCCCGTGCGGGGCGCTCGCCGTGATGCGCGGCGGCAGGCTGCTGCACGCCCGCGGCTACACCTGGAGCGACGACACGTCGCTGAACGTCCAGCCCACGTCCCTGTTCCGGCTCGCCAGCCTCAGCAAGCCGATCACCGCGACGGCCGTCATGACGCTCGTCCAGGCCGGCCGGCTGAGCCTGTCGGCGCCGGTCACCGACCTGCTGACGCTGACCCCGCCGCCCGGGCGGTCGCTCGACGCGCGTCTCGGCAAGGTGACGGTGCGGCGCCTGCTCCAGCACCTCGGCGGCTGGGACCGCGACATCTCCGGCGACCCGACGTACAAGGACCGCGCCACCGCCGAGCTGCTGGACGTCCCACTGCCGATCACCCGGGAGCACATGGTCCGCTACGGGGCGGGCCTGGCGCTCGACCACGACCCCGGCACCACCTACGCCTACAGCAACTACGGCTACCTGCTGCTCGGCCAGATCATCGAGAAGGTCTCGGGCATGGGGTACGCCGAGTACGTCCAACGCCACGTCCTGGCGCCGGTCGGCATCACCCGGATGCGTCCCGGCAGGACCATGCGGGCCGACCGCGCGCCGGGCGAGGTCCCCTACTTCTCGCAGCGCACCGGCCCGTCGGTGTTCGACGCGGCCGGGACGACCGTCCCCGCCCCCTACGGCACCTTCAACGTGGAGAACCGGACCGCGATGGGCGGCTGGCTGGCCTCCGCCGTCGACTACGTGCGCTTCACCACGATCCTCGACGGCGGGACGAGCGTGCTGAACGCCTCCTCGATCGCCTCGATCTTCGCCAAGCCGGAGACCGGGTTGAACTCCGGCGGCTCCTACTACGGCTTCGGCTGGCAGGTCCGGGACGTGACCGGGGGCCGCAACACCTGGCACGACGGCGCCTACGACGGCACCAGCACGATCGTGACCCGCCGCTACGACGGCGTGACGTGGGCGCTGCTGTTCGACCAGCGCGACGACCCGTCCGGCCTGCCCTACACCTACACCGACTTCAGCGCGCCCTTGCACACCGTCGCCAACGGCCTGAAGACCTGGCCGACCAAGGACCTGTTCGGCGACTATTTCTAGCCGAACCCGTGAGGCGCGCAGTCCGCCACCAGGGAGGAAAGTGTCCGAGCCGCTCGACGGAATGGCCGCGTTGCGCGTGCGACTCGACCAGGCACGGACCTCGAAGCGCGATCGCGGCGGGGTTGTCCCCCGTGCGAGCTACACGCGAGTGTCCACCGTGCGGTGAAGATTCGGGGCTGACGAATCCATAGCGTTTCTCCACGTCGCCGCGGCGCTCCGGCCGCGGAATCTCGCTAAGGAGTCGTCATGCGACTGTTGGTGCAACTCGTGGCCGTCGCGGCGGTCGCGTTCGTCGGCAGCACGGCCGTCGCCGCGGTGGAGGGCAACACGCTGCTCACCCTGGTCCTCGGCCTCGCGACGGCCGTGCTTGCGGTGGTCGTCTACGGACGTGTGGTGCGGTGGACCGAGCGCCGCGCGCCGGTGGAGGTGGCCGTGAAGGGCGCCGCCGCCGCCGTCGGCCGCGGGCTGGTGATCGGTGTCGCGATGTTCGCGGCCGTCATCGGGAACATCGCCTTCAACGACGGTTACCGGATCGACGGGCTGGGCTCGCCGGAGGGCGCGGCGGGGCTGGCCGGCTTCATGGCCGCCGCCGCCGTGACGGAGGAGCTGCTCTTCCGCGGCGTCCTGTTCCGGATCATCGAGGAGCGCATCGGCACCTGGCTGGCGCTGACGCTGACCGGCCTGCTGTTCGGCCTGTCGCACCTGACCAACCCGCACGCCAGCCTGTGGGGCGCGATCGCGATCGCGATCGAGGCCGGCGGCATGCTGGCCGCCGCGTACGCCGCCACCCGCAACCTGTGGGTGCCGATCGGCCTGCACTTCGGCTGGAACTTCGCCGCGGCCGGCATCTTCAGCACCGAGGTCTCCGGCAACGGCACGACGGAGGGGCTGCTGCGCGGGGAGACGTCGGGCCCGGCCCTGTTCACCGGCGGCGAGTTCGGGCCGGAGGCGAGCCCGCCCGCGATCGGGTTCGGCGTGCTGCTGACGATCGTGTTCCTGTGGCTGGCCCACCGGCGTGGCAACCTGGTTCCCCGCCGTCGGCGCACCGCCCCGGCCGCCGCGACCGCTACCCTCTCCCAGTGACCGATCTTCGGCGCATCCCGGACCTGTGGCGGCGGTGGGACGTCACGGTACGGGACCTCCCGCTCGCGCTGCTGCTCACCGTCGTGTCACTCCTGCCGGCGTTCCACAACCAGGGGACGCAGGTCGGCGACCTGCCGGCCCGCCCCTTCGACGAACTGGCCGTCGTGGCGGTCGCCCTGCAGTGCCTGCCGCTCGCCGTGCGGCGGCGGTGGCCGGCCGTCTGCGTCGCCCTCGTGGCGCTCGGCTTCGCCGTCGACCAGCTCCGCGGCTACCACGCGTACGCGGGCACCGCGCTGCCGATCGCGTTGCTGAGCGCGGGCGCCCATCTGGAACGTCACCGGCGCGTCACCGCCGTCCTCGCCTCGGTGGCGTACGTGCCGCTGGCGGTCGCGCTCGGCCGGCTCGGCTCGGGCGCCGGACCGGAAGAGTTCGTGACGTTCTACCTGGTGCTGGCGGGCGCGTGGGGGGTCGGGTCCTGGATGCGTTCCACCCGGGCGGCCGAGGCCGAACGCCGCCGTCGCGTCGCCGAGGCCACCCGCGCCGCCGAACGCGCCCGCATCGCCCGGGAACTGCACGACGTGGTGACCCACCACGTGACGGCGATGGTCGTGCAGGCCGAGGCGGCACGGTACCTGACCGCCGTGCCCGATCGTCTCGACGAGACCCTGAGCGCCGTCACCGACACCGGCCGGCGGGCCATCACCGACCTGCGGCATCTGCTCGACCTGCTCAACCCCGACCACCAGGACACCGGCGACAGGACGCCGTCCGTCGGCGACCTGCACGCGCTCGTGGAGCAGACGCGCCGGGCCGGGCAGCCGGTGGAGTTCACCGAGGAGGGCAGGCCGGCGGAGACCATCGGAAGTGCCGAGCTGGTGGCGTTCCGGGTCGTGCAGGAGGCGTTGACGAACGCCCTCAAGTACGCCCACGGCAGCCGCACGGAGGTCGGCGTGCGCCATGGCGAAAAGGAGATCACCGTGGAGGTCAGCACCGACGGCACCGGCTCAAGCGCCGGCTCTCCCGGCGGAAGCGGGCGTGGCCTGGCCGGGCTCCGCGAACGGGTCGACGCCCTGGGCGGCGAGTTCACCGCGGACCGGCGGCCGGACGGCGGCTTCGTCGTGCGGGCCCGCATCCCCGCGGGGAGCCCGTCGTGAGCGCGCCGATCCGGGTCCTGGTCTGCGACGACCAGGCGCTGATCCGCACCGGGTTCGTCACGATCATCGATGCGCAGCCCGACCTGGAGATCGTGGGCGAGTGCGGGGACGGGCGCACCGCGGTCGACCTCGCCCACCGCCTGCGCCCGGACGTGGTGGTCATGGACGTGCGGATGCCGGTGCTCGACGGCATCGAGGCGACCCGCCTGCTGGCCGGTGCCGGGGTGTCGAAGCCCGTCAAGGTGCTCGTGGTGACGACGTTCAACCTGGACGAGTACGTGTACGAGGCGCTGCGGGCGGGGGCGAGCGGGTTCCTGCTCAAGGACGCCCCGCCGGCGCAGCTGCTGCACGGCATCCGCACCGTCGCGACCGGTGCCGCGCTGCTGGCACCGGAGGTGACGCGGCAGCTCGTCGGCAAGTACGCGGCGCGGATCCGTCCCGCCGAGACCACGCCCGGCGACGTCGCGCTGACCCCGCGCGAACTGGAGGTGCTGCGCCTCATCGCCAACGGGCTGTCCAACAGCGAGATCGCCGCGACGTTGGTGATCAGCCAGGAGACCGTGAAGACGTACGTGTCGCGCATCCTCACCAAGCTCGACCTGCGCGACCGCGTGCAGGCTGTCGTCTACGCGTACCGCCGGGGCCTGGTGACCTGAAGCCGGCCGCCTCCCCTCATGGCCTCGGCGGACTCCGCCTTCACCCGAGGGTCCAGAGGGTGAGCTTCCGGCCTCCGGCGGTGATGGTTCCGCCGTCCGGGCTGAACGCGACGCACTGGATCTCGGTGTTGGCGCCGGTGCTCAGCACGGTGACGCTCTTACCGGCGGTGACGTCCCACAACGTGACGGTGCCGTCGTTGAAGCCGCCCGCCAGCAGCCCGTTCGGACCGAACGCGATGCAGGTGACGCCGGAGCCGGGACCGGCGAGGGTGGCGGCGCGCTCCCGGGACGGCACGTTCCACAGCGTGATCAGGCCGTCGTTGCGGAGGTTCGCCAGCGTCCTGCCGTCCCGCGCGAACGCCAGGGACTGCACGTCGGAGTTGGTACGGGCCAGCGTGGCGATCTGCCCGTGGGTGGAGGTGTCCCACAGGTGGAGCAGTCCGTCGCCGGCCTTGTTACCGGGATTGCCGTTGCCGCTGGCGGTGGCCAGGACGTCGCCGGACGGACCGTACGCCATCGCCTGGACCCAGTAGCCGTCGCCGCTGGTGAGCGTCGCCCTGATCGCGCGGGCGGCCGGGTCCCACACCCTGACGATCGGGGCGTCGTAGGAGAACGCCACCGCCCCGTCCTTCGGATTGACCGCGACGCAGCCGGTGGCGCTGTTCCACAGTTCCGGCTTGGGGGAGGGGAGAGTCGTGACGGCGGCCGTGGCGATGTTCCACAGATCGATCGTCCCGTCGCCGTTGCCGACCACCAGGCCGGACCCGTCCGGGGTGAACGCCGTCGAAAAGGTCGTCCCGAACTGGGGGTTGAAAGAGGTGACCCGGTCGAGCGGCGTGTTCCACGGGTTGGTGACCTTGTGGGTGAAGGTCTTGGCGAGCCTTCTGCCGTCGACCGTCCACAGCCTGGCCTTCCCGTCGTCGCCGACGGCTGCCAGGAGGTCGCCCTTCGGGCTGAACGCCATCGACCGTACGATTCCGTCGCCCTCGAACAGGGTGACGGGAGCGCCGGGACGGAGGGACGCCCTGGTCCGGCCCGGTTCGGGGGTGCGGGAACCGCCCGCGCGCGCGGGCAGTGACCGCAGCAGGGCGACCACCGGAACGCCCGCGGCGCCCCCCAGTCCGGCCAGTAGGAAACCCCGGCGGCTCGGCCGCCGCCGACGGTCGGCCCGCGTGGTGAGCGCCGTGTCGGCGGTGTCGTGGGGGCGGTCCGTGAAATCGCGGTCGTACTGGCTGATCAGCGCGGTGACGGTGGGGGGAAGCCACCCGCCCGAGTCGGACGGGGCCGACGGGACGGCCGCGAGGCTGTCCAGGATCTGGGCGAGGCGGGGCCGTTGCTCCGGGTCCTTGGCCAGGCAGGCGCGGACCAGGCCGGCGAGGTGGGCGGGCAACCCGGTCAGGTCGGGCTCCTGGTGGACGATCCGGTAGACGATCGCCTCGGCCGACCCCGTGCCGAAGGGGCCGCTCCCCGTCGCGGCGAACGTGAGCACCGAGCCCAGCGCGAACACGTCGCTGGGCGGCCCCACGTCCAGTCCGCGTGCCTGCTCGGGGGACATGAACCCGGGCGTCCCGAGCACGGCGGTGGAGGTGTGGGCGGCGTCCAGCGCGCGGACGATGCCGAAGTCGATGACGCGGGGACCGTCGGCGGCGAGGATGATGTTGCCGGGCTTGAGGTCCCGGTGCACCAGGCCCGCGCGGTGGATGGCGGCCAGTCCCTCCGCGAGGCCCGCTCCCAGCACGCCGAGGGTCCGCGCCGGGAGCGGCCCGTCTTCCTGGACGGCCTGCAGCAGTGACGGGCCGGGGACGAAGGCCGTGACGAGCCACGGCGGGTCCGCGTGGGGATCGGCGTCGACCACCTGGGCGGTGTAGAACCCGCCGACCCTGCGGGCGGCCTCCCCCTCCATGGCGAACCGCCGCCGGAACGCCGCGTCCCCGGCGAGTTCCGGGCGGACCACCTTCACCGCGACCGGCCGTCCGCCGGGGGAGCGGCCCAGGAACACCTGCCCCATCCCGCCCCCGCCCAGTCTCCGCTCCAGCCGGTACGGTCCCACCTGGCGCGGATCACCCGGTTGCAGGGGCATCATGAGGGCACCACCTCAAATGAACATCGATGTACGGTCAAGGGATTCGATGCTCTCAGGCGCCCAACCGTTCGTGGAAGTTCCGTCCGCCGGCGCCGCGCGCGGCTCCGGAAGGAGAACCCTCAGCGGGACCGCAGCCAGTCGCGGTAGCGCGTGGTGGCGAGGTGGGCGCCTTCGGGTGCGGTGAGCACGTCCCCCTTGGCGGCGGCGAACAGGCCGGCGGTGTCGTCGGTGACGACGCGGCGGCCGTCGCCGGTCGCCTCCAGGGTGATGCGGCCGAGTTCGTCCAGCGGGAAGACCTCGGGCCCGGCGATGTTCCGCGTGCCCCGCAGCGGGGCGCCAGTGGCGACTTCTGCGACCGCGGCGGCGACCTCCGCGGAGCTGATGGGCTGGATCGGGGTGGACGGCAGGCGCACGACGTCACCGTCGGTGGTCGCGTCCAGCACCGCCGGGATGAACTCCATGAACTGGGTGGCGCGGACGATCGAGTACGGGACGGACCCGGCCTTCACCAGGTTCTCCTGCAGCGTCTTGGCCCGGTAGTAGGCGAGTTCGGGGACCTGGTCGACGCCCACGATCGACAGCGTGACGACGTGCCCGACGCCCGCCTTCGCCGCGGCGGCGAGCAGGTTGCCGACCGAGGTGCGGAAGAAGTCGAGGGACGCCTCGTCGAAGGTCGGTGAGTTGCTCACGTCCACCACGGCCTGGGCGCCGCGCAGCGCCTCGTCGAGGCCCTCGCCGGTGAGCAGGTCGACCCCGGTGGAGCGGGAGTGACCGGCCGCGTCGTGGCCGGCCGCGGCGAGTTCGCGGACGACCTGGGAGCCGATGAGACCGGTGCCGATGACTGCGATCTTCATGGGATGTCCTCTCCGTCCGCCGTACTCCGGCCGCCCCGCGCCGAGCACCCCTCCGACCAGGGTGCTACCCCTCCAGGGCGTAAGTGATCCCACCCCCGACATCACTACGGCGGTTCACGGCGTACGCCGTCCGCCCGCCTGTGTCCTGCCACGGCAGCGTCTCCCAGACGAACGCGGAACGGCCGGCCGCGTCGATGCCGGCGGCGCGCGGCGTGCCCGGGCCCGGCGGGTCCCCTGCCGTGCCGACCGTGTGCTGCCACGAGAAGTACCGGCGCAAGGCGGCGGCGCGGTCCTCCTCGGCGTCCTCGGTCCGGGCCTTTTCGACGGCGTAGAGACGGAGCAGGTCGTGCAGCCGGTACCGTTCGCCGGGCAGGGGCTGCACCAGGTGGGACGCGGCCAGATCGGCGAGCAGCAGCCGGGCCCGCCCGAGGGGGACCGCGATGAGCGCGGCGGCGGCCGGCGCGGGGCAGGAGCGCGTCGGCGCCAACCCCAGCGCCCGGAACATGCGCCGGGCGTCCGGGGACACCGCCGCGTACGAAAGGTCGAAGGCGGAGCGCACCGCGACGGCCGGGTCGCCGCGCAGCACCAGCCGGTCGAGCGGTCCTGCGCTCGCCAGGTCGGCCACGTACTCCGCGATGCTCGGCTGGGGACGTCCGGACAGATCGGCCGCGGCGATGCGCAGGGCGAGGGGAAGGCGGGCGCAGAGCCGCGCGAGCCCGGCGAGCGCACGCCGCTCCCGGCCGGCCCGTTCCGTGCCGAGAAGGCGGGTGAGCAGCGTCTCGGCCTCACCCTGGCCCAGGACGTCGACGGTGAAATGCCGTGCGCCGTACAGCGCGACCAGCGCGGACTGGTCCCTGCGGCTGGTCACGAGGACGGCACAGCCGGGAGTGCCCGGAAGGAGCGGGCGGATCTGCCCGGTGTCGCGGACGTCGTCCACCACGAGCAGCACCCGCCGGTCCGCCAGATGGGCGCGGAGCATGCAGGCCCGGCCCTCCAGCGACGCCGGTACCTCGCCGCGTGGGATCCCGGCGGCCTCCAGCACCTCGGCCAGGACCTCGGCCGGATCGCGCGGCGCGGGTCCGGATCCCTCCATGCGCACGTACCACTGCCCGTCGGGGAACCGGGAACGCAGCGAGTGGGCCACCCGGACGGCGAGCGCGGTCTTGCCGGCCCCGGGCATGCCGGAGACGGCGACGATGGGAACCGCGGTGTCCGTCCCCTGGCCGGTGAGCGACGTCGTGATCTGTTCGAGAAGCTCCGCCCGCCCGGTGAAACCGCCGATGTCGGGTGGAAGCTGGCAGATCGCCTTCCAGGGCGGCGCCGGCGCGTGTTCGCACGTGACGGCGGTCGTCCGTGCTCCCGGCAGCAGGTCACGGTCGTTGTCCAGGATGGCCTGATGGATCCGGCGCAGCCGCTCACCCGGATCGACGCCCAGTTCCCACCGCAGTTTCTCCGACACCTCACGGTAGGCCGTGAGGGCCTCCGCCTGGCGCCCGCAGTGGAACAGCGCGAGCATCAGCTGCTCCCAGAACCGCTCGCGCAGCCCGTACGCGCCGGTGAGCCGCCGCAACTCGCCGACCACCAGGGAGTGCCGGCCGAGCGCGAGGTCCACGTCGACGCGCCGTTCCACGGTCTGCAGCCACAGCTCGGTGAGCCGCGGCGCCTCCTCCCGTTGCAAGGACTCGGACGGCACGTCCATGAGGGCCGGGCCGCGCCACAGGGAGAGCGCCTCGGCCAGGTGGCCGGCTTCCCCGCTCAGGTCGCCGCGCCTGGACGCGGCCCTGCCCTGACGCCTCAGGGCCTCGAACCGGTTGAGGTCAAGGGCGTCGGGTGCGATGTCGACGAGGTAGCCGTCGGCGCCGGTACGGATCACGTCGTGTCCCGAAGGGGCATGCGGGTTCAGGATCCGCCGCAGGCGCATCACATAGGTCTGGAGCGTTCCCTTGCCGTACTGCGGGGGCGCGTCACCCCACAACCGCTCGACCAGCCGGGTCACGGGAACGGGCTGGTTCGCCTCCACGAGCAGGGACGCGAGCAGCACACGATGTTTGGCCGCGGACAGCGGCAGGGATCGTCCTTCGGTGGTGACCTCGAGCGGGCCCAGGATCGCGAAGCGCATCCGCGTCTCACCCCCCACCTGCGTATGTCCAGCGGACCGGCCACCC
The DNA here is from genome assembly GCF_040642915.1 of Actinomadura sp. NPDC047616. Lineage (NCBI taxonomy): Bacteria > Bacillati > Actinomycetota > Actinomycetes > Streptosporangiales > Thermomonosporaceae > Actinomadura > Actinomadura sp. NPDC047616. The sequence continues at coordinate 215,574 of NZ_JBEYTB010000004.1, forward strand.
GGAAGCACTCGCCCCCGCGAGAGAGCTTCGGCGCGTGACGGCACGACCTCGTTCAGATGCCCGGTCCGTCTCCAGAGCCCCTCACGGTAGGGGCCGGTGCTTGCGTTTCAGTTACACCGTGCTTACTCAGTGCGCCCGTCCTCGGCGCGCCCGTCCGCCGTGCCCTCGAACGGCCGGTCCGCGTTACCCGGACGACAGCGAGAAGAGACCGGGCGCGGGCAGTCTTGCGCAACGCCGACCATGCGAGAGAGGTGGACTCCGTAGTGCGCGACGTAGCGTTCCGTGCGGCGGATTTCGGCATAGCGCGGCTGCCGCTGCTGCCGGCGGAGTATCCGGTCCCGCGACCGCCCGGAGACCTGGACTCCACAGAGGAGACGCGGGACTTCCTCCGGCGACTGGCCGCCGATCCGGTCGTCCGGGAGGCGATCGCGGTGTCCAGCGGGCCTCTGGACGCGATCCTGGAGAAGGTGGCGTCCGGCGTGCCGGTCGAACCTCCCAGGCTGCGGCGGGCCGCGATCTCCGCCGCCCGCTACCTGTCCCGGATGACGTCCCGCGCGACCCCCTTCGGGCTGATGGCCGGTGTCGCCGCGGTCCACGTGGAGGACGAGCCCAAGGTGCGGATGGAGGGCCGCCATCGCAGGCGGGTCCGCGCCGACATGGGATGGCTGACCGGCGTGGTCCGGGGCTGGGAGACGGAACCGGCCGTCCTCTCGCGGCTGCGGCTGGTCGCCAACGACCTGTGCGGGGTGCGCGGCGACAGGCTCGTCCTGCCCTACATGCTGGATTCCGGCGGACGGGACCCCGACGAGGACTGGGCGCCCGACGACAGGGAACGCACGATCCGTCACACGCGGGCCGTGCGCCTGGCCATGGCCGCCGCCCGGACCCCCGTCCGCCACCCCGACCTCGTCTCCCGGCTGGCCGCGGAGTTCGGGGACGTCGACAGGTCCGTGATCGAACGGATGGTCGCCGCCCTGGTCGAGGGGGAGTTCCTGCTCACCGACCTGCGGCCGCCGGCCGACGCCGAAGACCCCGTGGACCATGTGCTCGGCGTCATGGCGGCCCTGCCCGAACACCCCGGGCGGGCGGCCCTGGCCGAGGTCCGGGACGCCCTCGGCGCCTACCAGGCCACGCCGATCGGAGAGGGGCACGCCGCCTGGCGGCGGGCGACGGCCATGATGCGCGCCCTGCGGGCGGGCGACCGCCCGATCCAGGTGGACATGGAAATGAACGCCGACATCGTGCTGCCGCGCGACGTCGTCGCCGAGCTGGAGCGGGCGGCGTCGGTCGCGTGGCGGGTGGCCCCGCCCAAGGACGGACGCAGCGACCGGCTCGGCGACTACCGGATGCGGTTCGTCGAGCGTTACGGCGTCGACGTCGCGGTCCCGGTCAAGGAGGTGATCGATCCGCAGCTCGGGATCGGGGCCCCCGGCGGTTACCTGCTGCCGCCCGGCGGAGCCCCGAAGCGGGACCACCACCCGGCCGCGGAGCCCAACGAGCGCGACGCGCTGCTGTGCGCCCTCGCCCAGCGCGCCGCCGCGGACGGGGCGCGCGAGATCGTGCTGGATGACGAGCTCGTCGGCAGGCTCACCCGCCCGGGAGCGGCCGAGGAGCCCGCGAGCTATGTGGAGGCGGCGGTCCAGATCCTCGCGGAGTCCGAGGACGACCTGCGCGACGGGGACTTCCACCTGGCGCTGGCCACGCCGATGATGAACCGTCCCGGCGCGATGTTCGGACGGTTCCTCCACCTGCTTCCCGGGCTGCGATCCGACTTCGCCGCACTCGTCCGCGACATCACGGCGGACGAGGACAGGGGGAGCGGCGGCACACCCGACGGCGCCGCCGACGGGGCGTCCGCGATCGCCGCCCAACTGCAGAGCATCGTGCTGCGGCCCCGCGTCCTCAACGTCACCCAGGTGCCCACGCTCACCGGGACGACCGTGCGGGCCGGCGTCTTCGCCGACCGGGCCCGGCCGGACGTGCTCGGGCTCGACGACCTGGCGGTCAGCGCCGACTACGACCGGTTCAAGGTCGTCGCGACGCGGACCGGCAGGGAGGTCGTCCCGCTGCCGTTCCACGCGCTCAACCCGACGCTGACCCTGCCGAACGCGCTGCGCCTCCTCGCCGAGATCGGGGAGGAGCGCACCCGTCCATGGCCCCTGTGGAACTGGGGCCTGGCGAACCGGCTGCCCTACCTGCCTCGGGTGCGCCACGGGCGGACCGTGCTGGCACCGGCCCGCTGGCTGCCCGATCCGCGGCTCGCCGACTCCGGCCTGAGCCCGCACGAGTGGACGCGGTGCTTCGATCGCTGGCGCGCCGGGTGGACGCCGCCCGACGTCGTCTACGCGGTGAGCGGGGACCACCGGCTCCGGCTGGACCTCTCCTCCGCCGCCGGACGGCGCCTGCTGCGCGACGAACTGCTCAAACGTCCCGGCGCCGTCCTGGAGGAGGAACCGCTGGGCGGCGCGGTCGGCACCGGCTGGCTCAACGGCCACGCCCACGAGATCGTCGTCCCGCTCCGCCCGGCCCGGCCGCGCCAGGCCGCTCCCGCACCGGCGGCCCGGTCCGCCGGCCGGACGCCGATCGCGGTGCGGCGCGCGCACCAGCCCGGCGGCGAATGGCTGTACGTGAAGGTCCACGCGGCCGAGGGACGCCACGGCGAGCTGCTCACGCGGCATCTGCCGGCGCTGGTCGAACAGGCCGCGCCCGTCTGCGACCGCTGGTTCTTCATGAGGTACCGCGACGACGAGCCGCACCTGCGCGTCCGGTTCCACGGAGAGCCGGCCGCGCTGAACGGCCGCCTCCTGCCCGTCGTCCACCGGTGGGCCGCCGCGCTCGCGGACGGCGGCCTGATCCGCGACGTCGTCCTGGACGCCTACCGCCCCGAGATCGCGCGGTACGGCGGCCCGGAGCTGATCGAAGCCGCCGAACGGGTCTTCTGGGCGGACAGCGTGAGCGTGATCGAGCAGCTCGTGCTGCGCTCCCAGGGGTTGCTGGACCTGCCGCTGGAACTGCTGGCCGCGGCGAACCATCTCGATCTCGCCGCACGGCTGCACGGGCACGGCTGGCGCGAGTGGATGCTGGACGCCTACCCCAAAGGCGCCCACCATTCCGCCTTCCAGAAGCGGCGCCGCGAGGCGATGCGCCTTCTCGGGACGGCGGGCGATGGAGGGGAGCTGGCCCGGCTTCCCGGCGGCGACCGGCTGCTCGACGGCTGGCGACGGCGCGCGCCGCACGTCGCCGCCTACGGGCGGCTGGTCCGCGCGAAGGCGGCGGAGGGCGTGCTCGAGACGGTCACCGGTCCGTTCTCCAGCGTGCTGCACCTTCACCACAACCGGATCGCCGGAATCGACCACTCCGCGGAAGGCGCCGCCACCGCCATCGCCCGCGGTGTGCTGCAGGCCGAACTCGACCGAGAACGACACAGGGACCGCACAAAAAACTGATGAACGCCGAGAAGAAGAGCCCTCGACCCATGAGCCTCGATCCGGACGCGGTCGGCCGACGCGAACGCGCCGCGCGGGTCGTCGAGACGGTCGCCGGCCTCCTGGCCGACCCCGCCCGGGTCGCCGCCATCACCGACGCGCCGGACAACGCGATGGAGCTCCCGGAAGGCCCCTGGACGCCCTGGAACGCGGTGGCGCTCAGCGACGGATACCCGGCGGTCTCCCTGCTGTTCGCCGAGCTCGGCGCCGCCGACCCGGCACGACGCGGGACGGCGCACGAGTACCTCGCCGCGGCCCTCGCCTCTCCCGCCCCCGTGCCGCAACCCCGCCTGTTCGTCGGGGCCGGCTCACTGGCCTTCGCCGCCCACGCCGCCGCGGTCGGCTTCGGAGGCTACCGGACGCTGCTGGAGAAACTGGACGAGAGCCTCGTCGCCTGGATCCGGGCCCGTGCACGCGCCGACCGCGACCGGGTTCTCGCCGGCAGGCCCATCGGCCACTGGGACGGTTTCGACGTCATCTCCGGCGCCGCCGGTCTCGGGCGCTACCTGCTGGGACGGCACGAGCACGCGGGCGGCGCCGCCGGTGAGGCCCTGTGCGAGGTGCTCACCACGCTGGTCGCCGTCGCGTTGGCCGACGAGGTCGAGGTGGAGGGCGTGCGCGTGCCCGCCTGGTGGGTCGAGCACGGCGTGACCGCCGAACGCGTCGACCGCGGCGGGCATCTCAACTTCGGTCTGGCCCACGGCGTGTGCGGGCCGCTCGCTCTGCTCGCCTGCGCCTGGCGGGCGGGCGTGCGCGTCGACCGGCAGGACGAGGCGATGGGACGCATCGTGGCGCTCCTGGACCGATGGCGCCATGCCGACGACGCGGGGCCCACCTGGCCGATGGCGGTCAACCTGCCCGCCCTCCGCGATCTCGATCATCGCTTCGAGCGGTACCGCGAGGTCTGGTGCTACGGGGCGGCGGGCATCGCCCGGGCTCTCTACCTGGCCGGTACCGCGCTCGGCGAGAGACGGTGGCAGGACGAGGCGCACGCCGCGCTGGCCGGAGTGCACGCCCTCGCCGGAGGGGCGGTGCGCGACCACACCCTGTGCCATGGCTGGGCCGGACTTCTCCAGATCTTCCTGCGCATGGCCCACGACACCGCGTCGGACGACACCGCGCCCCATGACTACGGGGCCGCGGCGGACATGTTCGCGGGGCGGATCCTCGACGGCTTCGACCCCGACGAGCCGTTCGGATTCCGGTACGTCCACCGCACGTCCATGGGGAAGAACCGGCCGGGATTCCTGGAAGGCGCCGCGGGCATAGCGCTGGCTCTGCACTGCTACGCCACCGGCCGTCCTCCGGTCACCGGCTGGGACACCGCACTACTGCTGAACTGAGGAGCATCACCCGATGGCCTGGTCCGACATATTCGCCGATCCCGCCGAGCACGAACGCATCGACTGGGGGAGAAGCTCGGCGCGCTTCACCGCCTCACCCGACACCACGGCGCTGCTCAGCTTCCGGCGCATCGACGACTGGATACGGTACGGGCACGTCCGCTACCCCCAGTTCCAGCTGAACACGCCCAGCGGCGGCGTGCCTCCCACCATGTTCACCGTCACCCGCCCATACCTCGCGCTCAGCATGCCCGGGTACCCCGACACCGACGCCATCGCGGCCCAGCTGGAACAGGGCGCCACGCTCCGGTTCGTCAACATCGAGGACTGGTACGCGCCGATGGCCGCGCTCGCCGACCGGCTCACCCGCCTCCTCAACGCGACCATCGCGACCTACGCGTTCTACACGCCGCCCGGTGACGACGGCGTCGGCGCCCACTTCGACTCCGCGGACGTCTTCGCCCTCCAGATCGAGGGCACGAAGACCTGGCACCTGTGGGACATACCCGACGGCACCGCCTGGCAGGAGAGCCAGACCCTGCGCACCGACCGCGCCCCCGACCAGGTCGTCGAACTCCGGCCCGGCGACGGTCTCTACATTCCCGCGGGCATGGGCCACCGTGCCTTCGCCGGTCCCGAAGGAACGCTGCACCTGTCGATCGCCGTCCGCCCCACGTCGCACCGCGAGATCGTACGGCGATGGGCCGAGGACCTCCTCGCCGCCATCCCCCGGTTGGAGCGGCTGCCGATCCACGGTGACCGCGTCCTCCCGGTGACCGAGCTGCTGAACGCCATCGCCGCCGCTGCGGCCAAGACCGACCCCACCGAGCTCCTCGCCAGGGCCGACGTCCACCGGCCGAACACCAGCGACACCCCGCTCATCGCCGGTGTCCTCCCGCGTTCCGCAGCGAGTCGGGACACCTGACGACGCGCCTGCCGAGCCGTCGTCGCGCACCGGCATGGGCGTCCGGGAAGCCGGTCATGCGCCGGAGGCATGACCGGCTTCGAGCCGCGTCTTCGGGTCGTCTCACTCCGAGGGCGGGTCGGCGGGTACCGCCACTCCGTACCGGAGGAGCCGGTCGAAGACCTCTCCCGCGGCCCGGGGACCGATCCGGCCTGCCAGGTGCCGCAGCGTCATCCTCCCGTCGCCTTTCCGGGCGAGCTCCACCTCGCCGAATGCGACGCGGTCGAGCTCGACATCGGCGTCCCCGAGCCGCAGGACGACACGATCGCCGGATTCACGCACCGACAGCACCGCGTGCGGAACCAGTTCAACGGCCTCCGGCCGACCGCCGTCCGCACCGCCTCGCATGGCAGCCATGGCCGTCCTGACCGGCCGGCGTGCGGGCCCACCGAGAGTGCCGTGCAGCACGGGTGCCACCAGTTCCGCCAGCCGCTCGTCGCTCTGCGCCTTCAGCCACTCGACCAGAGCGCCGCGCGAACGTGCCACCGCGGCGCGCAGGGCGAGGTCGTCCAGCGCGACTCGGGGAGGCAGCGCCTCGCGCAGCGCCGGCTCCTCGGACGCGGCCCGCAGCAGCGGACCGAGCAACCAGTGCGGAGTGAACTGCCTGACTCCGACGGTGACATGCAGGGACCATTCGCCCGCCGTGACACCGTTGTGGATCCACCCGCGCGGCAACCACAGGACGTCCCCGGCGCGCAGTTCGACCTCCAGGAAGGGAGTGCGCGCGCCGAAGTCGGCGGGCAGCTCACCGGTCCGCACCGAGCCGGGCGTCATCGGGTCGGGCACCGCAGGCTCGAAGATCTGCCAGGTCTTGGCGCCCTCGGTCTGGATCAGGAAACCGGAGTGCCCGTCCCAGTGGTGGGCGAACCCACGCGACCGTGGCGGCGTGAGATAGGCGTTCGCCTGGACCGGATGGCCGATCTCGGCGGTCAGCGCACGGCAGAACGCGATGAGCGGAGCGTGCTCCTCGTCCAGGCCCTGGATCAGCAAGGTGCTCCCCTCCCGCAGCCGGTCGCCGAGCCCCACGGGGTCGATGGCGCCGGCGAGGGTGTAGCTCCGGGCGTCGACGAACCCACCGGCCGACATCGCCACCCGGGAAGGGGCCAGCGCCCGCTCCGCGACGAGCGCGTCGACCGCGTCGACCGCGTCGAACGACAGCAGCGACCGCGCCCACGCGGCATCGGAGCGGTGGACCGCTGGCCGCCCGGGCCATGACCGGCGGAAGTCCGCGGCCCGCCCGGTCAGCCGGGCGAGCGGGCCGTCCTCGACGTTCTCGTGTTCCATCCGGTCACCTCGTACCGTGTTCATCCGGCCGTCTCATTCGGGTTCATCCGGCCGCCTCGTACTGTGCGGCCTGGGCGCGGTACATCGCGGCGTACACGCCGTCGCTCCTCAGCAGCCGGTCATGGGTGCCCTGCTCGACCACCACGCCCCCGTCGAGCACGTAGATGCGGTCGGCCCGTGCCACCGAGGCGAGCCGGTGCGTGATGAGGATGACGGTGCGGCCGCGTCCGGCCAGTTCCATGATCCGATCAAAGATCTCAATTTCGGCGGTCGGGTCCAGCGCGGACGTCGGCTCGTCGACGACGAGCACGGGCGCGTCGCGGTACCAGGCCCGCGCCAGGCCGAGCCGCTGCCACTGCCCGCCGGACAGGTTGGTGCCGCCCCAGAACTCCCGCGCCAGGAGCGTGTCCCATCCGTCGTCGAGACGCGCGACCACGGGCTCCGCGCCCATCGCCGCCGCCGCGCGGCGCAGCAGCCGCTCGTCGAGCGGCCGGTCCGCGCGCCCGACGGCCACGTTCATCCGGGCGGTGAACGGCCACTGCACGAAATCCTGGGAGACCAGCGAGATCCGGTCGAAGAGGTCGCGCCGGTCGACCAGGTTGGTGGGGACGCCGTCCCACAGCACGGCGCCCTCGGACGGCACGTACAGGCCCGCGAGGAGTTTGGCCAGCGTCGACTTGCCGGAGCCGTTCTCGCCGACGAAGGCGACGACCTCACCGCGCCGGACGCGCACGTCGACGCCGTCCAGCGCCGGCCTGCGCGCCCCCGGATAGGTGAAGCACAGCCGATGGGTGGAGATGACCTCGGGATCCCCCGGCAGCCGCGCGCCCGGAGAAGGGATCGCCGACTCGTCCGCCCGCGTGCACGCCCGCCTCCAGTCGGCGATGTACATCGCGTCCTCATGGATCGTCTGCGTCTGCATCACCAGCGACGTCAGGCTCATCGAGCTGGACCGGATGGCGAACGCCGCCGTGCCGGCCACCGCGAACGACATCCGGCCGGTGGCCACCAGGAACGCCAGCAGCCCGTAGGCGTACGCACCGGCCGCGCCCGAGACGGCGCCGGCGATCATCTTGATGCAGGCCTCGCGCCGGGCCAGCCTCGCCTGCTCTTGCTCCGAGTGCATCGCCAGCCGCCGGTAATGGTGCAGCAGGAACCGCCCCATCCGATGGACCCGGACCTCCTCGGCGCTCTCCCGGTGCGTCAGCAGCATCGACAACTGGTCGAGCTGGCGCGTCAGTTCCATCCAACGGGTGATCGACGCGTGCCGGGCGCCCACCGTCCGCGCCATTCCCCACGCCTGCGGCACCAGGGTGAGCAGCAGCAGGGGAACCAGCAGCGCATCCATCGTGGCCAGCACCGCCACGGCGGCCACGATCGCCATCAGCCCGCCGCTCAGGCCGACGACGCGTTCGGTCACCCGGCGCGTGGCGTCCGCGCCCCGCTGCGCCGCCAGGAGCAGGTTGTGGAAGGCGGGATCCTCCATCCGGGCCAGCTCCACCTCGGCCGCCCGCTCCAGGAGGGCGGTGTGCGCCGACCGGGAGATGCGCGGGCCCAGCCGCCCCGACGCGCCGGTCGTCAGCGCCCCGGACAGGCCCCTGACCATCATGGCCACGACCATGACGACCAGCACCGAGGTCAGCATCTCGACCTTGCGGCCGGCCGGCCCCGCCGAGAACATCCCGGTGAGCAGGCGCTGGGTGGTCAGATAGGTCACGGTCGTGGCCGCCGCGCTCGCCAGCTGACCGGCTGCCACCGCGAGCAGCCCCCACCGGTCGGCCCGCCAGCCGAGCCTGGCCGTCATGCCGACGAGCACGGGAAGCCTCCAGAGAGCGGCCAGCCCGCCGCCCGCCGTGTCCCTGTCCTTCTCGTGGGCGATGCGCAGACCCGGTCCGAACAGGGGATCGGGACCTGCGACCATGTCCCGCCGATGCCGCGGCCCGTGCGAACGCTTCCGCGCACGGGCCGCCGCACCCGTCGTCACGAGTCTTCCTCCCAGGGGAGACGGCGATCAGCAGAAGCAGGGACGGCCGGTTCCTCCGCACGTGTTGGCGCAGGTGGGGCAGTTGTAGAGAGTGGGATGGCCGGTCGGGTCGCAGGGGTAGACGCAGTCGGTGCTCGCGGCCATCATGATGCCGCCGGCCTGCTGGGCCGCGGTGCGGAAGTGCGCCTCCCAGCCGAACCCGGCCGCTCCCTCGACCTGCGGGTCGAGATCGAATTCACCCATCGTGTGGTCCTCCTCGCGGTGCCTCGCACCGCTTCGTCCAGCGCTGACGCACCGGGCCGCGGGACCGCGCCGACCGGCGCGAACGCAGCCCGATCAGCCCCCAGGGGGCGGGGACTGATCCGCAAGGTTGCCGGGTGCCGCTGTCATCCGGATATCTCCCGACTGACGCGCCCGCCGCCGCCCGCCGACGGACCGGCCAGGCACGCCGTAGGACTCGTGTGTGCCGCCGACACCGCCGACTCGACGAACACGTCGCGGAAACCGAACTCCTCATAACTGCGCGTGGTCTTTCCTCGTCTTCGGCGGGAGTGCCCGCCGGGCTCGTCCGCGACGGCCGCCTATTACCCTCGCCGAATCTCGCCGACGTCAGGAATCAGCCCGCACGTTCATCGGCCGATCGGCCGCCCGGCACCGATACGCTTCTGTCCAAGCGACGGCGCCGGCTCTCCTGGGAAGCGACCTTCATGACAGAGATCCCACCTTCTGCGGAACTGCGTACCGACGAGCCGCACCCCGCGCGGGTTTACGACTTCTACCTCGGCGGCAAGGACCATTTCGGCGTCGACCGCGAGTTCGGCCAGCGGGTTCTGAACATCTGCCCGCAGTTGCGGCCGCTGGCGCAGGCCAACCGCAGGTTCCTGGTGCGCTCTGTCGGCCTGCTGGCGCGCGAGTACGGAATCCGGCAGTTCCTGGACCTCGGCACCGGATTGCCGACGTCACCCAACCTGCACGAGGTCGCCCAGAGCATCGCCCCCGACTCCCGGGTCGTGTACGTCGACAACGACCCCATCGTGCTCGTCCATGCCCGTGCGTTGCTGACCAGCCATCCTGAGGGCGTCACCGACTACATCGACTCGGACGTCGTCGACATCGACCGCATCATCCAGCAGGCGGCCCGGACGCTCGACTTCAGCCGGCCCGTCGCCGTCAGTGCGCTGGCGCTGTTCCACTTCCTGCCCGACCCCAAGCCCGCTGAACTGCTGGCCCGTCTCCGCGACCGAATGGTCCCCGGCAGTTTCCTGACGATCAGCCATGTGCTCCCGGCTCTCCGCGACGTCGCCGCCGCGTACCAAGGGGCGATGGGCCTGGGCACCCTGCGCGACAGGGACGAGATCACGGCCCTGTTCGGCGACTTCGAACTTCTCGAGCCGGGCCTGGTCGAACCGTACCTCTGGCGGCCCGAACTGGGTCCCCACGGGGAGGAGTTCGGCGACGAGATCGCGAATCTGGGAGTCTGCGCGGTCGCCCGTAAGCCGACGGAGTGATTCAGGTTCGTCGTCCGCCTCGACGCCCGTCCGCCCCCTGGACCTAATCGTCTACTTCTGCTGAGTCGGCCACTCGCCGTGCTTCGGCGGACTCTTCGGGTCGCACAAGCGCGCCGCTACCGCTGCCCGTCCCTTTCACCCAAGGCGTGCTCGCGAGCGGCCTTCGCTTCCTCGCCCACCATGTGGTGCACGGTCGTGCCCGGCAGAGTGGGCAACTCGGCCCAATGGGTGACCGGCTCGATGGAGTCGGTGAGCAAGTCGGTGCCTTTCCGGCCGTAGGGCGGGCGGACGACACCGTCAGAGTCGACGAAGCAGTCGCGGTACTCACGCCCGTCCTCAGCGATGTGAAGGGTGGTGTAGTACATCGGCCTCACCAGCCAGAATTCCTGCCCGGCGTACGGATCGCCCTCGTCCGCATCGTTGGAGCGATAACGGCCCGAGATCGCGGCGGCCACGGGAATTCCGTCCCTCGGCACCCTGTCCCGTACGTCCACCCACTCCACCTCTGCGCGCATGTCCCTCCCGGTTCCGATCCTTTGTCAGGTACGGCCAGTTTCGCATTCCTGCCCCTGGGCCGTCCGCCTAATGCTTCCGAGGGCGCCGCGTTCGGGGCCGCCCAGGATGGCGGTTCCCATGCCCACTCCCTGAGCGGCGGTCCGGGCCACGGCACGTCCGTCGCTGTCGGTCCTGGTCGACGCCTTGAGGGATAGCATCCTCAGTGGCTCACTCCGCCTTGGCGGCTTCCAGAACGGGCACGGCCGCGGCCCGGCGTGCGGGCAGCGACGACGTCGCCAGCGTCGCCACCGCCGCGCCCGCCGTCACCAGCGGGAACAGCCACCACGGCGGATCCGGGCGCAGGAACGAACTGCCGGTCGTCACGTGCAGCAGTGCCAGCGTGCCGGTCGCGATCGCGAGGCCGAGGAGCGTGCCGAGGGCGACCACGGTGGCCGCCTCCCAGCGGACGATCGAGCGGATCTGCCTCATGGTCGCGCCCACGGCGCCCAGCAGCCCGAATTCCCGGGTGCGTTCGGCGACGCTCATCGACACCGTGGTCGCCATTCCGAACAGCGCGAGCAGCAGCGCCATGCCGACGAAACCATAGGTCGCCCGCAGTGCGCGGGTGAGAGAGGCCGACGCCGCGTCCACGTACGCGTCTCGGTCGAGGACCCGCACGCCCGGCACTGCGGCCACGGCGCGCGCCAGGGCTTGCGGGGAGCCGCCCCGCACCAGGACCGCCTGGGTCGCGGCGTTGGTGTCGAGCCGGTCCATCGTCGCGGGCGCCACGAGCGCCTGCTCGGCGAACAGGTGAGAGGGGTCGTGGTAGACGCCTGCCACCGTCAGTGTGACCCGGCCCTGAGCGCCCCGCACGACGATCTGCTCACCGCGCCGGAGCCCCCGTTCCTTCATGACGGTCGACGACAGCGCGATCTGTCCAGGACGCAGCGCGGGCGGGCGGCCGCCCAGCCGCAGGACGTCGCGCAGCCCGGCCTGCTCGGCGCCACTGACGAGGAAGCGGAACGGCTCCGGCTCTTGGTCCGGTCCGCTCCGGTCCGACGGCGATACGAGCTTGACCTGGGTCTGGGTGAGGGCGGTGGCCCGCGACACCCCGGGTATGCCCGCCAGCCGGGCCGCCACGTCCCGGGCCAGCGGGGCGGGCCCGCCCTCGGCGGTCCTGGCGGTCGAGGCGACCGCGTGCTCGGCCGCCATCACCTGCCGTCCCGCCTCCTGGAACCGGTCGTGCACCGACAGCGTGACCATCGCCACGGAGGCGACCAGCGCGACGCCCAGCATCAGCGACGAGGCGGCCGACGACACCCGGCGCGGGCTGCGGGTGATGGTGGCGTGCGCCAGCCGTCCGGTCTCCCCGCCGACCGACGTCCCGACGCGGCCCACCAGCCCGCCCAGCGGCCCGACGAAGAACGGGGTGAGGACGGCCAGCCCGGTCACGGTCAGCATCGAACCAAAAGTGATCATCAGTGCGACCCCGAACGTGCGGTCCGGGCCCGGGGGTTCGCCGACGCGCACCGCGACCGCCACCGCGTACCAGAAGCCCGCACCGGCGAAGATCGCGGACGCGGCGAGCAGCCGCGGCCGGCGCCGTCCCCGGGGTTCGGTGACGGTGCTGCGCAACGCCTGCACGGGCGAGACGCCCGCGGCGCGGTGCGCCGCCCGCCAGGCGGCCAGCTGGGTGACCAGGATCCCGGCCGCGGCGGGGACGGCCAACGCGACCCAGCCGAACTGGGCGTCGGCGGCCGAGACGTCGAATCCGTCCCGCGCGAACAGCCGGGTGAGCAGCGCCGACAGCGGATAGCCCGCGGCCACGCCGCCCACCGAGGCGACCGTGCCCATCACCAGCGCCTCCAGCCGTATCAGCCGTTTGATCTGCCGCGGCGTGGCGCCGATCGCCCCGAGCAGCGCCAGCCGCCGGGTGCGCTGCCGTACCAGCGTGCCGAACGTGTTGGCCACCACGAACAGGCCGACGAAGATCGCGACGGAGGCGAGCAGGCCGACGATGCCGGCGATCGAGGCGCCCTCGCCCGCCGCGGCGGCGGTCTGTGCCTGCCGTACGGACTGCGCGGTGCGCACCGTGGCCGCGCCGCCCAGGTCGCGGGCCAGTTCGCCGCGCAGCCGATCGGCGGGCACGCCCGGGGCGGCCTTCACCCAGACGCTCTGCCAGGTGCCCGCGGGCAGCATCGCGGCGCGCCGCACGGTCTCGGGCGGGGCCAGCACCAGGTCGCCGGCGGCCACCGCGCCGCGGCCCTGGACGGTGACGACCCCGGCGATCCGCACCCGGCGCGTCTGGCGGGGCAGCGTCAGCGTCATCGTGTCGCCGACGCGCAGCTTCCCAGCGCGTGACATGTGCCGGACGACCGCCACCTCACCGTCGCCGGCGGGGGCGCGCCCCGCCTCCAGCCGGTAGGGATTCAGCCGTGGGTCGGAGACCCAGGGACGCAGCAGCGTACGGCCCTCGGCCGACGCCGTGACCGCCTTCTCGTCGAGACGCGCGGCCGTCACCGCCACCGCGACGTCCCCTGCGACCGCCGCCACTCCCGGCCGGGACTCGACCTGGTCCAGGCGGATCCGGCCGTCCGGCGGCGCGTACGGGTCGTCCGCATCCACCGTCCCGCCCTGCACGAGCACGTCCGCGCGGAAGTACTCGCTGGCGTCGCTGCCCGACACCGCCTCCTGCGCGCGCAGCGCGAACTGCAGCGAGCCCGCGATCAGCGCGATGGAGCCGAGCGCGGCCAGCAGCGTGGCGGCCAGCCGCATCCAGCCCTCGGCGAACGAGCGGCGCGCGATCAGCCACACGGCTCAGCCCTCCATCGCGCGCATGCGGGCGTGCACGGCGTCGATGGTCGGGGCGGCCAGCTCGTCGACGATGTTTCCGTCGGCCAGGAACAGCACCCGGTCGGCGTGCGCGGCGGCCACCGGGTCGTGCGTCACCATGATCACCGTCTGCCGGTAGGAGTCGACGGCCGAGCGCAGGAACCCCAGCACCTCGGCGCCGGAACGGGAGTCCAGGTTGCCGGTCGGCTCGTCGGCGAACAGCACCTCCGGCCGGGTCAGCAGCGCACGCGCCACGGCCACCCGCTGCTGCTGCCCGCCGGACATCTCGGCGGGCCGGTGGTGCAGCCGCTCGCGCAGGCCGAGGGCGTCCACGATCGTGTCGAACCACCGCCGGTCCGCGCGGCGGCCCGCCAGCCTTCCGGTGAGCCGGATGTTCTCCTCGGCGGTCAGCATCGGCAGCAGGTTGAACGACTGGAAGACGAAACCCATCCGGTCGCGGCGCAGCCGGGTCAGCCCCGTCCGCGACAGCTTGGTGATGTCGACCTCGCCGATCACGACCGTGCCGGAGGTGACGGTGTCCAGCCCGGCAAGGCAGTGCAGGAACGTCGACTTGCCCGACCCGGACGGACCCATGATCGCGGTGAACTGGCCCCGGGTGAACGCCGCCGAGACACCGCGCAGCGCGGTCACCGCGCCGTCACCGGCACCGTAGGTCTTGACCACATCGGACGCGACCATGACCTGGTCGCGGACGAGCTCGCCGGGCAGGGTCCCGATCACCGACGTCCTCCCGCAAGGCGGGGGAGCAGGCGCAGCGCGTTGTCCCGGGCGATGGCCTGGTGCGCGCGGCGGTCCACACCGGGGTCGCGGTCGAAGTCCGCGGTGTTGCGGGCCACCTCACGGGCGGAGTTGGCGGGCCAGTCGGTGCCGAACAGCACGCGGTCGGCGCCGACCGCGCCGAGCAGCGTCGGGGTGGCGTACGGGGACATCGGCAGCGCCGTGTCGTAGTAGAAGCGTCGCAGCGCCCGCCGGAACTTCGCCGGGTCGGGCCCGTCGTCCTCCCTGCCCCAGCGCTCCGCGCGGCCGGCCATGTACGGCAGGAACCCGCCCGCGTGCGACAAGATGATCGACAGCCGCCGATAACGGTCCAGGACCCCGGCGGCGATCAGGCTGAGCGCGGTGCGGGTGGTGTCGAGCAGGAAGTCGCCGAGCCAGTCTCCCACCCCGGGCACCTCGACGATCCCC
The DNA here is from genome assembly GCF_040642915.1 of Actinomadura sp. NPDC047616. Taxonomy (NCBI): domain Bacteria; kingdom Bacillati; phylum Actinomycetota; class Actinomycetes; order Streptosporangiales; family Thermomonosporaceae; genus Actinomadura; species Actinomadura sp. NPDC047616. The sequence goes on from NZ_JBEYTB010000004.1 coordinate 230,675, forward strand.
TTCGGCGAGAAGGGATGGGTGAACACGACGGCGCCGCGGCGGTCGAGCTCGGCCAGCAGCGGGTCGAACGCCCGGTCGCCGAGATAGCGCCCGGCGGCCGAGGTGTTGAGCAGCACCCCGTCGGCGCCCAGCTCGTCCAGCGCGTACGCGATCTGCCAGAGCGCCAGGTCCGGGTGGAGCATGGCCACGTTGGCGAAGAAGCCGAACCGGGTGGGATGGTCGCGTACCAGCTCGGCCAGGGACTCGTTGCACACGCGCACGCCCGACTCGGCGACCTTGCGGTCCGCGAACACCTCGGCCGGCACGGGTGCGGAGGCCACCCCTACGGCGATGCCGTTGGCCTCCAAGGTCTCCAGGGTGCTCGGCAGGGTCCACTGGGCCCAGGAGGGACCGCCGGTGGGCGGGATGATGCCCTGCTCGATCGCCCACAGCCGCATCCTGCGTGGCACGGCGTGGTGGTGAGTGTCGATCCGTCCGTACGAGGGCCGGTGCGGGCTCGCGGCGGCGCCGCGCACCGGCAGCGGCACGGGCATGGCGACGGCCGCCGCCGCCATGCCGGTCGCGGCGGTCAGCTTGAGTGTCCCCCGGCGGGTCAGCTCGGGCATGAGGGTCTCCTTGTCGATCGCGAGGAGGTGGCGCATATGAGATAATCTCATCTGAGACTATATCAGGAGCTACTAGACTGGGCCCATGCTGGACGACCTGCTGGAACGCCTCCTGTCCGGGGAGGGCGGCCCGGCCGCCGATCAGGTGGGGCTCGGCATGCTGCTGGCCGAGGCCCACAACCAGAGCCGGGAGCGCCTGAACGAGGCGCTGCGTCCGCTGGGCATCAACGTCCGCGGATTCGCCGTGCTGCTCGCGCTGCCGATGTACGGCCCGGTCAGCCAGCGGGACCTGATCAGCCATATCGGCATCGACAAGTCCACGATGGTCCGGCTCATCGACGAGTTGGAGGACGGGGGACTGGTCTCCCGCGAGCGGGCGCCGCAGGACCGGCGCGCGTACTCGATCGTGCTGACGCGCCGCGGCGAGCAGACCCTGACGAAGGCACGGCGGATCGCCGAGCAGGCGGGCGAGCACATCTTCGGCCGGCTCACCGACGCCGAACGCCGGCACCTCGTCGACCTGCTACGCCGCCTGGCCGAGCAACCCGTCCCACCCCAGCCCGACGCCAGTCCGCGCTGATCACCCGCCGGTGCCGCCCGCCCGTCCGGCGCCTTGACGAACCTCGGCCGCCGCCGGCCATGCGGAACTCCGCCGCCTGCCCCGCCTTTGACCGTCCTGCACCTGGTCACCCGCGCGCTGAATCCGACCCGCGCGACTCGGCCCGCGCCTGCACCGAATGGCCTGTGCGGCTCCCAGCCACTCCCGCCGCCGGTCGGCCTCACCACTGCCCCGTGGTCAGGGCACAGGCCGCCCTACCCCACCACGGCCTGATCGGACCTGCCCAGGCACGTGAAAACCTCCGCCCCGAACACTCCACCGATTCGTTGAGGCCGCTGACGCCGGCAACCGTTGATAACGGCCCCTTGAGCCGTCCACCCGTCGTATTCGACCCGCGTGTGGTTGAGCGGCTGCGGATCAGTCAGGGGTGCCGGGTCTGCGCGCGAGAACAAGCCGGTAGCGCGGGCTGCCGTCCTCGCGTCGGCCCAGAAGCGTCAGGGGGACTGTCGTCACGGTGAATCCGGCTGCCGTCAGATCGTCGCGGACCGCATGCAGCGGGCACGTGCGGTAGTACATGACGAACGGGGGACGCCACACGGCATTGCGGGCCCGCATGGCCAGGTCGAACCCGAGCAGCGCCCAGTACCAGCCCGAGGTGATGGGCTGCGGTGCACCGATCGGGAAGGCGAAGAGCCCGCCGGGCCGTAGCGCGCGGTACACCCCGGAGAAGAGCGCGGGCCGTTCGGCGGGCAAGAAGTGTCCGAGCGCCCCGAAACTGACCGCGAGGTCGAAGGCCTCGTCGAAGGGCAGGTCGCGGACGTCGGCCCGTACCCACTCGGCGTCTGGATGCGCCCTGCGCGCCTGCGCGAGCATGCCGGCGCTGAAGTCAACGCCCGTGATCCGTCCTTGGCACAGGGGTTGGAGGACCCGCATGCCCGCACCGGTGCCGCAGCACACGTCCAGTCCGTCGCCAAAGGGCCCCAGCGAACCCAGCGCGTCGGCGGTCGCGTCGAGAATGCCATCCGGGGTGCGGAAAGGCGTGTGGTCGAACTTCGGAGCGAGCAGGTCGTAGCCGCGCTCGACCGAGGACAGCGCCTGCATCGCCAGTTCACGCAGAGAGGGACCTTGGGCCGAGAACACCGCCCAAGCCTACTTCCCAGCCCCCGACCAACCGTCAGCTCGGGCACGAGGCGGTGGATCCGGCACCCCTACAGAATCCACCCCGGATTCATGTCGCCTCCCGCACCACACCACCCGCCGCGCCTCCGCCGCCACCGCACCGGCCGGCGCAGGCACGGACCACGCCACCAACGCCGGCGGCCCGGCCGGCCGGGAACACGGACCGTGCATACGGACTGTGACCGGCAGGCGCGGATGGCGGCTCGATCGGCACCGGTGCCGCTGAGCTGCGGCGCCGCCCGCCGGAGGCGACGTGAACAGGGCCCTGTCATCTGCGGCGACGCGCTGAGCACACACTCCGCGCGCCCTTGTTCCTCCACCCCGTTTCCGACGTACCGTGTCCGCCCCATGTGATCCGGATGCGCGGCGCTCAGTCGCCGCCGTCGCCACCCCCGTTCCCGTCGCCGCCGAAACCGCCAGCGGAGGAGCGGCCGTCGTACCCGGCCCCACCGTCGTAGCCGGTTCCGCCACCTTCGCCCCCTCCTGGAAGAGGGCCACCACCCCGGCGACGAGAAGCGCGACCAGCCCGGCGGCAGCAAGGAGGTCATCGTCAATGAACCAGGCCGCCAAGCCGGAGACGATCAGGAGCAAGCCCCGGTAAGTGGCATGGTCATGCGCAGCCCTGTGTGCCGCACGCTCCTCCGTACTCAGGAGATGCGCGTGCCCCCTTCCCCAACGCGGTGCCTGTCATTCACAACCGACATCGCCGTGGGACTGGCCTCGGTGCCGCCCGCGCAGGCCGATCCGCCGAACTCCGAACGCCCAAAGGTGGGCGACCGGGAAACGTGTCGTCGAGGGCAAGAGGCTCTCAAGGATCGCCCACGCACGAGCGACCCGGCAGCCAAGCCGGGACCTGCCGCCAAGGCCGCTTGGTCGAAGGCCGACGCGGCCGAGGTGACCCTCGACGATGGCACCCGCTCAACGCAGCGCACGGCTGCGGCGAACGGGCTGGCTCGGACCGATGATCTCCCGGTGTGGCTACAGGGCCCCGGCCTCGCGTAAAGGGCACGCGGTCGCGACCGGCGATGGCCGGCAAGGCCCGGGGCGAGATCCTCAACCGTCAAGCCGCATGCTGCGCCAGTGTGGGGAACTTGTCTTCACCGTCGCTCCCGCTGGGAAGGTCGTCGGCGGCCGGGTCGGGACCGCGTTCGCCCAGTCCTTCGGCGGAGCGTACGGCACTCGACTGCGGCTTGTTCAGCTGCTCGCGTGCGCGGTGAGCAGACCGCAGAAGACCGAATGCCGCCGTTCCACACCACTGAGCACCACCAACGACGGTGATACCAAGACGCTGACCGCCGACGTCGACACCGGCGCGGCGGCACCGGTGGTGCTGGCGGCGGCACCCGGTCCGGCCGTTTCGTAAGGGGGCTACACCGCCACCCAGCTGGAACCCTCGACGACCTGGGACGTCTAGGCAATACCGGCGAGACTTCACCTGGAAGTACCCGATGCGCGCCGTCCCGGTGCCTGGGGACCTGTCTCCGTCGATCCGGGTGGGCTACTCGGCGCAAAGCGTGGACGGCCGGACCGGCAACACCAACAGCCAACCCTCCTGGGCCGGCGAGGGTTTCGACCCATGGCCGGGGGCATCGACGCCGCTACAAGTCCTGCGAGGACGACGGCGTGCCCAAGAACACCGAAGGCAAGCCACCGAGCGATCTCTGCGGGGGCCATGACAAGTTGCACGGCCGGGGCCCGGAGTAGGTTGAGCGGATGTCCACATCGTCGGTGATCCTGCTGCTGTCGGGGAGCCTGAGGTCCGGCTCCACCAACGAATCGGTGCTGCGCACGGCGCAGGCCGTCGCGCCCGAGGGGGTGCGCGCCGTCCTGTACGACGGCTTGGCGGAGCTTCCGCACTTCAACCCCGATGACGACACCGACCCGCCACCGGCCCCCGTGGTCCGTCTCCGGGCGGCGATCGACCAGGCCGCCGCGATCCTGATCTGCACCCCGGAGTACGCGGGCACCCTGCCGGGCTCGTTCAAGAACCTGCTGGACTGGACGGTCGGCGGCACCGAGATCTGCGACAAGCCGGTGGCCTGGGTCAACGCGGCCGCCCCGGGCCGCGGCCACGGCGCGGAGGCCACGCTGCAGGCGGTCCTCGGCTACACCGGCGCCCGCATCGTGGAGGCGGGCTGCGTGAAGATCCCGGTGGACCGCGGCATGATCGGCGACGACGGGCTGATCACCGACCCAGACGCGCGCCGACGACTCGGCGACGTGCTCGGGCTGCTGGCGGCTGCGCCCGCGCAGGCCGCGTGACCTGATCCTTCCCACTGCCTTCAGGGGCAGTGTGCTGAGCTGCGGAAATCATGGACGCCACCCCCGTACGCGCGATCCAGTTCACCGGAGTTCACTCATGGCGCCCCTGTCCTGCCCCGCCCGTACCTGAGCGCTGCCGCTGTGCCGGGCGGCCGTGCTCGGGGGCGTCTGGCATCAGAACTGTGATCGTTGAGCTGCGGCCCGGGAGGGGCTGTTGCCAAGCTCGGCGTCGGCATTTTCGGCATGACCCCCAGTCGGAACTGGCGCTCACGGAGCCATGTTTCCGCCAGGCACCCCGCCCGGATCACGACACGGTCCAACAGGGCAGGGCGGCGGACTAGGGTCGTCAAGCGTGATCGAGTCTTCCTCCCTGGACACCACCCGGGCGGCCTACGACGCCGTCGCCACCCTTTACGCCGAGATGTTCCGTGACTCGGTCGAAGGCCATCCGCTGGACCGCGCCCTGGTCACCGCGTTCGCCGAGTTCGTACGAGCCGCGGGCGCCGGGCCGGTGGCCGACCTCGGATGCGGCCCCGGCGGCGTTACGGCGCGCCTGGCCTCCCTCGGTGTGACCGCTTTCGGCATCGACGCGTCGCCGGCGATGATCGAGCTGGCCCGCCAGGAGTACCCGGACCTGCGGTTCGACGAGGGTTCGATGCTCGCGCTGGACATCGCGGACGGCACGCTGGGCGGCGTTCTCGCCTGGTACTCCATCATCCACACGCCTCCGGAGGATCTGCCGGTGATCTTCGCGGAATTCGCGCGGGTGCTGGCGCCGGGCGGTCATCTGCTCGTCGGGTTCTTCGCGACCGGCGACGACTCGCCACACCCGGCCGAGCCGTTCGACCACAAGGTCTCCCTCGCCTACCGGCTCTCCATCGACCACGTCGCGGACCTGGCGTCCAAGGCCGGGCTCACGGAGATCGGCCGGTCGCGTCGCGAGCCGGCCGAGAACGAGAGGTTCCAGCACGGCCGTCTCATCGCGCGCAAGCCGACGAAGTCGTAGGCCCGGTCAGCAGGTCAACGAACGCCGGGTCGGGTGCCGGCGGAGGAGGTCGCGGGCCTGTTTCGGGAGACGTGGAGTGGGTCTACGAGTCGCCGTGGTCGAGGGATCCCGCGAGAGCCCGCCGCGCCCCCACTGGGGCGTCCGCGCGCCGTCGCCGGTGCCGCTCCGCCACCTGGCTATCAGCCCATCTGAACCCGGGCCCTACTACCGCCGAATACCTACCGGCCGCCGGGCGTGCGGGTGAGCGCTCCCCTCACAGAATCCGGGGAAGGGCGCCCGGGACAGCGCCAGATTCTAGGTCGCCAACGCCCCTTTGCGCAGGGAACACCCCGTCCTACTTCCTGCTGCCCTGACCACCCCGCCCGAGCGGACTGGCCCCACCACCCGCATCCGGGGGAGGCACGACCGGCACACGTCTGCGGCATACCCTGGCCTCCCTGGTCTGCCCCGGTTCGCCCAGGCATTCGCAGGACAGTCGGCAGTTCGGCCGGTCGGACACTGGCACCGGTCAACCGAACTCCGTCTCGACCCTGGAAAGACACTAAGGCTTAGGTGCGCGGGGTGTCCGTACGCGGGGTCAGGCGGGGGTGGCTGTGCGCAGGGGGTCGGGGAAGGGGACGCCGGTCAGTTCTTCTGAGGCGGTCCATAGGCGGCGGGCGGTCTGGGGGTCGCTGGCTGCTGTGGATCGGCCGACGAGCGTGGGGGCGCCGCGCATTTCTGCCAGGCCGTTCGGGCCGACATAGGACGCACCGGGCAGGTCCTGGACGGCGGCGTACAGCGTGGGCAGCGCGCCCGCCCTGCTGTCCTGCGCGACGATCCGGTTGCCGAACAGCATGGACGCGCGGCGCAGGACGCTGGCGTCGCCGCCCTGCAGGTTGGTGGCGGCATAGCCGGGATGGGCGGCCAGGGCGCGGACCGGGGAGCCGGCCGCGGTCAGGCGGCGCTGCAGTTCCAGGGTGAACAGCAGGTTGGCCAGTTTGGACTGGCTGTAGGCGCGGGTCGGGGAGTATTCGCCCGTCAGGTTCAGGTTCTCGAAGTGGATGCGGGTGCCGGGCCACCTGTGCGCGCCGGAGGAGACGGTCACGACGCGGTCGGTGACGTGCGGCAGCAGCAGGTTGGTCAGCGCGAAGTGGCCGAGGTGGTTGGTGCCGAACTGCATCTCGAAGCCGTCCTTGGTGCGCGACTCCGGGATGTTCATGACACCGGCGTTGTTGATCAGCAGATCGAGGTCGCCCTGCCAGGAGGCGGCGAACTCGCGGACCGAGGCGAGGTCGGCCAGGTCCAGGCGGCGCACCTCCAGGGTGCCGCGCGCGCCCTTGACGGCCGCGGCGGCGGTCTCGCCACGGCCGGTGTCCCGCACGGCGAGCACGACGTGCGCGCCCGCGCGGGCCAAGGCTTCGACGGTGGCGGCGCCGAGCCCGCTGTTGGCTCCGGTGACCACGGCGGTTCGGCCGGTCAGGTCGGGAAGGTCGGCTGCGGTCCAGCGTGAGGTCTTGTTCTTCGCCATGAAGGAAATGTAGACAACGCCAACAATGCTGTCAATGTCAACAATGTTGGCGGTGACCACGACGGGGCTAGGCTGGTGGCCATGACGACCCGCCGCTACCACCACGGAGACCTGCGCGCCGCGCTGCTGACCCGCGCCGAGCAGACGCTGCGGGACAAGGGGCCGGGGGCGCTGTCGCTGCGGGAGCTGGCCCGTGACCTGGGCGTCAGCCACGCCGCGCCGAGCCGCCACTTCAAGGACAAGCAGGCGCTGCTGGACGCGCTGGCGCTGGCGGGATTCGAGCGGCTCGGGGCGGCGATGACCGCGGCGCTGGAGGAGGCGGACGACTCGTTCGCCGACCGGCTGAGCGCCGTCCTGCGCGCCTACGTGGGCTTCGCCATCGGCAACGCCGCCCTGCTCGACCTGATGTACTCGGTCAAGCACGACCCCGCCGCGTCCGAGGCGCTGATCGCGGCCACGAACAGGCTGGCGACGCTCGCCGCGGAGCTGATCGAGGACGGTCAGCGCAGGGGAGAAGTGCGCGACGGCCCGGTGGAGAGCATCGCCCTGCCCGTCATGGCCGCGCTGCACGGCTTCGCCGCCCTGGTGGTGAGCGGCGCCCTCCCCCCGAATCTGGTCGAGCAGGGGCTGGACGACACGGTCGCGTTCGTCCTGCGGGGCGCACTGCAGACGAACGCGGTATAGCCACAACACCACGACCCCTGAGATCGCCGATTCCCAACGTGGGACCAACTCTCATCACCGTGACCGACACGATCCCGTTTACCGTGCCGCCTAGCTGACCGGCTGCGGATATGGATGCCCGCGATGGCACGGCCTGCGAGGCCGGGAGAGCGGCTGCAGGGTGCCGGGTGGTTGGGCTGCGGCCGCAGCCCAACCCGGGTGCATCGCTGGCGGTTCCTCTCTGTCAGGACGGGGCATCCTCGGCCAGCATCGCCGTCACCCTCCCGATCCCGGGGAATTCCGCCGTGATGCTGTCGCCCGGCGCAATCGGGATGGCCCTGGTGAGGGAGCCGGACAGCACGACCTGGCCCGGTTCCAGCGACACCCCCATCGCGCCGATGGCGTTCGCCAGCCAGGCCAAAGCGTTGAACGGCGTGCCGAGGACCGCCGCTCCCGTGCCAGTTTCGATGACCGTGCCGTTCCTGAGCAGAGCGCAGTTCGCGGACGGCAGGTCGACGTCGGCCGGATCGATCGGCGTGCTACCGAGGATCGCCGCCCCGGACGACGCGTTGTCGGCGATCGTGTCGACGATCGAGATCTCCCAGTCCCGGATCCGGGAGTCGACGATCTCGAGCGCCGGCAGCAGGTATCCCACCGCCCTGACGGCGTCGTCGGCCGTCACGCCGGGTCCCCGGAGAGGGGCGTCGAGGACGAAGGCGATCTCCGGCTCGATCCGGGGCTGGATGAACGCGCGGGCGGGGATCGGCCGGTGCTCCGGGCGGAGCATGCTCGCGGTCAGATGGCCGTAGTCCGGCTCGTGGACGCCCATCTGCCGCTGGATCGCGGCCGAGACCAGGCCGATCTTGTGGCCGCGGACCCGGTCTCCGGCCTCGGTCCAGCAACGCGCCTGCTCCTGCTGGATCCGGTAGGCGTCGGCGATCGTCGCGCCGGGGTAGGTCGCGCTCAGGGGAGGGATCGGCGTGCCCGACCGGTGGGCGTCGAGCAACGCGGCGGCCGCCTCACGGATCTCGGAAGTCCTCACTGACGCGCTCCGTACCGGCTGGAGAGCTCCGCCGCGACGTCGATGATCATGTCCTCCTGGCCGCCGATGACCTCGCGCCGGCCCAGTTCCAGGAGGAGTTCGCGCACGGGCACGCCGTACTTGTCCGCGGCGCGCTTCGCCGGGTGAAAGAAGGTGGAGTAGAGACCGGCGTAGCCGAGCAGGAGCGCGGTCTCGTCGATGATCTGGGGTTCGGTCATCAACGGTGCGATGACGCGTTCGGCGACCTCGATCAGCGCGAAGACGTCGACTCCCGGGTGGTGACCGGCTCGTTCCAGCGCCGCCGCGAGAACCTCCGTCTGGGCGTTGCCCGCGCTGGCCCCCAGACCTCGGAGAGACCCGTCGATGTAGGTCGCGCCGTTCTCGACCGCGGCGAGCGCGTTGCCGATGCCCACTCCCAGGTTGTTGTGGGCGTGAAACCCGATGTCGGCGTGGACCGCGTCGCGCAGGGCGGCGACGCGGGCTCCGGCGGAGCCGGGCACGAGCGCCCCGGCGGAATCGACCACGTAGATCACCTGTGCGCCATAGGAGTCCAGTTTGGCGGCCTGCTCGGCGAGGGCCGCGGGTTCGAGCTTGTGGCTCATCATCAGGAAGCTCATGACACGCATGCCGTGGTCGCGGGCGTGGCGGATCGGCTGCTCGGCGCAGTCGGCCTCGGTGCAGTGCGTGGCGACCCGCACCGTGGCCGCCCCCGCGTCGCGGGCGGCGTCCAGGGCCGCAAGCGTCGAGATCCCCGGCACGTACAACACGGCGATGTCCGCCCTGTCCACCGCGGCGACGGCGGCCCGTACGTACTCGACGTCCGTCGCGGCGGCGAACCCGTACTGGACCGAGGAGGCGCCGATGCCGATGCCGTGGGCGACCTCGATCACCCGGACACCCGCCCTGTCGAGGCCTCTGGCGACCGCGCCGACCTGGTCCGGCGTGAACCTGTGCGAGACGCTGCTCATGCCGTCGCGCAGGCTCGTGTCCACGAGAGTGATCATCGGGCGGCTCGCAGGGTCTTCTCCGCGATCCGTTCGGCGACGGCGACCGCGGCGGCGGTGATGATGTCGAGATTGCCCGCATACGTGGGCAGGAAGTCGCCGGCGCCCTCCACCTGCACCATGACGGTGACCAGGTCGCCGTCGACCTCCACGAGTCGCAGCCGGTAACCCGGCACATAGCGGCGGACCTTCGCGACCATGTCCCGCACGGCGCGCTCGATCCGGCCGGCGTCGCTCCGGCGAACCCGTGCGTACACGGTGTCCCGCATGACCATGGGCGGCTCGGCCGGATTGATCAAGGAGAACGCCTTGGACTCGTCCACTCCGGCGACCGCGATCAGGGCCTGTGCGGTCTTCTCACTGAACTCGCTGAGATTCCACCGGGTCCCCGGACCGGCACTGGCGCTCGCGATGGTCGCGACGATCTCGCCGTACGAGACGTCGGCGACCTGGTTGATCGCGTGCAGCAGGGGGATGGTGGCCTGTCCCGCGCAGCTGACCATGTTGAGGTTCGGCGCCTCCAAATGGTCGTCGAGGTTGACGGCGGGCACCACCCAGGGGCCGACCGACGCGGGTGTCAGGTCGATCGCGGTGATTCCCGCGGCCGCGTAGCGCGGCGCGGCCGCGGCGTGCACCTTCGCCGAGGTCGCCTCGAAGACCAGCGGGGGTCGGTCCGGTCGGCCGAGCAGCCAGTCGACGCCCTCCGCGGACACCTTGACGCCGAGGTCCTTCGCGCGCCGCAGGCCCTCGCTGCCGGGATCGATGCCGATCATGAAACGCGGGTCGACGAGCTCGGACCGGCGGAGCTTGTAGAGCAGATCCGTTCCGATGTTGCCCGAACCGACGATCGCCGCCGGGACTTTCGCGGGCATGCGCGCCCTCCTCGTGACGAAAGGTGTTGCCTTCCCCGCAGGCCGGCGGCCGGGGGCTTCAGGGGATTCGCGGGCTCAGCCGCGTGCCGGTCGGTGAAGCTCGACCAGGAGTTCCAGTTCGACGGGCGAGCCCAGCGGCAGCGTCGACACGCCGACCGCCGAGCGGGCATGCTGTCCGACGTCGCCGAAAAGTTCGCAGAGCAGGTCCGATGCCCCGTCGCCGACCCGCGGGTGCCGGGTGAAGCCGGCCGTCGACGCGACGAACACCAGGGCTTTGACCACGCGGGCCACCGCCGCCAGGTCACCGATCTCCGCCTTCAGCGCCGCCAGTGCGTTCAGCGCGCACTGGCGCGCGCACTCGTACCCGAGTTCCACGCTGACCGTGTCACCGAGCCGGCCGACCGCGATCAGCCGCCCCTCCCGCAGCGGCACCTGGCCCGATACGTGGACGTGGTCACCGCTGCGTACGGCGGGCACGTACGTCGCGACAGGGGGGACGACCTCCGGCAACGTCAGCCCCAGTTCCCCGAGGCGCTGTTCGGGATGTGACCTCGTGCGCTCCGTTCCGCGGCGTCCCTGGCTCATCGAGGGCCACCGCGCCAGTCGGGCATCGCCCGTTTGCCGACGGCGACGTCATAGGCCGCACGGGCCAGCAGACGGGTCGAGTCCAACGTCGGCAGAGAGGAGACATCGGGCGTGATCAGCAACGGGATCTCGGTGCAGACGAGGGCGACCGCGTCACAGCCCCGGTCGGCCAGCCGGTCGATGACGCGGAGGTACTCCTGGCGCGACGCGTCGCTGATCACGCCGTTCACCAGCTCCTTGAAGATGACCTCGTTGACGAGGTCGCGGTCGTCGGCGTCGGGCAGTTCCGCGGCGATCCCACGGGCGGCGAACGCACGCGGATACAGCGGGCCGTCCATCGTGTACTTGGTGCCCAGCACGCCGACACGGGTGCGCCCCTCGGCCGCGGCCTGGTCCGCGACGACCTCGGCGATGTGCAGGCCTGGCAGCGCCAGGTCCGGTCCCGGCACCTCCATGGCCATGTGGGCGGTGTTGTCCGGGCATGCGAAGAAGTCGGCGCCGGCCCGGGCGAGCCGCTGCGCGCTGGTGGCCAGGGTGGCCCGGACGGTCGCGTGATCTCCCGCGTCCCAAGCGGGCATGCTGTACCCGAAGGCGATGTAGTCCAGGGTGACGTCGGGATGCTCGTTGCGGCCGGTCCGGTGGAATCCCTCCTCACAGAAAGTGAGGAAGCAGAGCGCGGCCCCTCCCGTGCTGTGAGCGAGAACCCCAAGGTGTTTCACGACGGCTCCGGCATTTTCCGGTGAAGCGGGACGGCTTCATTCTTTACCGAGGGATCCCGACATGCCTACTCTGAGGCATCGATCGATATGGCGCCCATGCCCTGGAGGTATGGATGGATCTACGGTTGCTGGGTTATGTGGTCGCGATCGCGGAAGAGGGATCCATCAGCGGAGCCGCCCGCCGGCTACGGCTGACTCAGCCGAACCTGAGCCGGCAGCTCCGTGAGCTGGAACGACGCCTGGGTGCCGAACTGTTCGCCCGCGGCGGCCGCCGGCTCGTTCCGACCGCCGCCGGGGAGGCGCTGCTCCGCCGGGCCGTGCGCATGCTGGCCGATGCCGAAGCCGTTCCGAACGACGTACGGCTGGCCGCCGAGGGCAAGACCGGTCGCTTGACGGTGGGGTTCGCCGGATCGGGCATCAACGGCGCGCTGGGAGACGCCCTCGGGCGGCTGCGAGCGGAACTCCCCGACGTCGACCTGTCCCTGGTTGAATTGTTCGATGACGCCGAGATGTCGGCCGGCATCCTGGACGGAAACCTCGACGTGGCGGTGCAGCGGCTGCCGGTCCGCGACGCCCGTCTCGCCACACGGGTCTGGGCGCGCGAGCCGCTGACCCTCTTCCTGCCGTCCGTGCACCCCCTCGCCAGGACCCGTGAGCCGGCGCCGGTGTCCGTACTCGGTGAGATCCCCCTGGTGCTGTGGCCACGCGAATCCGCGCCCCATGCGCACGACGAGATCATCGCGTTGTGCCACCACGCCGGGATCGTGCCGCGCATCGGCGCACGGGGCCGGACCGTTCAGACCATCCTCGCGCTGGTCGCCGCCGGCTTCGGCGCGGCCGTGATGGCCGACTCCTATCGAGTGCTGCACCGGGAGGGGGTGACACCTCGACGCCTCGCGGGTACCGCCACCACCTTGCACCTGGTCTGGCGAGCCGGGGACACCGACCCGCTCCTCACGCGTTTCATGGCCGCCCTGAACACCGTGAAGGCCCGGCATCGCACGCAGTGATCCCACGGTGCGACGGCATTCGCCAGCGCCCGGTAGGTCGCGGCCGCCTGCGCGGGCGGCATGACGCCGTTGTTCAGCGCTTCGGGCCCGGATCGGCACCGGCTGTCAGGAGCGTGGGGCGGGGCCGCTCTGTTGCTCGGCCACCCATGCGGCGATCTCGGCGCGGCTGGTGAAGCCCAGCTTGCGGAGGGCGGCGCTCACGTGGGACTGGACGGTACGGGGGCTGAGGAAAAGGAGCGAGGCGATCTGCTTGTCCGTCTTGCCTTGGGCGATCAACTCGGCTACGGCGTGCTGTTTGTCGGTGAGCAGCCGGTTCGCCGTCCGCGGCCGGGGCGGAGCGTCGGCCCGGAGGGTGGACGGCTGGCCCAGCGCCAGGTCGATCGCGGTGTCGAGTTGCATCTGCGCGCCGTAACTCTCGGTCATGTCGTACGCCTCGCCGAGGGCCGCCCGGGCTTGTTCGACGCAGGCGGTGTGGGCCTGCGCCCAGGGACGCAGCCGGTGGATGGCCACACCGAGGGTCCGCTGCATGTTCCGCGCGGCGCCCAGAAGCAGAGCCGCCTCTTCGTGATGACCGCGGGCCACCGCGCACCACGCGAGCGACTCCACGCACCAGACCGAACCCCACCGTTCGCCGATGTCCCACTGGGCGCGCAGCGCGGCCCGGAACATCGCGACGGCGGACGCCGGGTCACCGTGGCGGAGCTCGGCCACGGCGCGGGCCCACTGGGCCCAGGCGGCCGCCCAGGTCGCGTCGTGGGCGCGGGCGTCGGCGAGGTGCCGGCCGGTGACGGCGAAGGCGTCCCGCGCGGGCGCGGTGAACGCGGCGGCGATCGCGTGGAACATGTCGGCCATCGGCAGCACACGCGTGTCGTTCATCGCGGCCAGTTCGTCGCGGACGGCGGCCCACCGCGCGAGCGCCTCGGGGTCGCCGTGGACGAACAGGGCCGTCGCGGCGATGAAGAAACGGTGAACGGCCAGTGCGAACGCCGCCTCGCCGCTTCCGGAGACCGCCGGTGCCAGGGCGTCGCAGCGGCGCAGCAGGGTCTCGGCGTTGATCTCGTCGCCCAGGCACAGCGCAATCCAGCCCGCCTGGGCGAGCACCGTCAACCGGAGCGGTGCGGCCGCCGAGTTGTCGGCCAGGGCCTTTTCGGCTCGCAGCAGGGTCCGCATGCCCTCGCCCAGCGTCCCGCCGAAGAACCACAGCCGCAGAGCGGTCAGCGCGGAGGCGAGCCGGGCGCCGACCTCCGCCTCCTCCAGCGTCGTCGCGGTGGCGCACCGTTCCAGGACGGCCCGCTGGTTCGGCAGGTCCTGGCGCGCCTCCCACAGGTACCGGGTCTCGTCCGGTCCGTACCAGTTGCGGCTGCACCATTCGGCGCGGTCGAGGAGGTATGCGCTGAGCCGACGGTACGCGGCAGTCTCCTCGCCGGGCGGCGGCGTGGGCCGACGGTGCTTCGGCTTCGGCGGGTCCCCGGTGCGCGAGCCGAGGCGGGCCAGCCCGTACTCCCGCACGGTCGCGAGCATGGTGTACCGCGTCGGAATGGCATCGGTGTCGGGGACGACGATGCTCTTGGCGGCCAGCTCGCCGATGAGGATCGGCACCTGGCCGGCGTCGAGCTCGCCGCCTGCGGCGACGGCCGCCGCCGCGTCCATCGTGAAGCCGCCCGCGAACACCGCCAGCCGGGGCCACAGCAGCCGCTCGGCCGGCGAGCACAGCTGGTAGCTCCACTCGAGGCTGTCCCAGAGGGTCCGATGGCGGGCCGGGGCGTTCACGTCCGCCGTGAGCGTCCGCAGCCGGAAGTCCGACAGCATCGACACGATCTCCGCGACCGACATCACGCGGACGAGCGGCGCCGCGAGTTCGATGGCGAGCGGGATGCCGTCCAGCATCGCGACCAGGCGCGCGACGTCGGCCGCGTTCCGGGGCGTGAGCGCGAAGTCCGCGCGCGCGGCGCAGGCCCGCGCCGCGAACAGCCGTACGGCCTCGTACTCGGTCGCGACGGCCCGGTCGGGGACGGCCGGGACGCTCAGCGGCGGCACGTCGATCAGGTGTTCACCCGCACAGCGCAGCGGCACCCTGCTGGTCGCGATGATCCGCAGTGCGGGGCAGTCGCGCAGGAGACGGACCACCAGGGGCGCCAGTGTCCGGATGAGGTGCTCGCAGTTGTCGAGCACGAGCAGGGCCGCCCGTCTGCTCAGCGCTGCGGTCAGGATCTCGCCGGTCTCCCGCGCCGACACGTCGTCGATGGGCAGCGCGTCCAGGATGACCCGTCCGACCGTGGTCGGGTCGGTGTGGGAGGCGAGGTCGACCCACCAGGCTCCATCGGGGTAGGCGCGGCGGGCCTCGCTCGCCAGCCGCATCGCGAGCCGGGTCTTGCCCGTACCGCCGGCGCCGGTCAGTGACAGCAGCCGTACATCCGGGTCGGCCAGTCGCGCCTTCGCCGAGGAAAGCAGCTCCCGGCGGCCGATGAAGCCGTTGAGCTCGGCCGGAACGTAGCCGTCGCGCCAGCCGTCCGCAATGCGTTCCGTCACCCGCTCCGCCCGTCCTCGCCTCCCCGCCGCGGGGGCGGGTACGCCGAACGGCTCATGATCGTAGTGAGTCCGGCGCCGCCCGGTGGCGAAGTCGGTCTCGTCGCTCGCCGAACCCCCGTGAGGCCAATTCCGTACCGGACTCCGTACAACGACGGAGGATGCGGGATCCCCTGCGGCAGCACCATATCCGGATGCACCAGGTCCCGGTGGCGCCCCGCCGATCCACCCTCCACAGCGGATGAGTGAGACACCGCTTCGGCACGACGCCGGGCCGATCCGCGATCCCGGGCCCACGATGGCGTGGGCGGCCCCGTCCATCGCCCGCGTCGTCGACTGCCTGCTGGGCGGCAAGGACAACTTCCGCGCCGACCGCGAACGAGCGGCGGAGGCGCTCGCCGCCGACCCTCGGCTCCGGCAGGTCGTCGTCGAGAACCGCCGGTTCTCCCGCAGGGCCGTCCGCTACCTGGCCCGTGAGTGCGGTGTCAGGCAGTTCGTCGACATCGGGACCGGCCTGCCGGCCGCCGAGAACACCCACGACATCGCCCAGGACCACGACGCGAGCGCCCAGGTGCTCTACGTGGACAACGATCCGATCGTCGTGGCCCACGGTCAGGCGCTGCTCGCCGAGAACGATCGCATCGGGGTCGTCCAAGCCGACCTGCGTGACCCCGGCGCACTCCTGGACCACCCCGTGTTCACCCGGCTCATCGATCTGGACGAGCCGGTCGCGGTGCTGCTCACTCCCGTCCTGCAGTTCCTGTCCGACGCCGACCGCCCGGAGGAGGTCATGCGGACGGTCCGCGACGCACTGCCGCCGGCCAGCCATCTCGTCCTCTCACACGCGTGCCCGGAGGCGTGCCCCGAGCGGGTCGAGCGCGTCATGGACGTCTACCGGTCCGTCGTGCCCTCGGCCACGGCACGCGAACGCGAGCGCATCGCGGGCTTCTTCGGCGACTTCGAGTTCGCCGAACCGGGTCTGACCTGGGTGTCGTCCTGGCGTCCGGACATCGCGGTGCCGCCCCGGGTGGCCGAGCGCGTCTGGCAGCTCGGCGGCGTCGCCCGCAAACCGGGCCCGGCGGCCGGCCGGGCCTGACGACCACCATCACGACGAGCCGACGCATTGGAGAACGAACGTACATGGGTGGGAGACCGGTCCGTCGTTTCCGTGAACTCAGCGCCGTGCGGCCGCCGACCGACACGAGGATCGTGCTGCGGCGTGCCGTCGTGCTCGGCGGCAGCATCGCCGGCCTGCTCGCGGCCCGCGTCCTCAGCGACCACGCCACCGAGGTGATCGTCCTGGAACGCGACGACCCCGACGCGCGCGGGCCGAGGCCCGGGGTACCGCAGGGAACGCAGGTGCACGTCCTGCTGAACGGCGGGCGGGTCCAGCTCGACCGCTGGTTCTCCGGGTTCTCCGACAGCCTGCTCGCCGACGGTGCGGTGCTGTCGAAGGACGACGCCATCCGCATGTACGTCGACGGCGTCCTCAAGGTGCCGGTCGCGGACGGGATCGTCAGCGCCAGCCGCCCGTTCCTGGAGAGCCGGGTACGGACCAGGACGCTCGCCCTGGGCAACGTCCGGCTGCTCCGGGCCAGGGCGTGCGGCCTGACGTTCGGCCCGGACCGGGTCACCGGCGTGCGGTACACCGGCGACGGCGACGCGGCCGACCGGATCGCCGAGTTGCCCGCCGATCTCGTGGTCGACGCGATGGGCCGGTCGAGCCGGCTCGGCGACTGGCTCGAAGAGGCCGGCTGGCCCCGGCCGCCGATGCGGCGGGTGGGCATCGACCTCGGCTACGCCACCGCGAGCTTCCGGCGCGACGGCGCCCCGCTCGACGTCTCCACCGTCCAGGCGATCGTTCAGCCGGGCAGGGAGCGCCGCCCGGGGGTCAGCGTGCTGACCGCCGTGGAGGACGGCCGCTGGTCCATCCTGCTGTCCGGGTTCGCCGACGACCGGCCGACGCGGGACCCGGAGGAGTTCCGCGCGCGCTGCCAGCGGCTCCCGCCGGTTTTCGCGTGGGTCGCCGACAACTGCCCGATGATCGGGTCGGTCGTGACCTACCGGCAGGCCGACTCCCGGCGGCGCGACTTCCACGCGGTGCGGCGGCTGCCGGCCGGCCTCGTCGCCGTGGGTGACGCGGTCGCCTCGTTCAATCCCGTGTACGGCCAGGGCATGTCCTCGGCCACGCTCCACGCTTCCTGCCTGTCGGCCTACCTGCGGTCGTCGCCGTCGTTCTCGGAACCGGCCCACGACTACTTCGCCCTCGTACGGCTCGTCGTCGACGCCGCCTGGCAAACGTCGACGACCAACGACCTCGCGCTGCCGCACGTCACCGGCCCGTATCCGCGCGGCTTCCGACTCGCGCACCGGATCAGCGACCTGATCCTTCGGGCCTCCGTGACCGACGCGGAGGTCAACCACCGCTTCATCCAGGTCACGCACATGCGAGCCCATCCGAACACCCTCATCCGGCCCGGTCTCCTGCTTCGCGCCCTGCGCGCCAGGCGGGCGGCCGGCACCGCTGAGCATTCCGATCCGACCGCCTAAGGAACAGCCATGGACATCACTCCCCGCGGAGCCGGACACGCCCCGCCGCCCGGCCCTCCAACGCACCCCGAGCGTGTGCGGCTGTACGACGAGGCATTCGCCGCGGATCCCGCGCGGACGTACACGCGGCTGCGGGAGTACGGCGATGCCGTGCCGGTTGAACTGGCCCCAGGCGTTCCGGCGACCCTCATCATCGGTTACGAGGCCGCGCTCGAGGTACTGCGCGATCCGGTGACCTTTCCCAAGGACCCGCGCCGGTGGCAGCGGGACGTCCCGCAGGACTGCCCGGTGCTGCCGCTGATGATGTACCGGCCGAACTGCATGTACACCGACGATCCGGTGCACACGCGGCTGCGGCGGGCGGTCACGCGTGCGCTGGACCACATCGACTCGTCCGCGCTGCGCGAGCAGGTGGGCGGCATCGCCGAGGAGCTCATCGCCGGATTCGGCGCCGCGGGCGAGGCCGACCTGCTCGCCGACTTCGCCCGCCCCCTGCCGCTGCTGCTGTTCAACCGGCTCCTCGGCTGCCCGCCCGCCCTCAATGAGCGGCTGGCCCGCGGGTACCAGGGCATCTTCGACGGCGTGGCAGCGGAGAAGGCGAACGCCGAGCTCACCGAGGGCGTCGCCGAGCTGATCGCGCTGAAACGACGCCGGCCAGGGCCGGACCTGACCTCCAAGCTCCTGGCCGATCCGGCCGAGCTGTCCGACGAGGAGGCGCTGCATCAGGTGCTCCTCCTCATGGGCGCCGGGGCCGAACCGGAGCAGAACCTCATCGCCAACGGCGTTCACCTGCTGCTGACCAGTGCGGAGATGGCGGACGACGTCTGGGGCGGCAGCCTGCTCATCGAGGACGCGCTGGACGAACTGCTGTGGAGCGACCCGCCGATTGCGAACTTCGGCTTCACCTATCCCCGGCAGGACGTGAAGTTCCGCGGGACGATCCTGCCCGCGCACCAGCCGGTGGTGATCGGTTTCTCCGCCGCCAACGCCGACCCGCGCACCATGGCGGGAGCACGGGTCGGCAACCGGGCCCACCTTGCCTGGGGCGCCGGCCCACACCTGTGCCCCGCCAAGCGGCCCGCGCTCCTCATCGCGACGGTCGCCATCGAGAAGCTCCTCGACGGACTGCCCGGCCTGACGCCGGCGTTCCCGGGCGGCGAGGCGACCTGGCGGCCCGGCCCGTTCCACCGGGCCCTGACTGCCCTGCCCGTACGCTTCTCCCCGGTGACGGCCGGTCCGCGCCGCCATGGCGACCTCAGCGGCGTGTGACCGACCAAGGTCACCCTGCCGGTTCCGGAGGCATCCTGTATGACGCCGTCAGGGCAGGTCTGAGGCGGGCGGCTGCGGCGAATCTCCGAGGGAGGGCCGCTCGGAACTCTCCCACTCCTCCACGTTGCGCGGGAGCGTCTCCAGGGGGAGCGCAGATGCCTGCGGTGGACGTCGCTGTACGTACGCAGATAGGCGATCTCGCGTTCCAACCGGCGCCGTTCGTCCTCTGCGAGCACCCCTCCTTGCCCATGCCGCGCGACACTGGGCCGTGCCGCCCGGCTCCGCGGATACCGGCGAGCGGCGGCGGTGAGGTCGTGGAACGCGCCGTCCTGGATCGGCGATCACGACCTCAGCGGTCGAGAGCCTGGCGGAGCTCCGCGATGTCCACGCCGAGCGAAGCCAGTAGCGGGCCGCATGGCGCTGCCGGCTCGGCGACCAGTACGGCCAGCAGGTGGGTGGTCCCGGTGGACGGATCCCCGCGCTCGTGGCAGCGCAGGCGTGCGCGGGTCAGGAGCCGTGCGATCTCCTCGTGCATCGTCGGGCGGAACGGATCCGCCGTGGACGGTTCCGCAAGCGCGTCCACCACGGCGGCGAGCGTGATCCCTCGCTCCCGCAGCAGCTCGGCGCCCTTGTTGGTTGGCGTCCACTCGGCGCGGAGCGTCAGTCCGGCCTTGGTGAGCTGGTCGTCCAGGGCGAGCATGCCGAGCAGCAGATGAACGGGGGTCACCTCGGGGTGCCCCAGCCGTACGGCCTGGCGCTCGGCCTCCAGGCGCACCGTGGGAATGACCGGCGACCCGAAGCCGCCGCTGGACAGGACTCTGGCCAGGCGGCCCCAGTACCTGCCCCGCTCGTTGAGCATGCCCATGTTGCGCAACCCGGCGGCGCCGTCGGGGTGCCGCGTGCCGTCCTCGCGCGCGCTCGGATGCACCGCGAGCCTGGCGATGAGATCGTCCCGGTTCACTCGCTGTTCGAGCAGCGCCTCGCACGCCCGGTTGCCGCGATCGTGCAGCAGTCCCATGAGGAGGTGGGACGGGTTCGCCCGCGACACCCCCAGCTCCCCGGCCCGCATGAGCGCTTGGGCGAGCGCGGCCCTGAGCGCTCCGGTCGGCCGTGGCGGCACCTCGTCCTCGGCCGCCGCCCACGCCGTCTCGCGCAGCAGGGCCGCGGCGGCGTGGCCGCCGAGGGGCTCACCGTCGCCGGCACGGTCCTCGCCGACCCAGTGCTCGGCGCCCTTCGCCGTGATGACTCCCATCAGCGATCCGCTGTCGCGGACCCGGGGAGCCAGCAGATCCTTGGCCGCGGACTCGCCGTCGAGCAGCGCCAGGAGCACGTGCTCGGTCCCCACGTCCGGCCGCCCGTCCCGGATGGCCCGGCGGAACGCCTCGACCAGAGTCTCCCTCAACTCGCGAGAGGCGTCGGCGGTGGCGGTGTGCGGTTCGGGCCGCATGTCGATCCTTTCGGTCGCGGGCTCGGTGACGGCGGTTTCGATCACCGTTCGGCAGCCTACGAACGCGCATCGAACCGGGGCATGTGCCGATCGGCCCGACCTCATGGCCGATCGGCCATCATGTCGGAGTAGATCCTCCAGACCCGCATACCGACCGGCCGAAGGTGAGGTGACCGCAGTTGCCTGCGCCGACCGGATGGGCTCGTACTCGGGCGGCGGCCGCCGTCCGCGAGGCGCGGACGGCCGTACGTTCGGCGGCGCCGCATGTGGTGGCCGCCGAACTGGCGCTCTTCCTCGTCGCGCTCGCCGCCGGATTCCTGCAACTGCTGTGGTCGCCGCCGGCGCCGGCCCGGGTGGCGGCCGTCGCCGCGAGCGCGTGCTGGGCCGCACTGCTGCTCCCCGCCCGCAGACGCTCGCCGGTCGCGGCCCTCGCGGCCACGGCGCCGGTGCTCGCCAGCGGGAACGTCGGGGCCATGGCGGTCCTGCCGATCGTCTCGTACGCGACGGCACGGCGCGTCCATCCTGCCCGGCGTCTGTGGACGGTCGTACCGGCGACCGCGGCGGCCGGGCTGCTCCTCGCCCTCGCCGTCGAACGGGACGCGCCGTACGGACTGGAAGCGGCCCTCGCCGGAAACGCGATCAGCGTCGCCGTTCTCCTCGTGTTCCCGGCACTCGCCGGTGCCCTGCGGGGTCAGCGCAGGCCGCGCGTCCGCCTGCTACGTGAACGCAACGCCTACCTGGAACGGGCACAGGGGCTGGCCGCTGACAAGGCGCGGATGAAGGAACGCGCGCGCATCGCCGCCGAAATGCACGACATGCTCGGCCACCGGCTCAGCCTGATCTCGATGCACGCAGGCGCGCTCGAACTCACCGTGGCCCGTTCCGCGCCCGAGCTCAGCGCCCAGGCCGAGCTGCTGCGCACTTCCGCGTCCACCGCGATGAGCGAGCTGCGCGGCATCCTGGGAGTCCTCCGCGACGCCACGGACGAAGCCCCCGAAGCCGAACGCAGCGGGACCCGAGCCGACATCGCCGACCTCGTCGCCGAGTCCCGGAAGGCGGGCGTCGACGTGGAGCTGGTGTGGCCCGGCCCCGACCTCGCCGGCGCCGATCCGCGAACCCGCCACGCCCTGCACCGCGTCGTACGCGAAGGGCTGACCAACGTCCACAAGCACGCCCCGGCCGCGCGTACCAGGGTCGAGGTGACCATGGAACGCGACCGGGTACGCGTCCGCGTGACCAACGGCCCCGTACCGGGCACGCGCCCGCGCTCGCCCGGCACCCGGCAGGGACTCGTCGGCCTCGAGGAACGTGTCGCCCTGCTCCAGGGCGCGCTGACCGCAGGCCCCACCCCCGAGGGCGGCTTCCAGATCGCAGCCGACCTCCCCGCCCATCCGTCCGTGCCCGCCGACCCCCCGGTGCCCAGGGAGGAACCCGAGCCGCGCGAGGTGCCGCCCCCGCTCGACGCCGAGGTGCTGACGCTGCCCCGCGTACTGGGCGCGGGATGCCTGGGCGCCCTGGCGGCCGTCCCGGTCGTCACCGGCCTGGCCGTGCTGATCGTCCTCAGCCTCCTAGAATGACCCGGTGATCCGGACCCTCATCGCCGACGACGCGACGCTCATGCGTGCCGGAATCCGCCTCATCCTGGAGCACGCAGACGACATCGAGGTCGTCGCCGAAGCCGCGGACGGGCCCGCCGCCGTCCGCGCCTGCCGCGAGCAGGAGATCGACGTCGCCCTGCTGGACGTGCACATGCCCGGCGGTGACGGGCTCACCGCCATCGCCGGTATCGTCCGGGAGTCGCCGCGCACCAACATCGCCATGCTCACCGCCTACGACGACGACCGCAACGTCGCCGAGGCCCTGCGCGCCGGCGCCATCGGGTTCCTCCTCAAGGACACCGCGCCCACCGAGCTGATCCGCGCCGTACGCGTCGCCGCCACCGGCGAGTCGATCCTGGCGCCGCAGATCACCCGCCGGCTCATCGAACGCCACCTCATCTCCGACTCCGGCGGCGCCGAGGCGGCGGCCAGGAGCCGGATCGAGCGGCTCACCGACACCGAACGCGACGTGCTCCGCCTCGTCTCGGCCGGGCTCTCGAACGCGGAGATCGCCGAACGGCTCTACATGGCCACCGGCACCGTCAAGGCGCACATCAGCCGCATCCTCACCAAGCTCGACTGCGCCAACCGCGTCCAGGCCGCCATCCTGGCCCACGACGCCGGCCTCCCCGCAAACGGCTGACCCCGTCCCCGCCCCTGACCGGAACCCACCGAATCCGGGTCACTTCTGCGGTTTGCGCAAAGGCAGTTCCAGTTCGAACGGGAAGCGCTGCTCCGGGGAGCCTGTAACTCGAGGTGTGAGCGTGATCTTGTAGCGGGTCTGGTTATCTTTACTGGACGCGGCCTGGGTCGGGGCGGCGTCGGGCACGGTGTAGGCCTTGCGCAGCTCTGCGGCCACGGCGGCGCGGTGCTTGCGCGGGACCGGCCGGAGGCTGTCGCGGATCAGGTGGACCACACACGACTGGACGCTGGTGTGCGGGAACGCGGCGGCGATGGCGTCCTCGAAGCCGGTCAGCCGGTCGCCGCGGGCTCAAGGCGCCGATCGCATCCGGGCGCTTGGCAGCGGTGCGGACGGTCCTGGCGGGGGGCGAATTGATCGGTCGGCGCTGCCAGAAGGCCGCTTCGGGATCGGGGTGGGACAGCGCGAGTTGGATCGTCCGGCGGAGCCGGTCGGTGATCTCCTCCGGAGTCTCCGCCGAGGGCAGCAGTCGCGCCGACCACATCCCGGATGCGGCGCGGGGTGTTCCAGCCCGGCAGTGCGGCGTCGGCGCCGCCACTGGGCGGCCGGGAACTGGGCTGGGACACCGTCGTCTTCGACGCTGATCCTCTGAATGGGCAGCTGGGGGCGGTGGCTTGGTGGGGGCGTCCCCGGGTTGGCCTCGCGAGCCAACAACGAGCCGACATGGCTGGCCGGCGGTCACGGATGGCCGGGAAAAACACGTCGGCGATCGACGACACCACGTGCGAGGGGCGGAACGGGAATTCCGGGATGCACGTGGCCACCGCCCACCTGGTCGCCACCGACCACTCCGACGCGCACTGTGTGGAACGGTTCTTGGATTGATTCGAACCGCGGCTGGCTAAGGTGCAGCGGGTGTCGGGTTTGTTTGGGAACGTTTGCGGGCGCGGAGGAACCAATGCGCGGCGACCAATGGGATGGCGCCGACGGGGTACCAGGCAACGTCAATGAGGTCGAACTGGGCGCCTAGCAGCTGGCGTGCGAGCCAGCTGCGCTGGGAGAGTGCCGCAGGTATGGGGGTGAGCTGTGCAAACTCAATGAACCAGCAATATGCGATCGCGGCGCTGCCGGCGTGCAGCGGGGAGATCGGCGGCCATATGAAAATCACTATCGTGTAGACGATGGCCGCGGACAAGGCGGCGCCTGAGTACTGTTCGATGGGCCCGTCCATCGAGGCGCGGATTGCGTAGGCCGCGCCTGCAAAGCCGGCTGCCGATACCACCATCAGCAGCCGGGTCCAGCGCACTGCGAGCGACATCGCGCAATCATAAGTGGCAGCGCAGCTAAGGTGGTAGCCAGGCCGCTGAGCTTGGACGGGCCGCAGCTGCACCGCTTCTTGGCCGTATCCGGCTGGACCGGCTTCGCGTCGGCGACGTGGAACGCGTCTTCGACGCGATCGATGAACTCAACGAGACCATCACCCGTGCCCGCGAATCCGGCGATCCAAAACTGCGGGCCAGGGTCAAGGGGCGCCGGGTGGTCGGCCCGGCCACCAAACAGCGGATCCGGGCGACGCTGCGGTCCGCGCTCAGCAAGGCGATCCGGGAACGGCTGATCGAGGTGAACGTCGCCGCGCTGGTGGAGCTGCCCTCGGGTAAGGCGCCCAAGGCGCTGGTGTGGACCGACGAACGCATCACCGTATGGGAGCGGGACTTCGCCGCCCACATCGAGAAGATGAACGCGCGCCGCAAACGACAATCCCGGCTCGAACCGCACAGGCGGATCGGGGAGCGGATCAACCGGCTGGACGCCTACATCGGCGCCCCGCGCCCTTCCAAGGTGATGGTGTGGACCCCGGCCCTGACCAAACGGTTCCCGCACCGCGCCCGCGGCCACCGGCTGTACGTGCAGTACCACCTGATCGCCTTCCGCGGCCTGCGCCGCAGCGAATCCTGCGGCCTGCGCTGGAGTGACCTGGACCTGGACAACGGGACGGCCACGATCCGGTGGCAGAAGATCGGAGCCGAGACCTTCGAAGGCAAACCCAAGACCGAAGCCGGGGAGGCGACCATCAGCCTCGACACCGCAACCAACAAAGTCCTGCGCGCCCACAAGGCTCGCCAGAACGCCGAACGTCTGCAGGCTGGAGATGCGTGGGTAGAGACCGGTTACGTGTTCACTACCCCGACCGGGGAACTGGTGACTCCCAACCAGGTCACCGACCAGTTCGAACAACTGTCGATGGAGGCAGGACTGCCTCCCATCCGTCTGCACGATCTCCGGCACGGTGCCGCGACATTCCTTCTGGCAGCCGGGTACGACATGAAAGTCGTCCAAGAGACCCCGCGGCTGTCGTCGATCACCATCGCCGCCGACATCTACACCCGCCTGCTGCCGCAGCTGGCCCACAAGTCCGCCGAAGACGCCGCCGCCGTCATCCTCAACGCCGACCACCACGGCAAACCCGCCAAGCCCGCCTCGAACGGACGGGCCTTCCAGCTGGGAAAGGCACCAGTGGTGGAGCGGCCGACGGCGGGGACTGGGAGGCCGAGACGCTGACCGCAGGGGACACCGCTGGGGCGAACGGCGCTGACCATTGCCCCCAGGCCGCCCACCACAGCTGCCACCGCCTGATCTGGGGCGAGCATGCCGAGCGGACCAATACCTTCGTTCAACCAACTCAGCTCTCGCTCGCACACGGTCCCGCATCTTCTCGCTCTCGGCAGGATGGCGGGACCACCAGCTGCGGCTCAGTGACCAGGTCGCGGCAGCGCAGGTTTGGCGGTGCGCAGTGAGGCTATGGTGGCGTGAGATCCCAGGATCCGCTACTACCTGTAAGTCCCCGACGCCAAGCTCGACATGCCGTTCGAGTAGATCGACCATAGCGTACTCAAGCGCATCACGGCCAAGGCCAATGTATATCTCAGCCAGCGTGACTTTCATGCAGGCCGATCCCCCCCGCTCGGATGGTTTTTGGGGGCTCCTGTTGAGAGGGCAGCTGGCGGAGGACTGGGAGGGGCCTTGTCCGTGTGATGCCGCTCAGACTGGCAGCCCGGGTAGTAGCCTCCGGTGGGTCGTCACCGATTCGGGCTGTCGGTCCTCCGACTTTGGTACCGGGCGCACCGGGGCCGATGAGCCGTCTGCACCAGCTGTGTATTCGTGCCCAGATCGTGCTTGGGGCTGGTGGCGGTGGGAGGGTAAGGCGTCGTAGCGCCTCTTCGGCATGATTGGCCTCGCTGACCAGTTCCTGACCGAGTTTGCGGCACCACCAGCGGTGGAGGTTTCTGCCGAGCACCAACCCGATCGGGCTGACGAGGAGAGCCAGGGCTAGTGGCCACTGAAATCTGGTGGTGGACGGCCAGAATCTAGTAGTGATCAGCTTGCGGGCGGTCTTCGGAGCCGGTACGCCCTGGCGCGTGACGCCAGGGCGTAGGTGAGCATGTCGTTGCCGCCCACCTTCGGGGGACGGTGCTCAGAATCCTGGGCTCACCCAGTGCGCCATGACTCCGGTGCGCCCGTCGGCGTTGCTGAGGATATTGGCGGTGCCGGTCTGCCCGATGCGGTAGGCATGGAGCGTCACACGGTCCCCGGCGTCGAATTTGTGCAGGAACGTCTGCCCGGTGGTGTTCTGGATCACCTCGTCCGAGGCCTGGAGGCCGGTGATTGCCTCGCTGCCGGGGATGAGCGCGTTGTTCTTGAACAGTGCTGTGGTGACCCACAGTGCCGCGTTCGTGGACACAGAGATCGCGGGGCGGGCGAGGTAGGAGATCTCCCACACACCGGGGAAAGGGATCGTGAGTTCCGGGACATCGGAGACCGGCTCGTAGTCACGGTCGGCGCCGGTGAGGTCGTGGCGGAAGGTGAGCGGGTCGGTCTGGAGCCAGGTCGACCCTCCCTGCTGGGAGGTTCCTGTGGTTGCTGCTTGCATGGAGATCTCCGTATCCGTTCGCGGCGATGATCCTGGAGCAATCATCCAGATACCCTGTGTAACCAAACGCCAAATGTACCTTCACGTGTCAATCATCTGCCGGTGCGGCATCTATTCCGTCTCGGCGAGGAAACCTCTACCAGGGGGGATCGGGCCGGAAGGGTGCGAGCGGCGTGTTCGAGTGGCATGCGGCGTTGGTGAACCAGCGTGCCGGTGATCGACGGTTTGTGCAGCGGGTGACCGACGCGCAGGGGCGGGTCACGGTGACGCCTGGCGAGGCGGAGGGACCGCAGGTCACCGATGCGCTGCGGCAGCAGCAGGAGTTGTTCCGCGCCAAGCTCGGCAGGGAGATGGGGCCGACGGATCCGGTGTTCTTCGACCCGGACGCCGATGAGCCGGTTCCGGTCGACCCGGGCAAGATGATGGCCGAGATCCGCCAGGAGGCCGAGCGGATGCCCGAACCTCAGATGCGGGCGTATCTGCTGGCGTTCGCCGACTGCGGTTACATGGTGACCGAGGCCAACCAGCACACGTTCTGCGGCCTGCCGGCAACGCGCTCGCCGCCTCCAGCTCCGCGTGGCTCGCCCCAGGGCGGCGGGCGGGGGGCGTGATAACCGCCAAGCCGAGCGCGAGGCTGAGCGTCGGCCGCCGCCGTCACGGCGCTGACCGGGCGAGCCGTCACAGGCTGGGACCGCGACGAGTACAGCTGCTCGGTGTACGGGCCGTCCACCTACGGGGGCAGGCAGAGCATGCCGTTGCGGGGCTCCCTTGATCGCACGGTCGCTCAAGGGAGCATCAGCCGAGCAAGCGGCTCGCGAGCGTGGCGTGACGCAGCTCGGTCCGTCGCAGCGCGCCCAGCACGATCCCGTGCGGGCGGGCGTAGCAATGGGCCGCGATCCTGACGAACGCGTCGCGGGTGCCCCAGAACAGCGGGAGCTGCCCGGTCTTCTCGGCCCGCAGCAGTGACCAGCGGCTGAAACCGAACGACGGCGCCGCCGCCTCGGCCGTCAGCGCTGCCCAGTGCCGCAGATCCGCCAGGTTCGCCCAGTACGGCTTGACCCCTGCGAGCTGTTCGGGCGGTACGTCCAGGGCCTTGGCCAGCGCCACGAGTCGCGGCGGGTCCGGTCGGCACCGCCCGGCCACACAGGCGATCAGCTGGTGACGGGTCGCCCCGCTGCCCAGGGCCTCGGCGAGTGCGTCCAGGCTCAGCCCACACGCCAGCCGGGCCCGACGCAATGCCTGACCGTCCAACCGTGGCACTCCATGCACCGGCACATCCCCCCTCGCAAGACGTGCCACCCGGCCTTGCTCCCTTAACCATCCGGACAGTCAAGCGTTGTGCCCCAGCTCCGCCTATGCTGGGCGAACCGTTTCATCCTTCCGCGCTGCGGGAGTTCCCGCCGACCTGGGTGGCCCATTCACCAGGTCGTCCGCGTACGCGGGACATCGGCACCTCGTGCGTGTGCTCAATGTGGAACGGCGATCGAACTTTTCGGCCCGAGTCGGGGTCGTACGTGACGCCAACGCGTTTTCGGATTGGGAGGAGGACCGCATGCCAGATGATCTGATCATCCCTGCGATGCTGGCCGGCTGCGCCGCGTTCGCCGGAGTCGTCACCTACGCACTCGTCGGCCGTGACCTTCGTGGTGGGGCCAGGGTGGCGGCCGCGCTGGGCAGTGCCGTTCTCGTGGGACTGGCATCCGTGTTCGTGCTCTACCTTTCGGTGGCCGCTTTTCTGGCGTGCGCGGTGGCCTATCTGGTGACGCGCCGCCTCCTACGGCCGGGTCTCGCTCTGGCGGCGTCCGGGGTCGTTCTCCTTGGCGGGATTTCCTGCGCTGTGGTGATCATGTCCATCGCGCTGAGTGAAATGTAGTCGGTGGCTTCTCCAGCCAGGTCACGGGGCTGATGTGCTCGCCTGCCCGCAGCAGTGCAGGGCGCGCTGCCGGTACAGCTGTCCTTTCCGCCCCGGCACCCGCGCACCGCCAACGTCATCTGCGCGCCGCGCACGGCGGGGCAGGTGATCAGTCTGGCCGAGCACCGCGACCCCGGCCGAGGGTGTCCTGTCGGTACGGGATCTGGCGGTCACGGCCCTGTTCTCGTATAGCTACGGCGAACGGTCATGTAGCGCCGAGTGACGCTCAGGGCTGGGCTTGGCGCGAGGGTGGGCGGTACAGCGGTTGGCGGTAGCTCCAGCTCCGCTTCGAGGTCGGCTTATCGGACTTCTGTCGCCTGACGGTTTGGCAGGGTGATGTCGCAGTAAGTGCCGGATTTACTGTGGCAGAGCCCCAACCGTGATCGCCGCGACCTGCGGCGGGGCAGTCCGGCCGCCGGGGCGAGGTGTACGCATTTACTGCGACAGTGCTGGAAGGATGGGACGGACGTGATGATCGAACCGGTGACCGAGTCCGGGAGTGGGGGCGCGCTCCGGCTGCCGCGCGCCCGGGTAGTGCCCCTGTCCGCCCCGCCCTCGTCGTACACCGCGGCGGTCGAGCGCTACCTCACCGGCGCCGGCATCGCGAAGTCCTCCGCGCGCATCTACCGAATCTCCCTCACGACGTGGGGGTGGATGCTCGCCGGCGAACCGGCGCCGACCGGCCCCTCCCGCCGGAGCGCGAAGCCGCCCGTCTTCCCCGTCACCGCGATCGACGACCCGGCACTGCCGGAGGTCTTGGCCGAGCTGGCGGCGGCGCGGGCGGACGAGTGGACGCCGACACCGTCAACCGGGAGCTGTCCATCGCGCGCAAGGCGATCGGCTGGTGGCAGCGCCAGGGCTGGATCGAAGGCGATCCGACAATCGGCATCGAGCGGCGGCCGGCACCGCCGGACCGCACCAAGGCTCTCGCGGAGAAACCAGATCGCCGCTCTGTGGCGCCTCGACGTCGCGCCGCGGGAGAAGACGCAGTGGAAGATGCTCTATGAGTCCGCCGCGCGGGCCGACGAGGTGCTGTGCCTGAACGTGGAAGACCTCTACCCGCAGGACAAGCGCGGCAGGATCACCGCCAAGGGCGGGGCGACCGAGTGGATTCACTGGCAGTCCGGCACCGCCCAGCTCCTGCCCCGCCTCATCGCCCGCCGCACCCGCGGCCCGCTGTTCCGCACCGACCGCAAGGCCCCGGCCGGAACACCGACGCTCGACGTGTGCCCGGAGACCGGCCGGGCCCGGCTCTCCTACCGCCGGGCCGAGGAGATCTTCGAGGAGAACACCCGGCTGCCGGCCAACCCCCTCGCCTCACCCGACGACATCGAGGACCTGGACGGGTCGACGCTGGCGGGGACATACCGGGGCGAACTCGCGTTTGCCCTGGTCAGGGGTGGTGGGTCGCGTGGGACTCGAACCCACAACCTACGGATTAAAAGCCAGCCCCGATCCGTATCTCCCGTGCCACCGGACACCAGAACGTGCCGCCGCGTCCACGTCTACCCTGATTTGCGTGTCACTCCGTGACGCCCTGTACCGCTCCCTACCGTGGCCGCCGAGCGACCACCGAGCGACCGAACTGGCCTATGTGCAGGAGGTGCTGATCGGTGGCGCGAATCACGACGCCGGGTTCTCACCTCTTTGCCGCCAAGTGCTGGCGTGCCTTCAGCAGTCGACTTCTGGCTGTTCCGGATGGGCACGGGAGCACTGCGGGAGGCGGCTTGCCGAACATCCAGAGTGAATCGTCGCTTACCTGTGCGCGCGTCTGCGGCCCAGGCCGTCGGCCTCGGCGCGCCAACGTGGCTGGGACGCGGGTGCAGGTCCAAGGGACTGCACTCATCGACGCAGATCACCCGCGATCGCCGCTGGGACGACCGAGTCGAGGTCCGCGCTGAAGTCTAGGACCACCACAGAGTGGCCGCTCCAGCAGCCCGGAGCCGAGCAGGAGCGCTCCCCGGGGGAAGGAGCGGGTCGGCGTCGGCGCAGATGCCTGGGTGGATGAGCCCAGTTCGACGTAGCTGCACCAGCGTTGCCGATTGAGGAGCTCGGTCTGCATCCGGCCCAGAACGACAGATGACGGCGTTGTCTGAACACTTGCCGACTGAGCCCATGGAGCGACCATGCCAGAGCTCTTGGCGCGCTCGGTGATTGCCCAAGAGGCGCACCCGGTGCTTGGAGTGGATCAGTGTGCCGGGCTCGGGCGTCGCTCCTGGATCGCCGTGTCGAGCGCGCGTTGGGGGACAAGGGGAGGCCACAGCCTGTCGATGAGGGGCGCGGCCAGGCGCTCGCGGCTCTCGACCTCAGCATCCTTCGAACTCGGCCGACTACCCCGTCGCCACATCCGCCAGTCAGTCTGATTAGCCCTGGATCAGCCCTTCACATTATGACATGTCGTTGTCGGGCTAAACGAGTACCACATGACTATGCCGGTTTGGCACGTCGACGAAGCCGAGTGCCTCATTCCTGCTCAACTCTTCGACCGCAGCTCGCAATGAGGTATGCCCGATCTCGAGTTGTTCCACGAATGGCTTGAGTCGCTCCCTAGCATCCTCGCTTTTGATTCGAGGAAGGACCACCTCCAAGAGGTCATCCGCGTGAATTTCTGCCAAGCCATCAGAACCCCGGGCAAGGGCACGCATTTGTGTCCTGTAAGTCTCTAGGCAGAGACCGACCACCAAGTCGAATCGGTACTCCTCCAATCCGGGCTTGATGCGTAGCCGGTGAAAGCCGTTTGTCACCACAAGCCTAGTGCAATCACCTCCCGCCATGAACCACTTGCGCACAGAGGACCAGATTGCTCCGACAAATATGTCTCCAGGCGCCGCTGAATGTTTAGCGCGATCTGGCAGTTCCCATCCGCGCATCTCAGTCCATTCATACGTGCCTACGCCTACGTCGGCGATCTCTACATACTTGTAGAGATCGGAGGCGAAGCGGCCTGACTTCCCAAGCGATACTTCGGGAACGATGTCCACGACATCACGAAGGGAAAAGTACTCGCCAGCGTTGATCACTTCCTGCTGTGCTTCTATGAACTTCCTACTGTGCCGCTTCGGGTCCAGTGTGAGCTTGGGGTCTGCAATAATGCGCTCGATAGGAATCGCCCAGCCCGAGCCAGGATGGAGCTCGCCTTGTCCTCCCAGCCACGAGAAGTAAGTCCGCGCGTCGCTCGACCGAAGCCGCTGTAGTACTCCTGTGAGGTCTTGATCGAGAACCTTCTCGCCGTCAATTACAATTTCGGTGCCATCTTCAGGGGCTCGTTTCCAAGTCGGCCGCCCACCTTTGTTGCCAACTTCCCAGCCGACCTTCTCGACCATCTCGACTGCTACTGCATAACTGTCCGTCTCTTTGCTGTCGGCGAGCGGAGTTTTTCTCTTCTCAAGTAGGATGACGGAGGCAGATACATCGGCTCCGCTTTGCTTGAACGTGAATCGAGGGAATGCCACGATGGCTGCAATCCGGCAGTGTCGCAGAAGCCATTCTCTCAGAACCAAGTACTGACTCGAGCGGTTAGCCAAATAGCCGTTAGGGAGAATGATGGCAATTCGTCCATCAGGTTTAACCATGCGAACGCACGCCTCGAGAAAGAGAATCCCTTTCTGCTGTGCCTTGCGTATTTTGTTGTCTCTTTGGAGACGACCCTTGCTATCGACGATCCACTCATGCCCTAGGTCGAACTTTGCGAGAGTCGTGATGTGCTTCTCGGTAATGTTCGTACCGAAGGGCGGATTGCATATCACGACGTCATAGCGTTCATTGTTGTGCTGCGCGTCGACGTTGGCTAGAGAGTCTTCAAGTGTGATTTCAGTGTCGGTTGCTCCTTGTAGAACTTTGTTTAGTTCGGCAACTTGGACAGCTGTTACATTGTTATCTGCCCCAAACAGGGTGTTGACCAGGCTTCGCTTGCCGGTCCGACGTCGGTGAGTCGCCATCAGAAAGTCGGCAGATCCAGCTGCGGGATCCTTGACGCGATCGGTCTTGCTAGGGGCCACGAGTTCGACAATGAAATCACTCAGTGTGGTCGGAGTGAAGTACTGCGCCATATCCCAGCGGTAGAGGTCTTTGGCGAACTTCATATAGAAGTCCTGAACCAGCCGGGGGCTTGCCTGGCTCAGATTTCTGTCGGCAAGAAGGGTCAGTGATTGCCGAAGAGCCTCACCCTTGACTTGTACTCGGTTTGGCACGCTCTTAGGCAGCTTGGCGCCGAAATACTCGACTGCCTTAGTCAAGACGGCGTTGAATGCCTTCTCGGTTATCTCATGCGGCATGCCAAGCGCAATTGGGTCTTGCAGGTTCAGTGCATCATTTGGACGGTCGACGTACTCCATCTCGTCAAACAGCTTCGCTAGCAGAAGCTGGAGCATTACCGTATACCTAGTCTCCTTATCGATAGCGTCGGCATGAAGGACGTCTTCGATACGGGCGAATAGGTCCAGGAGCGAACCTGGAGACTTCAGGTCAGAGAACGTGAGCTTGGGGGCGCCCCTAAACGATTCGCCATACCGAGGAAGCGCGGCGAGCGGGGCTTCTCTTACTCGCTTTTCTCTGTCATGCCAAAAGACCCTCTGCTCAACATCATCCCAATAGATAGCAAGGGCGCCGCGCTTGGCGGGACCGAGGAGCGGCTTAACTTGAGTCTCTTTTGCCTTGCTGGCGTCCGTGTTATCACGCTTGACTTCACCGAGAACCACCGCGTGAAGAAGGCGATCCTCAGTCTTCATGTTACGAGCTTCTTCAGCTGAAATGTCGTAGACAACCACATCAGTCCGAAGACTGTTCCGTCCGGCGTTACCAAGCCGGTACACGATTGCCTCAGTAGTGATCTGCTCTTTCGGATAGCCGAGGCTGAGCAGGTGACGGATCATGTCGATGCGGAGCTTCTCCTCAGACGGTCCAAGGCCGTCTGAGCGCCGCGCAGTCGCCTTGAGGGGACCACGAAGCGGACAGTGAAGTGTAAGTCCGCCGCCACGCAAGCCGGCCTGCAAAGAGGAGGGGGACGCAGCTGTACTCACGGAGTGACCCTTCTAGCAGCCCAACGGGGGATGTGAATGCGACATCTCAGCGCACCAAGTATAGCGCTATGGCGGCCGGGGCGTCGGAGGTGAGGCCCGGCGCGAGGGGTCAGACGTAGGAGCGGCGCGGGGATGGTCCAACAACGCGTCGAACTACTCCAATGCCACAGAAGTAGCCAAGTGCCCCATTGCGGACATTTATTGGAATTGGAAAATTTGCAGAGACCCGGGAAGTTGGCATCCAGAATTTCACTACAATGCTTGACCAGACGTCTGGCGGTGGCTACTACTAGTGACGTCGGAATTCAGTCGCTGAGTGAACTGGCTGACTTGATTGCCGCAGTAGTTGGCCGCTAAGTACAGGAAGATGTCATTATGATTGCGAATTCTGAGGCTAACCTGGCCGCTATCCTGCAGGTGCTTCGTGAAGTGGTTAGGCCTTGGATGCGGGAGGTGTGGCCAGCAAACTCATGTGTTGCTACTGCGCGCGTAGTAACTGAGGTACTTCATTCGTGTGGATTTGAGCCACGGCCAGTTTCGGTTTGCGCCGTAGTTGCGAATGAGGCACTGCGGCAGGCAATTGAAAGGGATGTTCCTAATCCGCTGGCAATAGAGGGTGTCATGCTGGCGAGATTGGGAAATCCAAGGGGTGGTGCCAGGTGCGGAGAGGCCGGTTGGGCTGGGCATGTTGCTGTCATATGCGAGGGCTATATTATTGATCTCGCGATAGATCAAGTTGATTGGCCAGGGCGTGATATATGTGTTGCTCCACTCGTGGCACCTTTTAGTGAATCGACGCCCAGGGGTGACATGCTTGAGTGGCGAGTGGCGCATGGTGCCATATATTTCCATTTCCTTTGGGAGGATTTTTCTTTTGTTGACACGCCTGATTGGTGCTGCTTTTCGGGAGGGGCCGTGGGAGATATGATCCGGAAGGCCATAATTTTCCTTTCTGGCTTTGGATTGCATTTTTCTGGAGACCTGTATAGTGGAGAATCTTTGCAAAGATGTTGATTTGCGTGTTGGGTCGTGGTCATGGCGGCTATCCGAAGGGCTGTCGGGAGGCTGGTCAACATTTCATCGTACGGCGGGCACGAACCTGACTTGGGTCGACCAGGCCAGGCTGGCTTCGGCCAGTACCGGATCCTCCAGCAGCAGATTGAACTGGCGGTAATTGAGCGGGGCCATCTCGCATGCGCTCGGCCGAGCAGATCCACCACCTGACGCCGGCTTCTGCAGAGCTACGGCAGCGCCCCCGCGAATCTTCAGCGCTGGCGCCCGCAGGGACGCTAGGGCAGCTGCGGGCTACTACCGTCCCTGGGCTGCAATAGGGGATGACCACCTCAGGGTGGGCCCCACAGGGCGCCATCGCCCATCATGTGCCGTCTGCCAGTGCCCGTCGATGCCCCGAGTCGCGGTAAACCTTGGTAGTCATTACGGTTGCCCGGCACCGGGTTGGGGACGGCCGTGACCAAGTGGGTATTGGCGTCGATGGTGATTTGCACATTGGCCAAGTACCGACAGTTCTTGCTGCGCACGGCCAGGCACCAGTCGCGCATCGACACCACGCCGTCCACTCTTCGCCGTCCGGACCACCTTTGAGTGGATCACTGCATGGCTCGCAGTAGTCTGTGTCGTGCTGTGACCGTCTCGCTCGCCTTCACTGCGGCTAGAAGATCGGCCATGAGGTGGTCGGGAATGGTTCCGCGATGGAGTCCGGAGAGCTGGACCCTGTTCGACAGGGTGTTCTGCTCGGTGGTGAGCAGCTGGGTGCGGCATAGGTGATGGGCGAGAATGTCTCGTGCCACGTATCCGTCCCCGTTGGCCACTGCCTCCTGGAGTAGCCGAGTGGCGGCCGGTGCAGCGTCGGGGCGGCGTTCGGCTGCTTCTGCGAGGTCGATGACGGTCATGCCCAGACGTGCGTGGAACACCGCGAGTCCTGGGGCGGTGTGCAGTCTTAGGTAGTTGTTCACCATGGTGGTCAGGGCGGAATCGACCGGCCGCGCGGTGGCAGATAGGCACAGGACAGTCAGGCAGGCCGTGACCGTTTGTTCCCATGGTTCTGCGGGGGTGCTGTCCTGGAGCAGTGTGAATGCAGTAGCGGGATCGTCGGCATGCAGGTGGGCCAGTACGGCCACCTGGCGTCCGTCCAGGAGCCGACGTCCGACGCCTTTGTGTCGCTCGGCGTGGGTCAGTGCCTCTTCCCACCTGCCTGCGCTGGCCAGGGCTCGGGTGCCGTCGGCGAGCAGGACGGTCCAGAGCCACTGGCAGAGGGTGCGGTGGTCCTCGCCTGGGGTGGTGAAGTTTCGGAAGGACACGTACCGACCGTCTAACTCGGTGTCTGTGCGGGCGGTGACCGCGTGGAACAGCGTGCCGAGCAGGCGGTAGGCGCCGTCGCCGTCGCCCTCCCGGATCAGTAGTCGGGCGAGGTTGACCAGGGGCTCCAGGGCATGCCGGGCCACCGCCGGGTCCAGTGGCCGGCCGCTGAGGTAGGTCTCGAAGTGACGCCAGCACAAGGAACTCGCCAGGTCAGGCAGGCCGCAGTCGCTGGCGATCAGTGCCGCCTTGTTCTGCGCGGCGGCGGCCAGCGCCTGGTTGCCGTCGCTTTCGGCAGCGCGTGCCAGGTCGCCGATCTGGCGAACCCGCTCGGCGAGGGGCAGGCATGGAGGGCGCGGGCGAGCGACCAGCGGGAATCGCCTTGCTATCTGGGCGATGTCCATTTCATCGCCACTCGATGATGATCCGATTCAGGGCGTTGTCGAAGGCGAATCGGCCGGGACGCGACTTGGGGGATTCGCTGTCGAGTGGTTGGAGCTCGAATTCGGCCTGGCGGCCGCGGTACTCACCGTCCCAGGTGCGGACGGCATCGGCCACCTGTTCGGCGAGCTTGTCGCCACCGGGGCCGTGGCCGATGACGCCGAACTCATACAGCGTGGCGCCGTCTGGGGCGGTCTTTGTGGCCTTGCGTCGGGTCAGGTAGGTGAGTGCTCCGTGGTCGAAGGTCGCGGTGGAACTGGGGTAGGGGGCGCTGAGCAGGCCGTTGTCGATGGCCTGCCTGGTGGCGGGCATCCGGCTCAGGCCGTTGGGCATTGTGCAGGTGAGCCATAGTTCCAGCCACTCTGCCGACTCGGGGCCGCGAAAGGTGACGCCGGTCCAAACTTCGCAGCGGGGCTGGTGGAGTACGTCGGCGAGTGCTTCGGCGTCGACAGTTTGGTCGCCGTTGGTTACCAGCGTCACGGTGCTGTCGGGGGTCAGTGGGACCAGACGCCGCGGATCGTCGGCGATGCCCTGGCGCAGGGGCATGAAGGTGTTCATTTCGCTGTTGACGCTTCGCCAGGCGCCGTCCTTGCGTTCGAAGGCGATCGAGCGGGAGACGCTTCCGCGCAGCCGCAGCGGTGCAAGCAGCCGTCCTGTGGAGGCGAGCTGGTCCAGCCATGCGTGCGGCACTCCGTGCGCGCCGACCGTGGCGATGATGCGGTCGTAGGGCGCGTTGTCGGCGTAGCCGAGCGCTCCGTCGCCCAGGACGACCGTTACGTTGTCGATGCCGGCGGAGGTCAGCCCGGCTCGCGCTCCCTGCACGATATCGTCGTCGACGTCGATCGTGGTGACGTGGCCGCGCTCGCCCACCAGGTGGCCGAGCAGACCGGCGTTGTACCCGGTCCCGGCGCCCAGCTCCAGCACCTTGTGGCCTGGTTCGACTTGGGCCTGTTCGAGCATCATGGCCACGATGTCGGGCTGAGATGCACAACTGATTGGCGCGCCGCCGGCGTCGAACTTGGTGTCCACCGTCGTGTTCGCATACGCCTTCTCCAAGGGAGCATGCGGGACGAACACGTGGCGGGGCACCGTCCGCATCGCTTCGCGGACGCGGGCTGTGCGGATGCGCCCTTGCTCCATGAGTTGGTCCACCAGGGCGGTGCGAAGGTGCTCGGCGGAGGTGCCGATCGTGTTGCTGCTCACCGCGCCAACGGTAGTGTTCCGCGAGCCCGCCCTACGGGGGAACACGGCGTTGTCTTCGGTTTCCATGACTACCTCTTTCGCCAGTGCTGCCAAGGTGCCTTGGTCCTCGCGCGCGAGACCCAAGCGGTTCCAGTGGAAGATCAAATGGTGGGCGAGTACGGCTCGCAGTCCTCGTTCCAGCCGTCCACGGCCATTGAGATCTGCGAGCTGTTGACCGGCCTGCTCGAACGCGGCGATCCATTCGGCCAGGTGCGATAGCCGTCCGCCGGTAATGGGACTGCTGCTCGGGCCGACGTCGACGGTCATGAGCCGACGCACGGCATCCGTGAGCCGTCCGGCTGAGAGCGGGCCGCGCTCGGCACGAGGCTGCTCGGGGGGACGTTGCGCGGCGACTTTGGCCCACACGTCCCCCTGCTCGTACCAGTCCAGTCGGGCGGCGCGCATCGCCACGCTGGGCAGCAGGATCGCCAGTTCACGGCGGCCAAGACTTGGCGTGCCCCTCTGCCCTGGGGTGTGCCGGCGGGCGAGGTGGCGCAGGATGTGGTGGCTGTCGTGGTGGAACAGCGTGTGAGCGACGTCCATGCCGGCGGTGCCGCCGAATGCGGTGGTCTCCGGTTCGTAGATGCCCGGCGTCCATTCGCGGATCAGTCCGCCGGACATCAGGTCGTCCAGCACGCGGTCCAGACGCTGGGACACGCGCTGGTCCGAGGTGTGGTGACGCAGCCGCCAGGTGGGATATTTCCGCACGAACGACCACCGGGTGAGCTCCTCGCCGACGTGTGTGGCGACCAGCGCGGGCAGTAGATGTTCCACAGCCACCATCTCGGCGTTCGGCCAGTCGGTGAACTGGATGAGGCGTTGCGGCCACTCTGGTGGTGCCATGGGTTCCCCCTCCTGCGGGTCCGGGTGACGTGGGCTCAGTTGATCAACAAGCAGGTCTCCCACCCCGAAAGCGAGGGCCTGTCGTCCTGGGCATGGGTGAGCAGGGCCAGCGCCACGCCCGCGGCGCCTTCGAGGAACCCGATGTCGCCGCCGCCATCTCTCGGGCGCAGCAGGCAGGTGGCCACCACGTCGGGCGCGATGCCGGTGATCGGGGCCAGCAGGCGCGGCACGCAGTCGGCCAGCCGCTGCGACAGGCTGGGCGTGGTCGCATCGGCGGCGGCGAGCCGGGTGATGTGGGCGAGTCCGGCGAAGCCGTGGCACAGCGACCAGTCGGCGATCGCGGTGAGCTGGGCCGGATCGGTCATCGCGCCCAGCAGGGCGTGCTCGGCCATCTGCTGCCGTGCTTTGTCGCCGGTGGCCAGCGCGGCGAGCTGATGGGCGCGCGCGAGCCCGGCGGTCCCGTAGCACCAGGACGGGCGCCCGGGGCCGCCGCCAGGCTGGCTGGAGCGCAGGTGCCGACGCGTGATCCAGTATGGCCACCAGGCGCCGTCCGACTCTCCATCGGGGCCCCCGCCGGGTCCGGGTTGACGCCATTGATCCAGCCAGCCGCAGATCCGCCCGATCGCCTCAAGTTGACCGTCGACGACGATGCCGTGACGCGCGGCCAGCGCCAGCAGGGCCAAGGGGCCAGCGATGCCGTGCGCGATCCCGCTGTTGGCGTGGCCATCTGGGAACTGCGGTGACGGTTTGCCGGACGGCGCCAGGTCGCTCCACCAGCCGGGCAACAGGTCCCCGTCGTGGGGCAGGGGCTCGGTGAGCCGCACCAGGTAGGTCAGGACGTCCCGGGCCAAGTCGGTGCAGGTCTCGCGGCGCAGCAACAGTGCGCCGATGCCGGTCAGGCCGCGGATCGTATCGAACTCGGCCAGCGCGGGCAGCTCACCGCGGTCCAACCGGGTGTGGGCGCGCTGTAGGCGTTGGCGTGTCGCCGCGGCGATGTGCCGGTCGAGGATGGCCAGAGCGCGGGCGTAGCGGCCGGGCCGGTTTTCAACTGCGGCGTGCAAGGCGAACGCGAGCGCGGGTGCCCCGTAGTACAGGTGACTGCCCTCGCCCGTGACGACCGGTTCGGCGGCGGCACAGGCGAGCCAGTCGTGAGCACGCTGCCAAGACGACTCACCGGCGTGGGCCCGTTCGATGTGCAGCAGCGCGACGCCGACGGCGCCGTAGGCCAGGGACTGAGGCCACCAGCCCTGCTTCAGGTCCACACCGCGCGCAGCGGCCGGCGAGGCGAGCCGCTCGGCGACCTCGGCAGCGATCGTCCGCGCCGCTTGATGCTGCTCGACGGTCACGGTGGCCAGGGGAGTCACCGGGTGCTCCTCCGAGCCCTCCAGGCCAAGGCGGCGGCACGTGCCAGCCGCACGCACACGCGCTCGTCTTCCTTGGCGATTCCGGCTGCGCGGAGGTGGTGGGCGTGCAGCAGCGAGTCCAACACCATGTCCGGCCCGGGGTCGCCGACCTCATCTAGAAGAGCCCGGTAGCGGGTCAGCGCGAGGTCGCGGTCCTGCCACGGGGCGAGGATGGCCGTGCCGCCGGGCGCCGCCCGCAGTGCCGCCCAGCCGCCGGTCGGGTCGGCCAGGCGTACCGCTTCGGTGAGCACCGCCCGATCAGGCGACTGCGGAACCCTGACGTTCCCGTACCTGATCAGCCAGTCCATGCCGCGCTGGGTGCTGCCAGTGAACGCGGCGGCGATCGCCACGAAGTTCGCCGCGGCCAGGGCCTGGGGGTGCGGACGGTCCGGCCGGGCGAACTGCTCGGCCAAAGCACACGAGTCTGCGGCGAAGACCTTTTCGGCCGCGTCCATCACCGGCCCGGTGCCCCACCGGCCCGTCTCGGGGTAGGAGGTGGCGAACTGCAGTTCGCTCAGTAGCCCATGGCGCCGAAGTCGTGCGGCCCACGCGCTGACGCGGCCTGCGGCCGCGCCGAACTCGGAGGGGGTAGGCAGCGCGATACGCAGGCGCAGGTGCCAGCGCGGGTCACGGTAACGCAGGTACCACCACAGCGGAGGCTCGTCCCATTGCGTGAACAGTTCGCCAAGATGCCGCCCCAGGATCTCGGGGTGCCGCTCCACGTGCATGTAGAGCTTCACCAGTAGCCACCGGGACGCCCCGGGGAGGTGCCCGTGATCGCGGGTGAGTAGACGGGCGGCCGACACCGGCGGCACGGTCGGCCAGCGCGGGGCACGCGCGGCCGTCATCGCGACGACGACCTCGTGGGCGTGCCCCTCAAGCCAGGCATCGTTGGCGGACACTTCGGTCAGGACAGCGACATCGGCGGAATCGAGATGCGCGCGCAGCACCGCCAGGTGCGCGCGCTGGTTCAGGTCCAGCCGCAGCAGCCGATCTCCCTCGGTGAGGGCGACGGTGTGCGGCGCTCGGCGCCGGGTCCGCCACTCGTCCACCGCCTTCTCCCACTGCGGCCAGGGAGCGGAGCGGCCGGGCAGGTCACGACGATGCAGTCTCCAGCGGGCGGGAGACAGCACCGTGCGGCCG
Source organism: Actinomadura sp. NPDC047616 (assembly GCF_040642915.1). Taxonomy (NCBI): domain Bacteria; kingdom Bacillati; phylum Actinomycetota; class Actinomycetes; order Streptosporangiales; family Thermomonosporaceae; genus Actinomadura; species Actinomadura sp. NPDC047616. The sequence continues at coordinate 271,964 of NZ_JBEYTB010000004.1, forward strand.
TACCGCACGCGTGGCAGGTACGGCAGATAGCCGGCGGCGCCCCAGTCGAAGGCGGTGACGACGGCCGCCTGGGATCTGGTGATCTCGGCGAGGAACCGTGCCAGTGGAGGAGTGTGCCCGCGCAGATCAAGGGCGTGCAGGATCGTGGGCTCCAGCCGACACCTCCGAGATAGAGAGGCCAGGTAGAGCCGCCGCCGGTCGCAGCCCACGGCCACGTCCTCCAGCGGGATCACCTTCCCGCCGGGAAGTCGGTGTTCGGCGATGCTGATCGTGGCGGGTAGCAGCGCGGGCGCGCGGGTCACATGGGCGTCACTCTGGTGCAGCGGCGCGTACGACACCTGCACCGGCAACGAGCCGGGGTCGATGACCGGCAGATGCTCCAACACCGCAGCGGCCCTGGCCCGCTCGTCAGGCTCCAGCAGGCCGATGAACCGGCCGGTGGTCGTGCCGACACCACGCGACGGACTGACGACGGTGAGGCCGAAGTCCCCGCGGGCGAGCGCGGCCAGAGAAGTGGAGCGGAGGTAGAACCGCAGCTCGACGTGCGGCGGCACTTCCATGGCGGCATGGTCCCCCGCCTGCAGCTCGCCGATCAGCTGCTCATCCAGCAGGATTTCCTCACGGCCGTCGAGCGCCGCCTCCTGGGCAAGAGCGAGCAGTCGCCGATCTCGCGCGGTCACCGGCTCACGCGGTTCGGGCCCGCAATTCAGAAAGCCCTCGGGAAAGCCCAGCCCGACATCGGGGTCCACAACGTCGCGGAGCGGCACCAAAGAGCCGGTCCCGTACCGCTCGAAGAAGCGATTGTGGTACCTCTGCCAGGCTGGAGTACCGAACGGGAACGCCGTCAGGCGAGCCAGCGCCGACGCCGCCGTCTCGGCCTCCCGGGCGACCTGCGGCGGCAGGACGACCGAGCAGTCCAGCCGCAGATCCACGGCCACCGGCTGGTCCGCCGCCGTGCTCAGCGCCGCCATCTTCTCCCGCAGAGCGGTGCGCAGACGCCGCCTTGCCACCACGCTGGCGGCGCGGTTGTGCTCCTCCAAGCCGTCGTGGATCTCCCTAAGGCGGTGCAGCAGGTCGGCGCTCTGCGACACGTCGTCGCCCCCGGCAGCCTCTACCTGTTCCACCAGATGGCCCAGAGCGTCAAGCGTTCCGGACGGCGCGTGCAGGCTGGAGATGAGGGCGCCGTGTTCCACCAGGGTGGTGATCAGTGCCCTGACCGCGGACGGTGCCGCGGCCGGGAACTCGGCTGCGACCTTCTCCGCCAACGCCTCGAAGCGGGTCGGCGTCCGAGCCGCCTCCATAACGATCCGCACCGCGGATGTGAACCGCAGCGATACCTCCGTCGTGGCGGCACGATCGCTGCGGCGCGGCCGAGGCGGATAGGGGACGATCAGCCGCCCGCCCCGGACGAACGCGGCGGAGTTGGCCATCAAGGGCAGCCGTTGCAACAGGTTCGGGCAGGCTTCCAGCCGGACGGTTACATCACTGAGCCAGCGGGCGTCGGCTCGCGCGACGGGACGGTGTCCCTCGCCCCAGGCCGCCATCGGCTGGGGGCCGAAGGTAGCGGGAGCGACCCCGGCGAACAGGCCGAAGGGCGTCGCCCGGCCAGTCATCCGCAGCAGGTACCGAACCACGGACATCACCGTGCGCCGCATCTGCCGAGTGTCCGCGCTCGCCGTCGTGCACATCGCCTCAATCTGCCGAGCGAGCACAGGACTGGCCTGCTCGATGGCCTCGGCAACCGCATCCAGCGCCCACACCTGGCGCAGCCATGTGCGCCACCGAACAACCTGGCCCGGCGAGTCGTCCGTCAGGTCCGGCCACGCCGGCAACGGCAACACCGCATGTCGAGCGGCCCGGACCAACGCCGTATCAGCACACCGGTACATCAGCCCGTCGTTCCTGGAAGCCATACGCTCACCCTGGTCGTGTGAGGCTCGTGGCCGATGGTCCCGGGCCACGCGGAGAGCAGGCCCCGCGCGCCCCGGAACCGGCCGAGTGATAAGGGATGTCAGACCACGTTGGTGGCGCACGGGCTGGAGCAGGTGCTGCCGCAGCCGTCATCGGTGAGCACGATCAGCTCTGCGGACCCGTCACCGGACTCCAGGACGCTGATGTCCAAGTCGAACTCGCTGTTCCCCACGGACGTTTGATCGGCCATTGACCGCCTCCCCAAGTCGGAGCTGTTGACCCTTGTCAGCCTGCTTTGAGGCATCTCTGATGCCAGATTTACCGGCTGCCGCGCTCGTAGCAACAAGACAAAAGGGGCGGTGTGCTGATGGCCGTCATAAGATCTAGAAAGCGGCCTATGAAACCGCAGCTTAGGTTCTAAGCGGCTTGCATGGAAAGTATGCCAGGAAACCTGGTGAGTCTTCGCCGCAACAACGCGCAGGTGATCACTTCAAACGTCTGCGACGTGCCCTGCTGCCGCGCTACCGGGAGCAGGGACGCTGACGGCGCTTGCGTCGACACGACGGCTTCTCGAAGGGCGGCAAGCTGCCCGCCTGACGAGAGCGACAGTGCGCTCAAGCGGATCGGCGTCGATCCGCTTGTGTTGCCATCGGTTTACTGATCAGAACCTCTATGTAGCCCGCTGATCGTGCCACTCGTCCGCCAGGATCGAGTGAACAATCGAGTCCCTCCATTGCCCCCGGACGCGGATGTGTCCGCGGATGCGGCCTTCCTCGATCATTCCCAAGCTGGACATCAGCCGTGCCGATACAAGATTGTCGGGGCTTCGCGCACCCCACAGGCGGTACAAGCCCAGTTCCTGAAAGCCCAACCGCAGTAGGAGCCGGACCGTAGCGGCACCGAGCCCCTGCCCCCAGTGTGAGGCGCGGAGCGCGAACCCGAGTTGAGCGCTGGACTGGCCGGGGTGCTGGGCATCGACGGCGAGGCGGGCAAACCCGATGGTCTGGCCGTCGTAGACCACCGCAAGCGAGTACTCCGTGCGATGCTCCTCCTGGCTGGCCGCCATCACCGACTTCAGCGTCTGTGCTACCTGGTCCCGGGTCCTCGGCTCAAAGGACAAGTGCGCGGTCACCTTCGGATCGCCGTACACAGCCAGCACGGCGTCGACATCATCAGCGGTGAATTCGCGCAGCATGACGCCGCGGTCATCGGTGATCGAGACCGGATACATGCCTTGAGGTTAGCGGCTGGGCGGCAACGCCGCGGGAGCCGGAGTTGCCGCGTACGCTTCGATCTGCTCTTGGAGGTCGTGAACGCCTGCCGCATGGCGCAGATCTGGTGCACCGAGCGCGCGGTGCACGCGCATGACGCTGGCGCGTATACCTTCGATCCGCAAGGCGGGTGGCAACGCCAGCACCGGGACGAGGGCTTCTGCCGCGCCGTCGACGTTGTTCTGAGCCGCTCGGGCCAGCGCTAGATCGGCGTGCGCGCCTGCTTCATCGGAGAACGAACGGTCTGCCGGATCGGCCTCCTGGTAGGCGCGAATCGCGGCAATCGCCGCCCGCTCTGCGTCGGCTTCCTCCCCAGGGAGCCACACTTGGGCGTCTGCGGCGTAGTAATCCTGCCGGGGGGCAGGGAACGACATGATCCCGCCGAACTCGTCCAACTCGTCGCTCTGAACAGCCTCTCGGGCGTCTTTCGCCCGATCGATCGCCTCCCGGCAACGCTCGGCGTCCCCGATGATCGCGTAGCAGCGGGCCACCTGCGCCTGCAGCCACACTGCAGCGGAACCGCGGGTCGCCTCGGCCGCTGCCGCACCCTGCTGTGCGTAGCGTACGGCTTCGTTGCCTCGCCCAGTCCAGTAAGCGATCAGCGAACGGAGCCCTGCGGTCCAGGCCATGAGCCCGTGGTGCTCGATCTTGTCGGCGCATACATAGGCGGTGCGCGCCTGTGTGAGCGCCGCGTGGGGCTGCCCGAGATCATGCGAGGCCTTGGCCATCATTCCCGATAGCACACCGGCAAGCAGATACAGATCAGCCGCGTGGGCTGGCCGCTGCCGCCCTTCCAGAAGGCGGAACGCGACATCTTGCAGATCGGCGAGATCCGCGAGCAGTTCCGGTAGGGGCGTCTGCGTGTAAGCGACGGCCAGCCGGGCGGCCTCCTCCCGAAGCTGCGCCACCGTCTCCGGACCTACGTTGCTGGCCTCGACTCCGGCAGTGAACCGCAGGGCTCTACGTGCTGCCACCTCTACCTGCCTTTCAGGGCCGTGTGTCAACGGTGCTGACTGCACGGACGGCTGTTCCTGGGCTGGGGCCGGCTCCCCGACCGTGGAGAGCGGTATGGGCGGGCCGAGCGCTGCACCACATCGGAGGAGCACTGCGCGTTCGTGCTCGTCAAGTCGATCCAATGCATCCGGCGTCAACAGCCGAAGCGGGTTGGTCTGGAAAATCGACGCCAATGTGATGATGTGTGTCGCCAGCGGACGCCGGGACGAAGGGCCGGGGAACGCCTCCAGCCGCGACAGCATGGTTTGATCCATCGCTGGACCAGGAGCCGCCTTGGTAAAACGTTCCACCACCTCACTTTGTGACCAGCCCACAGCCATCCGGTAGGCCATCAGCATCGAGCAGCCGGTCCGCGCGCGAACCTCGCACGCGATGTCGTGAAGCTCGCGGCCTTGCGCGGTCATCCGTTCCCGAAGCAAGCGGATGTCGCGTTTCGACCAAGTTCCCACCTTGGCTCCTTCGTGAGGCTCCCTGATGCCAGGGTCGCCGGTTACCGCGGGCGTAGCAACAGTGCAAAACGGGCGGCGTTATAGACGACTGTCATAGGGCTAGGGGTGTGAAGTGAGAAGTCGCAGGTCAGAACCCACGTACCTTGCATAAAAAGTATGCTTGCCCCCGGACTTTGCCTCGAGCCCAGGTGACTTGAACGGTAGAGCCGACCGCGCGCCTGGGCTATGTCCAGCCTGCCGACACCAACCCGGCAACCCCAGAACGCCAAGTTCCGCAAGATGGTGTGGACTGAAGTGCGACCTGCGCCGGTTCACGTGCCCCGGACCCGGCGGGCGCCTTCGGGCTTGCGCTGGTGCCCAAGCGGTCCGGGCGAACGGTCAGCAGCCTGGACACCTTACTTGGCCTTCACCGCACCGCCGCAAGCGCCAACGGCATGGAGTTGCTGAACTGCCAACTGCGCAAGGTCGCCAAAGTCGGAGGGCACTTCCCCGGCGACGACACACTGATCGAGCTGCTACGGCTGACCACCGTCAACTCGAAGACAAGTGGACACGGGAAACTCGGAATCCTGCGAGCAAACTGCGGTCACGTAAGGGTGATGGGCGCGTAAAAAGAGTCAGTGTAGACGGTCGGTTGCGTGGCGAAGGTCGTGCACTCGGCCAATGCTGTTCTAGCGTCTCCTTCATGTCCAACAACTTTTCGCTGCTCGATCTCCTGAGGAATCCTTCAATTGCGAGACTGTATGCGGCGCGGGTAACGGGGAATGCCGGTGACGGTTTCGGCATGCTGGCATTGTCCTTCGGGGCTCTTCATATGGGATATGGGCCTGCCGGGCTGTCGGTGGTTGTGGCGGCCAAGGCGGCTCCAGCGCTGTTGGTACTGGCTGGCGGAATCGTCGGGGATCGGTTTCGTCGTCACCAGGTCATGGCCGGCGCCGAAATGCTCGCGGCGGGCGCGTGGTGTGGTCTTGCGGTGTGCTTCTTTGCTGGAGCCGCGCCGCTGGCGTTGGTGTGTGGACTGGCGCTGCTGGCTGGGCTTGCCCGCGCGCTTCTGGTCCCCGCCGAGCGTGGCATCGTTGCTGACCTGGTGGAGGGGCGGGCACGGCAGGTGGCCAACGCGCTGCTCGGGCAGTCGGTGGCGGTGGGGTTGTTGATCGGGCTTGCGGTGTCGGGAGTCCTCGTCGCGGCGGCCGGCGCGTGGGCGGCGGCTGCGGTGAAGTGCGGGACGTCCATGGTGGGTGCGGCGCTGTTGGTGCGGCTGCGTACCCCCGCGAGGCGTCGGGAAGGCTCGGGCATGCTCGCCGAACTGCGCGGCGGTTGGCGGGAATTCACCTCGGTGCAGTGGACGTGGGCTCTCACCGGGCAGTTCACTGTCGTGGCCGTCGCGGTCAGCGCGTTTTCCTCTGTCGTCGGGCCCTTGTACATGGCGCAGGGGCATGGCGGCCCTGGCGGCTGGGGGATGGTGTCCGCGATGGAGGCGGGTGGAGCGTTGGCGGGCGCCCTGGTGGCGGCCCGATGGCGTCCAGCACGGCCAGTCCTGGCGGCGGCCTTGCTGCCGGTCACGGCTGCGGGGCCGATGGTGCTCGCGGGTGTGGGGGCGGATTGGTGGCTGGTCGCTGCGGCCATGGTGGTGCCGGGCGTATGCCAGACGATCTACGCGGTGCTCTGGTCGACCACGGTGCAGGCCACCTTCCCGCCGGACGTCCTGGCCCGGGTCAACAGCTGGAACCTGCTGGGAGGATTCGCGCTGACTCCCGTGGCGGTGCTGGTGGCAGGTCCGCTTACCAGCAGGTTCGGTGTCTCCGTCGTGGCGACAGGAGCAGGAATGCTGATCGTCGTGGCGACCTTGACGGTACTCCTGGCCGTGCAGGTCCGTCGGTTCGGGGCACAGACCGAGCACGGTGAGCTTGCTCAGGCTGGATGACGGCGCGAGCGCTCTTGATTCTGAAGGCCCTTCAGGGGCCTCGGCCGAGCGGGTGTGATTGTGCTGGTAAGCCGACGGTAGAGGTCAGAGGTCTGGCTGGCGGGACGGAGGGCGGTATCGAGCGCTCGCAGAACCTCGCAGAGTCGTTCGTACGTCTTGTGGATCTCGGCGGCCCGACCGTGTTGGGCGAGCAGCTTCATCTGCGCGCGGTAGAGGTGCTCGGCGTACGGGTCGATGTCGATCGCCGCCGCCAGATGGGTGATGGCGGCGTCTGGTTCGGTTTCGAGGTCGGCCAGTTGCATGAGCGCTTTGGTGATCTTTTGGTCGAGGTCGCGGGCGGCTGTCTCCGCCCAGCTGTATGGACTGCCGTTGAGGATCGGTCCGGTGTACGCGGCTACTGCCGCTTGAAGGGCGGCGTGCCGGGTGGTGGGGTCGGTCGCCGTGGCGGCACGGGTGAGCGCGTCGTGGATCTGCCAGAGGTCGGTGGTGACCAGGTCGGGGTTGAGGCGATAGCCAGAAGCCAGCCGCTGGATGACGATCTTTCCTGATGACGTTGGCCGCCCCAGGGCCCGACATAGCTTGCCGCGAAGCTCGCGAAGAGGCCCGTGGAACCGCTCACGATCAATGGTTGGATCGGCCTCCGGCCACAGCAGGTCGTAGGCGGTGCCGCGCTGGAGTCCTTGGCGGTGTTCAGAGAGGAGAACCAGCATGTGGAAGGCGTCGGTTCTCCTGGGGAAGCCGACTGTTGCGGCGGGTCCTTCGATGACCATTCGCCCGATACGCGCGATGGCTGTAGTGGCGGATTGATGGACGCTCACGCTTGGAAGGAGTCGTTCAGGCGCGGCTTCCTTGGAGGCGGCAGGGGGCTCTGCAGAGGGTTCCTCGGGGGAGACGGTAGGGACGCCTACCGAGGCCGTCCTGATATTGATCGCGAACTTATCGAGTACTTCCGTGCACCGTGCTGCGCTGAGCATCGGCATCGGATCGAGGGTTGGTGTCGTGATCGGGGAGCCGTGTTGCAGCGGATGGCCGTCCGCACGGATGTCCAGGGTGACCCCGTATGGCCACTGACCGACCAGGACTGCCCTGACCAGACGGGCACCTACCTGGGCCAGATCAGCATGGAGACGCTGACCAGCTTCGGCGGCATCCGCGAAGAGGACCAGCTTGGGCTCTGCGGAGGTGGTTGTACTCATCACGTCCTGCTCTTCGGCCGCCTTGGCGGAAGCGATGATTGAGGCCTCCGCGTGGAGAAGCGCGTCTTCTGTCGCCGGGGTGATCACTAGGTTGGATGACGAGCTCGTCCACCGTGCTTGGGAATCTTCCATGCCCAGGAGCCGGTTGAGCATGGGGCGAGGAATCACGACGACCAAGTCCTCGGTGTCATGAGTCAGGCACTGGCACAGCAGCGTTCGTGCAGCCGCAGAGGCTCCAGGCCCTACAAGGCCGAGTCCCCTGCCGGCGCCGAGGTCAATGATTGCCGGATAGCTCCTGCCCGCATGGGCTCCTGTCCGCGGAGGTGAGGGGGCGGTCCCCAAAGCGTGTGCGTCAGGGGTAGTCGTCGCCACGTCTCGTTGTTGTCGCTTGAGCCCGGCCCAGGTCAGTCGACGTGGCCGACGGGTTCGCTGGGCGAGTCGTGCAGCGCCAGCATCGGCTTGTGGCCTCACGGTGAGCTCAAACAGCCGCATGCTGTGGTGCATGAGCAGTAGCAAGACGATCCACAGAACGGGCACGACATTGCCGGGCGTCAGAGCCGTCAGCCGTCCTTCCCCGGCTGACGCCTTGGCGATGGTGGAGCTCGTGGAAGATGTTCGTTCTGCCAGGCGTGGCGTGCGGCCCGTGAGGATCCTGGCCACAGGGGTGCGCACGATCCAAACAGCCGAGCGAGGGCGCGGCTTTCGGCTATGCGGCTCGGCCTGGTTACGTCCGGTCGGTCGGTGGCGCGCTGCGTGATGGCGACGGAGGGAGAGCCGAAGCAGGCCTGTTCCGACGTTTATCGGTGCCCAGTGCCAGTGCGGTGTGTTCCGAGGTCGCTTCCGTGGCCGTGTGGGTGCAGTCACCCGCTGGCCAGAGAACAGGGGATGGAGCTGGGGGCGCCGCAGTTCGCCGAACATGTGCTGGCACAGCTGCCTGCTATTGAGCCATGCGGTCGGTACCGGGAGCTCGCTCAGCGGGCACGTCGGCTTGGACAGCGTCACGGACTTCGGCGGGTTCGCTGCCCGGCTGTTCGCCGGTAGGGCCCAGGCTGACGGCAACAACAGCACGGTGACGCACATTGCTCCCGGGAGAGCTGCCCAGCGCCGAGGGCGACGCTCGCGTGCCGGGCTGACCTTCCCCAGTGGCATCCACATGAGCCTCGTCGGCATGGCACACCTCCACCCACTAGATGATCAGTGACGTCTTGATCAAAGCCGCAGGTCAGAGGTGGGAAAAGCGTGGAAACGATCACTGGGTGGAAGTGGCCGGCCGGCCCGGAGCCTCGCCGGTGCGGCGGGACGAGGCGAGGTCGCCCGACAGGAAGGGCCTGCGGAGTGGGCGGCCCGTTGGCGATGCGGGGTGATGAAAAGTCACCAACGATGAGAACCATCAACCCTGGCGGCGTGGTGAGCAGCGCCGGTTCGACACGCGACGCGTCCTCCAAGCTTCGTAACAGCCCGCATGCTCGTCGGTACGCTCTGTCTCAAGGGGGTGACTGTGAGCATGCGAGATGAGGAGACTGCACGGCGGTTGCTGGAGGGCGTGGTCTCGGACGAACTCCTGGCCGTCTACACGAAGCTGCTGACCGAGGACGGCTGCCCGCATGACGAGGCCCCCTCGATGCTCGGGAGCCCGGATGCGGTCGAGGCACTCACCTCGCGCGGCATGGCTCACGTCCGTCCGGGAGGTCCCGCCGTTCCGCCACGGCTGGTGCCGGCCCCACCTGACCTGGCGTTGCAGGGTGTCCTCGCGGACCTGGGCCGACGGCTCATGGCAGAGCAGGAACGCCTGCTCGCAGGGCATCGCCGGCTAAGCGAAGTCAACAGCGTGTCCGCCGCCGCAACCGGCGACGGTCCGCTGGAGCAGCTCGTCGAGATCGTGACCGATCGGGCCGAGATCAGCCGCCTGTCCTACTCGTTGATCAATGCCGCCCGGCACGACTGGCTAACGCTTGACAACTACGTCCTCGAAACACCGGTCGAGGAGACGACCGGGTTCGCGCCGCTACCGGTGTTCGAGGGCGAGGTGCGCTGTCGCGCCATCTACGAGACCAGGTGCGCCGAGCATCCCATCGGTGTGAAGACCATCGAGGCGGCGGTGAAAGCGGGCGAGCAGGCCAGATTGCTGCCGCGCATCGGGATGAAGATGAAGCTCGCCGACGAGGCGGTCGCGCTGTTGCCGTTGACGCCCACCGGCATGTCAGGCGCCCTGTTGGTTCGATCCCCGGTCATCGTCGGGGCGCTGCGAGAGTATTTCGAGATGCTGTGGGAGCGGGCCGTTCCGTTCGGCAGTCCTGACGGGAACGCGCCCTCGTCGCCGTTGACGTCCACACAGGCGACCGTCCTGCGATTGCTGGCCCAGGGGTTGCCGGACGAGGTCATCGCGCGCCGCATGGACCTGAGCGTCAACACCGTGCGGCGCCACATCACCGCCATCCGGGAGGCGTTGGGGGTCGATACCCGCTTCGCCGCAGGAGCCGCCGCCGTACGCCGCGGTTGGATCGAGTAGCCACGCACAAGGGAGGCCGCCCCCATGCCCGAGTTCCGGGATTTCGTCCCCCGACAACGGTTCCAACCGACGTTGGCGTTGTCGCCCGACGCGACGACCGTGGCGTACTCGGGGAACGCGTCCGGCCGCTACGACCTGTGGCTGGTGCCCGTGGCAGGCGGGCCTCCTCGTCGGCTGACCAACCTCCAGGGGCGTGCCGTGCGGCAAATCGCCTGGACACCCGACGGCAAGGAGCTGGTCTTCTCCGCCGACCGGGACGGCGACGAGCGGTTTCGGCTCTTCAAGGTCTCGCGAGAGGGCGGCGAACCGGTCGAGCTGACCTCCGGGGCCGACTGCCAGCGGGTCCTTCCCGCCGCTCCCTTCGATGCCACCGGCCGGTTCCTGGCGTACTCCGCCAATGACCGCGACCCCGAGGTCCAGGACCTCCTGGTGCTCGACCTCCAAGAACAACGTGAACGCCGCATCGTTCCGCCGCACGGCGTGGTGTTCGAGCCCACCGGCATCTCCCCGGACGGGAGTTGGCTGCTTGCGGGAGGCTTCCGCACGCACACCGACATCGGCGCCTACCTGATCGACCTGGCCGCCCCCGACGCGGAAGCCGTGTGCGTGACGGCCCCGTTCGACGCGGGCGTCTTCGAGCCAGGACCGTGGGCACCCGACTCCTCGGGCTTCTACCTGCTCACGGACATGTGGAGTGAGTTCGCCGCTGTGGCCTTCTACGACCTCGCCGATCGCGATATCCGTCCGATCGCCCGTCCCGAATGGGACGTGGAGCTCGTGGACGCGGCCGCGGCCACCGTTCTGTGGTCGGTCAACCAGGCTGGCCGTTCTGCTCTTCACGCCCGGCGAGGCGCCCACGACCTGGCCCTGCCTGAGGTGCCGCCTGGTGTGATCACGGCCCTCGACCTCGCGCCGGATGGCTCCCGTGCCGCGATGCTCATCGACACGGCGACCCGTCCCGCCGAGATCGCACTGTTGGACCTCGACGGCCGCGAGTTCCGCTATCTCACCGATACGCGTCCGTCGGCGCTCAAGGTCGTCGAGCCTGTCGCGCCGCAGATGGTGACGTACCCAGCGGCGGATGGCCGGCCGATCCATGCGCTGTTCTACGAGCCGAGTGGCGACGGCCCCCATCCGGTGCTCCTGTCAATCCATGGCGGCCCGGAAGCCCAGGAGCGTCCCATTTACGCACGGTCGGGCCTCTACCAGCATCTTCTGGCGCAGGGCGTTGCGATCCTCGCCCCGAACATCGCCGGATCCACCGGGTACGGGACGGCGCACCAGAAGCTCATCCATCGAGACTGGGGCGGCATCGACCTGGACGACCTCCACCACACGGTGCGGTTTCTGCGTGCCCTGCCGTGGGCGGACGAGAACCGAATCGCGGTCGCCGGGGCGTCCTATGGAGGTTTCGCCGCGCTGTCCTGCCTGGCCCGTCTACCGCACCCCTGGGCCGCCGGCGTGTCGATCTGCGGACCGACCAACCTGGTCACACTTGCCGAAGCGTCCCCGCCGACCTGGAAGACGTTCGTCGCCACGGTCCTGGGCGATCCGGAGACCGACAGAGAACGCCTGCTGCAGAGGTCGCCGGTGACCTACGCCGACAACATCGCCGCGCCGCTGTTCATCATCCAGGGCGCTCGGGACCCGCGGGTGCCGCAGTCCGAGTCGGACCAGATCGTTCAACGGCTCCGGGCGCGTGGCGTGGAAGTGCGATATGACGTGTACGCCGATGAGGGGCACGGCTTCACCAACCGCGACAACGAGATGAAGGCGTACAACGACATCGCGGACTTCCTCATCACTCATCTGCGCCCGGGGAAGGCGTGAGGTCCTTGGCAAGTGCGCGGTTGATGGTGGCGTCGCGGTCCCGGTAGGCCGGGATGGCACGGTACCCGGCTCGGACGTAGAGGCCGAGCGCTTCGGTGTTGCGTGAGCCGGTTTCGAGGATGATCCGGTGAGCGCCAGCGGCACGAGCCGCCTGCTCCAGGTCGTCCAGGATGCGCCGCCCCAGGCCGCGTCCGCGGTGTGCCGGGGTGACGTACATCTTCTTGATCTCGACGATGCCGGGCTGGTAGGTGCGCATGCCGCCGCAGGCGCATGGGATGTCGTCGGCGTAGGCGACGAGGAAGACGCCCAGCGGCGGGGCGAATTCGGTTGGGTCCTCGTTCGGTGCGTCGGCGAAGCCGTACCGGCCGATCTGTTCCAGGTAGAGCTCGTCGACGAGTCGCCGCACGTCAGGGTGGTCATAAGGACGTGGCTGGATGACGAGGCGAGGATTGCTGTCGGAGGAAGGTCTGGCCGGCGCCATCCCTCCATGGTCACGCAGTATGGAGTGCGTCATCCAACTCGGGGAGCAGATCGGCGACGTAGGGGTTGCGAGCCCGGCGTGCGAAGGCCCGACGTAGGCGGCGGATCAGTGTGCGGCAGCGAACGGACTGGACACCCGCAAGGCGTGCGGTGGCGGCGCGCGCCGCCGCGACGGCCGCTTCGAGGTCGTGCTGCTTGAGGTGTGCCTCGACCAGGTAGCAACCGTGCAGAAGGGCCGAGCGCTGGTACTCGGCGCGCAGGCCGGCCGACGTCAGCGGGGTGAGCAACTCCACGGCCTCGCCCAGCAGGTGCTTCGACTCGGCCGGGTTCTGCCCGGCCAGGTCGACCAGCGCCTGACCGGCCTCGGCGTCGAGCTGGTCGGTGTTGAGGTAGTAGAGGAACGGCGGGGCATCGTCCACGGTGCGCTTGTCCAGCAGATCACGAGCCTGTTCCGCGGCGTCCCGGAATGCGTGGACGTCTCCGGCGGCCGCGTGGGCGGTGGCCAGGCGCCCCGCGAGCCGTGCGCGCGTGGCCGGGGTCGCCTTACGTGCACGCGCCGCGGCGGCTTCGGCCAGACGGACGGCGTCCGCCGGGTGGCCGGAGTGGGCGGACTGGTAGGCCAGCATGCCGAGGCTGTTGGCCGCACTCTCGATCGCGACGGCGCGGATGCTCGGCTGGTGCGACTCGGCGGCGGCTCGGGCGGCCCGGATCGCCAGGAGCAGGTAGCGCTGACCCGCGCCGTGGTTGCCGGCGTCCCAGTGCATCCAGCCGGAGAGTTGGGCGAGGTCAGCGGCGGCCAGCAGGAGCCGTTCTCGGACGTCGGCGGTACTGGTGGCGTTGCGCAGGAGGTCGAGAACGGCGTGCAGTTCGTTGCTGACGTAGCGGAGATTGAGCGCGCCCCCACCGGCCCGGTCATCGAGCAGGCGCAGGTCGGCGATGTGGCGTGCGATCAGCGTCATCAACGCGGGGCGTACGGGCTCGCCACTGGCGGCGTCCATGACGCGGCATGGCGAGTGGCGTATGCCGTCGAGCGCTGAGGCTATGAGCTGAGGACCGCCGACCTGGACGCATCCCTCCTGGGGATGGCGAACGAGGTCGGCGATCTGTGAGAGGACGTCGTCGGGGTTCCAGGCCGCTGCCAGGTTGTCGACAGCGGTGGCCGGTGGTCGTGTCGCCGGCACCTTCCCCGGCCAGATGTCGTGCGGTGTGATCACTGTGCCCAGAGCGGTGGACAGCACCTCGGCCACGACCGTCGGATATGGCGGGTATGGGCAGAACCCTTTGGAGAGCCAGTGGTACGGCGTCGTGGGGTGGATCTGCTCGCTGATCCTTCCGCGGATCTCCAGCCAGCCGTTGACGGCATGAGCCAGATCGCGCGGGGTCCACTTCACTCGATCGAGGTAATCGGCGAGAAAGATTTGTTTCGTTGTCATGTGATCTCCAGCCGATTTCGCCGTTCCGCTCAATGTAACCGGACGTGACGCGCGGAGCTGCAGGAACGCAGTCTTCGACGGCACGTTCACGACGTTCACGGCCCCGTCGGTAAGCATCACGATGTTCACGCCGCTACCGGCTGGCCGCCCCAGGTCACGCAGCGCAAATGTGAACCGGCACCGATACCCGCAGGTCGCTGGTGCGATCAGCGCTCCGATCAACGACTGCGAACTCCGACCTGGAGTGATCGATCATGAATGCCTCACGACTGGTACTCCCGATGGCCGTCCGTTCGCCGATGCGAATGATCCTCATGCTTCGGTCGACGACCAACGCCAGCCGACGCCTCCTCCAGTACGTCCAGGGGAACTCGCTCCGCGTGCCGGCCAACCGCGAACAGGTCCAGATCGCCCGCCGTCACACCCGGATCGTCCTGGGTGACGGTCACCCCTGCATCGACGCTGCGCTCATCGTGGTCAGCGAGCTGGTGACGAACGCGATCGTGCACGGCTCGGCCGAGGGAGCACCAGTCCGGCTGAAGGTGCGGCCGCTGCCCCGATCGCGGGTCGTCGTGACGGTGACCGACCGGGGCGGGGGAGTTGGAGGAGCACCACGGCTGCAGGTTGACGCCGGGGGACAGACCTCCGGTCGCGGGCTCTTCATCGTGGGCGCCCTGGCGGCCCGCTGGTCGATCCGACGGGTGGGCAAGGGCCATCGCATCCGCGCGGTCCTCAGCCCGAACGCGAAAGACAGCGCGGGGCTCGCTCTGCCGGACTTTGAGGCCCTGCTCCACTGCGATGATCTGTTCACCCATGCTCTGAGCCAGTGGTGACAAGAAAACCACGCAGAAAGGCCGCCGCTGCCGACATCGCCAGCCTCAAGCAGCTTGGAGATCGGCTCCGGGAAACCTACGAACTCACCGCCATGGTGGAAAAGGCGAAAGGGCGTCCACGCCTGGTGGTGGCTTGGCCGCGGCTGACTTCTGCGCGGATTGTGGTCGGGGTCGACTGGTTCTGGTGGTCGTGGGGCGAGGCCATCGCTCCGCGGCACGAGCCTGACCTTGCAGCCACAGCTATCGCTCGACGGTTCTATAAGGCACTGATCGTTCACGCGAGCGTCGGAGGATCCCTCTACAAGCCATAACCATGGCCTTCTCTTGTTGCCGGTCGACAAGGAGAAGTGGTGTTTTCTTCGGTCAATTTCTTCTGTCGACGTTCACCGTTGACTTGACGCGTCCACTGCAGGTGAGCCCTGATGGCGGCGCGCCGCACGGAATTCAACAGATGGGCCGAAGCGGCAAGGTGAGGGAAGGGAAAGTCATGGTGGCGTTGAGGGGAACCGTTCTCCAGGCAAGGAACTGGCTGGTCGAGGGCGAACCAATGTCATGGCGCCGTGTCTTCGCCGGAAGGGCGGACCAAGCCGCAACCGCGCGCAAGTTCGCCGCCTACATGCTGGCGGACACAGGTCGAGCCGACGACGCGGAGTTGATCGCATGTGAACTGATCAGCAATGCGTTGCTTCACTCGCGTTCCGGAGAGCCGGGCGGATGGTTCGGCATCGAAGTGACGCGCCACGGCAACGTGCAGATCGCCGTCTACGACGTAGGGGGAAAGGGAATACCGCGCTTCCCAGACACTGTCGCAACCGAGTCGACCGAACACGGCCGCGGACTATACGTAATACGTGATCTCGCGGCTGGGATGGGCGTCCGAGGTAGTCCGGAAGACGGTCATATGGTCTGGGCTCGTCTCTGCCTCGGACAAGAGAGCTCATGACCGCGGCGGAGCCCTATCCGGCCGCCGAGTTGGCGCGATTGCGCGCCCGATGGCCGCACTGGGGGTTCTTGTACATCCGGCCGCGTTGGGTCGCAGTACAAGGGAAGGTCACCATCATCACGGCGACTTCCGTCGAAGCGCTGTGTGCCCAGCTTCCTCCCGCTCGTCGTCAGCGACACGAACTCTTGTCTATTCCGCCGCCTGGAAGGAGCTCGAACGGGCGCGGATCGCTCGATTGACCTTCCCATCAGTAGACGACGTGGGTGTTCACCTCGGAGGAGGGGCCGAGGTGAACACCCACGTCTTTCTTCCTGTCGCGCCGGGGTGCCACAGGGGCGGCCATGCGGTGGACCGCTCGGCGGACCGCTTATGAGCGGCACACTGAATAGATGACGTTCGTGCAGGTCATCGTCGTCTTGAGGGTGCCACTGGAGCGTCCGACTATCCCTAAGGGGATACGGAATGAGTAACGATGGTGCGTCGCTGGCTGACTGTGCCGGCTGAACCGCTCCTGCCTATAACTGCATGTCAGGTAGAAGAAGCAGGCCCACACCCAGGATGAGCCGGCCGGTAAGTGGGGTGAGTCTGCGGCCGATGCTCCGAGTCCTGTGCCCCTGGAATGCCCTTCCTCGAGTGCAGCCATCGCGGTTTGTGCTGACCCGCCCGCAAGTTCGGGACGAGATTGACGACGCCACCTCGCGTGAAGGTGCAATGCCCTCAGAGCTTCGCCGATTTTTTGTGCAGGCTTTATGTTGTCGAATTCGGTAATGCGTGGAGGGAAGCTAGTCCAGCCGTTCAGGTGACACAAAAAATATGCGGGCGGCCTTGCTATCTGGTGCCAGGTCGAGAAATGGTCGAGCTGCAAACGCCGGAACGGCACCGGAAACCCGGTAGCCGAATCGTGAAGGGAAACCGACATGACCGCCACCGACATCCGCCCGGCCGCCACCACCGAAACGCGCCACAACGACGACACAGGAACGCAGGACGCCGTTTCCGCACCTGCACCCGACCCGCGCTCTTCGGGCGCCGGAGGCGCGGTTTGGGACGCGCTGAACGACTACCCCGGAAGCACGGTCGCCGCCATCGCCGAGGCGGCAGGTGTCAGCAAGGCCACGACGGCACGGACGCTGACGGCCCTGGAAAAGAACGGCCAGGCAACCCGAATCCACAGGACCCGCAAAGGCGGCAAGCGCACCCCGGACACCTGGCACCCCGTAACCGTCACCATCGCTCCTGAACACGCTGACACCGACGACGACCCGAGCACCGCCGAGAAGGCGACCGAAGCGTCCAGCGGCCATTCGGACGCACCCCAGGCCGACAACCACGACACCGGCTCAGACGAGACGGCGGAAACCCCGGACCCCGCCCGGGACGCCTCTGAGACGGAATTGGACGCAACGGCGGTAGCCGAAGCGCGCGAGGCCCTGACGACCATGGCCGCCGCAATCAGCGCGGCCCTGGAAGCCCTCGATTCCGGCGACCGAACCGAGGCGCTGACGGCGACCGAGACGGTTTACAGCGGTTCCGCGAAGGCGCGCCGCTTGGTCCGTGCCGCCGTCAACGGACGGCCGCGCAGCGCCTCCGGCCGGGTTCGTTCCCAGCCCGGTGAGATGCGCGCCAAGGTGGCCGCGCACCTCGCCGCACACCCGGGCGCCGAGTTCACCCCGCACGAGGTGAGCAAGGTCATCGGTCACTCGGCCGGTGCCGTCGCCAATGCCCTCGACCGCCTGGTGAGCACCGGCGAGGCCGAGATGACGTGCGAACGTCCCCGCCGCTACACCGCCGCCCGCACTACCGAGGACGCGGCCGCAACGTCGGAGACCGCCACGCCGTGAGCACCGGGCGGGTTACCGGACGACCGGGACCCGCCCAGCCTCGACCAACGCCGCCACCGCAACACGCTTCGGAGAGCCACGATGACTACGACCGTTTCCGCCGCCACGCCGTCGCCCACGGCCGCCAGCACCGCCGCACCCGCCGCAGCGAGCAGCCGCACCAGCACCGGCCGACTTGGCCAAGGCGAACTCCGCCGCAGAGTCGCCGTTCACCTGGCCGCCCACCCCAGCACCGCGTTCACCCCAGGGGAGATCGCCCGCGTTCTCGACCGATCGGCCGGGGCCGTGGGGAATGCCCTGGAGACGCTGGTTGCCCACGGCCACGCCGAGCAGGTGAACACCAAGCCGCGCCGGTTCCGCGCTACGCCGACCACCGCCAGTGCCACGGTCAGCCATGGGCCCAAGAAGGCGACGCCGCGTGCGTCGTCCTCACCGCCGCCCGCCCCGCCCACGGCTGCCACCCCGACGCCGCCCACGTCACCGAGCTCGCCACCGAAGGAAAGCCCGGCGACCGGCACAACGCGCAAACCGGCGCCGGTGCGACGCCCGAACGGCCAGACCTACCATCCGCGCCAGCTGGCCGATCTGCCCGACGTGGCGGCCCTGCGCCGCCTGCGTGAGGCGTCCATACCCGCGCTGTTGTACGGTCCGCCCGGCACCGGTAAGACGTCCCTGGTCGAGGCGGCCTTCCCCGACCTGATCACCGTTGCGGGGGACGGAGACACCGCCGTCGCCGATTTCATCGGCGAATACACCCAGGCACCGGGCGGCGGCTATGAGTTCGTGTACGGCCCGCTGGTCACCGCGATGACCGAAGGCCGGTGCCTGTTCATCGACGACGCCACCCTCATCTCGCCGAAGGTCCTGGCCGTGGTCTATCCCGCCATGGACGGCCGCCGCCAGATCACCGTCAAGACCCACAAGGGTGAGACGGTCACCGCCGCCGATGGCTTCTACGTGATCGCCGGACACAACCCCGGCGTACACGGCGCGGTTCTCACCGAGGCGCTGGCCTCCCGGTTCGCCGTGCAGATCAGGGTCTCCACCGACTACGACCTGGCCCGCACCCTCAAGATCGATTCCAAGGCCGTCCGGGTCGCGCGCAACCTGGCGCACCGGCAGAACTCGGGCGAGATCGGCTGGGCGCCCCAGCTGCGCGAGCTGATCGCCTTCCAGAAGATCTCCAGCGTCCTCGGCACCGATGCGGCCGTCGCCAACCTCCTCGGCATCGCCCCCGAAGAAGACCGCGACGTGGTCGCCGAGGTCATCGGTTCCATCTACGGCCGCACCATCACCCCGCTGGCCCTCGGACACCAGCTCTGACCAACCCGCGCCACGAACCGCAGGAGACGACATCATGACCGCACACCTGATCGCCGCACCGACCCCGACGCCGACCACCGACCCGCGCGGCCCTTGGTTGAGGCTGTCCGCCGCCCTCACCGAGGAGGTCACTGACCTGGCCGACCGCGAAGACCTCACGGTCACCTGCGCCCCAGGACTCGGACGAGGCGCCCCGGGATGCTTCATCCCCACCCTGGCCACCGTCGAGCTGGACGGGGCACACCTCGGCCACGACCCCACCACCTGCGATCCATCCCGCCCGTCCGACCGTGACCGCTACCCCGCGTTGTGGGGCGTCCTCGTCCACGAAGCCGCACACGCCCGCCACAGCCGCTGGGCCACCCCCGGCGGAACGCCCGCCGCCCACGTAGACGCCGCGATGACGCTCGAAGAATCGCGCATCGAGGCCGCCCATATACGCCGACGCCCCGCTGACCGGCGCTGGCTGCGCGCGGCCGCCAGTCACCTCGTCCTGGCCGACTTCACCACAGCTTCCGGCGACCCCGCCCCGTCCGCAACGGCAATGACCCCATGGAACGCCGCCCGCGCCGCCGGACTCCTGCTCGCCCGCACTGACGCCGGGATCCTCGACCACGACGAAACCGCCGCGCTGGCCGCCACCATCACCAAGATCCTCGGAGCCAGCCGCCTCAGCGCCCTTGCGGCCCTATGGCACATCGCGCACATCACCGCCGACGACGACCACGAGACAATGCTCGACCTCGGCCGCCGTTGGTGCGCCATCGTCGGCACCAACCCCGACCAACCCGCACCCGCCCCCGCACCAGGCGCCTCGGGCGAGTCCGAAGAACCCTCTCCGCTGGCCGAAGCGATCACGTCCACCGTGACCACCGTCATGAGTGCCGAAGCCTCCAGCGATGCCTCGCCCGAATCCGACCCGCGTCAGCAGGAACGGGACGCGCGCGACGCCGCCGAACGCGCCGCCCGCCGCGTCTTCGGCGCAACGCACACCGACACCGGCCGCCGAGGACCGACCGCCATCAAACGCACCCGCCCGCCACGCCCCGACGAGCAGGCCGCCGCCCGCCGCCTGGCCCGCCAGCTACGAGCAGCCGCACACCGTGAACGAACCGCCGCCACCCACACCTCCGCCACCCCGCCCGGCCGCCTGCGGATGCGCGAGGCACTGGCCGCCGACGCCCAACGAGCCGCTGGCGTCATCCCGACCGCCGAACCGTTCACCCGGACCGTTCGGCGCCACGTCCCCACACCGCCCCTGCGTGTCGGCATCGCCTGCGATGTCTCCGGCTCCATGAACGCCGTAGCGGCACCCGTCGCCTCCGCCGCCTGGATCCTCGCCCGCGCCGCCGCCCACGTCCCCGATGCCCGCTCGGCCACCGTCATCTACGGCGCGAAGGTACGGCCGATCACCCGCCCCGGCCGGACGCCGACCCGCGTCGCCGAGTTCACCGCCAACGACTCCACCGAAGACTTCATCGAGGCCGTAGAAGCACTCGACGCCGCGCTGGACCTCAGCCGCCCCGGTGCCGCCCGCCTCCTGATCGTCGTCTCCGATGGCATCTACACCACCCGCCAACGCACCGAGGGCCAGCAACGCATCAACCGCCTCACCGCCGCCGGTTGCGCCGTCCTGTGGCTCGCCCTCGACAAGCATGCGTACCCCATGAAGGGCGCCCATCTGGTCACCCTGGCCGACCCAGCCACAGCTGCCGACACCATCGGCCAAGCCGCCACCCAAGCCCTCCGCAACGCCTGAAACACGAAACTGACTTCAGCCGCGTGCGGCGGCGGACCCCAGCAGGTGAGCTGGCCGGGGTCTGGCTGGGCCCGGTGGGCGTGGTCAGGTGGGTTCGGCCGTGACGATGTAGCCGAGAGGTGAGCTTGGCGATGAGACGGTTCTTCTCACGGTCGGCATGTCGCGGCGCGTGTAGAAGTCGGCGCCGAAATACCCATTGTCCTATGCGCGGCAAGGTACCGGGCCTGCGGAAAACTGGCTCGCCTCCTCAGAGTCGGATGGTTTCGGCGGGTGACGGCAGGCGACTCTGGATCAGCAGGCTAAGACGCCTGCGGCCAGCGTCCCCGCTAAATCTGCTGGCGACCGACCCAACGCGCCAGAAGTCGGCACCCGACTGGATCCATCGCCGGCCCTCGTTATCAACAGATTCTGCCTCCAGCGTGGGCAAATCCCTCATAACGTCCGCATAGAGCTCGGGCTGGGCGAGACCTCCGCCGGTGCTTCGTACCACCTCGATCACCTGGGGTAGCACCCGGTGCAGCGCGACCGCACCGCTGCCCTTCTGCAGGACGAAGTCCGAGGCGTCCTCGAACGGCTCGGGCATGACCTGCTGAATTCCGGTCCAGTAGGCGTTGATGATGGCTGCGATCTGGACGGCGTCCGCGCGCTTGAGTGCTGGCATGTCCAGGACGGGCTTGAGAGAACGGGCGAACTGCGGTTTGGGGATGGTGACCCCGTCGCCACGGGTCTTGCGCCGGTTCGCCTGCTGGAAGCGGCCCCGCCACGGCCCGTCCAGCTTCTCCAGCTCATCGACAACGGCGTAGGCGCGAGTCACCCAGTCCCGGTCCTCGGCCGCGAGCATCTCCCTGTACTTGGGGTCTTCTTCGGCCATCTTGGTCAGCAGTTCCTCGGCGAGGCTGGTCTTGACTGGAGCAGCGTTGCTGTTGACCTCGTAGAACTCCCGCATTTCTTCGACCGGGTCCAAGCCGAGGGTGAGACTGATCGGCACGGGGAAGTCTTCGTAGCCTTCCAGCTCGGCGAGGAGTTGGATGAGCCCGCTCGCGCGGTGCTGGCCATCGTAGATCCACAGCTCCAGGTCCTTGGCGAACGCAATTCGCCCGCTGCCGATCCAGTTGCCGCCCTCTTGGACGGCCTTCTCATAACCGGCCTCGTCGACGTCGACAAGGATGGCGACCCTCTGCTCGTCTATGTCCTTCTTGCGGATGTTAATGAGCAGCGGGTTGGGCATCCGGCCGTGTCGCTCGTTGTAGTACCGAGCCGCCTTCTGTACCCGGGCTTTGACCGGGGCGCGCTGGTAGCCCTCCTTGGTGCCCGGGTCGTATATGTCGATCTGCTGATGCTTTGCGACGGTGGCAGCGTTGGCGAACGCCTGAAGCATGCGGGTGCCTCTCTGCACACAGAGCGCCCCTGAGATTTCGATCTTCTCGCTAATGATCATTCTTCTCTCCAGATGCCGCAGTCAGAGCTCGTACAGTAGATCTTGATCAAGGTCTGGTCAATCGGATCTGGTGAGAAATCCTTGGATTGCAGTACTGAGTCCAGCTTTGTCGGAACGTTCCATGTCGGAACTAGATCACTAAGTTATGGGTCTATGTCTGTTTTTGTGCCAATTGGAGAAGATTTCTTCTCTCCAATGGATGTCAGCCATCAAGGAACTCAAGTCTTCGATAGCCTCACTGCTTCAGCGCAGTTGGATTCGCCTCGGAGCCATCCTGAGCCTGAGAAGCACGGCGACGCCGACGTCACCGTCGTATAGTTCGAGCTATCCATGGGGACCGGGACGGGAGAAGCCGAGCAGGGTGCGGCGGTTGTAGGACTGGATCTGGACGACGGTGCCTCGGTGTGGGGCGGCGATCATCTTGCCGGGGGCGATAACGAGGCCGACGTGGCCGGGGTTGTCGGGGGAGGTGCCGGGGCCGGAGTTGAAGAAGACCAGGTCGCCGGGCTGTTCCTGGCCTTTGCGGACGTGGGGTGTTTGCTTCCACTGGTCGCCGGAGACGCGGGGGATGGTGACGCCGGCGGAGCGGTAGGCGGCGAAGGTGAGGCCGGAGCAGTCGAAGGCGTTCGGACCTTCGGCTCCCCAGACGTAGGGCTTGCCGAGTTGGGCGTGGGCGTAGGCGACGACCTTCGCCGCGACGGCGTTCGGCGGTAGGGCGGGCGCGGTGCAGGCTGCCGGGAGCGCGGCGGCGCCGGGGGCTTTGGCGTAGGCGTTGGCTTTCGCGAGGACCTTGGTCACGTAGTCGTGGGAGTGGTTGTAGCGGAAGATCGCTGTTCGGAGCTTCTTGGGGGCTCCGTTGTGTTTGAGGTAGCGGGCGGCCGCGGGGATGGCGTCAGCGGGGTTGTAGCGGTCTTTGCGCCCGTCTTGGTCGCCGTCGACGCCGAAGCTTTGCCAGGTGGCTGACAGGAACTGCATGGGGCCTCCTGCGCCGGCGTGGTTCTCGCCAGAGCGGATGCCGGGGAGGCGCGATCGGCCGTGGTCGGATTCGGCCTTGCCGACCGCGGCCAAGACCTCCCATGGGACGCCGTACTTGGCGGCTGCCTGTTGGTAGAGCGATAGGTAGTTGACGGGGATGTCGGCCACCGGTCGGCCGAGCGGGGCGCAGGCTGCGGGTGGTGCGTCCTGGCCGGAAGACATGGCGCCGGTGAGGCCCGCGATCAGGGCGACGATCAGGAGCAAGGTGATCGCCAGGGCGCCGATGAGAATGTTCATCGGTCACCCTTCGTCGGTGGGGTGGGCGGGTTCTTCGGCGCTGGTGAGTTCGGCGAGTCGTAGGCGGGGGCCTGCGAGGGTGAGCGGTAGCCAGACTGGGCCGGCTGGGCCTTGTGGGTGAGTGGGTGGGGTCTGGACGGCGGTTGCGACGGGGACTGGGCGGGGTTGTTCGGTGAGGTGTTTGCGGAGGTTGGCTTCGCGGGCGGTGCTGGGGAGCCAGAAGAGCACGATGGTTGAGATGCCGCTGGATTCGGCGAGGGCGGCGTAGCCGTCGAGCTTGGCGGCGACTTTGGTGAGGGGTTCGCTGCCGGTGTCGTGTTCGAGGAAGAAGTCGAGTCCTGCTTGTTCTCCGCGGGCGGTTGGTTCGACCCAGTGGCCGAAGGCGTCCGGGCGTACGAGGTCGCCCCAGAGCGCGGCGCAGCGGCGTTGCGACCACCAGGCGGCGAGTTGGGTGCCGTCTGCGCGTTCTCGGGCGTGACGGTGGAGGGTGGCGAAGAAGTCGTTGACGCCGACCAGGTGGCCGAGCTGACGGGAGTGGCAGACGCTAAGCGCGGTGGTGCGGCGGTAGCCCAGCTCGGCAAGGTCGATGCCGCGTTGTGCGGCGAGGACGTGGGCGCCGGCGGGGCCGAGGACCCAGTGCCAGGGCAGGGTTCCGGTTGGGGTCCAGGGCTGCATGCGTTCCAGTGCCGCCATTCGGTACAGCTCCAAGAGCCGGTGGCGTGCTTTGGTGGCGCTGGAGAAGAAGATGGCGGTGAGCTGGTGGGTGGTCAGGACACGGTGTTCCCAGACCAGTTCGAGGATGTCTCGGTCGCGGTCGGTGAGGCGGCGGGCGAGGTCGGCGAGCAGTTCGGCCGTCACCCGGGGTGGTGGTGCAGCGCTGGGCTTGCGTGTCCTGGTGGCGGGTCGGGTCATTCGCGCCTCCTCGGTCGGTTGGGTGCAGTGCTGTGGCTCGTCCGGTGGCGGGGGTCGGCGAGGAGGCGCTTGGCGCGGGGTGTCGTGGGGGTCGTGGGGCGTGTGGTCGGGGTTGACCAGCGGCGGGCGGCTGTTCGTACGGCGTCCTGGCGTCCGGGGGTTGCCGGTGGGAGGGGGCGGGTGCGGAAGGTGAAGGCGCGGGTTTGTTCGGCGCCGGTGACCAGGCGTGCGGCGACTTGGTAGGCACCGAGGTGGGCCAGGTCGTGGGCGGACAGCAGGGGTGTGACGTGTCGTGCCAGGTCGGAGGCGTCTTCGGGGGAGGTGGCGAAGTAGAGCTTGTTGCGGGCGTCGGCCGACAGCGCCTCGCGCAGGTCTTTGGGGAGTTGGGTGAGATGCTGGTGGGCCAGGACGAGGGAGAGGCGGTAGCCGCGGGCCTCGGCGAGCACGTCGGCGATGGAGCCGGGCAGGTTGAGGAAGTTGTGGCACTCGTCGACGTAGGCCGCCGCGTCCGGGCGCTGGGCTTCGGGGACGTTGGCGCGGCGGGTGACGGCCTGCCAGGTGTGGGCCAGGAGCAGGGACCCGAGGAGACGCGCGGCGTCTTCGCCGAGGACGCCCTTGGGGAGGCGGGCCAGGATGATGCCACCGGAGTCGAGATGACGGCCGAGGTCGACGGTGGATTCGCTGGAGGAGAGGGCGTCCCGGACGAAGGGGCGGAGCAGGACGGCGCGGAGCTTGTTGAGGACGGGCCCGATGACGGCTGCGCGGCTGGCTGGGGAGAGCTGGTCGTAGTCGGCCCAGAAGCCGGACAGCAGTTCGTCGTTGAGCTGGGCGGTGATCCGGGCGCGGTACGGGGTGTCGGTGAGCAGGCGGGGGACTTGCGCCAGGGTCGCTTTGGGACCGTTGACGCGGGTGAGGGTGAGGCAGGCCGAGCGCATCAGGTCGTCCAGCCGGGGTCCCCAGGCGGAGGAGAAGCAGCGGCGGAAGATCGTGATGATCGAGTCGACGGCGAACGCGGGGTCGGGGCCGGCGAGGACGTTCACCGATGGAGGCGGTGCCGCGTCGGACGGGTCGAACAGGACCGTGCGGTTGACGGCCTTGGGCGGGAGGCGGTCGAGAATGTCGACGATCAGGTCGCCCTTCGGGTCGATGACCAGGGCACCTCTGCCCGCTTGGGCGTCGGAGAGGATCATTGAGGCGAGCAGGGTGGACTTGCCGACGCCGGTTTCGCCGAGCACGTGGACGTGCTGGCGCGCCGCCTCGACGGAAAGGGCTACGGGACGCGGGTGGCCGGTGTCGGCGTCGCCGAGTATCCGGACGTTGCCAGAGGTGGGGATGGCGGGTGAGGGGGCGACTGGGCGGGCTCCGGCGCGGGTTACTCCGGGAGCGTCGGGGTCGAGAGGGAGATGAGCGAGTGCCGCCAGCTCGTCCGCCGACAGGAGGAAGCCGCGGCCCAGTTGACGCCCGGCGAGGTGGGCGGCGGGGCGGTGGAGTCTGCGGCGTTTGAGGTGCTGGTGTGCGGAGCTGTAGAGCGCGAAGGTGGAGGCGAGGGTGTGGGCGTGTCCGCGTAGCCAGCCGCGCGCGGCAGCCTCGGGGCGGGAGTCGGTGGCGACGGCGTAGCGTATCTGCGCTTCGAAGCGTGGCTGGGCGGCCTTGGCCAGGATCGCGCGGACTTGCTCCGCGCGTTCGGGATGCGTGCGTGCCAGTTCGCCGGCGCGGGGATGGCCCGACATACCTGGAGTGGTCAGCTCGAAGAGCCACGCTTGGGGTGCGCAAGAGCGTCCTCCGCGCAGGGCGGCTGCGGCCCGGTGGGCGCGGGCGAGTCGGCGGCCGGTGACCGGGCGGGCCAGGATCTGTACGACGGCGTACTCGCCCTGGCCGAGCCCCGAGACGGCAGAAAGCAGTGCTCGTAGCGGGTCGGCGTCATGGTCGCTGACCAGCGGGAAGTGCTCCGGTCGAGCTGGTAGAAGGCAGCCGCCGGCCGAGGCTGCGGTGACGGGGATGGGCGGCGTGGCCGTTTCGGTCTTGACAGTGGCGCCTGGCCACGCTGCCCGGATCGTCTTCTCGACCATGCCCGGCGGTACGGTGCCGGGCACCCAGATCTGGATCCGGACGCCAGCGGCGTCGGCGACGTACTCGAAGCCGAGATGGGGTTGACCGAGCAGCAGGCGTTTCCACGCGGGGCGGAGCAGTCCCGTTTGATGGGCCCACCATGCTGCGGCGCTGGACGGCTCGACTGCGGGTGGCAGGGAGATGTGAATGACGCGGGCGCCTTGCCTGAGCCGATTGCTGCGCCAGCGCCAGATCAAGGACCTCGCACCGTAGAGCCCGGTGCTGCCGGCGAATGTGATGGCCGCGAGGGTGGGGCCGTGGTCCGCGAGGAGGTCGATGAACTGCTGCGGGTTGTCCAGCAGGTCGGGTAGGAGGTGGGCTGGCCTGGTCACAGTGGGGCTGCCTCGTCGTTCTCGAGACCGGATGCTTCGAGTTCGGCTAGTTCGGCGGGGTTGGTGGTGACGAGGTTGTGCTCGGCGGGAGACGCTTCGCTGAAGAAGGCGGCTCGGTCGCCGGCGGTGCCGCCGCACAGCAGGCCCTCGCCTCGGTCGGCGGACAATAGGAATGCTCTTTCGCCATCGGAGAGGTTGAAGGCGTCGGCAACGGCCTGGATGGCCTGCGGGGACTGCCGGAGCAGGACCTGGGTGGCGGCGTTGGACACCACGGCTCGTCCCAGGTCGGTGGAGAGTAGGTCGGCGGCGTCCTGGGTGACGACAGCCAGCCCGGCCCAGTGCTTGCGGGCGGACTTGGCGAGGCGGTAGAGGAACTTGGCGCCTTCGGATTCCTTCATCAGCAGCCACGCCTCGTCCACCACGACCAGCCGCCTGCGGCGGTCGCTGGGGTTGGCGACGCGCCGCCAGATGGCGTCCAGAGCCAGCAGCACCCCGACCGACTTCACCTCGTCGGGCAGGTCCCGGAGGGAGAAGACGATGAGGTGCCCGTCCGGCTTGGTCGTCGTCGGACCGGCGAACAGGCTGCGATAGGAACCGGTGACGTAGGGTTCCAACCGTCCGGCCAGCTCAACCGCTTCGGGCGTGGCGTCCTCGTGCAGTTGTGCGACGAGGTCGGCCAGCAGCGGAGCGGGACGTTTCCAGGTTCGGGCGTCGGCGGTGATGCCCTTGGTCGCGTAGGCGGCCACCACGGCGCGGTCCAGGGCCGCGCGGGCATCGGAAGCCAGGGGCTCCCCGATCATCGTTGAGACGAGGGTCTGGCAGAACAGCGCCCGGCGGATAAGGGCGTCTTGGCCGTGCGCGGCGGGCAGGTCGAAGGGGTTGAAGCACTCACCCTTGGCGCCCAGCGGCAGGCGGGTGCCGCCGACCGCCTCGCACAGACGTCGATACTCGTCCTCCGGGTCCACGACGGCGACTTCGACGCCTTGGTAGAGCAGTCGGAGAAGTTCGAGTTTGGTGAAGTAGGACTTGCCCGCGCCGGAGCGGGCGATGGTGACGGAGTTGTGGTTGTCCTGGGCGAAGCGATCCCAGACCACGACGCCGGAACTGGAGAGGTTCAGCCCGTAGAGCACGGCGGTATCGCCGACGGCGGCGGCCAGGTCTGGGGAGACGAACGGGAAGCTGGCTGCCAGAGCGCTGGTGTCGAAGGCCCGCCGCAGTCTGAGGGGATCGGTCCCCAGCGGCAGGGTGGTGACCCAGCCTTGCAGGGCCCGGAACGTGGTGGGCTGCGCGTCCAGCAGCAGCGATGCCGCCAACGCGCGGACCTGCTGAACCTCGCCGTCGAGGGCGTCCTGGTCGGGGGCGTGAACGGTCAGGTAGAGGCCGACGCGGAACAGCTTTCCGTGGCCGCGCGCCAGCGCGGCGGACAGTTCGGCTGCGTCGTCGGCGGCGGCTTCGGCGGCGAAGTCGGTCAGCCGCCCGGCCTGGGCGTCGGAACGCGACGAGGACTCCAGCCGGGCGAGCTGGCGGCGCAGCCGCTGGACCGCGACCATCGGCGGGATCGGCTCGATGTGCAGGGAAAGGTCCAGGTGACCGGGGTAGGTCAGCAGGGGTTCCAGCCATCCTGCACCGACCTCTCGCGGGTAGCCGATTATCGCGAAGGACGCGCACATGCCTTCGGGGAGCTGAATGCTTCGAGAACCGACCCGAAGTGCTGAGGGCCCGAGAAAGTCGGCCAACCGTGCTCGGTGCTGGACAGCGGGACGGCCGAACCGGGACAGGGACGAAGGAATCTTCATCGAGACACCGCTTCCATGCTTGGCGGGACACCTGGCCCACGTGGCGTAGTGATGTGAAGGCAGCGAGGATCTGCGACGGTCAGCGGTCGTCCGCTTCCGCGGCGGTGATGGTGTCGTGAGGGCTGGCGAGTCCAGGCGGCCTGGCTTCGCCCGGTGAGAGAGCGCTGGACAGAATCTCGATGCAGGCCCGCGCGTGCAGTACCTCGGCGTTGATGCCGATGGCCGACAGTGACCGCACAGCGTTATCGGCGCGACGGGCCAGCAGGTTCGCGGTGACGTCGCGGGCGCGGCTGCGCCGCACCGGCTTGGCCTCCGGCTGCTCGCGGAGCACCAAGAGCACGTGCCGGATCAGCAGGTCACGCGAGGTGTTCAGTTCCCGCAGGTAGCCGGCGTGTTCCAGGGCGGCCTGCTCAAGAGCGGGGTGCGCCAGTTGCGGAGCGGAGTCTTCGAGCCGATCGATGAGTCCGCCCAGATCGGCCGAGCGCGCCTGCACCAGGATCTGTACGGGTGCGTCCAGCGAGTTCAGCCATCGCCCGAACATCGCCACCAGCGCCGCCTGTTCCGCCGGGGTGCGTAGCGTGAACGACACCGTTCCGGCGCGTACAAGCATGGCGGTGCCGCCGTCGGCCAGCTCAAGGACGCCGTCCTCACGGATCGCCCGGACGGGAAGATCCAACGGGCCTGGCATTCGTCCGCGCAGCTTGCACCACGCTGGGAGCGGTGCCACTCCCTCGGGCGCGGCGACCAGCGCCTTGCGAAGCCGCAGGTGATGCAGGCCGGCAATGACGAGCCGGTCCAGGCTCAGCCCATCGCGGCGTCCGAGTGCGAGCGCGCAGCCAATGGCGACCATGGGGAACACGACCGCTGCGATCATCGGTAGGGGAAGGTGATCCTGGGCGAGGAGGTACATCCATGCGGCCAGGAGCCCGGTGCCGCCCAGGATGAGCACCTGTCGGGCCGTCAAGCCTGCGATGAGCTTGTCGGGCATCTCCACGTCCGCAGGGATCTTGGCGACCAGCAGCTCGTCGTCCGGCGTGGTCATCGCCTGCCTCCTCTCCGGCGCCGCGGCCGGTCAAGCCGCAACACCACATGCCGCGCCGGTGTGGCGCCGCGCTGTGCTGGTGGAAACGCCCTCTGCCGCCGACCACCGTCTGCAGTAGCCGGAGCGCTGCGCTGGGCATGCGGGACGCGCTTGGTCGGTGTTGCATACGTCGCCTGCGGCTGCGCGGGGTGCCGCCTGGCGCCAGGAGCCCTGTGGTCGCGTCGGTGCTCTGGACGTGGACGCTCGTCTCGATGCCCGTGCTGGGGACCTGTGTGATGCCGTCCGTAATGGCTGCGATGGCGCCGCTCCGGTTGGTCACCGCTGTGCCTGTTGGCCGGCGCCGGGCCACCGCCAGGATGGCGTGGCCTGGGATTGCCACGGGTGCCACCAGGGCTGTTGCCAGGGCCCCCTCCCGGGTGTCCTCCGCCCGGCCCAGGACGGGAACGTGGGCCACTGCCCGGTCCGCCCCGATGCTTGCCGGTGTGCGTGGCTCGGCCACCACGCACTACGCGACCGACGGTGCTGACTGCCGCGCCGACCGTCCGGTAGACCAGGAACGACCTGACCAACTGCCCGAGCATGCGCGGCTGGGCCGAGCGCCAGATGGTGCGGGCCACCCAAGACGGGATGCGGATCATGACCCACAGCAGGCAGATCACCAGCAGTACGTCGATCAGGTCCTGCTTGGTGGTCGGGATGTTGTGGAAGGTCCCCTCGTCCTTGGTTTCGGCGAACAGCACCTGTAGCGCGGAGACCAGGACCAGTGATTGGCAGACCTGGATGGCGAGCATCCCGGTGATCCCGCGCCACCACAGCCGGGCGATGCCGTCGGTCATGGGCAGGGCGTGGAACATCAGGGCCAGCGGCGCGGCGGCGATCAGCACCATGGTGATGGCCAGCCGGGCGACGTAGATGAACGCCACGATCAGCGCCAGCACCACCGCCACCAATGCGACGAGGACGAAGAAGGTGCCGACGGTGTTGATGGACGCCTCGACGCCGTTCCCGAGAACCGTGCCCGCCTGCGCCGGGTCGATCTTGCTGCTTCCGGCGGTCAGGAACGCCTTGGCCAGTCCGTTGGCCAGCGAGATCCCGTGCCCGATGAAGATCAGGCTGAGGTTTGTGGCCAGGAACGCCAGCAGCAGCCGCGGCAGCAGTTCCTTGGGCGACAACTCGCCTGGCAGGGACTGGCCCGCCATGAGCAGGATCCCGGTGATGGTGATCATCAGGACGAAGCAGGTGTTGGCGATCCACTGCGAGGTGCCCCACAGCTCCCGGGCTCGTTTCATCTCCGGCGAGTCGATCTCGGGGGTGCCCAGCACGGTGGCCGACAGGAACTCGAAGGTCGGCTTGGACGCCGACTCCACCAGGTCCCGGAACCATCCGGTGACCGCGTCGCCGGCCATGCACCCCAGGTCGCCGAAGCCGCACTTCTTGGGCGGTGTGCCGCTGTTGTTGTACGGGGAGCTGGGGTCCTGCACCCACTTGCCCGGCGAAACCTCGCACAACGTCTGCGGCATCGGTGCACCCAGGTTGTAGACCAGCTTCTGCTTCCCCGGGCAGGTTGCCTGCCCGGGGAGCGGCTTGGCGGCGGAGGGATCGATCGGCACCCACTTGCCCGGGGACACCTCGCACATCATCTGCGGCTTGATGCTGAACGGCCGCGTCTCCACCTTCGTCTTCCCCGGACAGGACGCCCCCGCCTGACCTTGCCCCGCCCCGGCAGGCGGTGGCGACGGTGTCACGGTCCCCGGCGTCGTCGCTGGCGGGGAGTTTTGACTGCTGGGCGGTGTGGTCGGTGACGGCCCAGGCGACGCTGGGGCAGCCGCCGCATGCTTTCCCGTGCTGGCAGCGGCAGCCTGCGAGGAGCCTGAGCTGACGCCCGTAGCGAGCATCGCGGCACCGATCAAGGCGGCCAAGATCATCACCAGGAGGACCCAGCGCCCGGAGCGAGGGTCGGCCATTCACGCCCCCACGATCTTCTTCAGGATCTGCACCAGCACGGGGGCCAGGACCGCGATGCCGTAGCCGAGCGCGGCGTATTTGAGTGTCTTCTTGGCCGCCTCCACTTCGCCGGGGTCGCCTCCGGCCAGGATGTAGCGGACGCCGCCGATGGTGGCGAACAGCGTCGCCAACCCCACCAGCAGGCCGACGAGCACGTTCCGCAGGTTGGTGATCACCTGGTTGAGGTCGGCGACCGCGACCAGGTTCGTGGCTGCGCCCGCCACCTGTGGCGCCAACGCCACCCAGGCGCCGACACCGGCACACCACAGCGCCACGGCCCCGGTGAGGCGGATCCAGCTCACCCCTCGCCGCGCCGACTGCCGCCGAGACGGATCTGATTGCATTGAGCAACTCCCACGAGTTGACGAAGCCGGAGGAAATGCCTGGGCCAGGGGAGTCCGCGGGGCCGCGATGGCCGGGCTTCCGGGTGTCCTCCTTCGAGGTCCTCGGATGAGCGGTGTGCGACGGGGATCGAGCGGCCGCCTCAGCCGGCCTATCGCGACGCCCCGCGGACTTCCCTGTCGCTCTCTGAAAGCCCCGCTACCAGCCCGGATTCCGATCCAGACCAGCAGAATTGGCCGTGACTTTGCCGTCCTGAATGGCCGCGACGAGCCGCTTTTCGGCCCGCTCACGCCGGTCGTAGAGGCGTCGCGGCACCTCACCACGCTCACGGGCGAAGACACTCAGCGGAATCTTCTCCAACCGGGTGACCCCGATCAGCTCCGCCTCCTCGGCCGTGATGACGCCCTGGCGGACGGCGTCGGCCAGCACCAGATCCTCATGCCCGCCCACCGGCCGCGGAGCGATCATCGGCAGCGTCTCAGTAGTGAGGGGGACGCAGGTGGCCTCTTGGCGGCAGGTCTTCACGCCGGCGCGCCTGGCCGCCCACAACAACCGCGGTGCTATCGAGTGACGCTCCAGGTCGATGCTGGCCAGACCGGCGACGAACGCGGTCAGGAGCGAGGAGATGACGTCCTCGGCGTGCGCTGCGAGCAGGCCGCGCAGCAGGCGCGCGGTGACCTGCTTGAGCCCGGGCATGGCCACCCCGACACAGCCGATCGTCCACGCCGGCCCGTCCGACCGGGAACGGTGAACCAGTTCTCGCCAGGCGGCGTCGCGCGCGGACAGGTCCGTGGCTGGATGCAGCAGGATCGCCCGCAGTTCCCGCAGATCGATGTCCCGGGCCGGAAGACCATGCCCGATGAGCGACCCATCGAGGCTCAGCGGCGAAGGGCCGCTCACCAGAAGGTTGAAGTGCTGGTCGGCGAGATCAAGCGCGTTGCATCGCGCGGCGTCGTACTGCTTCTCGGTCGCGGTGAGGTTGGAGTGCATGACAGGCCCCTCGAAGCTGAGCGGAGTGGATCGGACGCCGCCAGTCCTCCACCCCCGTTCGGGACTTCCTTGGGGCCTTTTCGGGACCAGTTCGAGGCCCTCTCTCCGCGCGAGAAACAACCCCGTAACCCTCAAGTTCGGCCCTGACCTGCAGAAACCCCGGGTACGGGAGCATTGGCTGGACCGCTGAGTAAACCTGCGACAAGTCCCAAAACCCGCCCTGACCAGCCACGACTGCCGCCCCAGAGGACGCTCGTAAAGCATTGTTAAGTCGCCGATCCCACGTCCACGCATCGAGGAGAAATGCCCCGGCCGTGGGCGTTGACGGCGGTAATCACCCTACTCGGGTGATTCGTCCAGGTGCTTGGCGGACTCTTTACGACAGGCGCCCGAAAAGAACCTGCCCGGCCGGGCTTTTAGAGGTGCGACAGGGATCGAGTGACCGCGCCGGGTCACCCCACGATGAACTCACCACCCAGCTTCGGGTCCTCCAACCCGAACAACCGGCGGTCCGGCATCAACGCCAAGACCAGGCAACTGCTACCGCTGACCGTCTGGCTGTGCCCCGACACCGCCCAGGAGACGAGCACCACCACCGCGAGCCAAGGCCAACAGCAGACCGGGTTGTGTCTGCGCCACACGCGAGCTGTGGGGACCGAGCTCGCCCGCCAGCTGATCTCCACCTGCACACCCCAAGGGGGTGTCGTCGCCGAGGCGTTCACCTCCAGCGACGCCACCCTGCGCGCGGCCGCCGAACTCGATCGCCGGGCGATCGCCTGCGTGCCCCATCTCCCGCTGGCCCAGCACATCGGTGGACGCCTTCGCGCGGACTGCTCACCACAGCAGCTGTCGAGGATCGCGATGCGTCCCTGCCGTCCCGATCAGATGCATCGCGGTCTGGCAGACTTCGCCGGCGAGGTGGCCTTGGTGATCGCGGCACCGCCCCCATACTCCCTCGGCCGCCCCGCCGGTACAGGACGGTGCCCAGGCTGCCTGTCGGACGCCCTGACCGGTGGCGAACTGCGCATCGACGGCTTCCTGCTGGCGGCCTGGCGTACCCTGCGCCGCGGCGGCCACCTCGCTCTGATCACCACGGCCCGTCACGAGAGGGGCCGCCTGGTCGACCCGGCACCCCAGATCATCCGGCAGGCCAGAACACTCGGCTTCCGCTACTCCCAGCACGTCATCGCCTTGCGCGTCCCCGTCCAAGGCGACGAACTCCTCCTCCAGGCCAGTCCCACACAAGTGGCTCAGCTTCGTGACATCAGGTCACGCGCCTTGCCACCGGCTGTCAGTGTGCATGCCGATGTGTGCCTGTTCACCAAATCGTCTGCAGCCCGTACCGGCGGCCAAGGGGCAGGCCGATGAAGGGCTCTGGTTCACGCCCTCAACGCGTCGCGGAGGAACCGTGTGTGCCGGCCCGTCGGAGGCTCTCGGTGCTGGTCACCGCGCAACGACCTTCCCGGCAACAGCGCCAGGGCCGGTACGTGCCCGAGTCGATGAAGCACCCGGCCCGCATGCTGCCCGCCATCGCCGCCCACGTCATCACCGACTACACCGGCCCCGGGGAGTTGGTTCTCGACCCGATGTGCGGGATCGGAACGACACTGGTGGAAGCGATCCACCTGGGCCGCGACGCCGCGGGCATGGAGTACGAGACCGACTTCGCGCACCTGACGTTGCGGAACCTGCGGCACGCCCAAGCCCAAGGTGCCACGGGGACGGCGCGGCTGGTGTGCGGGGACGCGCGCAACATCGCCACCGTGTTCGCCGAACTACGCGGCAAGGTCGCGCTCGTGCTGACCTCGCCACCCTATGGATCTCACACGCACGGGCACGTCAGATCCGGACGTGACAACGGCGGCGGAAAGATCGAGAAGACCAACCACCGCTACTCCACCGATCCGGGCAACCTCGCCCACCGCGGCCTCGACGAACTGCTGGACGGGTTCGGGCGCATCCTCGCCGGCTGTACTCAGTTGCTCCAGCCCTTCGGGGTGGTCGCCGTCACCGTCCGCCCCATTCGGGTCAAAGGAGAACTGATCGACCTCCCCGGACGCGTCACCGAGACAGCGGAACGTGCCGGGCTGGTATTGACCGATCGGCTCGTGGCGCTGCTGTGCGGACTGCGGGACGGTGGCCTGGTCAATCGGGCCTCCTTCTTCCAGATGCTCGAAACCCGCCGCGCCCGAGACAAAGGCATCCCCGCCTGCGCGACCGCGCACGAAGACCTGCTGCTATTCCAGCGCACCACCGACCTCAACACAGACCGCGAGTAAGCGAACCGATCCCATTCCGCACGTCGTTGGCTGACGGAATCGCCGTTGACTTCGGCGGCGCATCAAGTGCCTTTCCCCGCGGTGACAACAGTAGGCCTGGCCGCAACCGCCATCACTGTGCCTGCTGCGCACTTCGTGATGACTGTTCCAGAGGGACTGGCGGGGAGTCGGGGCGTTCTCGACTTGCTGGAGGTGTGGCGCGCTGGCGGAGCCTTGACATTCGCGGATGAGGCGAGCGTGCATGCGCCCGTGACCGCCGCCGTTCGCATGATCGCCCAGCAACCCTTCCTGCCGCGCCCTTGGTCTGCCTGCTATGTCGGCACGGTGGGGGACCGGTGCACGGCGCCTGGCTGGACACCGCACCTGGCCACGCGCCACGAGAGCCGCAACCGCTCTCTTCAGTGCGGCCAGGTTGTCGGACGTGTCTGCACGGAGTGGTCACAAGATTCAGACCAGCAACGATCGATCGGAGAAATTCATGTCGCTTACCAGTCCTGAAGGCACCCCGCTCCGGAAGACCGACCACCGTGAGCAGACCGGAAGCGAGGTCCACGCTGAAAGGGCACGCGCGGCGGCGCGGTTCGCCTTCTACGGTTGCACGCCGCAACGCGCTGACACCGGCCGCATCGCCCACGTCCAGCGGGCCCAGCAACGCGCCGTCGCGCGGGAGGTGATCAAGCCATGTGGCGGGGAGATCGTCGTCGAGTACTTCGACACCTACACCCGCCACTGGACCGCCGACGTCCCGCCGGAATCCCACCGGCCCTGGGGACAGCGGCCCCAGGCACGCGCACTGATCGACGCCCTCGCAACCGACACCTTCGACGCCGTGGTGATCGGAGACCTGGCCGCCGCCACCTTCGGCAGCACCAGCATGTGGGACGTCGTCGAACTTCTGCGCCAGCACCACAAGACGCTGTGGGCTCCAGGCATCGAAGGCGCACTCGACCCCGACGACCTGGCCCAGCTGCTGCTGGCCAAGGTCCTCATCGGCACGCCCATCCCACGGCCTCGGGGCTCGGACCGCGAAAGCGCGGCTGACTAGTCCGGCCCGCTGGCCGCACCGGACGGCTGCAATGGCCGCCCGGTGCGGCCGGACCGCCTGCCCTCGACTCCACACGATCACCTGCACACCCAGCGAAGGGACGCTGCATGACCGATCCCTCCCCCAAGACGAGCCACAACCGCCCCGCCTGCCAGCGCGCCGAACGTCCGGCCTCCTCGACACGGCGCCCGGGACGACGCTGCCGACGCACGATGGCGCAGGGTCTGTCCGCCGAAGAAGTCCGCAACCTGCCGGTCACCATCGACCTGGTCACGGCCGGGCGCGCGCTGGGAATCGGACGCACCAAGGCCTACCAGCTGGCCCGCACCGGCGACTTCCCCTGCCGTGTTTGGCGGGTGGGCCACAGCTACCGGGTCCGCACCACCGACCTCCAGACATTCCTCGGCATCGACCCTGCGGCGTCGCCCGCGCAGCGAAAGGACATGTGATCGTGGCGGCAAAGGGAAGGACGTTCAAAAGCTGCGGATGCCGCGACCAGGCGGGCAGGAAGCTGGGCCAGCAGTGCCCGAAGCTGCGCCGCGCCGACGGCCGGTGGAGCACCACCCACGGCACATGGAACTACCAACTGGAGCTGCCACCCAATGCCGACGGCACCCGGCGCGGCCCGCTGCGGCGCGGCGGATACCCCAGCCAGGACGCCGCCGATGACGAGATGAACGAGGTCAGGGAGCTGCTCAACATTGCAGCCGGAGACACCGGCGTCGCTGTGAAGATCGCCGACTTGATCACCGCCACCGTCCGGGAGACCAAGAAGCTCCCCGCCGCCGAGGAGGTGCGGCGTAAGGTCCGCACTGGGCAGGACCTGGCGCGGTCGATCACTGTGGGCGAGTACCTGGACCAGTGGCTGGCCGGACGCAAGGCCCTGCGTGAGAGCACGCGCCGCAGCTACGCCGACCACATACGGCTCTATCTCAAACCGCACCTGGGCGACATCCGCCTGGAACGGTTGCGAGTGGCAGACGTGGACCGGATGTTCGAAGCGATCGATGAACTCAACGACCTCATCACCCAAGCCCGCGAATCCGGTGACCCGAAGCTGCGCGCACAGGTCCAGGGCCGCCGCGTCGTGGGAGCGGCCAGCAAGCAGCGGATTCGTGCCACATTGCGCAGTGCGCTGAACAAGGCGATCAAACAGCGTCTCATCGAGGTGAACGTGGCGGCGCTGGTGGAGCTGCCGTCCGGTAAGGCACCCAAGGCACTCATCTGGACGGACGAACGCATTGCCGAATGGCGCAAGAACCTCGACGTCTACATCCAGACCGTCAACGCCCAGCGCAAACGCCAGCGGATTGCCGACCCCGCCAAGTGCACAGGCAACAAGATCAACCGGCTGGACGCCTACATCGGCGCGCCCCGCCCGTCGAAAGTCATGGTCTGGACTCCGGCTCTGACCAAAAGGTTCTTGCAGCGCGCCGAAGGGCACCGGCTATACGCGCTGTACTACCTCATCGCTTTTCGTGGGTTGCGGCGCGGTGAGGCATGCGGGCTCCGCTGGACCGACCTGGACCTGGCCAAGCGAACGGCGTCGATCGGCTGGCAGATCACCCAGATCGGTCCGGAGACGTTCGAGGGCAAACCCAAGTCCGAGGCCGGGGAGGCCACCATCAGCCTGGACACCTCCACCGTCAAGGTGCTGCGCGCGCACAAGGCCCGCCAGAACACAGAACGCCTGGCCGCCGGAGACACATGGGCCGAGACCGGATTCGTCTTCACCGACCAACTCGGCCAGCCGGTCGTGCCGAACGAGGTCACCGACCAGTTCGAGCGGCTGTCGATGGAGGCGGGGCTGCCGCCGATCCGGCTGCACGACCTGCGCCACGGCGCGGCTTCCTTCCTGCTGGCCGCTGGCTACGACATGAAAGTCGTCCAGGAGACCCTACGGCTGTCGTCCATCTCCATCGCGGCCGACATCTACACCAGCCTGCTGCCGCAGCTGGCTCACAAGTCCGCCGAAGACGCTGCCGCCGTTATCCTCAACGCAGACACTACCGACATGCGGACGGCTTAGCCTGGAAGTCTGCTGTTCCTTGGGCTGCGTGGCCGACTGCCTCTCATCGGTTGGCGCTGCTGCGTCGTGGCGGGCCGCTGACGTCCGGAAGGACGGCAGGCATACCGCATCGACACCGAGGCGGTCGAGCGGTCCCTGAGGAGTTGCAGAGTTACCTGCGGACCTGCTGTCCGCCTGCGGAAATCAACGCGAGCCGTACAGGATCTCGGTGGTATCGGCTCCGTCCTGCTCCAGCCGCCATAGCGCTCGACGGGCCCGGGCGCGGCGGTGTTCGAGGACTTCGGACAGGTCTTGGCCTGTGACGACGCCGTTGATGGCGTCGTCGACGATGAAGGCCGACAGACTGTTCAAGAAGCTGTCGACGGTGGCAACGACGGCGGGCACCGTCCGGGTGCCATGAACAACGGCATTGCGTAGCCGAAGCGCGCGGACAAGCAGCAGGCCGAACCGCTGCTCCAGTTTCTGCAGGTGCTGTCGTGTTGCCAGGGGATCGCGGGCCCACCGGTCGACGGCTTTGGCCTGGTAGCGCTCCAGTGGCCAGTCCTTGGGAATCGCGGCCGCGACCGCGGCCGCAGAATGCAGGAACGCTGGCATATCGAGGGGCCTGCGGTCATGGCGGGTCCGGGGCCCGAACGCCTCGTAGGCCGGATGCTCAGCGGACTGCAGTCTTGCCATCAGCCAGTCGCATCGGCTGGCGGTGACGCGCAGGTCCCGCAGGAACTGGGCCAGTGCCCAGCGCTGGCGCAGGAAGTAGTCGACGGTCCGGTCCCAGCGCTCGCTGCCGCGTAGCGGCAGCGACTGTTCAAAGGCCCGCACGTACAGCACCACGCGCTGGGCGGGGTCGACCTGGCGGCGTGTGGCCTGGTACCAGCGCACCTCGGCAGCGGCGTCCAGGGCGGCGGGTTCACCGCGTGCCAACGCTGCCGCGTAACCACCTGGCAATGACTCCAGTGCCCTGCCCGTACCTTCCTGCAGCACCTCATAAGGGGTTACCGCGTCGTCACGTGCGGGATCATCGAAGGGCAGGGCATACGACCAGTTGGCCTCGGGATCCGGCTCCGGGTCTGCGTGGACGGCGGGCGCTGGATCCTGCACGACGCTACGGCCGTTATCGCTGGTGTTGCTCGACGTGCTCGCAGTGGGCGAGTCGGCAGGGTCGTGGTAAATGGTCTCGCCCAGCATCAGACGCCACGCCGAACCGCCGCGGCGGAAGGTGGCCGCCTCCACCACGCTGAGTACCAGGTCACGTGCCCACTCGGCGGGCGCGCGGCCATGGGCTTGGGGGTTGTAGCGCCCCTGAGCTCGCGGGCCCTCCAACTCCACCCGCGCATACACGTAATGCCCGGCCGCGTGACCTGTCGGCGTGTCGGCGTCATCACTCCTGTGGGCGGGGTCGGCATCAGCCGGGTCGTCATCGACGCTCATCAGGCGCCTGATAGGCGGTGTGAGTTCAGCAGGGAACTGCGCTTCGCGCCACCTGGTCAGGATTTCGGGGTGCTCGGCCAGGTCATCCCACAGACGGCGGGAGAAGAACTGGATCTGCCCGACGCGCAGGTAGTCGTCGGCCAAGCCGGCGTTGGCGAACGCGAACCAGGCCACCCGGACGGGGTGATCGGCGATGCTCAACAGCTGCTCGGCTTGGTCGAAACCCGCCTGTTGGACTTTCGACCGCAGATGTGAACGCCGCCAGCTCCACTGATTGCCTAGCGCTTCATCGATCTCGCGTACCTGCAGAACATGGAGCCGGTCGCGATCCAGCTCGGGACCAGAGACGCACACCGCCTCCACAAGGTCTCGCCAGGCGGCTTGGGCGCACTCGCTGCGGCGCAGTCGCTGCCGCAACAGTCGGGTGGTGTGCAGCAACCTCAGGCTCGCCCCGCCGTCCTCCAAATCCTTGGGCAGGTCTTTCAGCGCCTGCAGGTAGTCCTGCAGATCCGGTTCCAGTATCCGGCTCAGATTCGGGCCCAGGCTCTTGAGCGCCTGGATCACGTCGTTGGTCAGAGTTCGACGGTCGTGTGGCTGTGGCGGCTGGTGCCCGGCTCGCACCGTCTCGCACACCGAGATCACCTCGCTCAGCGCCGCGACCGGCAGCAAGGTGAACGGCGCCTGGGCAGGCTCGGTCTTCAGATATGCGACCACGAACGCCCGATGCCCGGCGGATGCGGAAAACTCGGCCATCCTCCGCACTTTAAAGTCTTCACGGCGCAGCGGCACGGAATCTGACGGTTCCAGCGTTCAACGTCGCTCGCGCCCCCAGCCGGGTGACCGCTAGTCCGTCAGCTCGCCGATCAGACCCTCGACGCGTTTTCGGACCTCGTCCCGGATGGGACGGACGGCGTCCAGGCCCTCGCTGGCGTGGTCGCCCCCCTCATCGAAGTCCCCGTCCTGGTCTCCCTCGTCTACCTGGCGCTGTCACCACGCCACCGGATGGTCGGCAAGCCCACCATCCCAGGCCGTGCACCCGAACAGTCCCACCCTGCTCGCACGCTCACTCCTTGAGACGCGGCGGCGCAGGTGTTCTCCCTGGAGCCTCGACGATGAGCGATACGGTCGCTGCTTCGACTTCCGCAACCCGGCCATGCGCGGCAGGTCATTCCAGCACGTGGCGG
Source organism: Actinomadura sp. NPDC047616 (assembly GCF_040642915.1). Taxonomy (NCBI): domain Bacteria; kingdom Bacillati; phylum Actinomycetota; class Actinomycetes; order Streptosporangiales; family Thermomonosporaceae; genus Actinomadura; species Actinomadura sp. NPDC047616. The sequence goes on from NZ_JBEYTB010000004.1 coordinate 312,879, forward strand.
CCAGATCCTCATTCCGCCAGTCGATCGGTCGCGGCCGCGGCGCGGCCCTGTCGGCACGTCCGCCATGAACGACTCGGTACGGCACAACCGAGATGGAGATTGTGGACGGAAAATCCGGTGCGTGTGTCCGGGGGCTGACCGCCGAGCAGGCATGGAGCGACCACGGGGACGAAGCGGGGCAAACCTGGCGGGGGACATACTAGGGCGAACTCGCGTTTGCCCTGGTCAGGGGTGGTGGGTCGCGTGGGACTCGAACCCACAACCTACGGATTAAAAGTCCGGAGCTCTGCCAATTGAGCTAGCGACCCTGGGGGTGTGTGGTGTGGTTCTCACCGGCCTTCGTGGTGGTAGTCCTGTCCGATCAGAGTCTAGAGGGCGGTGTGGGTGCTCGCATCCGAGTATGGCCAGGGGGGCTAGGTGAGGCGGACGGGGAGGTGTTTGAGGCCGTTCTGGAAGTTGGAGGCGAGGCGGACGGGGGTGCCGGTGCGTTCGACGTGGAGGGGAAGGAGCTCGGTGAAGACGGCGCGCATCTGGGTGCGGGCCAGGTGGGCGCCCAGGCAGTAGTGGGGGCCGAAGCCGAAGCTGACGTGGTCGTTGGGGGTGCGGGTGATGTCGAAGCGGTCCGGGTCGGGGAAGACGGTCTCGTCGCGGTTGGCCGAGGCGTGGTAGACGACGACCTTGTCGCCGGCGCGGATCCGGACGCCGGACAGGACGGTCTCGTGGGTGGCGGTGCGGCGGAAGTTCATGACCGGGGGCCAGTAGCGGAGCATCTCCTCGATGGCGGTGGCCAGGTGGGAGGGGGTCTCGCGGAGGCGGCGGAACTCGGCGGGGTGGTCCAGGAGGGTGAGGAGGCCGCCGGGGATGGCGTTGCGGAGGGTCTCGTTGCCCGCCACGGCGAACAGGAAGAACATGTTCTCGAACTCTGAGCGGGTGAGGCCGCCCGCGAGCATGCGGGACATGATGTCCTCGCCGGGGGCGTGCCGTTTGACGTCGGCGAGGGCGTGGGCGTAGGCGAACATGTCGGCCAGGGCGGCGCGGGAGCGGGGGTTCATCGGGCGGCCGTCGGGGCCCGTCAGGGAGCGGGGGCGGTGCGTCAGGGCGTCGCGGCCGAGGGGGGTCAGGGACGCCTGGTCGGCGGTGGACAGGTCGGCGTGGTCGGGGTCCTGGTAGCCGATGACGCGGGACGCCCAGTCGTACAGGAGGCGGCGGTCCTCGGCGGGGACGCCCATGATCTGGGCGAGCGTCCAGACGGGCAGGTCGGCGGCGACCTCGACGAAGTCGATCTCGCCCTGGCCGGCGGCGCCGGCGATCAGGTCGCGGGCGCGTGCGGCGATGGTGGCCTCCAGGGCGCGGACGGCGCGCGGGGTGAAGGCGGCGGCGACGATGCGGCGCAGGCGGGTGTGGCCGGGCGGGTCCTGGTTGAGCATCATCGACCGGACGAAGGCGAGGTCGTCGGGGGTGTCGGGGTCGCGGATCTGGGTGGCGCCCAGGCGGGAGGAGAACGATTCGGGGGTCCGCAGGACGTGCTTGACGTCGGCGTGGCGGAACACCGCCCAGTAGCCGGGGCCGGGAGGCCAGGGGCCAACGGCGGGTTCGGGGATCCAGCGGACAGGTGCGGAGGCGCGCAGCCGCCGGAACGTGGCGTAGGGCACGTCCTCGGCGTAGGTCGCCGGAAGGAAGATCTCTTCGTGCGTCGGCACCTTTCCATTGTCATCATGACGGGATGACGATGACTCCCGCCGACGGCGACCGGATTCTGCGTGAGAACTTCGCGCCCTGGGTGCAGGACCTGGGGCTCACCGTGGAGGAGGTGGGGGACGGGCACGCCACGCTGCGGCTGCCGTGGTCGGATCGGCTGGCGCGGGAGGGCGGCGGCCTGTCGGGGCAGGCGCTGATGGCGGCGGCCGACACCGCCACGGTGATCGCGGTGTCGGGGGCGCGGGGCGGGTTCGTGCCGATGACGACCGTGCAGCAGTCGACGACGTTCCAGCGGCCCGTCGTCGGGACGGACGTGCTGGTGACGGTGCGGATCACCAAGCTGGGGCGGACGCTGGCGTTCGCCGACGTGACGATGACCGCCGACGGGTCCACGGCCGCCATGGCGAGCACGGTCTACGCTCTGCTGGCATGAGCAAAACGATCAAGGTGGTCGTCCCCGACGGCGAGTTCGACCTGCATGTGTGGGAGCCGGCCGGCGGGAGCGGGCCGGGCATTCTGCTGATCCAGGAGATCTTCGGCGTCGGCGAGTACATCCGCGCGGTCGCCGAGGACCTGGCTGGGCTCGGTTACGTGGTGGCGGCCCCGGACCTGTTCTGGCGGCTGCAGCCGGGCTGGGCGGTCCCGCACACCGAGGAGACCGTCAAGCAGTCGATCGAGCTGGGGGCGCGCTTCGACGCGGAGAAGGGCGTCGACGACCTGGCGGCCGCGCTTGAACTGCTGCGGGAGTTGCCGCAGGTGACGAACGGGGTCGGGGCGCTGGGCTTCTGCCTCGGCGGGACGATGGCGCACCTGCTGGCAGCCCGGGCGGATCTGGACGTGGCCGTGGCGTTCTACGGGTCCGGCGTGCCGGACGCACTTCAGCTGCTCGACCAGATCAGCTGCCCGATCCTGTACATCTTCGGCGGGTCCGACCCGTACATCCCGCGTGAACAGGTCGCGCGGGTCGAGGAGGCCGTCGCGGGACGGGCCAACGCGACCATTCAGGTGCTGGAGGAGGCGGGGCACGCCTTCCACAACCGCAAGGCGCCGATGTTCCACCAGCCCGAGCCCGCCGCGCGCGCTTGGGAGTTGACGGAGGAGTACCTCAAGCGGAACTTCCCGGCTCAGCCCAGGTAGGGAGGGCTTCGGTGGCCGCCAGCCACTCGGCGGGCGGCTGGGCGTCCGCCGAGGCGGCCACGATGCCGCCGACGATCGCGCAGGTGGTGTCGACGTCGCCGCCGGCCGCCGCGGTCGTCCAGAAGGCCTGCGCGTAGTCGTCCAGGTGGCGGGCCGCGGCCCACAGCGCGAACGGGACGGTGTCGTGGGCGGCGACCCGGCGGCCGTTGCCGAGGACGGCCGAGGCGACGGACGGGTCGGAGATCGTCAGCAGCCGCCGCGCCTCCGCGATGCCGTCGCGCACCTTGCCGGACGGGACGTGCCGCAGGATCGAGTCGATGAACACTCCCGGCGGCCGGTGGCCGGAAGCGGTCAGGGCGGCGGCCACGGCGACGGCGATCGTCCCCGCGACGGCCTCGGGGTGCGCGTGCGTCACCACGGCCGACCGTTCGGCCTGGCGCGCGGCTTCGGCGGGGTCGCCGGCGTACCAGGCGCCGAGCGGCGCGACCCGCATCGCGCCGCCGTTGCCCCACGAGCCCTGGCCGTCGAACGTGTCGCGGGACAGCACGCGCCAGTCGCCGCCCTCGCGGACCAGGCGCAGCAGCCGGTTGGTGGACGGGCCGTAGCCCCGGTCGAAGTCGTGGTGGGCGGCGAAGCTCGCGGCCAGGGCGTCCTGGTCGACGGTGCCGTGGCGGCGGAGGACGTGCAGCACCGAGCAGGCCATCTCGGTGTCGTCCGTCCACTGCCAGGGCGCGGGCGGAAGGGCGCGGTCGTCGAACGCGGCGCGGTTGGCGGGGACGAAGAACTGCGAGCCGAGCGCGTCGCCGACCGCCAGTCCTCGCAGGGAGAGGTGTGCGCGCATCGCACCGCACCCTATCCCGGCCAGAGCGGATCCTCCGTCTCCAGCAGCCATGCCCAGGTGACGGCGGGGTGCAGGAATTCCTCGCCGTCGGCCTTCCGGCGCGTCCACACGTCGCCGTCCCAGCCCTGCGGGGCCAGGCGGCGCAGCGCGGCCACGCAGTCGGCCGCCGGGACGGGCGGGACGACGGAGACACTGAACTCCAGGTACTCCGGGATCTTCCAGTACGGTCCCTGGGCCAGCACCAGCACCTCGCCGTACCGGCGCAGGCGCCGCGCCAGCCAGGTGGCGACCGCCCCGCCGTACGCCTCCCCAGCCTCGGCGAAGATCCGCAGGTTGACGGTGCCGTTCACGACTCCGCCCGCCCCACGGCGCCCAGCAGCCGCGGCAGTTCCCTACGGGATGAGACGCCCAGCTTGGGATACGCCTTGTAGAGGTGGTACTCCACCGTCCGCGGGCTCAGGAAGAGCTGGGCGGCGATCTCGCGGCTGCTCACGCCGTCCGCCGCGAGCCGCACGACCTGCCGTTCCTGCGGCGTCAGCCGGTCGAGCACGTCGGGTGCGGCGGCGGGCGCGGCGGCGCCGGTCTCGCCGGTCGCGCGCAGTTCGGCGCGGGCTCGTTCGGCCCACGGCGCGGCCCGCAGCCGTTCGAACGTCTCCAGGGCTGAACGCAGCGGGGCGCGGGCGTCCGAACGGCGCCGCGAGCGCCGCAGCCATTCGCCGTAGAGCAGTTGCGTGCGGGCCCGTTCGAACGGCCTGCCGCCGTGCTCGACGTGCAGGCGGACGGCCTCGGTGAACGGCTCCTCGGTGTCGTCCAGCAGGGCCTGGCAGCGTGCCGCGACCGCCAGCGCCCACGGCTGCCCGCCCGCCCGCGCCCACCGCTGGAACCGCTCCAACGGTTCGCGCGCCCGGTCCGGGGTGCCCGCGCGGACGGCCGCCTCCACCCGGTCGGCGTCGGCGGCCGCCATGCGGTGCGCCACGTCCTCGAAGTGGCGCAGGGCGTCGGCGTGCCGGCCGAGACCGAGGTCCAGCAGGCCGAGCGCGTACGCGGCGTCGGGCGGCGCGTCGGCGAGCAGTTCGCGCACCCGCCGCTCGTCGCCCTCGATCGCCGCGATCCGCGCCAGGGTCGCCTTGAGCGGTCCGGTGCTCTGCCGCAGGCCGATGTCGCGGGCCAGCGCGAGCGCCTCGGCGACGGTGCTCTCGGCGTCGCGGTGCAGCCCGGCGGCGATCTGCGCCTGCGCCTGGGCCCGCAGGACGCCCGGCAGGGAGCCGACCAGGCCGCCCGCGCGGCAGTACGCGGCGTGCGCGGTGGCCAGCTCCAGCGTCGCCTCGTCGTCGCCGACGATCAGGCCCGCGTGCACGGCCTGCATGCGGCGGTCGGCGAGGGCGGCGTCGGCGGCGGGGGACGACGCGGCCGGAGAGGACGCGTCCGCGGCGCGCACCTCGGCGATCATCTCGGCCAGCAGGGGCAGCCCGGCGGCGTGGTCGCCGGCGGCGACGAGCGCCATGCCGTCCACCGCCTTGTCGGGACGGCCCAGCGCGTGCAGCCGTTCGGCGGCGTCCCGCACCCCCGACAGCTCGCCCGACGTCCAGGCGTACGTGGCGGCGGTCCGCAGCATCGACTGGGCCTCGGCGGGCGCGGCGTCCGCGGCGTGCTCGACCAGCAGCCGCGAGGCGGCGCACGGATCGCCGCGCTCGAACTCCACCGCCGCCCGGACGGACGCCAGCCGTGCCCGTTCGGCGGCGTCGCCGGCGTACTGTTCCGCCTCCGCCGCCAGCGACAGCGCGGCCGCGTGGTTGCCCGCCCGCAGGACGGCCGACGCCGCGTACCGCAGCCGCCGCGCCCGCCCCGGCAGGGCGGGGGTGAGCCGTGCGGCCTGCCGGTACAGGGACGCGGCGGTGTCGAAGTCGGCCAGCTCGCCGGCCCGCCCGGCCTGGGTCTCCAGGTCGGCGGCGACGCTCTCGTCCGGTGTCACGGCCGCCGACGCGCGGTGCCGGGCCCGGCAGCCCGGATCGTCGGCGGTGTCGGCCAGCGCCCGGTGCACCTCGACCCGCCGAGCCGACGGGGCGTCCTGGTAGGCGGCGGCGCGCACCAGCGGATGCCGGAAGGTGATCGAACTGCCCGCCACCTCCACCAGCCCGGCCTGCTCGGCCGCCGCCAGGTCGGCCAGGTCCACGCCGAGCCGCTGTGCGGCGCCCAGCAGCGACGGCATGTACCCGCGTCCCTCGGCCGCCGCGATCAGCAGCATGAGCCGGGCGCGCTCGGGCAGGGCGGCGACCTGCGCGCGGAACGAGGCCAGCACCCGGTCGGTCACCGGCAGCGGCGCGGCCCCGCCGTCGGACAGCCCGCGCCGTGCGGCGGCGAACTCGATGAGCGCCAGCGGGTTGCCGGCCGACTCGCGGAAGACCCGGTCGTGCAGCGCGGCGGGCAGTCCCTGCTCCGCCAGCAGCCGGCCCGCGTCGGCGCGCACGAGCCGCCGCGGCCGCAGCTCGGGCAGGCCCGTCCCGCCGAACGTCTCCTCGCGGGTGGCGAACAGCATCGCCACGCCCTCGGCGGCCAGCCGCCGCGCGGTGAACAGCAGCGCCTCGGCCGTCCCGCGGTCGATCCACTGCAGGTCGTCCACCAGGCAGAGCACCGGCTGCCTCTCGGCCAGGTCGGCGAGCAGCGTGAGCAGCGCCAGCCCGGCGGCGAACCGGTCACCGGGCCGGTGTTCCACGCCGGCGCACAGGCCGAGCACGGCCTGGAGGGTCTGGGCGTGGACGGGCGGCAACGCGCGGATCCGCTCCTGCACGGGCCACAGCAGCTGGTGCAGCCCGGCGAACGGGATGTCCTGCTCCGCCTCGACGCCCGTCACGCGCAACACCCGCGTCCGCGGGGCGCCGTCGTCGGCGTTCGCCGCCGTGTGCTCGGCGTGCTCCAGGAGTGCCGACTTGCCGATGCCCGCCTCGCCGCGCACGACGAGGGCGCCGCTGCGCCCGGCGCGCGCGTCGGCGAGCAACCGGTCGATCTCCGCCAGCTCCGCTTCCCGCCCGTACAACACGCCCCCAAAGTTACGTGGCCGACCCCCGAAACCCTACGGATTCGGCCCGTACCGCCCCGCTCCTAGGTTCGTGGACGTCTACCGACAACCTTGCATCCCCTTGGGAGAACATCGTGGACGAGCTGTTCGAGCCCGTGACCGTCGGAAAGCTGGAACTGCCCAACCGCCTGGTGATGGCCCCGATGACCCGCAGCCGGGCCACCGAGGACGGACGAGTGACCGAGGCGACCGCCGAGTACTACGCCCAGCGGGCCGCCGCCGGTCTGATCATCAGTGAGGCCGTGCAGCCGAGCGTGCGCGGCCAGGGGTACGTGCTGACGCCGGGGTTGCACTCTCCCGAGCAGACGGCGGCGTGGCGCGCGGTGACCGACGCGGTGCACCGCGAGGGCGGCCGCATCTTCGCCCAGCTCATGCACGGCGGCCGTGTCGGGCACCCCGTGCTGTACCCGGACGGCGGCCTGCCGGTGGCGCCGTCGCCGATCGCCTCGGGCGGCCAGCTGTTCACCCCGGACGGCATGCTCGACCACCCGGTGCCGCGCGAGATGACGCTCGACGACATCGCCGAGGCGATCGAGGACTTCGCCGCCGCCGCGCGCAACGCGGTAGAAGCCGGGTTCGACGGGGTCGAACTGCACGGCGCCAACGGCTACCTGATCCACCAGTTCCTGGCCGACGGCAGCAACCGGCGCACGGACGCCTACGGCGGTTCCATCGAGAACCGCGTCCGCTTCGCCGTGGAGGCGGTGGCCGCCGTCGCCGACGCCATCGGCCCCGAGCGGGTCGGGCTGCGCATCTCGCCGGGGAACGCCGTCAACGGCGTCACCGAGAGCGACACCGCCGACCTCTACTCCGAGCTGGTCCGCGCCCTCGCCCCGTACGACCCGGTGTACCTGCACATCATGGAGGTGGGGGACCGGGCCCTGACCGAGCGGCTGCGCGCGCAGTGGCCGGGCACGCTGGTCCTGAACCCGCATCCCACCCCCGAGGCGTTCCCGGCGACCGTCGAGCACGGCGTCGCGGCGCTGCGGGACGGGGTCGCCGACGTGGTGGCCTTCGGCGAGCTGTGGCTGGCCAACCCGGACCTGCCCGCGCGCATCAAGGCCGGAGGCCCCTACAACGAGGCGGACAGGGCGACCTTCTACGGTGGCGACCACCGCGGCTACACCGACTACCCGCTGCTGGAAGCCTGACCGGTGTCCTCGCGGCGGTCGCGCCGTGAACACAGGTGAGCGCTCCGGCGCCATCGGGATGGTGCCGGAGCGCTCACCGTGATGCAGCCGAGAAGCCCCGTCATGGCCGTCTCAGCTTCTTTGCGCTGCCCTGGGGTTCAGCTGCCCAAGGCCGTTCGTGGGCCGCGTCGCCCGCGTCCCGCGTCCGAGCGGGGTCCGTGCCCCGCGCCGGGGCCGGCGTGCCGGTGGTGCGTCCGCGCCGATCGCACGATGGGACGCCGCCTGGGCGGGGTCGGATGAGGGGGATGCGGGACGCGGGCGCGGGCGTCGCGGAGACCGCGGATCAGTAGCCGGGACGGACGGCGCCGCTGAAGTTGCGCTTGTAGTAGCCGGTCAGCTTGATCTTCTTGACCCGCTTGCCGGAGCTGGGCGCGTGGATCATGTAGCCCTTGCCCACGTAGATGCCCATGTGGCTCTTACCGGAGTAGAAGAACAGCAGGTCTCCCTTGACGGCTCCCTTCCAGGAGACCTTGTACTTGACCGCCCGGTAGATCTGCTGGGTGGTGCGCGGCAGCTTCACTTTCGCGCCCTTGCGCCAGGCGCCACCGGCCAGACCCGAGCAGTCCCAGGACTTGGGACCGGTGCCGCCGTAGCGGTACGGGTCGCCGATCTGCTTGTAGGCGTACTTGACGGCGGCGGCCGCGCGCTTCTTCTGCTTGGCCTTGCGGGAGGCGGAGATCTTCGCGCTCACCAGGGTCGCCGTCTCGGGGGCGACGGTGATGGCCTGCGCGCCCTGCTGCGACGTGGTCCTCGGTGCGGCCTCGGGCTCGGCGGCCCGCACCGAGCCGGCCGCGACGAGGCCGGCTCCCAGCGCGGCCGTCGCGGTGAGCGCGACGCCGCCCGTGAGCGCGCCGCGGAGGCCGACCTTGGACCTGGGGGTGGTTCGGGGGGTATGCAGAACTGCTCCTGACCTAGCTCTTGACGCCTACCGGGGGCAGCCCGCGCGCACGCGGTGTCACCGCGGTCGCGATAGGGAATGCCGGGGCCGCTCGGCGGCGGTCGCGTCCTGGGAAGCCGGACACGCCGCTGGCCTCGGGGCCCGCACCGGTTCCGTGTCTCCGGTCGACACGGATTCGGCTCGACGGCGGTCTGCTCGGCGCCGGGCGGCCGGTGTCTCCGTTGACCGGCTCACGCTCCCGGGGCTTCCGGGATGGGGGGCGGCGCCACCGCCCGTCGTGGATGTTCTGTTATCGGCAGCGGCAGCGGTGCCGCGTGCTGGAACCGGCATGAAGGTAGCCACGGCTCGGGATATCCGGCAAATCTCCGATGCCGTCCGGAAGGGTGGACAGGTGTCCGGCGAGAACCCGTCCGAGCCGTTCTGCCTGCGCGAATACAGTGCGGTATTCGCGCATTGTGATCTGAATCACATTTGATGCCGATAGGAAAATCTGCCGTCCGCGCCGGGCGTGTCGCGGGGCTCGGATACGGCCTCGGTGCCTCGCCTCCGGCCCCCGCCGAGGGTCACGGTCTGTAGTGGACGGCCGTGTGCCATCCCTCCGGGGTGACATCTTGCATGCTGGTCAAGGCAATGGAGAACAAAAGCAATTCGGGACACTTTACTCTGTGTGATGTCGACGTCGCTTAGGCGATAGATAATTGTCCGCTCTGTGATTAACCCCACAATGGCCGCCGAAGTTGATCTCCGCGGCCTTCCGGACCGTAACGGATGGACGGGTGTGCCGGACGCCGGGAGGTGCCTGGAGCGGTCCATACGGTTGCGCTTCGTGTCGGCCCGAACACGTCGACGGCGCCCGTCGGGTGACGGGCGCCGTTCCATTCGGTGTTGGTCGGGCCTTTGAGGCGCGTCCGGCGGCCCCTCCCGGTCGATAACGGTTGCGTTACTCGCGGCGGTATTCAGCTGTCGCTCAGCTCCAGGCGGCGGCGGAAGGATCGACGTACGGGGCGTTCGGGGGCAGCACCTGCCCGGACGCCTCGCGCCGAGCCGCCGCCGCGCCGGCCTCCTGGCGGTCGCGCACGCACTTGGCCAGCGTGAAGGTCGAGGTCGTGACGTAGAGCATGCCGAGCGCCAGGAAGGCGCGGATCCAGACCGGCGCCGGCAGGTAGACGATCCCCAGCGTGACCGCGGCGATCGACACCACGAACGACAGGATCGCCTGGACGAAGAATGCGGTCGTGCCCTTGAGCTGCAGCAACGCGTTCATGTGCCCACTGTGCCGCGCGGCGGGCGGCCGCGCCTGAGTAGAAGTGCGCACTGACCTACTCAAGTCCGCTCAAGTCCGCGCCCCCGGACCGGCCGTCCGTCTGGGCATTTCCGGCACATTTTCGTATCCAGGCCGGAATCGGTCATTCGTCACCGAGCGCGTTCACGTTGAAATGAATATCGTTTTCGTGTCACCCTGGTGCACGGATCGTTCCGACCCGTAACCGAGGGGAGACATGCCATGTCCCTGACCGTCGACGACCGGCTCCTGGAGCGGGCCCGGCAGGGGGAGGTGGACGACGCGGAGTTCGTCGACTGCGTCCGCCGGTCGCTGCCGTACGCCTGGCAGGTCATCAGCGACGTCGTGACGCGGATGCGCGACTCCGCCGACGGCTTCGCCGACAACACCACCCCGCCGCCGGACGAGCGCGCCCGCGGCCAGCTGCTGCGCGTGCTGGCCAGCGACGCGATGCGCGGCGCGCTGGAACGCCACTTCGGCGTCCGGCTGGCGTTCCAGAACTGCCACCGCGTCGCGGCGTTCGCGCCGGGGGAGAGCCGCCGCCACGCCGAGTTCGTCACGCCCCGCGCCCAGTTGCTCAACCAGTCCCCGGAACTCGTCGACTGCTGAGCCGGCCGCCGCACGGCCCACCCGGCGGTGCCCGGCCGGACCACCCGGCTGGGCACCGCCAGGAGGTCCGCCGCAAGCGCTGCGGATCGGGGTGAGGTGGGCATGACCCCTGAATCTGCGGGTACCGCCCTCGGGACCGGAACCGACCCAAGGGAAACGTGTGGAGAACATGCAGACCAAGGCCGGACGCCCCGAATCCGGCATGGCCGGGACGCCGGAGCAGGCGGGCTGGTCCGGTCCGGAGCGCCTGCTGCTGACGCTCAAGCGCGCGGCCGCCGTCCTGCAGGAGGTGGACGTGGAGTTCGCGCTGGCGGGCGGGTTCGCCGCGTACGCGCACGGCGCCGCGGTGTCCACCCACGACGTCGACTTCATCCTGCGCGAACGCGACGTGGAGCCCGCCGCCGAGGCGCTGGTCAAGGCGGGCATGCGGCGCCGGGACTGCCCGGAGAACTGGCTGGCCAAGGTGTACGACGGGGACCAGCTCATCGACCTGATCTACCATCCGTCCGGCCGTCCGGTGGACGACGCGCTGCTGCGGCGGGCCGAGGAGCAGACCGTGGCGGCGGTGCGCATGCAGGTGCTGCCCGCCACCGACCTGGTGGTCATGCGGCTGCTGGCGTTCTCCGAGACGTCCTGCGACTTCTCGGAGTACCTGCACGTGTGCCGCGCCCTGCGCGAGCAGGTGGACTGGCCGCGGGTGGCCGAGGAGACCGCCGACTCCCCGTACGCCTACGCGTTCCTGGTGCTGCTGTCCAGGCTCGGCGTGATCGAGGGGGAGTTCCTGTGACCGACGTACCCGGTTACCTGGCCGCGCACATCCAGGAACGGCTGGCGGCCGAGGCCCACGAGCTGGGCATCCGCGTGGACGTGCACGGCGACGTGGTGTACCTGCGCGGCGAGGTCGTCACCGAGGAACGGCGCCGTGAGATCGAGGACGCCGCCCGGGGCGCCGCCGAGGGGCACCGGATCCGCAACGAGGTGTCCGTGGTCACGGCGCGGGAGCCGGACGGGGAGGAGACGCTTTCATGATCCGTGTCGCCGCCGTGGGCGACCTGCACGTGGGGCCGGAGGTCGCCGGAAGCTACCGTGAGCGGCTGTCGGCGCTGCCCGACCAGGCCGACGTGCTGCTGGTGGCCGGGGACCTGACCCGGCACGGCACCGTCGAGGAGGGCCGCGTCGCCGCGGCCGAGCTGCGCGACGCCGGGGTGCCGGTGATCGCGGTGCTGGGCAACCACGACTACCACTCCAACGCCGAGAACGAGATCACCGCCGTCCTGCGGGACGCGGGGATCACCGTCCTGGAGGGCGAGGGCACCGTCGTGGACTGCGGCGGCGTGCGGCTCGGCGTGGCGGGCGGCAAGGGTTTCGGCGGCGGCTTCCTGGGCCGCTGCGCCAGCGACTTCGGCGAGCCGGAGATGAAGGCGTTCGTCCGGCACACCAAGGATCTCGCCGACCGGCTCGGCACCGCGCTGCTCGGCCTCGACTGCGACGTGCGGGTGTCCCTGACGCACTACTCGCCGTCCGAGGACACCCTCGCCGGGGAGCCGCCGGAGATCTACCCGTTCCTGGGCTGCTACCAGCTGGCCGAGGCGATCGACTGCGCCGAGGTCGACCTGGCCGTGCACGGGCACGCGCACAAGGGCACCGAGAAGGGCGTCACGCCCGGCGGGGTACGGGTGCGCAACGTGGCGCTGCCGGTGATCCAGCACGCGTACGCGGTGTACTGCCTGGGCGAGCGGCCGGACGCCGAGGCCGAGTGCCCGCCCTCCGCCGAACACGCCGCAGTGAGCTGACGCAGTGAGCTGACGCCGTGAACTGACGCCGTGAGCTGACCTCGCCACCGCCGCTCGCCCGCTGAGAGGCCCCGGCCGGGGGCGCCGCGCGCCCGGCCGGGGCGGTGGGCGGTCAGCCGGGGTGGATCTCGCCGCCGGCGGGGACGAGGGTCTGGCCGGTGTAGTAGGACGACAGGCGGCCCGCCGCGAAGAAGACGTAGGACGGGGCGATCTCGTCGGGGTCGGCGGCGCGGCCCATCGGGGCCTGGGCGCCGAAGCTCTCGACGCGCTCCTCGTCGAAGGTGGCGGGGATCAGCGGCGTCCACACCGGGCCGGGCGCCACGCAGTTGACGCGGATGCCGCGGTCCATGAGGTTCTGCGCCAGCGACTGCGCCAGGACCATGGCGGCGGCCTTGCTCGCCGAGTAGTCGATGAGCGTCTTGTTGCCGCGCAGCCCGTTGATCGACCCGGTGAACACGATGGCCGACCCCTCGCCCATGTGCTCCAGGGCCTGCTGGACGATCCAGAACAGGCTGAGCACGTTGACGTCGAAGGTGCGCCGGAGCTGGGCGTCGTCGATCTCCCGGATGTCCTTGACCGGCTGCTGGGTGCCGTGGTGCAGGACGAGCACGTCCAGGCCGCCGAGCTCGCGGGCGGCGTGCTGGACGACCTCGCGGCAGTGCCGCTCCTCGGCCAGGTCGCCGCCGAAGGTGTGGCAGCGGCGGCCCTCCCGTTCGACCAGGCCGGCGGTGTGCCGGGCGTCGTCGTCCTCGTTCAGGTAGGTGATGGCGACGTCGGCGCCCTCCTTGGCGAACGCCACCGCCACCGCCCGGCCGATGCCCGAGTCGCCGCCGGTGATCAGGGCCTTCCTGTCCTTGAGCAGGCCGCTGCCGGTGTAGCCGCGCATCTCGTCCCGGGGCTCGGGTGTCATCTCCCCGGTCCGGCCTGGGTAGGGCTGGCTCTGCGCGGGTCGTTCGCTCATGGGTCCCCCTCGCGGTAGCTGGTCCTGAGGAACCGGGCGTACGGTACGGAACCGGGTGCCCGGCGCACGCGGGGCGGGTGCCCGGCGGGGCGGGGGCCAAACATGACCCGTGGCGTGACCCTTCGGTAACATCGGCCCGAACCAGATTCGGTCCCTGACGTAAGGTGCTGCTTATGGACCTGAACGGAGTTTCCGCCGTCGTCTCCGGCGGCGCGAGCGGCCTCGGTGAGGCCACCGCCCGTGAGCTGGCCGCCAACGGCGTGAAGGTGGTCGTCGCCGACCTCCAGGAGGACAAGGGCAAGGCCCTGGCCGAGGAGATCGGCGGCGTGTTCGTCAAGACCGACGTGACCGACGAGGCTCAGGTGCAGGCCGCCGTGCAGGCCGCCGTCGACAGCGGCGCGCCGCTGCGCGTCATCGTCAACAGCGCCGGCATCGGCTGGGCCTCGCGCACCGTGGCCCGCGACGGCAGCCCGCACGACCTGGGCGCCTTCGAGACCGTCATCCGCGTCAACCTGATCGGCACCTTCAACCTGATGCGCATCGGGGCGGCCGCGATCGCCAAGACCGACCCGGCCGACGAGGACGGCCTGCGCGGCGTCGTCATCAACACCGCCTCGGTCGCGGCGCTGGAGGGGCAGACCGGCCAGGTCGCCTACTCGGCGTCCAAGGGCGGCATCGTCGGCATGACGCTGCCCGCCGCCCGCGACCTGTCGGCGATCGGCGTGCGGGTCAACACGATCTGCCCCGGCATCATCGACACGCCCATCTACGGCACCGGCGAGGCCGCCGAGGCGTTCAAGGCCAAGCTGTACGCGCCGGTCCCGTTCCCCAAGCGCATGGGACGGCCGTCGGAGTTCGCGCACCTGGTCAAGGCGCTGATCGAGAACGACTACATGAACGGCGAGACCGTCCGCTTCGACGGCGGCATCCGCTTCCAGCCGAAGTGAGGAACGCATGAGCGAAGCCCTATCTCCCGAGGGGGGACGACCCCCCACACCCCCCGAGGAAGCGGTGCTCACCGAAGAGGACGGCGCCGTCCTCATCATCACCATCAACCGTCCCGAGGCCAGGAACGCCGTCAACGGCGCGGTCGCCCAGGGCATCGCCGCCGCCCTGGACGAGCTCGACTCGCGCAAGGACCTGTCGGTCGGCATCCTCACCGGCGCGGGCGGCACGTTCTGCGCGGGCATGGACCTCAAGGGCTTCCTCACCGGGGACAACCCGATCGTGGAGGGCCGCGGGTTCGCCGGGATCGTCGAGCGCCCGGCGGCCAAGCCGCTGATCGCCGCGATCGAGGGCTACGCGCTGGCGGGCGGCTGCGAGGTCGCGCTGGCCTGCGACATGGTGGTGGCGGCGCGGGACGCCAAGTTCGGGCTGCCCGAGCCGTCGCGCGGGCTGGTGGCGGCGGGCGGCGGGCTGCTGCGGCTGCCGCGCCGCATCCCGTACCACATCGCCATGGAGATCGCCCTGACCGCCGACAAGTACCCCGCCGACCGCATGGCCGAGCTGGGGTTCGTCAACCGGCTGGTCGAGCCGGGCGAGGCCCTGGCCGCCGCCAAGGAGCTGGCGCTGAAGATCGCCGAGAACGCTCCGCTGGCGCTGGCCGCCACCAAGAAGATCATCGTCGAGTCGGCCGACTGGTCGGACGAGGAGGCCTGGCAGAAGCAGGGCGAGATCGTCATGCCCGTCTTCGGCTCCAAGGACGCCCAGGAGGGCCCGGCCGCCTTCGCCGAGAAGCGCAAGCCGGTCTGGAAGGGCGAGTGACCCTTCCGTAGCCGAACCCGGACGCCCGGACGGCCTCGCGCCGCCGGGCGTCCTCGGTTGTGGAGGCGGCGGTCCTCGGCGAAAGCTCAGCGCGCTTTCAGGTTGCGTTCAGGTTGGCTTGTCACCCTCTGGAATGATGGACGAGGGGGACGTGTCAGTGGCTGAGCGAACGCCGAACAACGCCGCGGGCGGCGCCCGGGCGCCGGAGGCGCTGCTGCTCGTCGTCGAGGACGAGCCGAACATCCTGGAGCTGCTGGCGGGCAGCCTGCGCTTCACCGGCTTCGAGGTGATCACCGCGACCAACGGCGCGGACGCCGTCCAGGCCGCCCAGCGGCACCGTCCCGACCTGATCGTGCTGGACGTGATGCTGCCGGACTTCGACGGATTCGACGTCGTGCGGCGGCTGCGCTCGGGCGGCACCCGCACCCCGGTGCTGTTCCTGACCGCGCGGGACGCCGTCCAGGACCGCATCAAGGGCCTCACCATCGGCGGCGACGACTACGTCACCAAGCCGTTCAGCCTGGAGGAGGTCATCGCGCGCATCCGCGCGGTGCTGCGCCGGGTGCGCGACGGCGTGCCCGAGCCCACGCCGCGCATGGTGTTCGCCGACATCGAGCTGGACGAGGACAGCCACGAGGTGTGGCGCGGGGGCAAGCCCGTCCAGCTGTCCCCGACCGAGTTCAAGCTGCTGCGCTACTTCATGGCGAACGCGGGCCGCGTGCTGTCGAAGGCCCAGATCCTCGACCACGTGTGGAACTACGACTTCCGCGGGGACGCGGGCATCGTCGAGTCCTACGTCTCGGCGTTGCGGCGCAAGGTCGACAACGTCGAACCACGGCTCATCCACACCCTGCGCGGTGTGGGCTACGTCCTGCGCATGCCCCCCAGCGGGGGCTGATCCCATGCCAGCCCCGGACCAGCCGAGGGGCCCCGACTTCGTCCCGCCGGACGACCACCGCCCGGCCGACCCGGGCGCCCCCGCGCCTACCCAGCCCGTTCAGGGGGGCGGGGCCACCCGCCCCGACGGTGTCGCGCCGGTCGGGTACGGCGGCGGGCCTCTTCCCGGAGGCGCGGGCGGGTACGGCGCGGCGGGCCCCGGGTGGGCGGCGCGCCTCGCCGAGCGGCTGCGGGCGATGGCCGGGCGGACGTCGCTGCGGGTCAAGCTCATCGCCGGGATGCTGGTGCTGGTCACCCTGGGGTTGACGGTGATGAGCGTCGCCTCGGTGTACGTGCTGCGCGAGTACCTGATCGACCGGGCGGACGTGCAGCTGAACGCGGCGGTGGAGCAGGCGATCGGCCAGGTCGTCCCGCAGCTGCGCCGTCCCGCGGCCGACATCGGCATCCGGGTGCCCAGCGAGATGTACGCCCAGGTGCGCAGCGCCGACGGGCAGATCCTGGACGAGGAGGCCGCGTTCGGCGAGCGCGGCACGCCCCGGCTCCCGGCGAACCTGGACGGCCGCATGAACCAGCCGTTCACCGTGCGGGGCAACGGCGGGTCGGGAGCGAGCTGGCGGGTGCTGGCCGAGCCGCTGCCCGGCGGCTCGATCCTCGTCGTCGGGCTGAGCCAGGACGAACTGCAGCGCACCGTGGGCCAGCTCATCGCCATCGACGCGACCGTCGGGGTGCTGGTGGTGGGCGTGCTGGCGGGCGTGGGCGTGTGGGTGGTGCGCGCCAGCATGCGCCCGCTGGCGGCGATCGAGCAGACCGCCGGGGCGATCGCCGCCGGGGACCTGTCGCGGCGGGTGCCGGACGCCGACCCGAGCACCGAGGTGGGACGGCTCGGCAGCGCCCTGAACAGCATGCTGGCGCAGATCGAGGCGGCGTTCCGGGCGCGGGCGGAGTCCGAGGCGTCCGCGCGCCGGTCCGAGGAGCTGGCGCGGCGCTCGGAGGAGCGGATGCGGCGGTTCGTCGCCGACGCCAGCCACGAGCTGCGC
Source organism: Actinomadura sp. NPDC047616 (assembly GCF_040642915.1). Lineage (NCBI taxonomy): Bacteria > Bacillati > Actinomycetota > Actinomycetes > Streptosporangiales > Thermomonosporaceae > Actinomadura > Actinomadura sp. NPDC047616. The sequence goes on from NZ_JBEYTB010000004.1 coordinate 330,062, forward strand.
ACCCCGCTGACGGCGATCCGCGGGTTCGCCGAGTTCTACCGGCAGGGCGCGGCGCGGTCGCCCGACGAGCTGGACCGGCTGATCGGCCGCATCGAGGACACCGCGTCCCGGATGGGCCTGCTGGTGGAGGACCTGCTGCTGCTCGCGCGGCTGGACCGGCAGCGTCCCATCGAGCGGCGCCCGGTCGACCTGCTGGCCGTGGCCGCCGACACCGTCCAGGAGACCCGGATGGTCGCCGCCGACCGCGAGATCGAGCTGTCGGTCAGCGGCGACGTGGCGTTCCAGGTGATCGGGGACGAGGCGCGGCTGCGCCAGGTGCTCGGCAACCTGCTCACCAACGCCGTCACGCACACGCCCGCCGGCACGCCGGTGGAGGTGCGGCTGCGTCCGGGCACGTTGCGCGACGCGCCCGCGGCCGTGCTGGAGGTCGCGGACGAGGGGCCCGGCCTCACCCGCGAGCAGGCCGAGCGGGTCTTCGAACGCTTCTACCGGGTCGACCCGGCGCGCGGCCCGCAGACCCGCAGCAGCAAGCACGCCGGGACCGGCCTCGGCCTGGCGATCGTGGCCGCGCTGGTGGCCGCGCACGACGGGGCGGTGGAAGTGGACTCCGAGCCGGGACAGGGCGCGGTGTTCCGGGTGCTGCTGCCGCTCGCGCCGGACTGAGCCCTTCCGCACTGAGCCCTTCCGCACTGAGTCGTTCCGCACTGAGTCGTTCGGCGCTGAGTCGTTCGGCACCGAGCCGTTCGGCGCCGGCCCTGGGCGAAGTTTGAGGAACGATTCAGGAAGCGTTCAGGTACGTGCGATTCGGTGGCTGTCACAGGGCGCCCTCCGGGGCACGGGCCGTGCCGGCGGAGGCGTGCGCCCTGGCCAAACGCCACCGTGACCGGGAATCGCGCGAACCGCCCGCCCGCGCCGATTCCCGGTCACGGTCTTTGTTCGTGATCTTCGGGGGCGGCCGGAATTGTTTTCAGGTGACTTTCAGGAACGGCTCAGGGACATTCCAGCCCGGTGGCGCATCATCGTCGGTAAGTGAACGACAGGGGGATGAGATGAGCGCCGACCAGCCGAACTTCGCTCCGTATGGGGAGCGGGGGCAGGGGCAGCCGACCCCGCAGCCGCAGCCGGGCCCGCGGTCCGGCCCCCAGACAGATCCGCAGGCAGGCCCGCGGCACGACCCGCAGGGCGCCGCCGCCGAGACCGGGCCACAACCGCAGCAGCCGCAGCAGGCCCCTCAGGACGGGCCGCAGGCATCGCCGTACGCCGGGCCGTACGCCGGGCCACAGGCAGGACCGCAGCCGCAGTGGCGGATGCCGCAGTTCGGGCCGCCCGCGCCGGGCATGCCCGCGATGGCGCACCCACCGGCGGGTGCCTCGGGCGGTGTCTGGTGGACGGCGCGCCGCAGGCTCGCGGCGGTCGGGGCGGCGGTCGCGCTGGCGCTGGGCGCGGGCGCCACCGGGGCGGTGACCGCGCTGGCCGTGTCCGGCGGCGAGACGGTGTACTCCAGCCCCACCGCGGTGTCCGGGGCGTCCAACAAGAACGCGACGGCGACCGCGCAGACGGCCGCGGCCGTGCAGCCCAGCGTGGTGTCCATCCAGGCGCAGACCGCCACGGGGCAGACCGCCGGCGGATCCGGGGTCATCCTGCGGTCGGACGGCGTCATCCTCACCAACGCGCACGTCGTCGAGGACACCGCCCAGATCGCGGTGAAGTTCAGCGACGGCAGGACCGCCTCGGCGCGGCTGCTGGGCGCCGACTCCAGTCACGACGTCGCGCTGATCAAGGCCGAGGGGGTGTCCGGGCTCAAGCCCGCCACGCTGGGCGACAGCGGCGCCCTGGCCGTCGGCGACCCGGTGCTGGCCGTGGGCAGCCCGCTGGGCCTGGACGGCTCGGTGACGTCCGGGATCGTCAGCGCCCTCGGCCGCAAGATCCAGGAGGGCGACTCGCAGGAGCAGGCGCCGGGACTGCCGCCCTACCTGCGGGGCCGGCTGTCCCAGCAGCAGACCACGGTGATCGAGAACGCGATCCAGACCGACGCGGCCATCAACCCCGGCAACTCCGGCGGCGCGCTGGTCAACGCGGCCGGGCAGGTGGTGGGCATCAACACCGCGATCGCCACCTCCGGCAACGGCTCGGGGAACATCGGCGTCGGATTCGCCATCCCGATCAACGACGCCAAGAAGATCGCCGACAAGATCATGGCCGGCGGCGGCGTCTGACCGGCCGGAGGGGGAGAGAGCGCCGCGCCGTGCCGGGTCCGTCTAGGGGGTTCGGGCCCGGTCGCGGCGCGGCATGGGGGGAGGCGGCCGCGTGATCCCGGTGGGGGTCGGGATCACGCGGTCGTGCCGCCGTGCGCGGCCGGACGGCGCGGCGCCGGCATCCTGGCCAGCATCTCGCGCGTCGTCCTCAGGTAGTGGTCGCGGGGGAACGTCCGCACCCGCAGCGGCAGCCGTGGATACACCGTCCGCAGGGTGCCCATGAGCAGGTGGAAGCGGCGTTCGCGGGCGGCGTCCCAGGGCCATCCGTACTGCTCGCGGATCGGCGCGGGCATCAGCCCGGCGGTCAGCAGCCGGATCGCCGACAGCCCGGGCTCGGCGGCGCGGCCGAACGGCAGCCTCGGGTACAGGACCTGCCGGGCGATGGCCCGGGACGCGTCGCTGATCTCCAAGGTCTGGATCATGTGCGCGTAGTAGGCGCGGAACTCGGGGTAGGCGGCGGGCATCCGCTCCTCGGGACAGCCCAGGATCGTCGCGAAGACCTTCGTCTGCCGGTAGTACTCGTCCAGTTCCCGCTCGGTGAACGCGTGGCGGAACAGGTACTGGTGGAGCTGCGCCGCGACGGCGAACAGCGTGGCGGCCACCCACATCTGCAGCTCGGGGTCGTCCGCCCGGTAGCCGGGCCCGGTGACGCGGCCGTGGGCGCGGCGCACCAGGGCGCTGAACCGCTCGGCCTCGTCGCGGTCGCCGAACACCACCGCGTACACCCAGCCCATGGTCATCCGCAGCCGCCGCAGCGGGTCGGCGGCGGTGTAGCTGTGGTCGTAGACGCCCTGGGCGACGCCCGGGTGCGCGGTCTGCAGCAGGGACGCGGCGCCGCCGGCCGCGATCAGCACGCCTTCGCGGGAGACGACGCGGATCAGGTCGCCGTCCCGGAACAGTCCCTCGCTCATACGGCCAGTGTAAGTGGCTACTTGCGCACGGGGGTGTGGCGGTCGCCGGGGAAAACGAGGCGACATGATCCGGGACGAGCGGGGATAATCTGGCCCATGCCCGAGCAGATCCGCGTCCGCGACTCGTTCTCCGTGCCGGAGTCCGAGCTCGCCTGGCGCTTCTCCCGCGCCTCCGGGCCGGGCGGGCAGCACGTCAACACCAGCGCCACCGCGGTCGAGCTGTCGTTCGACGTGGCGGGCTCGCCGTCCATCCCCGAAACGCTGCGGCGCCGGGCGCTGGACCGGCTGGCCGGACGCCTCGTGCGCGGCGTGCTCACCATCCGCGCCGAGGAGCACCGCTCCCAGCTGCGCAACCGGGAGGCCGCCAAGGCCCGCCTGGCCGCCGTGCTCGCCGAGGCCACCGCGCCGCCGCCCAAGAAGCGCATCCCCAAGAAGATGCCGCGCGCCCTCAACGAACGCCGCCTGGAGAACAAGCGCCGCCGCTCGGAGATCAAACGGCAGCGCGCGTCCCGCTGGTACTGACCTGGCCCCGGTGGGGGCTGGTGCCGGCCGGGGTCACGCGGACGCCGAGCGGATGGCGCGCATGGCCTCCCGGCGCTCCTCGCCCGACAGCGTGTCGACGTAGACCTCGCCCCGCAGGTGACCGCACTCGTGCTGCAGGCAGCGCGCGAAGTAGCCGGTGCCCTCCACGCGGACCGGCCTGCCCTTGACGTCCACGCCCTCCACCACGGCGTGGCCGTACCGGGGCGTGTCGAACCGCAGGCCGGGCAGCGACAGGCAGCCCTCCGGCTCCACCAGCGTGTCGCCGTCCGCCGTGACCAGCACCGGGTTGATCACGTGGCCGACATGGCGGCGGTCCCGGTCGTCGAGGCAGTCGTAGACGAAGATCTGCTGGGCGACGCCGATCTGGTTGGCCGCCAGCCCCGCGCCCTCCGCCTCGTACATCGAGGCGAACATGTCGTCGACGAGACGGCGCAGCGCGGCGTCGAACGTCCGTACCGGGTCGCACTCGGTCCGCAGCACCGGGTCGCCGAGCCGCCGGATCGGCCGGACGGTGCCCCGCCCGCCGTCCCCGCGCCCGCGGCGCCGTGCGTCACGTATGTCGGCCGCCTTGCTCATGACGGTGATCCTACAAAGCGCGACGGCGCCCCGCCCGAAGCGGCGGAGCGCCGTGCACGCGTGCGATGCGTCGTGTGAGGTGTCTTCCGATGCGTCCCGAACCCCCGGATCCGGTACGGATCAGCTCGGATCGAGCGGGCCGCGGCCCGCCTGGGGCGGCACCGGGCCCGGGCCGTGCGCGGTGCCGGGGCCGCCGGGCCGCGCGATCTCGGGGTCGTCCACCGGGGCGGGCGCGTGCACCTGCGGTGCGGGCTTGACCTGCGGCGGGGCCGGCGCCGGCGCGGGCGCGTCCACGTTCGCGGGGTCGGGCTCGGGCTTCTTCAGCGGCGTCGCGGGGGCCGCGGCCTGCGGCGCGGGCGGGGCGGCGGGCTTGCCCACACCGGTGCCGCCCACCGACGACGCGGACGGAGCGGACGGAGCGGACGGAGCGGAGGGAGCCGACGGGGCGGCCGGAGCGGGCTTGGCCGCCGGGGCGGGGGCGGCCGGGGCCTTGGCCGCGGCGGGCGGCTTGGCCTGGGCCGGGGCCTTGGCCTGGGCCGGTGCGGCGGCCGGGGCGGTCTGCTTGCGCTGCGGCGCGGCCGGCTTGACCGCGTCCTCCACCATCTTCTCCAGCGGCCCGGCCTCGTTCTCGGCCGTCAGCAGGCGGTTGAGCGTCTCGCTGATCTCGGTGAGCCGCTGCAGCGCCGTGGTGTGGTTCTTGGTGAGGTGGTTGAGCCGCTGGGTGGCGCCCTCGTTGATGACGCTGGCGCGGCGCTCGGAGGCGGTCAGCGTCCGCTCGGCCTCCAGCCGGGCGCTGGTGACCGTCTGCTCGGCCTCGGACTTGGCCGCCGACAGCACGCTGTCGGCCTCCTTCTTGGCCGACGCCAGCACCTGCTCGGCCTTCTCCTGCGCCTGGGCCACGTCCCGGTCGGCGCGGGAGCGGGCCTCGTCGATGATGCGCCGCGACTCGTTCTCGGCGTCCTTGCGGATCTCGGCGCCCTTGGCCTCGGCCTGGGCGACCTTGTCCTTGGCCTCGTCCTCGGCCAGGTTGATGATCTGGCGGAGCCGGTCGGACAGGTCGTCGCCGGTGGGCTTGCGCGCCTCGCGCAGCTCGGCCATCTCGCGCCGGGTGCGCTCGACGTCGTCCAGCGCGCGGGCCAGGCGCGCCTCCAGCTCCTGGATCTTCTGCTGGCTGCGCGCGATGTACTCGTCGACCTGGCGGCGGTTGTAGCCGCGCATGACGATCTCGAAGTTGTCCTCACGGAGGAGGTTCGGCAGGATTTCCGCTTCGTTGCTCATGGTGCCTTGGGGGGTCGTCGCCGGGGTGTCACCCCGTCGGGTTCGGGGACTGCACGGGCTTCTACGTCGCTCACTGCGTCGTGAGGGGTGGGCGGGACGTCGCTAAGGGTAGGGAACGTCAGAGTTGACTCTTGTCCGCCCCACCCCGTTCGCGCAACCGGAATGCCTGTTCTCGCTGCTGTTTCTTGTCCCGCGCCACATCGGCACGTTAGCCGCTCCACCGAAAAGCCCGGATATGTCCGAGGCGCCCCGTGCGCGTGCCCCGGCGCGGGGCGGGCCTAGCATCTGCGGCATGAGCCATGTCGGTAGCTATGTCGGTTCGTTGGGCGAGGACGCGCCGCGCATCCATCCCGAGGCGTGGGTGGCGCCGGGCGCGGTGGTCGTCGGCAAGGTGACGCTCGGACGCCGGTCGAGCGTCTGGTACGGGTCGGTGCTGCGCGGCGACGACGAGGAGATCATCGTCGGGGACGAGTGCAACATCCAGGACCTGAGCTGCCTGCACTCCGACCCGGGGGTGCCCGCCGTGCTGGAGGACCGGGTCAGCCTCGGGCACAAGGCGATGGTGCACGGCGCGCACGTGGAGGCCGGGTCGCTCATCGGCATCGGCGCGATCGTGCTGAACGGCGCGCGGATCGGCGCGGGCACCCTGGTCGCGGCCGGGGCGCTGGTCCCGCCCGGCAAGAAGATCCCGGCCGGGGTCCTGGTCGCCGGGGTGCCGGGCAAGATCGTCCGGGAGCTCACCGACGACGACCGGCTCGTCCTGCGCTACACCCCCGACACCTACATGGAGAAGGCGCGGCGGCACCGCGAGGCCTCCTGGGAGTGACCGTTCCCCGCCCATATGGCCGTGCCTGCCTGCGATGACGCCCCTTTTGCGTTGATCGCCGGAGTGGCGGCCCCGTCATGCTGACTACGATGACGACGTGGTGTGGGGACCGGGCTATGGCAACGCTCCGCCGCCCAGCCCCCCGAGGGGGCAGGATCCTTTCTCGGCGGCTGAGCACGACACGAAGGCGATGGTGGCCGCCGGTTGGTGGGCGTCGGCCCCTCCCCAGCAGCGCCAGCACGCCCTCAGCGGACGGGTGCTGGTGCTCCCGGACGGCACCCGCTGGCTGTTCGGCGCGTGGGCCCGCTGGTACCGCCTGCACCCCTCGGACGGCCAGTGGTACCTGTGCCCGCCCCCGCGCTCGCCGCAGATCCGCATGGCGGCGCGTCCCGCCCAGCACGGGGCGATGGGGCAGGTGCCCGCACTGCCTCCCCACGTCATCCCGGCGGGGCCGGACTTCTCCTACGACGCCCCGGCGGCACAGCCCTTCGTACGACGCTCGTTCCTGCCCGACCTGACGTCCCAGGTGCGTTCGACGGTGGAGTCGGCCGCCGCGCTGCCCGTCGCCGAGTACCCGCACACGTGGCAGCAGTTCACGCCGCAGACGCCGTCCACGGTCGCCGCCGCCTGGGGCGTGCTGCTGTGGTGCGCGCCCGCCCCCGTTTTCGACGCGCGGATGGACGAGCAGATGCTCGACCTGTGGCGTCCCTACCGCGCCAAGCCGCTTCCCCAGGTGGACGGGCCGCGCTGGCTGACGCCCCCGTCGCTGGAGGCGCTGGCCGGGCTGTACGCGGAACGGCTCCGGGCCAGCCGCGTGGACGCCGCCGTCGTCGTCCTGCGCACGATGTGGGCGGTGGCGAGCGCGCTACGCGAGGACGTCCGTTTCCGGGCGCGCGCCGACGCGCTGCTGGCCATTCTCGGGGTGACGCTCAGCAACCCGACGGTCGACTATGACGTGCTGCCGTACGGCGACCAGGCCCTCGTCCAGCAGTGGCTGACCCGCTGCCCCCCGCACCTGGTGCCCGCCCTACGCGACGAGAGCTCCCCCGGTGACAACTTCCGCCACGCCTTCTACAACCTGGCCGAGGTGGTGGGGAAGCTCTCCGGGCAGCACGCCGACCCCGCCTACATCGAGCCGCGTCTGGTGGCCGCCGCGCTGCTGGCCGCCGACCTGAACGTGGTGCGCAGGGACGTGGCCGGGAACATCGTCCCCTGGCTCGACCCAGAGATCCGGTACACCGTGCAGGCGGTGCTCGACCAGCAGGGCCATCCGTTGCGGCGCCTCTGGCCGGAGGACCTGCGCCTGCCCGAGCCGCTTCGTTCGGCGATCTCCCGGGGGGACGACGCCGAAACCCTGCTGGCCGCGATGTACGCACTGGATCTGGCGTGGTGCAGGCTGGCCGGGGGGATGCCCGCGCGTCCCCGTGGGTTCCCCGTGCCGAACGCCGTCATCGCCAGGATCATCGGGCGGCACCGCGTGCGCGCCACGGCGTCGGCGGCGACGGTCGCGCCTCTGTCGTCCGCGTCCCCGGCGCAGCCGTCCCACGACCCGTCGTTCGGGGCGTCGCCGTCGTTCGGCCCCATGAGCTCGCAGGGGCAGCCGGGGCTTCCGCCGGGTGTGCCGTCCGGTTCCTCCGGCGGGCCGAGCCGGCCCGACCGGCCCTTCGTGCAGCCGCCCGCGGACGCCGACCGCAGGGAGCGCCGTGACCTGGGCCGGATGCAGCCCCCGGCGCCGAACATGTCGTACTCGCCTCCCGAGCCGCCGATGTCGGCTCCCGAGGAGGACAAGGAGCCCGAGAGCGTCGCCCCGCCCTACACCGAGCTCGGATTCCAGCGTCCGGGCATGCCGAATCCGGCGAGCCCCGCCGCGCCGCCCGGCCCGGGGGGTTCGCCAGGGGACGCGGCCGCCGTCTACGACATGCCCGCCCCCGCCGCACCGGAGCCGTACAGGGCGCCGCAGCCCGCCCAGCCCCAAGCTCAGCAGGGCCAGCCTCAGCCTGCCCAGGCCCAGTCGCCGCAGCTTCAGCCTCCGCAGCACCCGCAACCGGTGGAGGAGGAGCAGCAGGCGGAGAACGCCGCCCCGCCGTACACCGCGCTCGGCTTCCAACGCCCCGGGGCGCCCGCCGCGACGCCACCCGCGGCCTCCCAGGGGCCGCCTGTGCCCCCCGCCCCCGTCCAGCCCGCGCAACCCGCACCGCCTGCCCAGCAGGCCGCCGAACCCGCCCCGCCCGCACAGCCCGCGCAGCAGAGCCCGCCTCGCACGCGCGTCTTCAGCGGCGACGACCTGCAGGGCATGGACGAGCAGGAGCAGTCCCAGCAGCCTCCCCTGCCGTCCGGGGGAGACGCCGGCGGCCCCGGCACCCGGATCATGTCCGAGACCATGGTCGGCAGCTTCGACTTCCTGGAGGACACGCCCGCCCCCGACCGGCCCGTCCACGAGATCCCCCCGCCGCGCGTCCAGGAGGAGGACCGGCGCGTCCTGGAGCGGTACGGCATCAGTTTCGTGTCCGGCTCGCAGGACGCGGGCGAGCTGCTCGACGAGCTGCGCGCCCAGGTCGAGGAGTGGAACGCCCCCGCCGGGTCGGACATGGAGGCCACCCGCGTGGACCGTCCGGGCGGCGCGGGCGATCCCATGACACGCGTCGACAGGCCGTCGCAGCGAGCGTCGCAACGATCGTCCACGACGGGCCTGACCCGCGTGGACGGCGGAGCGGCGCCCGGCCCCGGCGTGCCCAGCGTGCTGCTGGTCGGCAGCCCGCACACCGGCCAGCGGCGCCTGGCCCGGCTGATCGCCCTCACGCTCGCCGAGGCCGGCCTGGGCGACGGCGCCATCCGCGCGGTCGACGCCGAGGACGTGCGCGCCGCGCCCGCCGAGCGCACCGCGCACATCCTCACCAGGCAGGGCCCGACGATCCTGTTCGAACGGCTCGACGTCGCCATCGACGCCGCGCCCGACCCCAGGGCGGTCGTCGGGGCCGTGCGCAGGGCCCGGCTCAGCCCGGCGGCGAGCACGGTGCTGATCGCCACGTGCGACCCCCGCGCGTTCCGCCGCCTGCGCGAGGACCACCCCAAGCTGGTCGAGGTGTTCCGGGTCTTCCGCATGCCCGACCTGACCGACCTGGACCGGCGCATGACGCTGCTGCACGTGCTGGCCGGGGAGCGGCGCGTCACGCTCGGGCCCGCCGCGCTGGAGGTCGTCCACGCGGACCTGGACCGGCTGCGCGGGCCCGGCGACCTGGTCAACGCCCGCCTGGTGGAGGCCTACCTCGACCAGGCGTGCCAGCGGCACCTGGAGCGGGCCGGCAGCGCCTCCCGCGACCGCCTGGTGCTCACCCCCGACGACTTCGACGGCGTCGCAGAGGGCATCGAGCCCGCGCTGCGCCCGCCCGGCGACGTCGACGGCTACCTCGGGCGGCTGGACGGCCTGTACGGGCTGGACGAGGTCAAGGCCACCGTCCGGGAGCTGCTGGACGAGGCCGAGGTCGAGGCCGAGCGGGTGCGGCACGGGATGCGCGGCCAGGCCGACCGCAACCTGATCTTCGTGGGCCCGCCCGGCACCGGAAAGACCACCGTGGCCGGCCTGCTCGGCGGGATGTACGCCGCGCTGGGGCTGCTGGACGCCGGGCACGTGGTGGCCTGCCGTCCGGTCCACCTGGCCGGACGCGACGCGGTCGACGCCGAGAACCGCGTGCACGCCATGGTGGACCAGGCCATGGGCGGCGTGCTGCTGATCCAGGAGGCGTACCGGCTGGACCGCACCCCCGCGGTGGTCAACGAGCTGATGCGCTGCATGGCCGAGCGCGGCGACCGGTTCATGGTGGTCTGCTCCAGCCCGGCGGCGGAGATGGAGGGCTTCCTGTCGGGCAATCCCGCGTTCCGCGGCCGGTTCGGACGCGTCGTGGAGTTCTCGGGCATGGACGACCGCGACCTGGTGCGGCTGTTCCAGGACTACGCCGAGCGCGACCTGTACGTGCTGGACGAGGAGCTGCGCGTCGAGCTGCTGACGCGCTTCGAGCGGCTGCGCCAGGACGCCTCGTTCGCCTACGCCCGCACCGTCCGCGAGCTGTTCGAGCAGACCGTGGCGCGGCAGGCGGCGCGGCTGGCGGGCGTGGACGTCAACGCCGCGACCGTGGCCCGGCTCACCGTCCGTGACCTGCCGGAGTCGTCGCTGCAGCAGATGATGGGCGAGCTGCGTCCCGGCCAATGACCGCCGCGGACGCCCCATCCTGTCCGCCCGTCCTGTCCGTCCTGCCTGCCCCGATGCGTCCCGCCCGCGCGGCCGCGCCGACCGTCCGGTTCGGCCTGGTCCGTACCGGCGGGCCATGTCTTGACATAGGCGGACTAGGCCGGGAATGGCACGCATCATCCCTACGGCGCCCGGGAAGACCGGGCAAAGAGAGTGACCCCCGAATGGCCCGCTTGGGTCATGTGCCGTCAGGGGCCGGACGCGTAGCCTCGACGGTGGGTGCGGGGAACGAACGGAGGTGGACGCGGTGCGCCAGCAGGATGTCGACCTGCGCGTCCACGACCGTGTCGCGCTGGACGAGATCGAGCTCTACGCCGAGATGCTCAGCGCGGTCGCGGCGGCCGAGGGGCCGCTGACGCTCGCGGAGATCGACGTGGTGCTCGGCGTGCGTTCCGACGGAGGCGGTCGTCGCGAGCTGATGCCACGGGACTAGCCGGCACCGGACTGGCTACTGGAGACCGGGATGTGCCGGGGGACGCGGGACGCGCCCCCGGCACATTTGCGTCCGGCCTACCGCCACCCCCCGACCGCGACCTTCGACCCCCACGAGCCCCTCGGACGCCCGGCAGGCCGTCGGAAGCCCCCCGGGCCTGGCCGGAAGCGGGCTGTAACGAATCTCACGCGGTCTGCGGTGGCCCCCCGCGACCGCCCCTCCGCCGCCCGCCGTGGTGATCCATCCGCCCAGATGGCGGGCTTTGGCGGGAGTGTGCACCTCTTGATCTCGGGCATCTTCTAGGTGAGAGGATGGGGACCGGCAGCCGAAGGAGGGGCAAAGGTTCTTTTTACCGCTGGTTGCCCCTACGATCCTCAGCGGACCGTTCCGGCACTTCAGGAGTACGACGTGCGCTTGCGTCTCACGCCGCGTGAGGACAGCTTCTACGACATGTTCGCCGACTCGGCGAACAACCTGGTCACCGGCGCCAGGCTGCTCGTGGAGCTCATCAGCGACGGCGCCGACCGGGAAGGGATCGCGGAGAAGCTGCGCGCCTGCGAGCACGCGGGCGACGAGTGCACTCACGCGATCATGCGCCGGTTGAACGAAACGTTCATCACGCCGTTCGACCGCGAGGACATCTACCGGCTGGCCTCCACCATCGACGACGTCATGGACGCCATGGAGGAGGCGGCCGACCTCGTCGTCCTGTACCAGATCGACGAGCTGCCCAAGGGCATCGTGAACATGGTCGAGGTCCTGGAGCGGGCCGCCGAGCTGACCGCCGAGGCGATGCCGCGGCTGCGCTCGATGAAGGAGCTCAACGAGTACTGGATCGAGATCAACCGGCTCGAGAACCAGGGCGACCAGGTCTACCGCAAGCTGCTGGCCACCCTGTTCAGCGGTGAGTACGACACCCTGACGGTGATGAAGCTGAAGGAGGTCATCGACCGGCTGGAGGAGGCGGCCGACGCCTTCGAGCACGTGGCCAACACCGTCGAGACGATCGCGGTCAAGGAATCATGAGCGCGGCCGGCAATCCGGGGGCGACGCTGGCCGCCAAGGACGCCGGGCCCGGGGCCGAACCGTCGCTGGCCGAGCAGGCGCGCCGGGGGCCGAGCAAGTTCTGGCTGGCGCTGCCGATCGGGATCATCGCGGTCATGCTGGCCGGGGCGCTCGGGCTGCGCCAGGACGCCCAGACCGCGGTGCTGGTGCTGGTCGTGGCCGTCGCGCTGGTCTTCGACTACACCAACGGGTTCCACGACGCGGCCAACGCCATCGCCACCTCAGTGTCGACGCGGGCGCTGACGCCGCGGGCGGCGCTGCTGATGGCCGCGGTCATGAACATGGTCGGCGCGCTGCTGGGCGTGGAGGTCGCCAAGACCGTCAGCGAGGTCATCACCCCGCCGACCGGCCTGCACGGCCTCACCGTGGTCGCCGCCGGGGTGCTCGGCGCGATCACCTGGAACCTGATCACCTGGTACTTCGGGCTGCCGTCGTCGTCCTCGCACGCCCTCATCGGCGGCGTGGTGGGCGCCGGGCTGGCCTCGGCGTCCTCGGTGAACTGGAGCAGCGTCGTCGACAAGGTCGCCATCCCGATGGTGGTGTCGCCGGTCGTCGGGTTCTGCCTGGCGTACCTGGTGATGGTGGCGATCCTGTGGATCTTCCGGCGGGCGCACCCCAGCCGGGTGGGGCGCCGCTTCCGCGTCGCCCAGTCGCTGTCGGCGGCGTCGATGGCGCTGGGGCACGGCCTGCAGGACGCCCAGAAGACCATGGGCATCATCGTGCTGGCGCTGGTCACCACCGGGCACAACACCGGCGGCACGGTGCCGCTGTGGGTGATCGTCTCGTGTGCGGGGGCGCTGTCGCTGGGCACGTACGCGGGCGGCTGGCGGATCATGCGGACGCTGGGCCGCAAGGTGATCGAGCTGGACCCGCCCAAGGGGTTCGCCGCCGAGGCGACGGCCTCGATGATCCTGTACGCGACCGCCTACATCTGGCACGCTCCAATCTCCACCACCCACACGATCACCTCTTCGATCATGGGGGTGGGCGCCACCAAGCGGCTGTCGGCGGTCCGCTGGGGCGTGGCGGGCAACATCGTCACCGCCTGGATCCTCACCATGCCGATGGCCGCCGCCGTGGCCGCCGTCGTCTACTGGCTCGTCCACTTCTTCGGGGCCTGATCCGCCGCGATCCCCCCAGGCCTCCGCGGGCGGGGCCGCCCGGCGCCGTGTGCGCCGTGAGCGGCCCCGCCCGTTCGGCTCACCGGCCGGAGATGCGGTTCAGCGTGGGCGGGGAGACGGGCGAGCTCGTCTCCAGGTACTTCTGGAAGGCGTCCAGGTCGACGGGGCCGAGCACGGGGTTCTTGTCCTCGGTGAAGACGGTGAAGCCGTCACCGCCGCCGAGCAGGAAGTTGTTGGCCGCCACCTTGTAGGTCGCCGCCGGGTCCACCGGCTGCCCGTTCACCGTGATGCCGGAGACGCGGTCGCCGACCGGCCTGGACCGGTCGATCGTGAAGCGCAGCGTCGACGACGGCTGCAGGATCTTCTCGCCCGACGACGTCCACTGCTGTTCGAGCAGCGCGTCGAGCTGCGCGCCGGTCAGCGACGCCACGCCCATGATGTTGCTGAACGGCTGCACGGCGAACGCCTCGCCGTAGGTCACCACGCCGTCGCCCTCGGAACCGGAGGCGGCGTAGGTGAGGTCCGCGCGCACGCCGCCCGGGTTCATCAGCGCGATCTGGGCGCCCTGGTCCTTCATGGAGGCCAGCTGCGCGTCGGCGATCACGTCGCCCAGGGCGGTCTCCCCGGTCGGGGACGGCGCGCGGGTGAGGTCGGCGGTGATCCGCCCGATCGGCTTGTTCGCGACCGGCGCCACCCGCTCCTTCCACGTCTTGACGAACTGGTCGATCTCGGGGTCGGGCGGCACGTCCCGGGTGACGACGTGGTTGTCGCCCTTGAGCGAGGAGCGGACCACGTCGCGGGTGCGCCGGTCGACGCGGAAGTCGACCTGGGTGACGACGCGGCCGAACGACGAGCCCGAGGAGTACAGCCGCGGCTGCCCCTTGGGGTCGGTCACCTTGCACACGTACTGCTGGTGGGTGTGCCCGGACAGTACGACGTCGATCTCGGGGTCGGCGTCGCGGGCGATGCGCGTGCCCGCGCCGGCCACCACGCCGCAGGCGTCGGGCCGCTGCCCGGACGGGGCCTGGTCGCCCTCGTGGACGAGCAGCACCATGGCGCGCACGCCGCGGCGCTTGAGCTCGGCCGCGGCCCGGTTGGCGGCGGCGACCTCGTCGTCGAACTTCAGCCCCTGGATGCCGGACGGGGTGACGATCGTCGGGGTGGTCTTGGTGACCACGCCGATGAATCCGACCCTCACGCCGTTGATCTTGCGGATCGTCCACGGCCTGATGGCGGGCCTGTTCGTCTCCTCTTTCAGCACGTTGGCGCCGAGGTAGTCGAACCTGGCGCCCTTCCAGGTGCCTGCGGGTGAGCAGCCGTCGACGGGGTGGCAGCCGCCGTTCTGGATGCGCAGCAGCTCCTTGTAGCCCTCGTCGAACTCGTGGTTGCCGACGGCCGAGGCGGTCACGCCGACCTTGCCGAGGAACTCCACCGACGGCTCGTCGTGGTAGGCGGCCGAGATCAGCGGCGAGGCGCCGATCAGGTCGCCCTGCGCGACGGTGACGGTGTTGCGGTCGGCCAGGCGCTTGAGGTGCGCGGCGATGTACGCGGCGCCGCCGGCGGGGACGGACGCGCCGTGCTCGTCCACGGCCGTGCCCGAGCTTCCCGTGGGCGGTTCCAGGTTGCCGTGGAAGTCGTTGAGCGCGAGCAGCCGTACGGGGGCGGTGGGTCCGTTCTGGGCGGCGGCGGGCTGCGCCGCCACGCCCACCGCCAGGCCCGCGAGCGCGACGGCCAGGGTGATTCGTCGTCGGGTCATGCGGGCACCGTAAGCCAGCCGGACGTACGGGTATATGCAGCTCAATGACGTTTTCGTGACGGTTTCGTCAGGGCGGCGGGTGCGCCGGCCCGACCACTCCGCGCGCCGCATAACCTGTGATCATGAGCGGTGTGGCGGTGCGGCGGACGCTGGCGGAACCGGAGATCGCCGAGGTGATGGCGCTGGTGGCCGCCGCCGAGGAGCACGACGGCGTGGGTCCGCTCTCCGAGCACGCGCGCCTGTGGCTGCGCCGCGCGCACGAAGGCCCGGGCGGGCCGCGCGCCCTGACGATCACCGCCGGCGGCGCCGTCGTCGCCTACGCGCACCTGGACCCGGCGTCCGGCGAGGAGAGCGCGTCCGCCGAACTGGTCGTCCACCCGGCCCACCGGCGGCGCGGCCACGGCCGGGCGCTGCTGCGGGCGCTGCGCGAGGAGACCGGCGACGGGCTGCGCGTGTGGGCCCACGGCGACCTGCCCGCCGCCGCGGGCCTGGCCGGGGCCGAGGGCCTCGCGCGCGTGCGCGCGCTGTTCCAGATGCGCCGTCCCGCCGCCGACCCGCTGCCCGAGCCGCGCCTGGCCGAAGGCGTGCTGCTGCGCACGTTCGAGACCGGCCGCGACGAGAAGGACTGGCTGCGGGTGAACGCCCGCGCCTTCGCCGACCACCCCGAGCAGGGCGCCTGGACGCTGGACGACGTGCTCCAGCGCGAGCGCGAGCCGTGGTTCGACCCGTCCGGCTTCTTCCTGGCCGAGCGCGACGGCGCGCTCGCCGGGTTCCACTGGACGAAGATCCACCCGGACGGTGTCGGCGAGGTGTACGTCGTCGGCGTCGACCCCGCCGCGCAGGGCCTCGGCCTCGGCCGCGCCCTCACCCTGGCGGGCCTGCGTCACCTGCGCGAACGCGGCGTGCCCGAGATCATGCTGTACGTCGACGAGTCCAACACGGCGGCCGTGCGGCTGTACGAGTCGCTCGGCTTCACCCGTCACGCCGTCGACGTCATGTACGGCGCGGCGTAGGGAACCCGCCGCCGCGGCCGGACGTGGCCTGCGGTGTTAACCCGCCGTCTACGCCTAGGCGAGACAGTTTTTTTAACGTTGCCTGACCCAGTTCACCGTCCGTTCACCTTCTCCAGGGTGACTGGTCACCTCCTCTGCCTAACTTCTCACCCGACGGTGACCCCATGGGCCCAGACGGACCGCCGGCACCCGGCGGTCGGACGGGGTGGGTTGGTCGGGTGTGACCAGGACGGGGCGCCGCCCGACGACTAAGAGGAGATTGACCGGTGAAGAACGGTTCTCGGTTGGCCGCCCTGGGCGGTGTGGTGGTCGCCGGGGCTCTCGCCCTGAGCGCCTGCGGCAGTGACGCCAACACGACCGCCACTGCCAGCAACGCACCCACCGGCAACATCGACTGCGCCAGCGGCATGGTCAACGCGGCCGGGTCCAGCGCGCAGAAGAACGCCATGGACGAGTGGGTCAAGCAGTACACGGCCAAGTGCTCGGGTACTCAGATCAACTACAACCCCAACGGTTCGGGCGCGGGCATCAAGGCTTTCACCGACGGTCAGGTCGCCTTCGCGGGGTCCGACTCGGCGCTCAAGCCCGAGGAGGTCACCGCCGCCAAGCAGCGCTGCCAGGGCGGCAACGCCGTCAACCTGCCGATGGTGGTCGGCCCCATCGCGGTGGTCTACAACCTTGACGGCGTGGACGGCCTGCAGCTGTCCCCGGAGACGGTCGCCGGCATCTTCAGCGGCAAGATCAAGAAGTGGAACGATCCGGCGATCGCCAAGGAGAACTCCGGCGCCAAGCTGCCCGGCACCGACATCAAGCCGGTGTACCGGTCGGACGAGTCCGGCACCACGGAGAACTTCACCAAGTACCTCAAGGCCACCGCGCCCGGCGCGTGGACCGCCGAGCCCGCCAAGAAGTGGCCGTCCAGCGGCGCCGGGCAGGGCGCGGCCAAGTCCGACGGCGTGAGCGGCCAGGTCAAGAGCACCGCCGGGACGATCTCCTACGTCGAGATGTCCTACGCCCACAACCTGAAGCTGAAGACCGCCAAGATCAAGAACGGTGCGGGCGAGTACGTCGAGCTGTCGGCCGACAGCGCGTCCAAGGCCCTGGCGGGCGCCAAGCAGGTCGGCACCGGCAACGACGTCGCCCTGGAGCTCGACTACGCCACCAAGACGGCCGGCGCCTACCCGATCGTCCTGGTGACCTACGAGATCGCCTGTGAGAAGGGCCTGCCGGCCGAGCAGGCGAAGTTCGTCAAGTCCTTCCTGAACTACACCTCCAGCGCCGACGGCCAGAAGGTGCTGACCAGCGTGGGCTACGCGCCGGTTCCGCAGGAAGTGCTGAGCAAGGTGCAGGCCACCGTGAAGGCCCTGTCCTGAGATCGGACCCCAGTGACCGCAGCCCCGCCGCCGAGGACCTCGGCGGCGGGGCACGCCTGGGTTTCGCCTAGTCAGTGAAGGAGGATCCCCCCGTGACCACCGACACGGGCGTGAAGAGCACCGCCGCGGCCAAGGGCCGCGTCCGCGGAGCGGCCATGAGCACCGGACGCGCCGGTGACAAGATCTTTGTCTCGGCCGCACGGGGTTCGGGGATCCTCGTGCTGGCCATCATGGCGGCCATCGCCGTCTTCCTGATCTGGAAGGCGATCCCCGCGCTGCGGGAGAACGAGGCCAACTTCCTCACCAGCGAGGAGTGGGACCCCAACGGGACCACGCCCCGGTTCGGCATCGCCCAGCTGGCGTTCGGCACAGTGATCTCCTCGCTGCTGGCGCTGGTCATCGCGACGCCGGTGGCGATCGGCATCGCGCTGTTCATCTCCTACTACGCGCCGCGGTCGGTGGCGGGCCCCCTGGGCTACCTGGTGGACCTGCTGGCCGCCGTGCCCAGCATCGTGTACGGGCTGTGGGGCCTGCTCGTGCTGGCCCCGCACATGGAGGGCGTCAGCTCGTTCCTCAACTCCGTGCTCGGCTGGATCCCGCTGTTCGGCGGCGACAGCCCCGGCAAGAACTCGATCTTCACCGCGTCCGTGGTGCTGGCGATCATGATCCTGCCGATCATCTCGTCCATCTCCCGCGAGGTGTTCCTGCAGGTGCCGCGGGCGCACGTGGAGGCGGCGCTGGCGCTCGGCGCCACCCGCTGGGAGATGATCCGGATGTCGGTGCTGCCGTACGGCCGGTCCGGCATGATCGGCGCCTCCATGCTGGGGCTCGGCCGGGCCATGGGCGAGACGATCGCCGTGGCCATGGTGCTGACGTTCGTGCCCGGCATCAACTGGCACCTCCTGGAGGACGGCGGCACCACCTTCGCCGCCAACATCGCCAACAGCTTCGCCGAGGCCACCGAGACCGGCCGCGGCGCGCTGATCGCCTCCGGTCTGGTGCTGTTCGTGATCACGCTGATCGTCAACATGGCGGCGCGGGCCGTCGTCGCCCGCCGCAAGGAGTTCGTGTGACCACCCTGACGAAGCCCACCGACGACCTGCCGCCCGCGGCCCGCGGCTCCATCGGCTCGGTCTCGGCCGCACGCAAGCTCAAGGACCGGATCGTCCAGGTCCTGGTCTACGTCGCGTTCGGGCTGGCCGTCGTGCCGCTGGTGTCGGTG
Source organism: Actinomadura sp. NPDC047616 (assembly GCF_040642915.1). Taxonomy (NCBI): domain Bacteria; kingdom Bacillati; phylum Actinomycetota; class Actinomycetes; order Streptosporangiales; family Thermomonosporaceae; genus Actinomadura; species Actinomadura sp. NPDC047616. The sequence goes on from NZ_JBEYTB010000004.1 coordinate 348,680, forward strand.
CTGTGGACCGTGCTCACCAACGGCCTCGGCCGCCTGGACGGCACCTTCCTGCAGTTCTCCATGAACGGCGTCGGCGGCCGCGACGAGGGCGGCGGCGCCTACCACGCCATCCTCGGCACCCTGGAGCAGGTCGCCATCACCAGCCTGATCGCGGTGCCGATCGCCGTGCTGACCGCCGTCTACCTGGTCGAGTACGGCGGCAACAGCCGGCTGGCCCGCGCGGTCAGCTTCTTCGTGGACGTCATGACCGGCATCCCGTCCATCGTGGCCGGCCTGTTCGTGCTGGCGCTGTGGCTGCTGACGTTCGGGTTCACCTACTCGGGGTTCGCCGGGTCGCTGGCGCTGACCATCCTGATGATCCCCACGGTGGTGCGGGCCACCGAGGAGATGCTCAAGCTGGTGCCCAACGACCTGCGCGAGGCCTCCTACGCCCTGGGCGTGCCGCGCTGGCGCACGGTCTGCTTCGTGGTGCTGCCCACCGCGCTGACCGGCATCGTCACCGGCGTCATGCTGGCCGTCGCCCGGGTGATGGGGGAGACCGCCCCGCTGCTGCTGACGATCTTCTTCACCAAGGCGATCAACACCAACCCGTTCGAGGGGCCGCAGGCCGCGCTGCCCACCTTCATCTGGGAGCAGGCCGGCGACCCCAACCAGGCGTCCATCGACCGGGCGTGGACCGGCGCCCTGGTGCTGATCCTGCTGATCATGCTGTTCAACCTGGGCGCGCGGCTGGTCGCGCGGGTCTTCCGGCCGGTGAGCCGCTGACCGTCCCGCCGGAAGACGATCCGACCGCGATGCGGCCGCGCGAGGCGACCGCACAGTAGGACCCGATAGGAGCGATTCCCCCCATGGCCAAGCGGATCGAAGTGTCCGGACTGCACGCCTACTACGGCGGCGTCCACGCCATCGAGGACATCTCGATGACCATCGAGCCGCGCTCGGTGACGGCCTTCATCGGGCCTTCGGGCTGCGGCAAGTCCACGTTCCTGCGCACCCTCAACCGGATGCACGAGGTCATCCCCGGCGCCCGCGTCGAGGGCAAGGTGATGCTGGACGACGAGGACCTGTACGGCCAGGGCGTCGACCCGGTGGCGGTGCGGCGCGTGGTCGGCATGGTGTTCCAGCGCCCCAACCCGTTCCCCACCATGTCGATCTACGACAACGTGGCCGCCGGGCTCAAGCTGAACGGGGTCCGCCGCAAGCGCCAGCTCGACGAGATCGTCGAGGAGTCGCTCAAGGGCGCCAACCTGTGGAACGAGGTCAAGGACCGCCTGAACAAGCCCGGCGCGGGCCTGTCCGGCGGTCAGCAGCAGCGCCTGTGCATCGCCCGTGCCATCGCCGTGCAGCCCCAGGTGCTGCTGATGGACGAGCCGTGCTCGGCGCTGGACCCGATCTCCACCCTGGCCATCGAGGACCTGATCGCCAAGCTCAAGAGCCAGTACACGATCGTCATCGTGACGCACAACATGCAGCAGGCCGCCCGGGTCAGCGACCGCACCGCCTTCTTCAACATCGCCGGCATCGGCCAGCCCGGCAAGCTCATCGAGATCGGCGACACCAGCAAGATCTTCACCAACCCCGAACAGAAGGCCACCGAGGAATACATCACCGGCCGCTTCGGCTGACGTCGCGCACTCCCGGCGCGGGCGGTGTCTGCAGTGGCGTCCTGCTACGTGGGGAGGGCGGCCCTCAGTGCGGTGGGCGGTGGCTTGACCACGTGGCGGGGTGCCTTGCCGGCAGGCAAGGCACCCCACCACGTGAAGGTTTTTGGTTCGCTCCAGTGAGGGAGTGAGCCTGGGTGTGAGTCTCAGGAGGGGACCGGGGCGGCCTCTTCCTGCTCGCCCGGGCGGTGGTCGGGGACGAAGCGGTATCCGACGTTGCGGACCGTTCCGATCAGGGACTCGTACTCGGCGCCGAGCTTGGCGCGCAGCCGCCGGACGTGCACGTCCACCGTCCGTGTGCCGCCGAAGTAGTCGTACCCCCACACCTCCTGCAGGAGCTGGGCGCGCGTGAAGACCCGCCCGGGATGCTGGGCGAGGTACTTCAGCAGCTCGAACTCCTTGAAGGTCAGGTCGAGGACCCGGCCGCGCAGGCGCGCGGTGTAGGTGGCCTCGTCGATGGTCAGTTCCCCGCTGCGGATCTCCCCGGGCACGTCGTCGGCCTCGGCCGCCGCCGACGCCCGGCCCACCGCCAGCCGCAGCCGCGCCTCCACCTCGGCGGGGCCCGCCGACTGCAGCAGCACGTCGTCCAGCCCCCACTCGGGGCTCAGGGCGGCCAGGCCGCCCTCGGTGACGACCGCCAGCAGGGGGCAGTCGAGCCCGGTCGTCCGCAGCAGCCGGCACAGGCTCTTGGCCTGCACGAGGTCGCGGCGGGCGTCCACGAGCACCACGTCGGCCGGTGGAGCGTCGATCAGCGCGGACCCCTCCGCGGGGGCGACGCGCACCGAGTGCAACAGCAGCCCCAGTGCGGGCAGGACCTCGTCGGAGGGTTCCAACGCGTTGGTCAGCAGGAGCAGGTTGCTCAAGTGCCGCCTCCTCGCCCATAAAAACGATGAAGGATCCAGGCTTGCGTCCTCCGTCCGGCACCGGTCGCCGAACCGAAGGCGGGGTTGCCATGAAGGGTGTTCACACGAACTCCACGGCCCCATCGCCCGGATCCCTATCCCCCGAGCATAGCCGAGCCGACCTTCGGGGCAACGGCCGGACGTCCGCCCACCCCGCCGGACCACATCCGGCCGCCGCAGTGGGAACATCGTCTGGGGACGCGTTCCTCTTTCCTCTGCGGACTCTCAGCGGCTGGTGACGATGGCCAAGGGAACGATCAGGTACTGGGCGGCGGCGAAGGCGGCGGCCGGGGTGGAGCAGGAGCCCTACGACGCGGCGACCCTGGCCGAGGCGCTCGACGCGGCGGCCGGACGGGACGGACGCGGCGCGGACTTCCGGCGCGTGCTCGCCCGCAGCTCGTTCCTCATCGACGGCGACCCCGTCGGCGCCCGCCCCCACGACGCGGTGGCGCTGCCCGAGGGCGGTGTCGTCGAGGTCCTCCCGCCCTTCGCGGGCGGCTGACGCATAGCGCCGGGTTCGTACGGAGAGTTCCGCGATGTCATCCCGCAGGGCGACCCGGCGGAACCCGGGCGAACGGCACTATCGTGAGGCGACCGTGCGGCCCGTACCTGCGAGGACCCGAGGAGAGGCATGCGCAAGCTACTGGTGGTGTTGATCTTCCTGGCCGTGGTGGTGGGCGTGCTCGGCGTCATCGCCGACCCGATCGCCCGCAACCGCGCCGAGGACGAGATCGGCAGGCAGGTGGCGGCGCAGTACAACCTGTCCACGCAGCCCGAGGTCACCTTCCACGGCTTCTCGTTCCTGCTGCAGGCCCTCCAGGGCGAGTACGAGGGCATCGACGTCGACCTCGGCCGCTGGACCGAGCAGGGCGTCACCGTGCACGACGTCAAGGTCGAGATGCGCGGGGTGGACGCGCCGCTGTCCGAGATCGCCAAGGGGTCGAGCGCCAACGTCACCGCGCGGACCGCGACGGCCTCGGCCGTGGTGCCCTACGACGTGATCAAGCAGCGGGCGCCCCGGGAGGTGCGGCGCATCGGCCAGCGCGGCGACGACCTCGAGGTGGACCTCGCGGGTTCGGTCGCGGGCATCCCGCTGTCGGGCAGCGCCGTGGTCGAGGTCAAGCCCACCTCCCGGGGGATCGCCATCACGCCGGTGTCGGTCGGCGCCGACGGCGGCGTGCAGGTGCCGCTGGCCCTGATGCGGCGCCAGCTCACCTGGACCGTGCCCGTCACCGACCTGCCCGTCGGGTCCCGGATCAGCCGGGTCGAGCCGACGCCGGGCGGCCTGCGCGTGGCCGCGACCGCCGAGAACGTGCGCCTCAACGACCTGCCGAACACCTGATCGCGGCCGATCTCCGGCCCGGTTGAACCGATGGGGCAGCCCGAACGTGATGCGGGTGTGGGTCCCACGGCGGATGAGGGGTTGCTGCGCGCCCTTTACAGCGAGCACGGTGGTCCCCTCCTCGGCTACGTGATGCGGCTGACCGGCGGGGACCGTCCCCAGGCGGAGGACGTCGTCCAGGAGACGCTGCTGCGCGCCTGGCGGCATCCGGAGGCGCTGGCGGGACGTCCCGTGCGGCCCTGGCTGTTCACGGTCGCGCGCAACCTGGTGGTGGACGCCCACCGGGCCCGGCGCGCGCGCCCGCCCGAGACCGGCATCGACGAGCAGGTCACGTCCACCCCGGGGTCGGACGACATCGACCGGGCGCTGGAGTCGTGGACGGTGGCCGAGGCCCTGGCCGACCTCAGCCCGTCGCACCGGGCCGTTCTCGTGGAGACCTACTACCGGGGCCGGTCGGTCGCCGAGGCGGCCAAGGCGCTCGGCGTCCCGCCCGGCACCGTCAAGTCCCGTACCTATTACGCGTTGCGGGCGCTCAAACTCGCATTGGAGGAGCGGGGGTTGGCGCCATGAACGAGTGCGCGCAGGTGCGCACGGCGCTCGGCGTGTACGTCGTCGGCGCGATCGACGCCGCCGAACGCAGCCGGCTGGAGGAGCACCTGGACGCCTGCCCGGCCTGCCGTGACGAGCTCGCCGGGCTGGCCGGGCTGCCCGCGCTGCTCGGACGGGTCGACGAGGCGCAGATCCGGCAGGTCGCGGGCCCGCCTCCCGAACTGCTCGACTCGCTGCTGGCCCGCGCCGCCGAACGACGGCGCACCCGCTGGTTCGGGGGCGGGGTGGGGCGGCTGCGGTGGGTGCCGCTGGCGGCGGCCGCGTGCGTGCTGCTCCTGGTGGGAATGCTGTTCGGCGGCCTGGTGCGGCCCTTCGGGGACGGCGGGCGTCCCACGGCCGAGCGGACGGTCACGGCCGCCCCCCAGCCGCAGGTGACCGCCGCGGAACGGCTGACCGCCTCCGACCCGCGTACACGCATCGACGCCTACGTGATGCTCTACAAGAGGAAGTGGGGCACCAAGGTCGAGCTGTACCTGTCCGGGGCTCCGCGCGGGGAACGTTGCAAGTGGTACGCGGTGGCCCGGGACGGGCAACGCGACCCCTTGGGCAGCTGGTACGTCGCCTACGGCAGGGGCTACGGCCGGTACGACGCGTCCACGATGTTCCAGCGCGACCAGATCTTCTCGTTCGAGATCGTCACGGTGCAGGGACGGCCGCTGCTGACCGTCCGGGGGTGATCGTCCCGGGTGATCGTCGTCCGGGGCCGTCGCGGAACGGAAGAACCGGGGCCGCGCAGCCGTTGTGCCAGGCGATGTCGATCGAAGGCGCCGCGGCGGTGTTGCCCGGCGGCGGCGCGGCGGCGTCCTGCGCGGACGGAAAGGGGACGGCGGGTGGACGAGCGTCTCGGAGCCGGTGATCTGGGGGCCGAGCTGGGCGAACGCGCCACGCTGGTGCAGTTCTCGTCGGCGTTCTGCGCCCCCTGCCGGGCCACCCGGCGGATCCTGGGCGAGGTCGCGGCGATGGTCGACGGCGTCGCCCATGTCGAGATCGACGCCGAGAAGAACCTCGACCTGGTGCGCCGTCTGGGCGTCGTCCGCACGCCCACGGTGTTCGTCCTGAACGCCTCGGGCCAGATCGTGCGCTCGGCCGCCGGGCAGCCCCGCAAGGCCGACGTGATCGCCGCCCTCGGCGCCGCCGTCTCGTGAACGCCGCCGCGTCCGCCGCTCCGTCCGCCATTCCGGCTGTCGCGGGGGCGGCGCTGACCTGCGGCGAGGCGACTGTCACTGTCTCGAAAGCCGAGACGGATGTGACAGGGCGCCGATCGTCGGCTTACCATCGGTTCGTGCGTTACCGGACGGAGCAGCTGCTCACGAAGCGTCGCGCGGTCGACTTCTGCCGCGTGACCACCGCGCTCTGTCGTATGGCCTGAGGCATCGAGCCCGCTTTCCGCCCCGAGCTCCACTCGATCTCGTCGAACTCGCCGTACGCACGCCTCCTCTCCGCCAGGAGCACCCCGATGCAGGTACACCCGCGTGGGCAGCGTTGGGCCGCGGCCGTCACGACGGTGGTCCCCGGCGTGACACCGGCGACCGCAAGCCGGTGGCTGCTGGCCGCCCAGGCCGCGGTGTCCGCGATCGCGAGGGTCCCCGGCCCGCGTCGCGCCCCGGTACGCGCCGCTCTTCCAGGTGCCGGCACGGCCCCGGCCGGGTGCGCCACGGGAACTGGAGTCCGCTGGTCCGCCTGGGTTCGCGCAGGGCGTAGGCCTGGTCCTCGCCCTGGTCGCGACCGCCGGGTACGCCACGGGGACGGGATGGCTCGGCAACGGTGCCGCCGACTTCGCGCCGGGTACGGCGTTCCTGAACGCGGCGTTCGGGTTCTGCCTCGGCTGCGAGATGTACATGCTGATCCGCCGTTCCACTTGCAAGATCCGCTCCGACAGGGAGGTTCCCGCATGAGCCGCTCCGACGTCCTCGTGGACGCCGACTGGGTGGAGGCCCACCTCGACGACCCCGGCCTGGTTCTGGTCGAGGTCGACGAGGACGTGTCCGCCTACGACAAGGGCCACATCCGCGGCGCCGTGAAGATCGACTGGAAGACCGAGCTGCAGGACCCGGTCCGCCGCGACTTCGTGGACAAGACCGGCTTCGAGCAGCTGCTGTCGGCCAAGGGCATCGCCAACGACGACCTGGTGATCCTGTACGGCGGCAACAACAACTGGTTCGCCGCCTACGCGTACTGGTACTTCAAGCTGTACGGCCACCAGAAGGTCCGGCTGCTGGACGGCGGCCGCAAGAAGTGGGAGCTGGACTCCCGCGAGCTCGTCACCGACGTGCCGTCGCGTCCCGCCACCGAGTACAAGGCCAAGGACCAGGACCTCGACATCCGCGCGTTCCGCGACGAGGTCGTCGACGCCATCGGCAGCAAGAACCTCATCGACGTCCGTTCGCCCGACGAGTTCAGCGGCAAGCTGCTGGCCCCGGCGCACCTGCCGCAGGAGCAGGCGCAGCGGGCCGGCCACGTGCCGACCGCGCGCAACATCCCCTGGTCGAAGGCGGCCAACGACGACGGCACCTTCAAGTCCGACGAGGAGCTGCGCGAGCTCTACACCGAGGCCGGGGTGGACCTGTCCAAGCCCACCATCGCCTACTGCCGCATCGGTGAGCGCTCGTCGCACACCTGGTTCGCCCTGCACGAGCTGCTGGGCCTGTCGGACGTGAAGAACTACGACGGGTCCTGGACCGAGTACGGCTCGCTGGTCGGCGTGCCGATCGAGCTCGGCGAGGCCAAGTAACACCCGACCGGCCAAGACCGAGGCCGCGCCGACGGCCGAGACCCGCCAAGCCGCCCGGCGGCCGTGCCCGCCGTGTCCCGGAGATGTGGAGGAACATATGACCACCCAGGGCTGCGCAGCGCCCGCGCAGACGGCGCATCTGCCCGCTACCGTCGACCTGTCCAACGAGGCCGTCATCCAGGGCAAGGTGACCCGTGACGGCGCCCCCGTGACCAGCGCCTACGCCCGGCTGCTGGACTCGACGGGCGAGTTCACCGCCGAGGTCGTCACCGGCGACGAGGGCGTGTTCCGCTTCTTCGCCGCCGACGGCGACTGGACCGTCCGCGTGCTGGCCGCGGGCGGCGTGAGCGTCGACACCGCCGTCACCGCCAAGACCGGCGAGGTCGCCGCCGTCGAGGTCTCCATCTGACCCGACGCCGGTCGCGAACGACGACAAGGACCCCGGCACCCCCGTCAGGCGGGCGCCGGGGTCCTTCGCGTCTCACGTCCTGCTACCGCTCGGTTGCTCACCAGGCATTTGTGTAACATTCGCGGAATGCCTGGACTGTCGGCACGTTCGCCGCTCGTGCTGCCGTGGGCGACGCTCAGGCTCGCCGGGCGGTTCGCGCTGCCGCTGGCGCTGTGGTTCACCGTGGGGGAGCTGCTGCGGTACGGGGTGATGTACGGCGGCTACCGCCTGGGTCATCTGAAGGGCGCAGCGGCCACGGTCGCGCCGCTGGTGACGGTCAGCCTGCTGGTCATGATCTCCCTGGCGGTCACGGTGGCGATGGTCCACTGCGTCCGGGAGGGCCTGGACGTGGTGCACGCCCGCGAACCCGGCGGCGACCTGACCCCGTGGGCCGTGGGCAACCGCGAGACGGCGATGGAGGCGCTGGGCCGCGCCGTCCTGCCGTTCATGGTGTTCTACCTGGGCTGGGGCCTGCACAGCCAGGACGCCCGCGAGTTCGTCGACATGGCGCAGAGCCGCGGCTTCGCCGAGGGCGGCATCACCGGCCAGATCGAGGGCCTCGGCATGCTCATCAGCCTCGAACGGCACCTGACGCTGGCGGTGGGCCTCACGGCCGGGTTCTTCGTACTGAAGGTGGCGTTCGAATGGCTGGCCCAGGGCCGGCTGGCCGGCTCCGGCGCCGTTCTGCTGGCCTTCCTGGAGATCAATTTCGCGCTTTTCGGCATTTTCACCGTCGACCACCTGCGCGGCGAGGCGGGCGAGTGGATCACCGACCGGCGGGTGTGGGGCTGGGTCGAGCAGGCCGCCGGCGGCGGCCTGGACCTGTGGCCCTCGTTCAAGCACGCCGTGCTCGGCTCGCTGATCTGGCTGGTGATCGCCGGGGTGGTGCTGGGCCTGGACACCGGGGACGAACGGGTCGTGCTCGGCCGCGGCGGCACGGCCCGGCGGCTGGCCCGCGCCGGCGACCTCGACCGGACCGGCAGCCCCCGGGAGATCGCCACCCGCGGCATCCGAGAGATGTGGCTGCCCGCCTGGTACGGGCTGCGGCTGGTGCGCCGGTCGGGCGTGGTGCCGTTCGGGCTGTTCTGCGTGCTGTTCGTGGGCCTGGACGTCGCCGAGCGGCTGGCCCGGCGGCAGATCTACGAACTGCTGGGCCCGCACTCGGCGGCCTGGTGGGTGCCCCGCCTCACGCTGATCGGCTTCGGCACGGCCCTGGTCTTCCAGATCCTGCGGATCTGCCTGCTGGCGGCCGCGTTCAACCTGGTCGTGGCCAGGGTCACGACGCGAACCGCAGCGAAGGCAGCGGCCCCTTCGGCTGGGACGTCGCCGGCGGCCGCACCTCGAGCGTGACCGTCCCCGCCTTGGCGCGGGGCAGGACGCCCCTGACGGTGAGCAACGCGGTGGCGCCCGCGCGCGGCGGGGACGACGGCAGCGCCGTCGCGCTCCAGAACCGTCCTTCGGCGTCGCGTAGCCGGTAGGTCATCCCGTACGAGGTGACGGCCTTGGCACCCGCCGGGGTGAGCGGCCTGATCGCCACCACCATCCGTACCTCCGCCACGTCCGGGTCCGGGTTGAGCGGCGCCTTGGTGACCGTCCGCCGGACGAACAGCCAGCGGGTGCCGGCGAGCGTGCCGACACCGCCCTTGGCGACCACGGTCGGCTTCTCGGGCCGCTCCAGCCGCTGCTGGATGTTGCGGGTGTCGTCCAGCCAGTGCAGCCCGACCAGGGCCGGCAGCAACGTCACCAGGGCCATCGCCTCAAGGAACCGCCGATCCCCGGGCCGCACCCGCCGCCGCGGCTCCGCTGTGTCCTCCGAGGCACCCGCGGCCTCGTCCTCCTGGCGTGTCGAATCACCGGACGCCCGGTGCTCGCCGCGTTCCCGGCCGCCGGACGGCTGCGTGCCGCCCTCGTCCCGCTGCCCCGTCTCGTGCGCGAGCGGTTGAGCCGCCGACTGCGCCCTCTCGTTACGCGCCGTCCTGCTATACCTCCCCACGGCAGGCACCCGAGGCGAGGCCCTGTCCGGCCGCTCGAACCACGGATTGGAGCCGGCCGACCCGCGAGCATCGTGTTCGCCCGGAGTACGCCCAGGCTGGTCGCCGGGATCTTGGGAGGGTGCCCGGTGGGTCATGATGCCGCCGTTCGCACGTCGTAGCCTTCGGAGGCGCGGCGGACGAGGTCGGTGGCGCGTGCCCGGGTCAGCCCCAGGTCGATCTCGGTGGCCGCCGACAGCTGCGGCAGCAGCCCGCCCTCCCCGACCACCAGCCGCGCACCTTCCAGCCGCCGCGACGGGAGCTCGAAGACGAACGCGGTCCTGTCCCAGATCAGCGGCTGGAACTCCGGGTCGAGCCCCAGCGACACCGACGGTCGCGGGTCCTTCCGGAAGATGTAGCCGCCGGGCGTCTCCACCTGCGCCGTCTGCAGCCTCAGCGGCTCGCGCCGGCTCATCACCCGCGCGTGGACGATCAGGAAGACGCCCTCGGTGCGCACCGGCGGCCTGCTGGGCAAGGAGGACGCCAGCGAACGTGCGGCGGCGACCCGCTGCACCTGCACGCTGAACTCCGGGTTGGTGACGACCTGGCCGATCCGGCCGGTGTCGCGAATCGGGTCCAGTTGCCGCGACTCCACCTCCGGCGTCAGGTCGTACAACCACAGCGCCGCGGCGAGCAGGGCGGTGCCCACGAGCGCGGCGCCGCCCTGGACGAGCAGCCTGCCCGCGTTCATGACGGCGCCACCGGCAGGGTGAGCCGTCCGGCCAGCCCCGCGTCGTCCTCCAGCTCCACCCGCCACCGGAACGAGGTGTCGGTGAACCCGGTGCCGAACTCCCATTTGCGCAGGCCCACGGTGAACGCGGCGGGCGCCTCGCGCGGTCCGAGCGGCCACCGCGCCGCCGCCTCGACGGGCAGGCCCGGCTGGACGACGGCGGTGGCCGAGCCCGCGGCGGTGCCTTCCACGTCCTCGGGCTTCACCCACTTGCCGTTCGCCGCGCGGGCCGCCACGCCCTGGCCGAACCCGCTGAGCCCCAGGGAAGCCGTCTCCTTGCCCTTGTTCACCACCCGCAGCCGCACTTCCAGGCGCCGCTGCGGCGCGTTGCCGAACGGCGGCCTGACGTTCACGATCCGCGCGTCCCGCACGGTGACGTCGAACCACCCCTGGTCGATCGGCCTGCCCGGTGCCTTGACCGGTTCCTGCGGCGTCTCCCGGAGCCCGCCGGTCAGCCACAACACCGACACCAGGACCGCCGCCGCGCCCGCCGCCGACAAGGGCACGAGCCATCTCGGCCGCGTGGGCGGCGTTGTCGACGTGGAGGCTCGCACGCGCCAGATGCTAATCCCGGCTTCCGACAACCGACAGGCCGCGGCCGTCACCGCCCGGTCCTAGGCGGCCTCGCGCACCGCCGTGCTCAGCGGTTGCCGCCGATCTTGGCCAGGGTGTCGTTGATGGCCTGAGTGATCAGCTCCATCTGCCGGAGGCTCTGGTTCTGGATGTCCTCGGCCTGCTCACCCGGGTCCGCCTCCCGCTGGGCCGCCCCGGCGGTCGCCGCCTTGGCGCGCAGGTCCTCCAGCGCGGCGTTGACCGCCACCACCAGCTGCTCACCCAGCTCCTGAGGGGACATCCGCATGGCCTTCTGATCCAGGTCCACGCTCTTGACGCGGCCCCCTGCCTCGGCGGTCACCTTGATCCTGCCGTCGGCCGCCTCGCCGACCCCCTCCAGCGTGTCGCCGTCCGCGGCCTTGGCGCTCTTCGCGGGACGGGGCGCCGTGTCGCCCTGCCGCATCGACTCCAGGGTCTTGCGCGCCTCGGTCAGCATCCGTTCGAGCTCCGCGCCCGAGAACTCCGCCACCCTTGTCACCCTCCAAGATCGAATCCCGTCCGCCAAAGGAGCATATGACGCCGCATGGTCGGATACGGGGGCATTCATTGGACGATTAGTGGAGGTGCACGCCACGCGGGCCGACCGTACCGTCCGCGCCGCTCCGAACGCCGCAGGGCACCACGACGGCGGTCGGAGTTTCGTAGGCTTGCGGTGACGAAGGGGAGGCAGGTGTCCGACTCGAGCTGGCAGCAGATCGTCCTGCGCGAATTGGGAATGCCCCGGCGCGGACTCGCGACCCTCGACCCGGAGCCGGACAGCCCCCCGCAAGGACCAAAACCCCACCCCGCCCCGACCCCAAGGGCACCGCAGCCGCCCGCCCCGGACAGTGCTCCACAGAGGCCAGCGCCCCACCCCTCGCCGATGGCGCAGCCGAACGAGCAGGTGCACGCGCCCCCGAAGGGCCAGCCCGCACCAGCGCCCCCGCCAAAACCGGATCGCGCACCGCAGCGGCCAGCGCCCCATCCCACTTCGGTAGCGCAACCGGGCGAGCCGGCGCCCCCGTCCCCGAAGGCGCCGCAACCCGCGCTGGCGCGGCCGTCCGAGCCGGATGGTGCTTCACAGGGGCCAGCGCCCCACCCCTCGCCGGTGGCGCAGCCGGGTGAGCAAGTGCGCCCGGCCTTGGAGGTGCCGCAGCCCGCGCCGGTGCGGCCGCGCGAAGCGGACAGTGCTCCGCTGGGGTCGGCGCCCCATCCCGCTGCGGTGGCGCGGCCGAGTGAGCCGGTGCGCCCGGCCTCGAAGGTGCCGCAGCCCGCGCCGACGTCGCCCCGGCATGGTGACGGGGGGATCGGCGATGAGCTGGGGCGTAAATCGCATCATGGTGACCCGCTGCTCGTGCGGATGGGGCGGGGTGTGCGCAAGGTCGTCGGCGGCTCCGGAGCGTCCGGCGGTCAGGCTCAGGTCGCGGTCGCGGAGATGCTGCGGCGTCCGGTGCCCGGTCTCCGGCGGCTCACGGTGGTCAGTGTGCGCGGCGGGGCGGGGAAGACCACCATGGCGGCGCTGCTGGCGACCGAGCTGTCGCGGTATCGCGCCGACCGCGTGCTGGCCGTGGACGCCGACGCCGAGCTGGGCTCGCTGCCGCTGCGGCTCGGAGTGCAGGCCGAACGCTCGCTTTTCGACCTGGTGGAACGCCGGCCGCGTTCGTTCGAGGAAGCCGCTCCGTACCTCACGCGCGCGGGCGAACGGCTGTGGGTGCTGTCGGCCACCCGTGGCGGGCGCATCGCGGAGCAGTTCACCCTCGACGCCTTCGAGACCGCGCTCGGCGCCGTCGGCGGTCATTTCGCCGCCGCGGTCGTCGACTGCGGCGCGGGCATCCTCACCGACCTGCACCAGGGCATCCTCGCGGGCACGCACGGCCTCGTCCTGGTCACGCCGGGCACGGTGGACGGCGCACTGAGCGCCCGCGGCGCGCTGGAGTGGTTCCGCGACAACGGCCGGCAGGCGCTGCTGCAACGCACCGTCGTGGCGACGGTGACGCACGCGCCGCAGGCGAGCGCCGACCTGGAGCGCGCCGAGCAGATGCTGAGCCAGTGGCAGCTGCCCGTGGTGCACGTGCCGTACGACCGGCATCTGGCGGTCGGCGGCGCGTTCGACGCCGGCAAGCTGGCCGGGGACACCGGGACGGCCGTCGGCCGCATCGCCTACGAGGTGTTCGCCCGTTCGATCGGCGCGCCGGGGGTGGGCGGATGAGCTGCGACCTGGTCGCCGTGGTGCGCCGCCCGCCGGACGTGCGGGCGGTCGTCGACGGGCTGATCGCCATGGGGTTGTCGCTGGAGGTCCGTGGCGGCGAGCCCGCGGCCACCCGGCTGTACGACCTCGCGGGTCAGCTGCTCGTGTCCATTGAGGCGCCGGTGCCGGTGGCCGTTCCCGGGGAGATCCGGCGGCTGCTGGGCGCGGAGTTCACCGAACGGCTGGCGTCCTCGGACCAGGTCTGGTGGGTGGACGTCCGCGCGGCCGCCGACGTGCCGGAGGGCCCGCAGGTGGCCCGTCGCTTCGCCGACGCCCTGGTGCGCTGGCTCGGCGGCGCGGTCCACCCCGACGGCGAGTCCGACGGCCCGCCGCTGAGCTGGCGCGCGACCGAGGCGGCGGCCGAGGCGGCAGGCGCCGGCGGGTCCGCCGCTGCCGGCTGAGCCCGGCGTCACCGGCCCGCCGCCCGGACTGGTGGCGTCAGCCTGCGGCTCGGGTCCGGACGATGGACGCGCAACGACCGGTTTCCCTGACCGGTTCGAGTGGTGGCGCAGTTGAGCCGCGGCCGTGTCCGTGGGGCTGTCATGGCGAAGGGCCGTACCGGGTGGCGGTACGGCCCTGTGGGGGGTCGTCAGCTGCTGAAGCGCAGGGCGTTGGTGACTTCGACGCCGAGTTCGCCCGCCGTGTTGTAGACGGAGCCGGTCCGGTCGCCGACGGCGCCGCCGCGTGCCCAGTACGACTGGGCGTAGATGATCGAGGAGTTCAGCGTCCAGGCGCGGGTCCACTGGCTGGGCTCCTGGGAGAGCTGCGGCATTCCGCTGGTGTTGGACGGCTTGAGCAGGCGGGGCCAGCCCTCGGAGTAGACGGCCCGGCTGAGGCCGTTGGCGTCGGACGAGCTGCCCACGTTCACGACCGAGATGACGGTGACGATGCTGCGCGACGGGTTCGCGTACACCGCCGAGTACATCTGGCCCGTGCACGGGTAGAGGCGCAGCCGCTCCAGCATGGTGGAGTTGGCCCGCGCGGTGCATGAGTCGATACGCGTCCCGACCTGCGTGAACGTGTTGCCGCGCGCGGTGCGGATCGTCGACTTGAGCACGCCCTGCGGGTCGATTCCGCCGGTGCCGGTCGTCGGGGTGCTGTAGGGCGAGTACGACGGCGTCGCCGTTCGGGACACGGCGAGCGGGGGCGTGGGCCGGTCGTCATCGTCGTCTCCGCCGTTCGCGAGCACGACGACGACGCCGACGATCAGAACGAGTACCAGGAGCCCGCCGCCGAGAAGCAGGGCGATGATGACACCGCCGCCACCGTCGCTCTTGGGCGGCGGAAGCGGGTTTCCGGGCACTCCGGGACCGAACGGCGGCCCCTGCTGGGGCCCCGGCGGGTAGCCCGGCTGCCCGGGCCATTGAGGCGGCTGCATGGTCCCTCCGAACAGGTCGAACGGTGAGGTTTCAGCGAGACGTGGACGGCGCGGTGGTCATCAGACGGCCCGTTCGGTCCTGATTGTCGCTGTTTCGGCCATCTCTTTCGATGCCGTCGAGGCGGCCGATGTTCATGTGACGCATCGTCGTCCGCGGCCGTTCCCTCCTGCCGGAAGAAACGCGGGGACGTCGTTCGCGCCGGTCAGCGGCCGGAGTGGTGGGCCAGCAGCGCCGACAGCAGCCGTACCAGTTCGCCGCGTTCGGCGGGGGAGAGCGGGGCGAGCAGGTCGTCCTGGACCTGGGCGAGGACCTGGTCGAGGTGGCGCAGGTGGCGCGTCCCCTCGGGGGTGATGGTGATGACGTTGCGGCGCCGGTCGGCGGGGTCGGGCGAGCGGCGCACCAGGTCCTGGTCGGACAGCTCGTTCAGCATGGCGACGACGTCGCTGCGGTCGATGCCGGTGCGGCGGCCGAGCGCCGCCTGACTGGCGGGGCCGAACTCCTCCAGGGCGGCCAGCAGCCGGT
This sequence comes from Actinomadura sp. NPDC047616, assembly GCF_040642915.1. Lineage (NCBI taxonomy): Bacteria > Bacillati > Actinomycetota > Actinomycetes > Streptosporangiales > Thermomonosporaceae > Actinomadura > Actinomadura sp. NPDC047616. The sequence goes on from NZ_JBEYTB010000004.1 coordinate 363,873, forward strand.
AGTGGTAGCCGCGGGCGCCGGCGGCGGCCATGCTCTCGGCGACCAGCCGGTGGGAGTGCAGCGAGACCTGGTTGATCAGCCAGCTCGGCGCGTCCTTCAGGCGGGCGGGGGTGCCGTCGTCGGCCGTGGCGTTCATGCCGTCAGTCTACCCAGTCGTTGGTCAACCCCACGATTTCTCACCGGTTCGCCGAGCGCAGGTACGACGTCGTCCACTGGACGGAGTTCGACCGCGGCGGCCACTTCCCGGCCATGGAGATCCCCGGCCCGTACGTCGAAGACGTCCGCGTGTTCTTCCGCGGGCTCCGCTGAGGGCGGCGTGAAACGGCCCGGCCCGTTCGTGGCCGGACGTGGCCGGACGACGCGTCCGGCCTGGTCAGGGCGTGAGCGGAGGGTGATGACGTGTGCACCGGGCGGCAGTAGCATGCCGGGGCATGCCAGAGAAAAAGATGAATGGCGGATTCGTCGCCTGTCTCATCATCGGCGTGCTCGCGCTCATCACCGCCGTGGGCGTCCAGTTCCTGAACATCGTCACCGCCGGGGACGACTCGCGCGATCCCCGGCAGATGGCCGAGCTGGGGAACTTCACCATCGTGTGCGCGATCACCGGGGTCGGCATGATCCTCGCCGGTGTCGGGCTCCAGCTGGGCGGCCTCGCCAAGGGCCCGGAGCGCGCCGCCACGCCGGGGCAGGCGGCGGCGTACCCGCAGTTCCAGCAGCAGCAGCCGCAGTACGCCCAGCAGCAGCCGCAGTATTACCCGCAGCAGGGAGCCGCCGTTCCGCAGGCGCAGGCCCAGCACGCCCCGCAGGCTCAGTACCAGCAGCCGTCGCCGCAGCAGTCCCAGCAGCAGGGGCAGTCGCAGCAGCCGGAGAGCTGACGCGTCAGGACGGCTGGGCGGACCGCAGGTGCCGCATGACCTCGCGGTGGCGACGCCAGCCGTCGGGGGAGCGGCCGTCGCCGAGCGGGAAGAGGGTGACCGGGGCGCCCGGCGGGCCGATCTGCCGGCCGGGGATGCCGGGCGGGCCCGTCACGGTGCCGGTGACGGCCAGCGCGACCGGAGCGGGGCTGCCCGTCCAGCGCGGTTCGGCGGTCAGGTCGGCGCGGCCGGGGACGAGCTGGGCCAGCAGGGAGGTCACCGGCTGCTCGGCGGCCAGCGCGCCGATCAGGGACGGCAGGTGCCGCAGCGGCGGCGGGTCGTCGGCGGTGTAGCCGACGGTCACGGTGGTCACCTCGGTCGTCGAGCCCGTGCCCGCCGCGGTGAACTCGCACACCGCCTGGGCCGGTCGCGGGCCGTCGCCGATGACGACGAGCCGGGCCGAGGCGCGGCCGCGGGCGTACTCGGTGAACCGGTCGGGCTCCCAGGAGTGCGCCAGGGGTTCTGCGGGGCCCCACCCGGCCGGTGGCCGGCCGGTCAGCAGCCGCAGGAGATGGTCGGCGGCGCCGCCGAGGGTCTCGTCGCCGGGGCCGTGCTGCGAACGGTAGACCAGCGCGAGCTGCGCGCCGATCGGGGCGGTGGGACGGGTGGTGAAGCCCGGCGCGTAGTCGCGGGCCTCGGGCACGGGGACGAACGTCGCGCCGTCCCACTGCAGCGGCCGTCCGGTCAGGCCCTCGTAGTAGCCGTCGCCGTCGCGCACCACCCACTGCGCCGTCCGGCCGGCCACGACCGAGCGCAGCGGCAGCGACAGCCGCGTGTCGATCGGGGTGACGAGCTGCAGCGTGCGCCCGGAGGCGGCGCAGTCGTCCAGGGATTCGGCCAGCCAGGCGTGCAGCGCCACGAGGGGACGGTCCTGCAGTACGACCATCGCCTGGTCGGTCAGGGCGTCCACGATGCTCATCCTCACCGGAGTCTAGTCGTCCCGTAGCGCCCGGTAGTGGCCGGAGCCGGCGGGCCTCGACTTTGCCGTGAACCGGGTGGCGGCTGTCCCCTGTGTGCTGAAATGTTACGGATGCAGCGATTGGCGGCGCCCCCGCGCGTGTACTTCGACAACGGCGCGGCCCCGCCCCCGGAACCGGGGCGGAGCCGCCGTTGGCGCGTGCTGGGCTGGGTCTCCATCGCGCTGTCGGCGCTGCTGGTGGTCGGCAGCCTGACCGCCTACGGCTTCTGGCGCCGGCTGGACGGGCAGATCACCCGCGAGAACGTCGACGACAAGCTGGGCGAGAACCGCCCGGCCAAGCTCAACAACTCCATCAACATCCTGCTGATGGGCTCGGACAGCCGCCAGGGCGAGAACGCCCGGTACGGCACCGAGGAGGGCGAGCGCTCCGACACCACGATCCTGCTGCACATCTCCCCGGGCGGCGACCGGGCCATCGGCCTCAGCTTCCCGCGCGACACGATGGTGCAGCGCCCCTCGTGCAAGACGCGCAACGGCGGCACGCAGCCCGGCGGCCTCAGCATGCTGAACGCGGCGTACTCGATCGGCGGCCCGTCCTGCACCTGGAAGACCATCGAGGCCATCACCGACATCCGCATCGACCACTACGTCGAGGTCGACTTCACCGGCTTCAAGCGGGTGGTGGACGCCCTGGACGGCGTGGAGATCTGCGTGCCCAAGGCCGTCAACGACCCCAAGGCCGAGCTGTACCTGCGCGCGGGCAAGCAGACCGTCAACGGCGACCAGGCCCTCGGCTACGTGCGCACCCGCACCGGCGGCCTCGGCGACGGCTCGGACCTGTCGCGCATCAAGCGCCAGCAGCAGTTCATGGCCTCGGTCGTCAACAAGGCCACCAGCCAGGGCATGCTCACCGACCCGGGCAAGGTGTACGGGTTCCTGTCGGCCGTCACCAAGTCGATGAAGACCGACAACCGGCTGACGCTGTCGGTGATGCAGCGGCTGGCGGGCAGCATGCAGGGCCTCAGCGCCGGCAAGGTGCGGTTCGTCACCGTCCCGGTGCAGGCGTATCCGGCCGACCCCAACCGCGTGCAGTTCAACAACGCGCTGGCCCAGCCGCTGTTCAAGGCGATCCGCCAGGACAACGAGGTCCCGCAGAACAACCCCGGGCCCAAACCCCCGGCCGCGGGTCAGGCGGGCGGACAGCCCGGCGGCGGGGCGCGGCCGGGCCCCGCGCAGCCGCCCGTCCCCCCGAACCAGGTGAAGGTCGCCGTCTACAACGGGACGCCCACCGACGGGCTCGGCCAGCGCGTCGCCGACCAGCTCGCCGAGAAGAACTTCCAGGTCGTCAGCGTCGGCAACACCAAGGCCAAGTCCACCGCCCGCACGCAGATCCTCTACGGCGCCGGCGCCGAACGGCACGCCGCCGCGCTCGCCGCCGTGCTGCCCGGACGCCAGCCGCGCCCGTCCGCGACGGCCAGACCTGGCCAGGTGTACCTGGTAATCGGACGGGACGGGGCGAACGTCGCGGGGGCGGCCCGCCAGGTGCCCAAGGTGGCCGGGGAGATCCGCGCCGACCAGGACGTTTGCGCCCAGACATGACCGCGCGCGCAGCTCGCGGGGCAGGCGCGGGAAATGTTACAAGGGGGTGAATACAGCGAGGAACGCGAACAACCGGTCGATGGTCCGTCCGGCTCCGCTGTATCTTGGCGACGCTCACGAACCTTTCACCTACCTTCGGCAATGAACCAGCTGGACGTGACGGCTCCCCGCCCGTGACGACCGCGGGGCCGCGTGCGGCCCCACCGCACAACGGCCCGCTCCCGGGAATGGACAGTTCTTGAAGGCCGACATCCCCCCCGAACCCTTCGCCCTCCTGATGACCGTCTACGGCGGTGACCGGGAGGAGTATGTCCGGGACGCCTTCCGCAGCGCCGTGCACGACCAGACCGTCCGGCCCGACCAGGTCGTCCTCGTCCAGGACGGCCCCGTCTCGCCCGAACTGGAGTTCTGCCTGCGCGGGCTGATCGCCGCCAGCCCGGTCGAGGTGACGTTCGTGCAACTTCAGCGCAACCGCGGCCTCGGCCCCGCACTGGACGCCGGGCTGCAGGCCAGCCGGTTCGACATCGTGGCGCGCATGGACGCCGACGACGTGGCCATGCCGCACCGCTTCCAGATGCAGGTGCCGCTGGTGCGCGCCGGGGCCGACCTGGTGGGCGCCGGGCTGCTGGAGTTCGGCTCCGGCATCGACGACGTGGTGGGCCGCCGCATCCCGCCGAGCGACCCCTACGACATCGCCCGCTACTCGCGCCTGCACGACCCGTTCAACCATCCGACCGTCGTGTACCGGCGCAGCGCGGTCATCGCCGTCGGCGGCTACGGCGACCTGCCGCTGATGGAGGACTACTGGCTGTTCGTCCGCATGATCGCCAACGGCGCGCGCGTGGTGAACATCGCCGAACCCCTGGTGTACTACCGCGTCGGCGACGGCGCGTACGAGCGGCGCGGCGGCCGCGAACTGCTGCGCTCGGAACTGCGCCTGCAGCGCGAGATGTACCGCGAGGGCTTCATCACCCGCATGCAGTACTGGCGCAACGTCATCATCCGAGGCGGCTACCGCCTGACGCCCACACTGATCCGCCGCCCCGTCTACCGGCTGATCGTCGCCCCCTACGGCGCCCGCCGCAACCGCGACGCGTCCGATACGCTGCCGGCCCCGCAGCAGCAGGCCCCGGTCGCGCAACCGGAGCCCGCGGCTCCGCAGCCGCAGGTCCCGGCCCCCGCCCCGGTCCCTGAGCCGCAGCAGGTTCCGGCTCCCGCTCCGGCCTCTGAGCCACAGCAGGTTCCGGCTCCGGCTCCGCAGCCGCGGGGCGCGGCCGTGCGGCCGAAGCCGGCTTCCCGATACGTCCCGCGTCACGCCCGCGACCAGCGCGACGCGGTCGCGGGCGGCGGAAGCGAGGGCTGACCGGCCGTCAGGGGACCGGGCGCGTCCACAGGATCGGCTGGTCGTCGTTCGGGTCGGCGGTGCGGCCCACTCCCAGCAGCTTGCCCTTGAACGCGGCGAGCCCGGTGACCTGCTGCTCGCCGTCGCCCGCCAGGCCCTTGCCGCCGGGCTTCTGCGACGTCCAGGACGAGCCGTTCGCCGACGTCCACGACACCACGTCCGCGGCCCCCGGGTCGCCGGTCGTGCCGGTGGCGGCGAAGCCCTTGCCGGCCGACGACAGCGAGGTCATGGTGACCTTGGCGTCGCCGCCCGGCGCCTGCAGCGGCTGCCAGGTCTTGCCGCCGTCGGACGAGACGTACCCCAGCCACACCAGGCCCTGCCCCGTCGCGGCGATCCCCGCGGCCACCAGCGTGTTGCCGTTGGACGCGACGTGCGTGAGGTGCCCCTCCTTCGTGCCGCCCGGCAGCGACAGCAGCTGGAGCGTCCACTGCTTGCCGTCCGTCGACGACCACACGCCGGGACGGTTGCCCGCCTTCGGGTCGCGGACACCGCCGACGGCGGCGTAGCCGAACGAGCCGCCGGTCACGTCGAGAATCCACCGGGTGTCGCCGTTTCGGCTGTTCAGCGCGCCGTTCGGGCCGGCGTTGGCGCCCGCGTCGCGGCCGCGCTCCCAGTTCTTCAGGTCGGCGGAGAACCAGGCGGCGGCCGACGTGCCGTCGGTGCCGACGACCACGTAGCCGGCCTGGCCGGACGCCGCCGCGCTGGTCGTCGGCACCGCCCGGGAGCTGCCGCGGAACGCGGCGGCGGTGTCGACGGCCTGCCAGGTGGTCCCGTCGGCGGAGGTGACGACCAGCGGCCGCCGCGGCGCGACCTGGTCGTAGCCCACGGCCAGCCAGCCGGACCCGCCCGAGGTCACGTCCAGGAGCTGCTGCGAGCCCGGACGGGTGAAGGCGGCGCCGAGCCCCTGGGCGGGCTGCCAGGTGCCGCCGTCCTGGGACGTCCACACGGCCGCGTCGCCCGCCGCGCTGCCCACGGCGACCGCGCGGTCGCCGGTCGCGCCGACCGCGATGACCGAGTGGTCGGAGCGGACCGCGCCGGGCACCTTGGCCAGGTCGACGGGGAGCTCGCGACCGCCGCCGTCCCACACGCCCAGCAGCGGGTCGGCGTCGCCGCCGCCCGGCTCGGTGCCGACGAGGACGGCCTGCTCCCCGGCCAGCGCCGCGTCGTTGATCTCACGGCCCGGCTGGGCGGCCAGCACCCCGGCGTCGCGCCAGCTCCGGCCGTCGGCGCTGCGCGACAGCAGCACGTCGCGGCCGCGCGTGACGACGGCGGCGAAGCCCTTGTCGTCGCCGAGCAGCTGCGTGGTCACCCGGTAGCCGGACGTCTTCAGCGTGCCCGCCTGGGTCCACGAACCGCCGTCCTTGGAGACGAACGCCTGGCCGTGGGCGGAACCGCCGGCGCCGAGCTCCCGCACCGCGACGAACCCGGCGGGGCCGCCGCCGATGATCAGTCCGCGCGAGCCCTTGGGCACCGGGACCTCCGAGTTGGTCCAGGTGCGGCCGCCGTCCTGCGAGCGCCACACCCGCCGGTACGCGCCCTGGCGGCCCTTCTGCGGGGTGACCAGCGCCTCCATGAGGATGACGTCGCCGCTGGCGGCGGCCGTGACGAGCTGCAGCCTGGCGTCGCGGACCTGCAGGCCGATCTGGTCGCCCGAGCGCGGCTCCCAGCGGCGGCCGTCGCCCGACAGCCAGACGGCCGGGACCGAGTCGCTGAAGTCGCCCTTGGCGGAGGTCTCGCCGACGGCCAGGAAGCGGTCGCCCGCCGCCACGATCCGGTTGACCCGGGTGTTGCCGCCGAACACGTCGCCGACCGCGTCGGGCTGGCGCTGCCAGTCCCGCCCGTTCTCGCTGGTCCACACCGCGCCGCCGCCCACGCGCGAGCCGATGGCCACCCAGCCGCGCGACGAGCCGCCCACGGCGGCCGGGACGTCGCCGACGCGGGGGGCGGTGTCGTCGGCGCCGCGCACCGCGGCGGGCCCGAACGTGCGGCCGCCGTCGGTGGAGACCAGGAACATGCCGCGCGAGCCGCGCGGGCCGGTCTCGCCGCCCACCGCGACCACGGTGGAGCCGGACGCCGCGACACCGGTGATGTCCTGGTCGTACCCGTCGGTGCGGGCGGTGGCGTCCACCGGGAACACCGAACGGGCGAGCTGGGCTCCGGGGCCGCCGCCCTCGTCGTCCCCGCCGAGGTTGGACACGACCACGAAGCCCCCGGCGACCAGCGCGGCGGCGGCGAGCCCGGCGCCGGCGATGAGCGCGATGCGCTTGCCGAGCTTGCCGGAGCCGCGCTTCTTCTTGCCGCTGGGCGCGGTGCGCCACGGCTCGTCGATCTGCGGCGGCGGCGCCACGGGTTGGGGTGCGGGCCCCATGTCGAACCGGGTGTCCGACAGGCCGGGCGGGTTCGGGTCGTGGCCGGGGATCTCCTGCGCGTAGGGGAACGGCGTCGGCTGCGGCTTGTTGTCGGGGATGTCCTGCGGGAACGGGAACGGCGCCGGGGGCTGCCGGTGGTCGGACGGCGGCGCCGGAGGCTGGTACGGCGTGGGTGCCGGCGCCGGTGCCGGCGCCGGCCCGGGGGCGGGCAGCGCGGACGACGCGTCCGGGATCTGCTGGGCGTAGGGGAACGGTTCGGGTGCGGGCGGGGCCGGTGGCTGGGGCGTGGCGGTCGGCGCGGCCAGCGGGGTTCCCGGGATCTGCTGCGCGTAGGGGAACGGCGCGGCCGCGGCCTCGTCCGGCGCCTCCTGCTGCGGCCCGGGCGCGGGCTGCCGCGGGAGCGGAAGCTGCTCGGTCGGCTCCTCCTTCGACAGCCGCGGGCCGTGGTCGACGCGGGTGCGCTCCAGGTCGTCGTCGTCCTCGTCCTCGTCGGTGGCCTGGTCGGCGGCCTCGCTCTTGGACGGGAGCCACGGGGACAGGTCGGTGACGGTCTCATCGGGCGACGGCTGGGGAGCCGGCGGCGACGCGGCGGCGGCCTTGGCCGGGTACACGTCGGTACGGGTGGCGTCGGCGTCGTTCTCGTCGCCGCCGTCCTGTCCGGCGCCGCGGTCGACCCGGGTGACCTCGCTGTCGAAACGCGTGGTCTCGGCGTCGTTGTCGCCGGCGTCGTTGTCGCCGGTGTCGAACGGCGGCGGGGGCGCCTCCGGCAGCAGGGGCGCGTCGGCCTGCGAATCGGCCTCGGTAAGCCACCGCGGCGGGGGCGGGACCGCCGCGTCCTGCGGGGTCGACGCCTGCTGCTGGTCGCGGCCCGGCTCGTCGTCCGGGGTCCTGGGTGCGGTCACGCCCGTCTCCAGTGATCGTGTGACGCCCGACTGTGCGCGCCTCAAAGTATGCGCGTTCGATGGCCCATCAAAGGTTCGCCACGGATCATATCGGCGGCGCCGCGTGAAACGGTCTTGTAAAGCGGTGCCCGGCCGCACATCTGTTGCCGTAAATGGCGAGTGACTCGCGTGAACGTGTGCCGGCCGGGCTTGCGATCTTCGTAAAGGTGGCCTGTTGCGGACCACGGGACCAGGTGGTTCAGCGGGTGCGTCCCGCGGTGTGGCACTTGGCGCCCGCACAGCGGGTCAGCGCGTACATCAGGCCGGACAGTTCCCGCGCGCGCTGCGGCGGGATCGCTTTCGCGCGGTTGTCGAGCGCGTGCGGGTCGCGTGCGAGGTCGTAGTACTCGCGCTCGCCGTTGACGTACTCGACGTACAGCTCGTTCGTGGTGCGCAGCGCGTTGTAGGTGGGGGGCGCGCCGGGGCCGGAGTCCTGCCGGTCGGGGTCCTCGCGGCTGGGCGGGGGCTTGACGTGCTCGATCAGCGCCACGTTCCGCCAGTCGTCCGGGTCCTTGCCGCGCAGGAACGGCACCAGGGAGCGTCCGTCGGTCGCGGGCGGCACGGTCACGCCCGCCAGTTCCAGGAACGTCGGGGCGATGTCGGTGTTCTGGGTGAGGGCGTCGGTCGTGCGGCCCGCCGGGACGCCCGGGCCGGTGACGACGAACGGCACCCTGATGTCGGTGTCGTAGGCCGTCATCTTGCCGCCCGCCAGCCGGTACTGGCCGAGGTGGAAGCCGTTGTCGGAGCCGAAGACCAGGTAGGTGTCGCGGTCGTGGCCGGTGTTGGCGAGCGTCTGCTGGATGCGCCCGATGAGTTCGTCCACCGACTGCACCATGCGGACCCGGTCGCGGAAGCCCGCGTCGATGCGGCCGATGCCGGGCTTGCGCAGCCGGGGCCGCGACCGCAGCCACGACGGCTTGTCGGCGTTGTCGGGCTCGTTGAACGACGGCGGCCGGGGCGCCGTCAGCTGCGGGAAGGCCGCGGCGTGGCGGGGCGCGGGCACGAACGGGCCGTGCGGCGCGAACGTGGCGACCTGCAGGAAGAACGGCTTGCGGTCGGCGGCGGCGCGCTGGATGAAGTCCACGCTCTTGTTCGCCAGCACGTCGGTGAGGTAGTCCTGCGGGCGGCTGCCGTAGTGGACGAGCCTGCCGTTCTCGTTCAGGTTGTAGTCGTACTCGGGGTAGCCGTTGCCGGTGACGGCCCACTCGTCCCAGCCGGGCGGCACGTACGGGCGCGGCCCGCCCTGCGTGTCGGCGGGAAGGTAGCCGTTCATGTACTTGCCCATGAGGGCGGTGCGGTAGCCGGCGCCGCGCAGGGCCGGGGCGAAGGACGCCTGCTCGCCGCCGCGCGCCTTGAACACCCCGTACCCGCCGTCGGGCGGGAAGTTGGTGCGCACGCCGGTGTTGTGCGGATACCGCCCGGTGAAGATGGTCGCGCGGGACGTGCAGCACAGCGAGTCGGCGACGACGAACCTGTCGAACGTGGTGCCCTTGCCCCGCATGTCCTGCACGCGCCGCATGTGCGGCACCAGGTCCCAGGACAGGTCGTCGGTGAGGACGAAGACGATGTTCGGCTTCTTCGGCACGGGCGTGACCGAGGGGCTTGCGCCGCCGCCGAAGGGGGACAGGTTGACGCCCAGGCACCCGGCCAGGCCGAGCGTGAGCGCCAGCAGCAGCGCGATGACGAGAGGAGGACGGGCGGTGCCGAGACGCCTGTGCCGGTACAAGTCCCGAGTCTCCTCTCCGGCGGGGATCGACCAGTAAGCGTATTAGGTTCCTCCGGAGTGGTCCGGATGCGTATTCAGTGACGAAGGAGGCCGAACCGGGCGCGCGGGCCGGGTGTTTGGCATCATGCGGGTGGCGAGGGAGTTGATCGTGGACCTGCGAGCACGCGGACCGCTGTCGTCGTTCGGCGGGCCCCACGGCAGGCCCGGCGCGCCGGTCAGCGCGCTGGTGGCGCTCGTGGTGCTGGCCGGGCTCGCGGGCATGCACGCCCCGGAGCCGGGCATGGCCGAGGCGGGCGAACGGAAGGAACCCCGGGCCGGACGGCCGTCCGCGCGGCCGTCGCCTGCGGCCAAGCCGTCGCGGGCGCCCGCGCCGCCGGTGCCGAGCCCCGCGCAGACGGCGACGCCGTTCACCGCGCCCGGGTACTCGCCCGTCAAGCCGGTGATCGACCAGTACTTCGCCGACCCGACCGTCGTCAAGGTGGCGGGCACGTACTACGCCTACGGCACCAACAGCCCCGACGCGGTGATGCCGGTGGCCACGGCCCCGTCGCCGACCGGGCCGTGGACCCGCAGGCCGGGCGACGGCCTGGCGCGGCTGCCGGCGTGGGCCGCTCCCGGGTGGACGTGGGCGCCGGAGGTCGTGCCGCCCCGTCCGGGCGGCCGCACCCACGTCCTCTACTTCTCCGCACGCCGCAACGACCGCGACATGCAGTGCATCGGCGTGGCCACATCCACCTCACCCGCAGGCCCGTTCGTACCGCTGGACGGTGAGCCGCTGGTCTGCCCGCTGGGCCTCGGCGGCGCCATCGACCCCGCCTCCTACATCGAGGAGGACGGCACCCGCTACCTGCTCTACAAGACCGACGCCCGCAGCAAGGCCGCCGTCTACCTCGTCCGGCTGACCGCCGACGGGCTGCGCCTGGCGGGCCCGCCCAAGCGCATCCTCGGCCGCGGGGCGGGCGAACCCGTCCTGGTGGAGGCCCCCGACCTGGTGCGACGCGGCGGCAAGTACGTGCTGTTCTACTCGGCCGGCTGGTACTTCAAGTCGAACTACCAGACCCGGTACGCGGTCGCGTCGTCGATCGAGGGCCCGTACGAGAAGGCCCGGGGGCCGCTGCTGTCGACCGGCGGGTACGGCGGCAGGGTGCGGGGTCCGGGCAGCGCCGACGTGCTCGCCGACGCCGGCGGCGACTACCTGGTCTTCCACGGCATCCAGCGGTACCTGGGCGGCTCGAAGGTGAACCGGGGCATGTACGTGGCCGCGCTCGGCTGGGACGGCGCCCGGCCCGTGGTGCGCGGCGCGCCGGTCCGCTACGAGGCGGAGCGGGCGCGGCTGAACGGGTGCGCGACGCCGCTCGCCCGGCCCAGGGCGTCCGGCGGCAAGGCCGTCGGGCCGTTCGACCGTCCGGGCTGCCCGGTCGACGTCTCGGTGTTCGTGCCGGTCGCCGGGCGGTACTCGGTGCGGATCCAGTACGCCAACTGGTCGGGCAAGAAGGCGCGCCTGGAGGTGACGGTGAACGGGGCGGCGCCGGGGCCGGTGGGCCTGCGCAGGACGAAGAAGGGCTCCTGGACGTCGGCGACCGTGCAGCGCGACATGAGCGCCGGGTGGAACACGCTGGGCCTGCGGCGCCTGGACGGCAGCGGCCAGGTCGACTACGTGGAGGTGCGGTAGGGGCCGGTCCGCTCCAGCAGGGTGAGCATGCCGCCCCGGAACCGCCACTCCCCGGCGACGCGCCACGGCCCCGTGGCGAGGACCATCTGCTCGCGCCGCCACACCACGTCGCCCTGGTGCGTGACGATCGACCTGGTGCGCATCACCCAGACGCGTTGGGAGCGGATGAGGGAGCCGCGTATCTCGCGGGGGAGCAGGTCGCGTCCCTTGAGGTTCTCGGCCCGCACCGGGGACTGCGCCTGCCCGATGTCGCGCAGCCGTCCGAAGGTGCCCGGATAGGCCGCCGCGCCCCACCGGGCGATGCCCGCCAGGTAGACGATGGCGTCGCCGTCGCGTCCGTGGTCTCGCACGGCCTGCGCGGCGGCCCGGAAGTCGTCGAGACGGCTGTCCTGCTTCCGGATCGCCACGTGCTCGGGCACCGAGACGGCCGCCACGACCGCCACCGCCGCCGTCACGGCCACCGCGCCGGCCGCCGGACGCGCCAGCGTGCCCAGGCGGGCCAGGCCCGCGCCGGTCAGCAACGCCAGGGCGGGGACGCAGAAGAAGACGTAGCGCTCGGTGTACATCGGGTCGGACACCAGCGAGACGAGCACCAGCACCGCCGGGGGCAGCACCAGCCACGGCACGGCCAGGGCGGTGAGGGAGGCGGTGCCGTGCGACCGCCGGCCCGCGACCGCGCCGACCACCGCCAGCGCCAGGACCGGCGCGACCAGCCACCGCCCGCCGGCCAGGAACTCCGGCAGCTTCTGGACGGTGTGCCACGTCGGGGTGCGCAGCCAGTCGATCTGGACCTTCTGGCCGGAAGCGGCCAGCCCGAACGGCACGAGCGCCAGCGCCGCGACCCCCACGGCCGTCGACCAGCCCGCCCACACCCGTCCGGCACGCGCGAGCCCCGGACGCGCCGCCAGCAGCGTGACGGCATGCGCGGGCACCAGCAGCACGGCGTCCAGGTTCAGCAGCCCCAGCAGCACGACGGCCGGCGCGTAACCGGCGAACCACAGCCAGGGACGCCGCGCGTCCCGCTGCACGGCCCGCACCAGCAGGTACGAGGCGAGGACGGCGGCCGCGGCCACCATCGCGTACGAGCGCGCCTCCTGCCCGTACCGCGACACCGTGACGCCGCCCGCGTACGCCAGCCCGGCCAGCAGCCCGGCGAGCGGGCCGTGGCAGCGCCGCCCCAGCACCGCGACCCCGGCGGCCGCCGCGGCCGTGGCCAGCGCGCTGGGCAGCCGCAGCGACACCTCGCCCGTGCCGAACACCGCCGCCCACGGCCGCATGATCAGGTAGTAGGGGGCGTGGACGAGGTCCAGGTCGTCGAAGACCCGCAGCATGTCCGCGACGGGACGGCCGGCCAGGCTGACCGTGGCGGACTCGTCCAGCCAGAACGACGGCCCGCCGATGCCGGCCAGCGTCACCGCCAGCGCGACCACCGCGGGCAGCAGCGGCATCAGCCGGACCGCCCGGGACGGCGTGCGATGGTCCACGACACGCACGTGATGATCAGACGTCGCGAGGGACATCTGGGGATGATGCCTAAGAACGCGGCGGTTCGTCCACGGAGCGCGACGCATCATTCACGACGTTCACTTCCGCGTTCACCCCCACGTCGCGCAGCAGCGCCGCCGTCGGCCGGGGCCGGGACAGCACCCCGTCCCTGATCCCCCGGAGCAGGGCACGGCGCAGAACCGTCCGGTCCGAGGACGCGGCGAACGTGCGCGACCAGCGCCGCAGCGTCGACCCGGCGTACAGGACGCGCTCCGGAAGCGACAGCCCGGGACTGCCGGTGAACAGCCAGATCTTGTTGCGGACCTCGTAGAAGAAGCGGTCGCCGGGGTCGGTCTCGGTCCCGCCGAACGCCCGGGTCTTGTGGACGACCACGCTGTCCGGGCACAGCAGCCCGCGGCGGCCGCGCAGCAGCCGGGTGGTGAACTCGAAGTCGTCGTTCCACAGGAAGTAGTCGGCGACCGGCAGCCCGCGTTCCCGCACGACGGCCGCGTCCACCAGCACCGACACGAACGACGCGGAACGGATCGGCACGCACCCCGCCGCCTGCGCGACCTGCCGTTCGGCGGCCGGGACGCGGGGCTTGGCGCGCGGCGTGTTCATCGGATGGTCGCGGCCGTCGGTCCACACGACCCGGCTGGCGACCAGCGTGGGCGCGCCGTCGTCGGCGGTGGCGCGGTCGCGCGCGTCCAGCAGCGCCCGCAGGGCGCCCGGCTCGGGGACGGTGTCGTCGTCCAGCAGCCACAGCAGGTCGGCGCGTCCGTCCAGCGCCCGCGCCATGCCCGCGCCGAACCCGCCCGCGCCGCCGACGTTGCGGGGCAGCTCCAGCAGGTCGACGTCCGGGAAACGGTCGCGGACCATCGCCGCGGTGCCGTCCGACGAGGCGTTGTCCACCACGACGATCCGGTCCGGGACGCGGGTCTGGGCGAGCAGCGCGGTCAGCGACTCGGCCAGCAGGTCACGCCGGTTGAAGGTGACGACGACGGCCGTCACGGCCGCGACGCTCACGGGGTGCGCCTTCCGGCGGCGCGGCGGGCCGCCCGTTGCAGGCCGGGCGACGGCGACGCGGCCGTCTCGATGAGCTGGTCCAGGTTGCGCCGCACGTTCGCCAGCTCGCTGTGCAGGTGGGCCAGGCCGATGCGTTCGTTGGCCTCGGCGACGCGTTCCAGCAGGTAGGCGGCGACGGCGACGGACCCGGTGGCGATCAGCTCGTCCGGCACGTCCCCGGGCAGCAGCGTGGCCTGCGGGGAACGGGAGGTGGTCAGCTCGTCCAGGTCGCCGACGATCCGGTAGCCGGACGCGCGCAGCGAGCCGGCGAGCGCGCGGGTGCGGTCGGCGGCCCAGGCGGCGTGCCGGTCGGGCAGGCCCATGGGGGTGCGGCCGGCGTCCTCGGCGGCGTCGGCCAGCCCGGCGCCGACGAGGTGGTCGCGCACGGCCCGTTCGTAGTCGGCGCCCAGCGCGGGCCCGATCTTGACGTTGAGGCGGCGCAGCAGCTCGGCCTCGACCACCGACAGCGGCTCCTCGGCGGGGATGCCCGCCACGTCGTAGGCGGCCGGGTCGAGCCCGGTGAGCCGGCAGTACCGCTTCCACAGCTGCTCGGGACGCGCCCCAGGCGGCGGCAGCGTGATGACGTGGATCCGTTCGCGCGGCACGGCCGACTCCCACGTCCGCAGCACCCGCACCGGGTCGTGCAGGCCCCAGAACATCGGCCCGTACGGTTCGGGCGCGTCGATGCCCAGCTCGACCAGGTCGTCGACGAACCGCTCGAAGGTGATGGTGTGGGCGTGCCGAAGCTGGGCCTGCCAGTCGAGGATCAGCTGCCAGCCCAGGTCGCGGGTGATGAACACCACGTGCACCTCGGCCGGTTCCAGCGCGGCCACGGCCCGTTTGACCTGCTGCTCGGTGGCGCCGCCGAGCAGCTCCTGGGAGAACAGCACGGTGGGCCCGTCCCAGTCGCGGGCGCGGCGGGCCACGCGTTCCCAGGCGCCGTCCCAGGCGGGGTCGCGGCGGCCTCCCCACGACATCTCGCGCAGGTCCATGACCGCGCCGAAGTGCTCCCCCGGCCCCCCGAGCGGGTAGCAGGCCCCGGCGTCGCCGAGCCGCGCCCGGTTCTTCCACAGCGCCCGCTGCAGGAAGTCCGCGCCGGCGCTGGGCGCGCCGACGTGCAGGAAGACGGACTTGGCGGATCGATCTTCGGCCATGTGCGCGCTCACCTTCACTCGCTGTCGGCGCGGTCGTCCGGGGCCGCGGGGGCGTCCGGGGCCGCGGGGGCGTCCGGGCGGGCGCCGGTCCGGGCCTGGATGCGGCGGTAGGCGCCGCCCAGCCGCCGGACCGCAGGGTAGCGCCGCATGCCGCGGGCGGCGCGCGTGGTGAGCGGGGCCGCGTCGCGGACCATCCGCGCGGTCAGGTCGCCCAGCGCGGCCGTGTCGGCGGACAGCTCGTCGAGCCGCTCGCGGACGGTCGCGTCGCCGCCGGGCGTCGCCGCCGCCTGCCGCTCGCGGTCCAGGAGCCGCCCCAGCAGCGCGGCGACCGCGTCGGTGCCCACGTCGGCGGCCTCGGCCCAGCGCGGGGCGTCCGGGTGCGGCGCGGGCGGGGCGCCGGGCGGGGTCTCGTACCCGGGGATCAGCTCGTACAGGTCGCCGACGACGCGGTAGCGGGCCGCGCGCAGCGCCTCGACGGTCTCCACGGCCCGTTCCACCGCCCAGGGCAGGTGCTCCCCGGGCAGCTTGATCTTGATGGGGGAGGGCCGCCGGGTGAGCACCTCCTGCGCCAGGAACAGCTTGACCTCGTCGTTGAAGACGTGCCAGCCGACCCGGTCCTCCAGCCCCTCGTTCAGCAGCCGCAGGAACTGCGTCTCGGCCAGGCCCAGCGACGGGTTGGCGAACGTGGCGGACAGGTCGCAGGCGGCGGGGTTCAGGCCGACGGCCTCGCAGAACCGCAGCCACAGCAGGTCGCGGGGCGCGCCGGGCCGCGGCAGCGTGACGACGTGGACCCGCTCGGGCGGCAGCCGCGCGCCCCACCGGGCGAGCACCGCCACCGGGTCCTGCAGCCCCCAGAACAGCCGCGCGGCCTCGAAGTTCTCCCAGTCGGGCCGCGACAGCGCGTCGACGAACTCGTCGAACGACCAGGTGAAGCGGTTCTTGACGTCCTCCTGCCAGTGCGCCGGGATCTGGCGGCCCAGGTCACGCGCGGTGAACAGGACATGCACCTCGGCGAACTCCAGGTCGGCCAGCGCCTGCGCCACCCACCGTGGATGGGTGGGGGCGAACAGCTCCTGGGAGATGATCGTCGTCCCGGGCCAGTCGCGCGCGGCGTCCACCAGTTCGCGCCACGCGCCCCGCACCGTCGGGTCGGTGGCGCCGCGGAAGAACGTGCGACGCAGGTCGAAGGCGGCCCTGACGTGGGCGGCGAAGTCGCCGCCCGGGTACAGCACGCCCTCGGCGCGCAGCCGCTCACGGTTGTGCCACAGCACCGTCTGCAGGTAGGTGGTGCCGCTCTTGGCCGCCCCCACGTGCAGGAAGACCACGGGACGGTCGCCCGAGGGCACGCTGCCGGAAGGGGTCGGGGCCACGAAGATCCTCGTTGACGTACGCGTCGACGTGCGGATCCTCACTCCCGCCGGGGGGCGGATCCTCACGGACTTGCACCTGTACCAATGGAACCCCGGGTATCTTAGCCCCGAATCAGTACCGATTGGCCGATAGCAGGCCCTTGCCAGACTCCCCCGAATCCCCCGCGGAGACGGACGTCGTCCTGTGAATGTTGATCTTGTAGTCGCCGGGTCCGGGTTCTTCGGGCTCACGGTGGCCGAACGCTGCGCCGCCGAGCTGGGCCTGCGGGTGCTGGTGCTGGAGCGTCGCGGGCACATCGGCGGCAACGCCTACAGCGAGCCCGAGCCGGAGACCGGCATCGAGGTCCACCGTTACGGCGCGCACCTGTTCCACACCTCCAACGAGCGGGTGTGGGAGTACGCCCGCCGGTTCACCGCGTTCACCGGGTACCGGCACCAGGTGTACTCGACCTTCAAGGGCCGGGTGTACCCGATGCCGATCAATCTGGGCACGATCTGCGCCTACTTCGGCCGGGTGTTCTCCCCGGACGAGGCGCGGGCGCTGATCGCCGAGCAGGCGGCCGAGGTGTCCGCCCCGGCCAACCTGGAGGAGAAGGCGATCTCGCTGATCGGGCGGCCCCTGTACGAGGCGTTCATCCGCGGTTACACCGCCAAGCAGTGGCAGACCGACCCGCGGGAGCTGCCGGCGGAGGTCATCGCCCGGCTGCCGGTCCGGTACACCTTCGACAACCGGTACTTCAACGACACCTATGAGGGACTGCCGGTCGACGGGTACACCGCGTGGCTGGAGCGGATGGCCGACCATCCGCGCATCGAGGTGCGGCTGAACGCCGACTTCTTCGACGTGCGCGACGAGGTGGTCGGCAACGTGCCGGTGGTGTTCACCGGGCCGCTGGACCGCTACTTCGGTTACGTGCACGGTGAGCTGGGGTGGCGCACGCTGGACTTCGAGACCGAGGTCAAGGAGACCGGCGATTTCCAGGGCACGGCGGTGATGAACTACGCCGACGAGGACGTGCCGTACACGCGGATTCACGAGTTCCGGCATTTCCATCCCGAGCGCGACTGGTATCCGTCCGACCGGACGGTGATCATGCGGGAGTACTCGCGGTTCGCCGCCCGTGACGACGAGCCGTACTACCCGATCAACACCCCGGCCGACCGGGACCGGCTGCTGGCCTACCGGCGGCTGGCGCGGGGCCAGGACGGCGTGCTGTTCGGCGGGCGGCTGGGCACCTACAAGTACCTCGACATGCACATGGCCATCGCCGGCGCGCTCAGCATGGTCGACAACAAACTGCGCCCCCACTTCACGAAGGGAGCGCGTCTCGTGACCGGAGGAGTGGACGAGTGACCGAGGTGACCGGCGCGCCCAGTAACCTGCGCGTGCTCCAGCGCGTGGTCATGCCAGTGGACCGCGACCTGGACGTGCTCAAGCTGTACGTGGAGGGCCGCATCGCCCGGGGCGCCGAGGCGCTGGAGGCCGAACGCGTCGCGGAGAACGACATCGCCAGGGCCGCCGAACTCCCGGTCGACGTCGCCGCCGAGGACGTGGGGCGCCGCACCGTCGTCGTCCCGATCGGGCGGCGCGTGTCGTTCGCGACCTACTTCAACGCCTTCCCGGCCAGCTACTGGCGGCGCTGGACGAGCATCGAGGACGTGCTCCTTCGGGTCCGGGTGCGCGGCCAGGCCACCGTGATCGTCTACCGGTCGTCCGCCAAGGGCCACATCCAGCGGGTGGCCTCGGTGCGGATCGACTCCGAGGAGCCGCGCGAGGAGACGTTCCGGCTGTCGCTGCAGCCGTTCATCGACGGCGGCTGGTACTGGCTGGACGTGCTGGCCGGGGAGCGCACCGCCGTGCTGGAGCGGGCCGACTGGTGCGCCGAGCCGGACGGGGAGCAGCCGGTCCGGCAGGGCCGGGTCAGCCTGGGCATCACCACGTTCAACCGGCCCTCGTTCTGCGTCGACCAGCTGATCGCGCTCGGCGGCGCCCCCGAGGTCCTGGAGATCCTCGACGAGATCTACGTCGTCGACCAGGGCACGCAGAAGGTCCGCGACCACGAGAACTACCCGCGCGCCGCCGCGCTGCTCGGCCCGCGGCTGCGCGTCATCGAGCAGGCCAACCTGGGCGGCTCGGGCGGGTTCGCCCGCGCCATGGACGAGACGCTGCGCGCCGGCAAAAGCGACTACGTGCTCCTGCTCGACGACGACGTGGTCACCGAGACCGAGGGCATCCTGCGCGCGGTGGCGTTCGGCGACCACGCCCGCACGCCCACCATCGTCGGCGGGCACATGTTCAACCTGTTCGTCCGGTCGCAGCTGCACGCCTACGGCGAGAGCATCCAGCGGTACCGGTGGTGGTGGGAGGAGGCGCCGCACACCCGGCGCGAGCACGACTTCGCCCGTCCCGCCAACCCGCTGACGGCCAAGCAGACCAGCACGGGCAGCCTGCTGGAGACGCCGTGGCTGCACCGCCGCGTCGACGTCGACTACAACGGCTGGTGGATGTGCCTGATCCCGGTCGACGTCATGCGCAAGGTCGGCCTGTCCATGCCGATGTTCATCAAGTGGGACGACGCCGAGTACTGCGTGCGCGCCGGCGCCGCGGGCTTCCCGACCGTCTCGCTGCCCGGCATGGCCGCCTGGCACGTCCCGTGGCAGGACAAGGACGACGGCATCGACTGGCAGGCCTACTTCCACGAGCGCAACCGGCTGGTGACCGCGCTGCTGCACTCGCCGTACGAGCGGGGCGGCAACCTGCTCAAGGAGAGCCTGATCATCTCGGTCAAGCACGCGCTGGCCATGCAGTACTCCACCGCCGAGCTGATGCTGCAGGCGATCGAGGACGTGCTGCGCGGACCGGACCACATGCACGCCGAGATCGCCGGGAAGCTGCCGCAGATCCTGGCGTTCCGGGCCGCGTTCCCCGATGCCCAGAACCGGTCCAGCCACGAGGAGTTCCCGCAGGTCAAACGGCGGCGGCCGCCCAAGCGCGGACGCGACCCGCGGCCCCCGCGCGGCCGCGCCGCGCTGCTGGCCAGCGCCGCGTTCGGCACCCTCAAGCAGCTGCGCCCGGTGGACGCCGCCACGCGCGACAACCCGCAGACCGTCATCCCGCACATCGACCGGCACTGGGGCGTGCTGTCGAAGTTCGACAGCGCCCTGGTGTCCTCGGCCGACGGCACGAAGGTGGCCTGGTACCAGCGCGACCCCGAGCGGTTCAAGCAGATCATGAAGCGCACGTCGCTGCTGCACGCCCGGCTCACCCGCGAGTGGTCCGACCTGAGCCGCCGCTACCGCGCCGCCATGCACGACCTGGCCGCCCCCGAGACCTGGCGCCGCACCTTCGACGCCGCGGACGCCGGGGACCGATGACGGCGGCTCCGGCACGGGCCGACGACCGGCTGCGCCCGCCCGAGGCCGACGGCGGGCTGGCGCAGGTGTTCCGGCGCCGCTACCTGCTGCGGCTGCTGGTGCGCCGGGAGCTGAAGGCCCGCTACAAGGGGTCGCTGCTGGGGCTCGGCTGGTCCTACGTGCGGCCCGCCGTGCACTTCGCGGTCTACTTCTACATCATCGGCGTGTTCATGGGCATGGACCGGGCGGTCCAGCACTTCCCCGTCTACCTGTTCTCCGGGATGGTGCTGGTCAACCTGTTCACCGAGACGCTGCACTCGTGCACCCGCTCGGTCACCGGCAACGCGCCGCTGGTCAAGAAGGTGTTCCTGCCGCGCGAGCTGTTCCCGGCGGCGTCGCTGCTGGTGTCGCTGGTGCACTTCCTGCCCGGCTTCGTCATCCTGCTCGCCGCGTCGACGTCGTACGGGTGGCGGCCGTCGCCGGCCGCCCTGGGCGCCGCCGTGCTGGGCTTCGCGATCGTGGGCACGCTGGGCCTGGGCCTCGGGCTGATGTGCGCCGCGATCAACGTGTACTTCCGGGACCTGGAGCAGGTCGTCGACATCCTGATGATCGTCATCACCTGGACGGTGCCGATGATCTACCCCTGGACGCACGTGCGCGACCAGGCCCCGGACTGGGTGCTGGACGCCTACCTGGCCAACCCGCTCGTCTCGGCGGTCAGCCTGTTCCAGCGGGCGTTCTGGTTCCCCGGCACCCGGCAGGACTTCGCCTTCCCGCCCGACCTGTACGCGCGGGCCGCCGTGTCGCTGGCCGTGGCGCTGGTCGTGCTGGTGGCCGGGAAGCTGCTGTTCGCCCGCGCCCAGCGCCGCTTCGCCGAGGAGCTGTAGCCGTGAGCAGTGACTTCGTGAGCAGTGACGCCTTGAGCGGTGACGCCGTGAACGTCCCTCCGTCGATCGTCATCGACCGGGTCAGCAAGCGGTTCACGCTGCGGCACGCCCGCTCCATCAAGGAGATGACGGTGCGGGCGATGCGGCGGGAGAAGCTGTCGGAGACCTTCAACGCGCTGGACGACGTCAGCCTGACCGTGCGTCCCGGCGAGACCGTGGCGCTGATGGGGCTGAACGGGTCGGGCAAGAGCACCCTGCTCAAGCTGATCTCCGGGGTGATGCGGCCGGACCGCGGCCGGGTGCTGGTGCGCGGCCGGATCGCCGGGCTGATCGACGTCGGGGCGGGCCTGCATCCCGAGCTGACCGGCCGGGAGAACGTGTACCTCAACGCGGCCATCCTCGGCATGGGCGAACGCGAGATCCGCGCCAAGTTCGACCAGATCGTCGAGTTCTCCGGCGTGCAGCGCTTCCTCGACAACCAGGTGAAGTTCTACTCGTCCGGCATGTTCATGCGGCTGGCGTTCGCCATCGCCGCGCACACCGAGCCGGACATCTTCCTCATCGACGAGGTGCTGGCCGTCGGCGACCCGCCGTTCCGGGAGAAGTGCCTGGCGCGCATCCGGGAGCTGCGCGGCGAGGGCCGCACCATGGTGATCGTCGCGCACGACATCCGGATGCTGACGGAGCTGTGCGACCGCGGCGTGATGATGCGGGACGGACGCAAGATCTTCGACGGGGACGTGGCGGAGGCCGGTTCGCTGTGGCGCGAGGACCGGCAGGCCCGCCGCGTGGCGGCCACGGCCGGCCATGGCGGGACGCCCGGACCCGGCGGCGCCGCCGGACATAATGGGGCGGCTCCCTGAATTTCCCGCGATGACGGAACGCGTCGATGCATAACGCGTCGATAGGGTGTCCGCACCATCATCGGCACGCCGGGGGCACGGCAGGTACGGCAGCAGGAGGGGACGGCGTTGGCTGAGCACGAGATCGGGTGCCCGCTGCTGGAGGAGGTCCATCGCATCGTCGCCGACAAGCAGTGCGCGGTGCTGTCCCTGGACATCTTCGACACCCTGCTGTGGCGGCGGGTGCCGCGTCCCACCGACGCGTTCGCGCTGCTGGCGGCCCGGCTGCGCGCCGAGGGCCTGTGCCCGCCCTGGGTCACCGACGCCACGTTCCGCCGCATGCGGATCGCCGCCGAGCGCGCCGCCCGCCGCGGCCGCGACGCCATGGGCAGCGAGGTGTCGCTGGCCGACATCTGGCGCGCCATGCCCACCGACGTGTTCCCGGGCGCCGTGCTCGACCAGCTCGTCGAGGCCGAGGTGCGGCTGGAACGCGACGTCACCGTCGTCGACCTGGACATCGCCGCGGTCGTGCGCGCCGCCCGCAAGCAGGACATCCAGATCGTGCTGGTGTCCGACACCTACTTCACCGAGGACCACCTGTCGCTCCTGCTCGACCGGCCCGAGCTCGGCCCGATGCAGGACGTCACCATCTTCCGCTCCAACCAGCACGGCACCGACAAGGCGTCCGGCCTGTGGGAGATCGTGCTGCGCGAGCTGGACCGCAGCCCCCGGCAGATCGTGCACATCGGCGACAACGAGACCGCCGACGACGAGGTCCCGGCCGAGCTGGGCGTGCGCACCGTCCACTACCGCAGGCTCGACGAGGCCTACGAGGAGGTGCTGCGGCGCGAGCGCGAACCGGTGGACGACCTCGACACGCACGCCCCCGACCTGGACGAGGTCCACGGCGACTTCGGCCTGACCAGCCTGCGCGCCAAGACGATCCACGCCGGCGGCCCGCACGCCACCTCCGCCCTGGACACCGCCTGGCGCTACGGCGCGGGCGTGCTCGGCCCGGTGCTCACCGGCTTCGCCGAGTGGGTCGCCGCCCGCGCGCACGCCTCCGGCACCCGCCTGCTGTGGTGCCCCATGCGCGAGGGCGAGCTGCTCTCCCAGATGATCAACAACGCGGCGCGGACCCGCGGCTGGGACGTCGAGGCGCGCCCCGTCTGGCTGTCCCGGTTCGTCACCTCGCTGGCCGGGCTCGACCCGTTCGACACCGGCGCGGTCCACGCGTTCGTGCGCAGCGGCTACCAGATGACCGTCCGGCAGGTGCTGTCGGTGCTGGAGCTGCAGGCGGGCGAGGTGCCCGGCCTGGCCACCGAGCTGGACACCGTCATCGACAACGGCGACATCGCCGAACGCGTCGCCCGCGCGCTGACCGAGACGCCGCACCTGCGCAACCGGCTCGCCGTCACCGTCACCGCCGCCCGGGAACGGATGATCAGGTCGCTGCGCGAGGCGGGCGCCCTCGACGACGGCGCCGAGCTGACCCTGGTGGACCTCGGCTGGGGCGGCACCATCCAGCTCCAGCTGGCCCGGGCGCTGCGCATCGCCGGGATCGACGTCGCCCCCGCCGGGCTGTACCTGGCCACCGACAACCGGTCCGAACGCGTCTACCTGGCCGGGCTGCGCGCCGAGGGCTACCTGGCGCAGGCCGGGCACCCCGAACGCGTCGCCACGACCGTCACCCGCAGCCCCGAGATCGTCGAGCAGTGCGTCAACGCGCTGTGCGGGTCGCTGGTCGGGTTCGAGGAGGACGGCTCCCCGATCCTCGGCGAGACGTTCGACGCGCCGTCGCAGAACGCCGAGCGGCGCGCCGTCCAGGACGGCATCCTGGCCTTCCAGCGCATCTGGAACCGGTATGCGACGGCCGCCGAGGGCCACTGGCCCGACCTGGCCGAGCCGCGGGCCGCCCGCGACCGCCTCGCCCGGATCCTGGTGGCGGCCCTGGAGGCGCCGACCCCCGCCGAGGCCGCCGTCTTCGGCAACTGGGCGCACGAGGACAACTTCGGCTCCGACCTGGTCACCACGCTGCTGCCGGACGACCTGCGCGCCGCCGTGCCGTACCTGTCCGTCAACGACCTGGCCGACCTGCACATGCGCGACTCGTTCTGGCCCGGCCTGATCGCCGCGTCCGACCCGCAGCTCGGCGCGCTCACCCGCGTCATCGCCGACGGCCACCTCGACCGCCGGGCGCTGGAACCGGCCGGGGAGCCCGTCGACACCCGGCTGCGCTACCGCACCGTGGACGACCGCTGGCACGAGACGATCCGCTGCCGCGTCCGCGTCAACCACAACGGGCTGTCGTTCGCCCGGCTGCGCTTCGAGCACCACGACACCGTCGACATCTCGCTGGCCATCCCCGGCCGTCCCGCCATAGTGCGGGTGGACTGGATCGAGGCCAGGGTCATCGCGGGCGGCCGCCGCCGCGAGCAGGTGCTGCGCTGGGACAAGCCGGAGGACTTCGTCGGCCTGCACTACGCCGACTGCCGCTACCTCGGCGGCAACCTGATGGAGTTCTTCGCCCCGCACGCGGCCGTGTGGCTGCCGATCGCCCGCCGCGCCGGGGAACCGGTCGTGTCGTCCGGCCAGGTCAGCGTCGCCTTCGCCATGCTGCCGCAGTCGATGAGCGGGATGGCCCCGCGCATGCCCGTCGACAGGCGCGCGGAGATGTCGGCCCGCGCGGCCCGCCTGTCGGACCGGCTGCGCCAGGAGTACCGCAGCGCGGGCGTCAAGGGCGTGGCGGCCGGGGCGAGCCGCGTCGCCAAGCGCAAGCTGGGAGGTGCGTCCTGAACCCGGCCGAGATCGCCGGCTCGCGCGACGACCCGCACCGCCAGGCCCGCGCCGCCCGGGAGCAGTCGCCGCTGCTGCACTCCATGTCGGTGTTCCGCGAGCTGTTCGAGCTGGTCTTCGCGCACCGCCAGGTGGCCGCCGTCGTCGAGGTCGGCGTGGAGTCCGGCCAGGTCAGCGCCGTCTACGCCGACCTCGGCGCCACCGTGTACTGCGTCGAGCCGAATCCGGACGAGCGGCTGCGCGAGTTCCTGTCGGCGCACCCCCGGCTCAACCTGGTCGAGGGGACGTCCCCGGAGGTCCTGGGCGAGCTGCCCGCCGCCGACCTGTACGTGCTGGACGGCGACCACAACTACGCCGTCGTCCGCCGCGAGCTCGCCTGGATCATGGAGCACGCCCCGGACGCCGTCGTGGTGCTGCACGACGTGCTGTGGCCGTGCGGCCGCCGGGACTTCTACTACCAGCCGTCCCCCCTGCCGCCCTCGGACGTGCACGACTCGACCCGCGACGGGCCGACCGTCTGGCACGACGAGGTCACCCCGGCCGGATTCGTCGGCGACGGCGCGTACACCGTCGCGACGCACGCGGGCGGCGAACGCAACGGCGTGCTCACGGCCGTCGAGGACGCGCTCGCCGACGACGGCGCGGACTGGCGTTTCGAGATCGTCCCGGCCGTCTTCGGGTTCGGCGTGCTCGCCCGCGACGGCGTCCCCGGCACCGCGGAACTGTTCGCGGCGCTGCGGCCGTACACGTCCTCGGCCCTGCTCGCCGCCATGGAGAACAACCGGATCGCGCTCTACACGCGGGTGCTGCAACTGCAGTACGAGGCGCGGAGTCACGCCGACGACGCCAACCGGCTCGCCGAGACCATCGCCGCCCAGCAGCGGGAGATCGAACGGCTGCGCGGCGAACTCGACCGGGCCAACGCCGAGATCGCGACCCGGCGGCACGAGCTGCAGGGGCTGCGCGACGAACTGGCCCGGCGGTCGGCTCCCAGCCGCGCCGCGCCGCCCGAGCTCGGCACCGCCGTCACCCAACTGGGGAGGGCCATATCCGCCCGCGTGCGCAGGGACCCGGACCCACGATGAACCCGGCGCCGCCGTCCCGGTTGATCGCGATCCTGGCCTTCGTCGGCTTCTTCGCGGTCGGCGGCGGCTGGGCGATCGCCATGCCCTGGGACGGGGGGCCGGACGAGCAGGCGCACATCACCCGCGCGGCCGGCGTGGTCGGCGGGGACGTCGCCGCACCGCCGGAGTACCTCACCGTGCCCGGCTTCTCGCGGCCGCTGCCGGGCACCCACCAGACCGTCCCGTCCGGCGTCCTGCGGAAGTCACCCGCCTGCTTCGCGTTCAAACCCGAACAGCCCGCGAGCTGCCTGGACGAGACCGCCTCGGCGCCGCGTCCGCACGCGCCCGCGGACGGATTCTCCGCCACGGGCCGCTACCACCCCACCTACCACGCGGTGGTCGGCTGGCCGCTCAGGCTGTGGCCCGACGACACCGGCCTGCTGCTCGCCCGGCTGCTCAGCGCGGCCCTGTCGGCGGCCTTCCTCGCCGCCGCGACGTACA
The DNA here is from genome assembly GCF_040642915.1 of Actinomadura sp. NPDC047616. Taxonomy (NCBI): domain Bacteria; kingdom Bacillati; phylum Actinomycetota; class Actinomycetes; order Streptosporangiales; family Thermomonosporaceae; genus Actinomadura; species Actinomadura sp. NPDC047616. Next base: position 389,933 of record NZ_JBEYTB010000004.1, read on the forward strand.
GCGTCCTGGCCTGGTCACGGCGGCCGTTCCTGCTCGCCGGGCTGCTGGTCGCCGCCACCCCCATCGCGCTGCACCTGACCGGTGTGATCAACCCGAACGGGCTGGAGATCTCCGCGGCGATCGCGATGTGGACGGCCCTGATCCCCCTCGTCCTCGGCGACGGGCCTGTCGACCGGCGGCTGCTGGTCCTGGCCGGCGTCGCCGCCGCCGTCGTGACCTGGACCCGTCCCTCCGGCCCCCTGGCCGTCGCGCTGGCCCTGGCCGTCCTGGTCGGCACCGCCGGACGCGCCCGCGTCGCCCGGCTGGCCCGCGACCGCGGCGCCCGGCTGTTCGCCCTGGTCGTCGCCGTGGCGGGCCTGACCTCGGGGATCTGGACGCTCGCCATGAAGGCCACCGAGCTGGTGCCGGTCCCCGGCGGCGCCGGGCTCGGCCCCGCCGACGCGCTGCGCGTCGTCGCCGTGGAACGCACGTACTTCTACCTGAAATCCATGGTCGGCCAGTTCGGCTGGCTGGACTTCAACATGCCGGGCGCCTTCTACGCCGTCTGGTTCGCCGCGGCCGGTTTCCTCCTGGTCGCCGCACTGACCGCGGGCACCCGCGGCGACCGGCTCCGCCTCCTGCTCGCCGTGGCGGGCGCGTTCGCCCTGCCCCTGGAAATGGACATCCTCGGCGCCGAGTCCGACGGCATGGTGGCGCAGGGCCGCTACATCCTGCCCGCCGCGGTCGGCGCCGCCCTGCTGGCCGCGTACACCATCGACGAACGCGGCCTGCTCACCCGGCCGTTCGCCCCCTCGGTGACCCGCTGGCTCGCGGCGGCCGTGCTCCCCGCGCACCTCGTGGGACTGGCGTACACCATGATCAGGTACCAGCACGGCCTGCGCCCCGACGTCCCCACCCTGAACCCGCTCACCGGCGAGTGGCATCCCCCGCTGGGCTCGGCCACAGCCCTCCTGACGGCGACGGCCGGCCTGGTCGCCCTCGGCACGATGATCTGGCTGTGCACCCGCGCCACCCGGGAGACCGCCGTCCTGCCGCCACGCCGAACACCGACCGCCGCGCTCTGAGCAGTCGGCGATCGGGGCCCGTAATACCCAGGGAAAGGAGCCGTGAATGACCGACTACGTCGCGACCATCGCCATGCACCAGGAAACCTGGGGGACCTTCCTCGAACCCGACCCCTCCCTGGCCGACGTCGAAGACCTGCACGAGGCGCTGGGCATTCCCATCTACAGCGGTCACCACGCCCCGCTGAAGGCGTTCGCGGGACACAACACGATCTTCGACCGCATCACCACGCGGATCGAGTCGTCGCAGGTGGCCTACGAGGACCAGTGCAGCGCCAACCACTACTTCGACATCTTCTCCCGCGTCGAGCGCACCCACCTGGAGCTGACCCGGCTCGTCGACGTCGGCGTCTTCATGGGCGGCTCGTCCAGCGTCCTCGCCGGCTGCGTGGAGCCGATGGGGCTGGAACTCGACCTCGTGGACGTCAACCACGCCTACCTGCAGTTCACGCGCGAGCGCCTGCGCCGCCTGTTCCCGAACGCGATGTCGCGCGTCCGGATGTTCCACGGCGACCTGCCGACCTACGTCAGCACCGTGCTGACGACGGAGCCGCAGACCCGCGCGTTCGTCCACCACGACGGCGCCCACGACTTCAACCAGGTCGTCAAGGACCTCAGCTCGCTGTACTTCGTCCGCGACCGCGTGCACGGCCTGGCCATCCAGGACACCCACCTGCGCGGCTCCATCGAGCACAACAACTTCGTGGACGCCGCCGTGTACGCCATGTTCGGCGTCGGCGTCCACTACGAACCGCTCGGCGCCAACTTCCCGGCCGGTGACCCGGTCACCCACCCCAACCAGTGGAACGGCAACTACTTCCTCGCCGGCCAGTCCGAAGGCATGTACATCCCCTTCGCCGACCTCGAATGGAAGTACCCCCACCCCTCCATGGACCTGGAAACCTTCCTCCCCGTAAAAGCCTGACGCCTCTGCGTCACCGCGTGGCCTCTCCTACTCCCAAGAGGCTGCCGCCCACCCCACAGCAGCCGTGTCGGCGGAATGCCCGCCGCCTTGCTCGGCATCGGCGCTGGTGCCCGCGGGACGGCGTCGGCGCCGTCCGGCCGGGCACCAGCGCGCCGGGCGCGGGTCTCGACGTCATTGGCGGCTGGGTCTCAGGTCGACTCCCGGTCCGTTGTGGTGAAGTCGCGCGGCCGGGGGTCAGGAGGCGGAGAGTGTGCCGGTGGCGACCAGGGCGAGGACGATGAGGCCGAGGATCACCCGGTAGCCGATGAAGACGGTGTAGGTGTGCTTGGCGACGAACTTGAGCAGCCAGGCCACGGCGACGTAGGCCACGATGAAGCTCACCGCCGTGGCGGTGAGGGTCGCGGGCCAGCCGACACCCCGGGAGATCGCGTCGTACTCGTCGACGATCTGTAGTCCCCCGGCGGCGGTCAGCGCGGGAACCGACAGGAAGAACGACAGCTTGGTGACCGTGACCCGGTCCAGGCCGCGCAGCAGGCCCGCGGACATCGTCGCGCCCGAACGGGACACCCCCGGGATCAGCGCCAGGCACTGCACGATCCCGATGATCAAGGTGTCCTTCCAGGTCACGTCCTTCTCGTTCCGGGCCTGCGTGGCGGTCCTGTCGGCGAAGTACATCACCCCGCTCCACAGGATCAGCGCCGACCCGACGAACCACAGGTTGCGCAGCGTCGTCTCGATCTGCTCCTTGAACAGCAGGCCGACGATGCCGATCGGAATCGCGCCGAGCCCCACCGCCCATGCCTGGCGGTAGTCCAGATCGTCCCGGTACTCGCGGCGGAACAGACCGCGCAGCCACGCGCCGATCAGCCGCGCGAAGTCGGCACGGAAGTACAGCAGCGTCGCCAGAACGGCACCGACCTGAATGATCGCGGTGAACGCCGTGATGTCAGAATCGTCGGGAGAATATCCGAGCAGGCTCTCCAGAATCGTCAGGTGCCCGGTGCTGGATATCGGCAGGAACTCGGTCAGCCCCTCCACGGCACCGAGGAAAACCGCTTCCAGAATGTTCAAAGGTGACCCTCGTATTCGTTCATCGGTGTACGCCACGGCACGAGCGCGGTCGTCCGCGACCGGCTCGATCGCATGCTCAGGCGGTGTGTGCCGCTCGCCGTACAGCCCCCACGGACGGGGAACTCCCTCAGCGCCAGGAGAGACAGTACTGGTCATCGCCAAGCGGGCAAAACCCGCGATCGGCACCGAATGCAGCTTACTTTGGCCGGTGCGCTCGCCGCGCTTGAAACGAGAGGATCGGGCGGGTGTCTGTGGGCGTCGGTGAAGGACTGCCGGGCCCGAATATGCCTATGTGGAACAGATTCGAGACGAATGGCTTAGGAATTGGTGACATTCGCGTAAACGGTCAGTGAACGCCGGCTCTCCGCCTCCCGTGGTGGCCGAAGACGCCTCCCTGGGACGTCGTCACCGTCACGCCACGCCGCCCCGGGACCCTGGGCCGCCCCAGCGCGTTGATTCGCCATCGGTAGGGTCGGGCCGTGTGACGGGGATCGTGGACTATGGGCGGTTTGCGGAGCGGCTCCGGCAGGTGATGCCGCGCTGGGACGAGCGGACGCGGATGACCGAGGAGGAGTTCGCCGAGCACCTCGCCGACACCGGGCCGCGCTGGGAGCTGCTGCGCCAATTCCAGGAGGAGTGGGGGTACGTTCCGCTCGAAGATGACACCGTCTGGCCGCGCTGGTCGGAGGACGAGCACAAGGCGTACGTACGCCGGCTGTCCGGCCGGACGGGCGACGACGACCGGTTCGCCGACGTCGACCTGGCGCTGCCGATCCCCAAGGCACTGGACGAGTGGTGGGATCTGCCGTTCAACTCCTTCACCCACCGTCCCCGCCTCTACTGGACGAACCCGCTGTGGCCCCCGACCGTGCGTCCCGACCCGACCGGGTACGGCGCGAGCGACGGGCTGCCGGAGGACAACCCGTACGTCGGCCCCGGCGGCGACCGGCGGGTCTGCGTCCTCATGGCGGAGAACCAGTACTGCAACGAGTGGGGCTATCTGGCCGCGGAGGCCGGGATGGCCGATCCGCGGGTGTTCGTGAGCGTTGAGAAGGACTGGGTCGAGCAGAGCCGCTCGGTGTCGGAGTTCTTCCTCCAGCTCGCGGTGGAGCGGCTGCCCGAGCACTTCGGGTGGACGCTGTCGCTGGGGGAGGAGGAGTTCGGCGCGGACGAGGCGGAGATGGCCCGGCGGGTCCGGGAGCGGTTCCCGGAGCTGGGCCTGCTGCCGTGGCGGGAGCTGGGCGCCCGGACCTACGCCTACGGCGCGCCCGACGCGATCATCCGGTACAACGCCGGGGAGTACCACGACGCTCCCCTCCACATCCACGCGCGGACACGCGCTGCCCTGCGCCGCGTCGCGGACACGCTCGGGATCGACCTGCGAGAAGAGTGGATCGCGGCGCCCGACCCCGAGGACGCCCGGCTGGACATCGGGCCCGTCGCGATCGCGGCGGGCGACACCGACGACCGCGGCAGGTGGACGGCGCGCCAGGTGAGCCCCGAGCGGCCTGAACGCGCCGAAATCTCGTTCGGGCGGCTGACCGGCGACGCCGAGCCGCCTGGGCTGACGGTGACGGCCCTCGACTCCGAGGCCGTCACCCTCGTCGCCGGGGACCGTGACGGCGGAGTGCACGCCCGCCTCCTGGACGCCGACCCGCCGCATGCTCTCCACCACGCCCTGCACAAGGGCGCGATAACGGCGGTGACCAGCATGCGGACCTTGACCGGGGCCCCGGTGATGTGGAGCGGAGACGACAAGGGCGTCGTCCGGATCTGGGGATCGAACGTCGACCCACGGGACACGCCGTACGACGTCAGGAGGCGGAACCGGGTCACCGCCCTGCACGCGGAGTCGCTGCCGACCGGTCCGGCCGTCGCCATCGCCTGGTCCGACGGAGTCGTCCGGATCTGGGACGTGTTCACCCTGCTCGCCGCCGATCTGGAACTCGGCAGCGGCATCGACCATCTCGTCCTGCGGCCCGACGCCACGCTCGTCGTCGGCGGCGACCACGGGACGGTCACGTTGCAGTTGCGCCCCGAGCGGCTGTGGCCGACGCACGAACTGACGGTGCGCCTGGGCAAGGTCGACTGGGAGTCCCTCGCGACCTCCCGCGATCGCGACGCCTCCGGTATCCCCGACCTGATCCTGCGCGCGGCCACGGCGAACGCCGACCATGCCGAGCGCACGGTAGAGGCCCTGGCGTCACGGCTCCTGGAGAAGGACGCGCCCTGCTCGGCCGCCGGGCCTGCGGCGCCCTTGCTGCTGGACGTGGCCGCCGCCCCAGGCTGCGAGGCCCGCGCCGGCCTGCTGGAACTCCTCGCCCGGATCGTGGGCGCCCCGACCGCCGACCGTAGTGCGGCGCAGGCCCGCGCGGCGGCCGCGTCCCGGCGGCCGACCCTGCTCGCCCTGCTGGACGACCCGGACCCGGCGGTACGCGCCGCCGCCGCGACCGTCATCGAAGCCGCCGACCTGGACACCGCCCGCTCGAATCCACACCCCACCTGAGAACAGGCCAAGGCCGGTGCCAGAAATCCACCGCGCCACCCACCCCACCGCGCCAGCCCGCGCCGATGACTACCCGGCTGGCCCGCGCTGCGCTGACCACCGGCCGCGCCGACTCGCGCGGCGCCGGCGACTACCCACCGCACCGGTCCGCGCCGTGCTGACGACCGGCCGCGTGGTGCCGTGCGGTGCTGGCGACGGGCCGCGTGGTGCCGTGCGGTGGTGGTGACGGGCTGCGTGGTGCCGTGCGGTGGTGGTGACGGGCTGCGTGGTGCCGTGCGGTGGTGACGACCGGCCGCGTCGGGCCGCGCCGTGCTGATCGGCCGCTGCGTCGGGCCGTGCCGCGCTGACCGCTGGCCGCGTTGGGGCGCGCTGGCGACTACCCGCCGTGCCGACCACCAGACGTTCGTTCCCGGTCGGGCGGGGCAGGTGGGTGGCCGAGCCCGGCGCGGACTCGAACTCGTCGCGCAGCTCAATGGCAGGGCCCAGAACGGGCCGAGCCTGGTCGGGCGCGGCCGGGTGGGCTCCAAGCACCACATGTTGATCGACGGCCACGGCGTCGGGCCCAGAGTTCACCGTCCGAGGGCGCCATGCCGGCCCCGGCGCGGCCTTCACCCGAGCCGGGCGGTGAGGTCGTCCAGTGTGGTGGCGAACCAGACGTGTCTGCCGCGGTTGCTCTCGGCGACGAAGGCGCGCAGGGCGCTGCTCGCCTGGAGTTGCGTCGAGATGTCGCCGACGATGGCGACGCGCACCCCGTAGTTCACGAATTTCTGGAGGAACTCTCCGGCGATACGGGTCGAGAGGTCGAAAAAGGCGTCGTCAAGCCGTTCCACGGGGAGGACGACCATGTCGGCTCCGTTCGCGGCGGTGTCTCCGATGAGGTCCAGGGCGTCCTGCTCGGCCTTCAGAACATTCCCGTCCGGGTTGCAGATGAGCACTGTCGTGTCGCCGATGTGCTGGGTGGCGTGTGACATCCAGGGTCCTTCATGGGGTTGCGCCGCGTGGTGCTGACGGCAGTCCGGAGGGTGTGCCGGTCGTCGATTCTCAGAGGGGGACGTCTCGGTGACAGGCGGGGTGGCGAACGTGGTCGTCCTGTGCTGTGTCCTCACCGAGGGACGGTCATGAGTTCCCGTTCAGGTAGGCGTCGACGAGTCTGAGGATGTCGGCGGCGCGGTCCAGATCGGCCAGGATGACGATCTTCATGGCGGCGCGCTCCTCGTCGTAGACGATCTCGACGCGCGGCTGGCGGCCGTCGTGCGAGGCGCTGACCGTGGCCGTGAGGTAGGTGCTGAGGCGGTCCATCAGTTCGCGGCCGACCGCGTCCACCTGAACGACGCTGGTCACTTCCGCGCGAGGTCGCGCGTGGTGCGGCTCGTCCAGCGGCCGCCCGGTGAAGGACTCCAGGTCCGCCCGCGCGATCCGGTACTGCTTGCCGATGCGGGTGGCCTGGAGGCGGCCATCGCGCACGTAGCCGCGCACCGTCTTCACATGCAGCCCGAGCAAGGCGGCCACCTGCTCGACGGAGTACCACTGATCACCCGGTCTCAACTACCCCAACCTTCCCTATCACTCCCTTGATAGGCGGAGCATAGCGGAAGATAGGGAACTCCCGTTGGACGGCACACCCGGGGCTCACCAGGACGCGACGCACAGCCGGTGGCGACGAGTCGTGTGGCCGCCCCTACCACGGGGCACGCCAGGCCGGCCGGGTCAAGAGGTGGCGGTGGTGTAGCGGGTGGCGAGCATGCGTAGGTGGGTGACGAGTTCGGGGGGTTCGGTGACGGTGAAGTCGGCGTTCAGCAGGCCCAGGTAGACGGCGAGGGTTTCGATGGTGTCGGCTCCGGTGTGCAGGATGCAGCTCTCGGGGTCGACGGCTTCGACGGTGCCTACGGCCGGGTTGATGCGGTCGGCTATGACGTCGGCGGGGGCGTGGACGGTGACGCGGGCCCGGTAGCGCCAGGCGGCGGCGGAGACGCGTCCCGAGACGTAGGCCGCCACGTCGTCGTCGGGCAGGGCGCGGGGCGTGAAGCGGGGGCCGGTCGGGATGCGCGGGGTGAGGCGGTCCACGCGGAAGGTGCGCCAGTCGGCGCGGTCCAGGTCGTAGGCCAGCAGGTACCAGCGGCGTCCCCAGGTGACCAGCCGGTACGGCTCGACCTCGCGGCGGGTGCCGCCGCCCGCGTGGGTGGTGTAGTCGAAACGCAGCCGTTCGTGCGCGCGGCACGCGGCGGCGAGGGCGGTCAGGACGTCGGGGTCCACGGACGGGCCGGGCCGGTCGTTCGGCACCGGCACCGTGTAGGTCTGCAGCGTGTTGACGCGGTGCCGCAGGCGGGACGGCATGACCTGTTCCAGCTTGGCCAGGGCGCGCAGCGACGCCTCGGCGTTCCCGGCAACGCTGCCGGCGGCGGTGCGGAGCCCGACCGCGACCGCGACGGCCTCGTCGTCGTCCAGCAGCAGCGGCGGCAACGACGCGCCCGCGCCGAGCCGGTAGCCGCCGGCCGAGCCGCGCGTCGCGTGCACGGGGTAGCCCAGCGAGCGCAGCCGCTCGACGTCGGCGCGGACCGTCCGGCCGCTGACGCCGAGACGTTCGGCCAGTTCGGCGCCCGTCCAGTCGCGGGGCGTCTGCAGGAGGGCGAGGAGGCGCAGCAGGCGCGCCGAGGTTTCCAGCATGAATCCAAGACTGCCGGACCATTAGGAACGAACTTCTCCTAATGGCGGTGCAGAGTCGTCCCCATGAGCGACATCCGCGAGTTCCGCATCGACACCCCGCAGGCCGACCTCGACGACCTGGCCGACCGGCTGGCCCGGACCCGCTTCGCCGAGGAACTGCCGGCCGAGGAGGTCACCGACGGCGTGCAGCGCGGCCCGATCCAGCCCGGCTGGGAGTACGGCGTGCCGGGCTCCTTCGTCCGCGACCTGGTGGCGCGCTGGCGGGACGGCTTCGACTGGCGGGCTCAGGAGGCCGGGCTCAACTCCTTCCCGCAGTTCACGACCGAGATCGACGGCCAGACCATCCGCTTCGTGCACGTCCGCTCCGCCGAACCGGACGCCACCCCGCTGATCCTCACCCACGGCTGGCCCAACACCTTCGTGGAGTACCTGGACCTGGTCGGCCCCCTCACCGACCCGGCCGCGCACGGCGGCGACCCGGCCGACGCCTTCCACGTGGTCATCCCGTCCCTGCCCGGGTTCGGCTTCTCCGGACACACCCGCACCAAGGGCTGGGACGCGGCCCGTACCGCCGACGCGTGGGCCGAGCTGATGCGGCGGCTCGGCTACGAGCGGTTCGGCGCGCACGGCAACGACGCGGGTGCGATCGTCAGCCCCGAACTCGGCCGCCGCCACGCCGACCGCGTGCTGGGCGTCCACGTCAACCAGATCTTCTCGTTCCCCTCCGGCGACCCGGCCGAACTGGTCGACCTCACCCCCGAGGAACAGGGCTACCTGCGGTTCCTCGGCAACTTCGTCGAGCACGCCATCCACGACCGCGCCCAGCAGGCGCAACCGCAGACCCTCGCGCACGCCCTGGCCGACTCCCCGGCCGGGCAGCTCGCCTGGATCGGCCAGCTCCTGGCCGGCGTGCCCGACCCCGACGTCATCCTGACCAACGCGACGATCTACTGGCTCACCAACACCGCGGCGTCCTCGGCGCGCTTCTACTACGAGAACCACCACGCCGACCGGACGACCGAGCCGACCACCTTCCCGCTGGGGCTGGCCTCGTTCGCCTACGACTTCCGGCCGCTGCGGCGCTTCGCCGAACGCGACCACAAGAACATCGTGTCCTGGAACGAGTACGACCGCGGCAGCCACTGGGCCGCCCACGACGCCGCCGACCTGCTGGTCGACGACCTGCGCGGCTTCTTCCGCCGCTTCCGCTGACGACGTCCCGGGGGCGGCCGCTCATCCCTGCCGCCCCCCAGGAATCCGGCCGCCGGCGGAGTGTCACCGACGACGCCCTTCAAGGGCCCACCAAAGTGGGGGCGAGGCATTGACGTTCGGCCAGTGCGCAGACCGGGGCTTCGCCCGCATGGTGATCACTGTGCCGCATGTCCTCACCAAGTCCTCCTCTGACAATGCCGACGACGGCCGTTTCCTCTCCTTGACGCACCGGCTGGGCGGGGCCTCCATGCTCATCTCGCCGCTGCTGCTGCTGGTCGGGGAGTCGTTGCGGATCTCGGCCGACCTCCTCTCGCCCGACGGGCCGTCCACCGGGTTCGACTACCCCGGGCAGCTGGCCGCCTACCAGGACCACCCGGCGCTCATGACGGCGTCGTACGTCGTGTTCGCGCTCGGCTGGTTCGCCCTGTGGCCGGCGTTCCTTTCGCTCGCCGCCCTGATCGGCAGGACGAGGCCCGGTTGGGGACTGCTGGCAGGCGCGTCCGCCCTCACCGGGCTCATCGCCCTGGCCTTCTACGAGGGCATCAACCACCTCGCCTTCCGGCTGGTGGACCACCAAGGCGTGACGGCCGCCACCGCGACCGTCGGTGACGTCTATGCCTCCCCGAACCTCGCGTACGCGCTGACCGCCGCGTACAACCTCGGCTGGATCGTCCTGGCGATCGGCGCCTACCTCTCCCGCACCCTTGGCCCGTGGCGGTCACTCTGCCTCGCCCCGATGGCCCTACACGCCACTGGAGTGCTAAAGGCGGGCGAACCGCACGGCATCGCTTTCGTCCTGGCCCTCGCGGCCGCGTTCGTCCCACTGGGCCTCACCCTGGTACGCGGTGCGGTTCCGGCCCTCTGTGCGGCGCGTCGCGGATCGGGAGCCGACGCCACTACATGAGGCATTGCGACATGTGGTGACGGTTGGGTGCGGTTTACGCACCGGCGTCCGCGTCCTGGACGCTTGCGCGCTGGAGGTGCGTGTCCTCATTGAGCCTTGTCGGCATAGGGGCCGCGTGCACGGCGTGGTCGGCGTGTCGGTGGGGCCGGTTAGATTGCCCCGCATGTCGCGAGGATCCCTGAACGAACTGCCGGACGGACTGCCCGCAGGCAAGCTGATCACGCCCGAGGACGCCGACCGTCCGGCCCTCTGGGTGTCGGACGAACGGCTCCCCGACGCGGGCCGGCACTGGCTGAGGCTCTACGACCTTCGTCACGAGACCGGCCTCTACCCCTTGCTGCTGGACGGGATGGCCAACGACCCAAGCCGTCCCTGGCATGACGGCGAACTGTGGCCGGAGCCCGTCGACGCCATCGACGCACTCGACGCCGGGGACGTCCTGGAGAAGAAGTGGAACTCGGTGACGGAGGACTCGCAGGGCGGCCCGCTTTCAGGCCCGTGGCCCGGCCTGGCCCCTCCCGGCAAGGCGGATGTGGACGCCGACACCGTCGCGCGACGCCACGGACAGGGAAGCGACTCCAGCCTGCTCGGCCTGGTCCCCGCCGACCGCGGCGCGGACGCGCTGACCGTGGCGGGCTGGGACGGGCCGTGCAACCACATCAGCACGGACAAGATCTCGGCCGTCATCCGCACCTGGGAGGACCGGTTCGGCGTCCGTGTGATCTCGGTGGGCTTCGACATCCTCCGGCTCTCCGTGGCCGCGCCGCCGACGACGATCGAGCACGCCCGCCAGGTCGCCGTCGAACACCACGCGCTCTGCCCCGACAACATCTGGCAGGGGGTCGGCGACTTCGAGGAGTACGCGAAGTTCCTGGTCGGCGCCGAGTCCTGGTGGTTCTGGTGGGACTGACAACGGCCACCCGCCGCCCCGCTCGTCACACCTGACGAGTTCGACTTGCTTCTCACCCCCAGGCACGAACCCGATCTCTCCCTTGTACGAGACGGGCTCGTCCTGTTCACGCGCGCTGTCCTGCTTCCCAGCGCAAGGCGCGCTTACCTGGCGACTGTCTGTCCAGCGAGCGTCTTGGAGCGCCTGCCCGGCAAGCGGGGGCATATCTCGTGAGCATCGGCTGGTGTGCCACATCGAGTTGTTCAGGCTTGCGGACGGCGTTCGCCCCGATCGCCTTGAAGGCCTCCGGCAGCAAGCCCGGTGTGCATGGCCTACGACGCGCGGCCGTCACCATGTCGAACGCCGCCCGCACCGGTTGGCGTCACCGGCTCCCGCACCCGTTCCCGAACACCACGCCCGCGACCAGGCACGCCGTTCCGTACACGAAGACCACCAGCGTCATCATGAGGCGCTCATCTCCTGGACGATCTTTCGCACGGCCACGTCCACGCGCTCGGCGGAAGTGATCACCTTGCCGTTGTCGGCCCAGACGAACCACCACACGCCCTGGACGTAGTCGCACCCGATCTCCCTCGTCCAAGCGGACGTTCTCTCCCGGGCGATCCTCAAGAGGGGGAAACCGCACCGCTCCACTACGGAGCCGCGGATGTTGTGCGTTTCCAGGGACGCCTTGAGCGCGCCCAGGTGTTCCCTACGGGGATTACGCGGCATGAGTTGCTCGGGGGTCGCCGCATGCCGTCCTTTGTCGAAGCCCATGGGAATTGGGTCTCCCTTCGTGTATGGGCGGCGCGGCCGGTGTGCCCGGGGGGACGCCCACCGGCCGCGCCGCTTTCTCCCCCCTGGTCAGCGACCGTTGCCCTTGGCCCGCGCGCGCTTGGCCTCGGCGTTCAGTGCCTTACGCAACGCGGTGGGGTTCGGCTGCATAACCGTGGCGTCCACTCCGGCGGTGGGGTCGATCAGTGTGGCGACGTATTCGCCCGGCGCCCCGTCCCACCTCTTGGACCGCCAGATGTGGTGCCCAGGGAAGTCCCTACGCAGCCGCTCCATAGCGGGGTCGTCGATCTGCATGTCGATGAACCTTCGGTCTGGATTTCTCGAGGAAATGCTGTGACCAGCCTCACACGTTCGACTACTCTCTGCGTCAGACTGAACACACAGTGCAGGACCACCAAGTCTCATCCCGCACGCGGAGGTGACCCCCCATGACCGGACAGCAGCCCGAGCAGACCCGTGATCCGCTCATCCGCGCCTTCGGCGCCGTCCTACGCTCCTACCGTGAAGGGGCGGGGCTCTCTCGCCTCCAGCTCGCCGAGGCTCTCGGCTGCACCCCTGGATGGATCGAGAAGATGGAGACCGGCACCAAGCCGTCCGTGGACTCGGCCATCGACCTGGACACGTTCTTCAAGATCCCGGAGAAGACCTTCCAGAAGATGGCCGAAGAGATCGAGAAGGCCGGCCGCCACGTGGCCCCGCCCCCAGGCTTCAACCACTACCTGGAGTACGAGGCCAAGGCCGACTCGCTGCACATCTATGGGGCCATGCTCGTCTCTGGTCTTTGTCAGAGCGAGGGGTACGCCCGGGCGATCATCGGCGCCAACCAGCAGCCCGATGCTGTAGAGCCGCTCCTGCGCAAGAGAATGGATCGCAAGAACATCCTCATGCGTGAGGATCCTCCGCGTGTCTGGCTTACGTTGGACGAGAACGTTCTGCGACGTCAAATAGGCAGCCCAGAGGTCATGCAGGAGCAGCTACAGCATCTGCTCGACCTATCGCTACGTCCCAAGGTCCACGTGCATATCGTGCCACACGACGTTGGCTACCACGAGGGACTCGGAGGTAGTTGCACTCTGCTGAGCTTCATTGATGGGCCCGGGGTTGCCTACATCGAGTCCTTCGGGCAGGGCCTGCTTATTCAAGAAGCTAGCGCCGTTGCCAGATGCAGCGAGGGGTATAGCATTCTGCGTAGTCATGCACTGTCAGTGGACGAGTCGCGAGCTGTGATCAAGTCAATAATGGAGAGCTATGAGAACCCATGACCCTTCGGTCCCTCGGTGGCGTAAGAGTAGCCACAGTGACCACCACGGTGGAGAGTGTGTAGAGGTCGCCACCCTTGCCCCGGCGATCGCTGTCCGGGACTCCAAGAATCCTGACGGTCCGAAGTTGACCTTCGGCGCTGCGGAGTGGCGCGCGTTCATGCAGGCGGTGAAGGGTAGTGAGTACGACCTCGGCTGACGTTCGCTGGCGCAAGAGCACTCGCAGTTCTCACGAAGGCGGCGAGTGCGTCGAGGTTGCGGACCTCGTAACCGGTGTCATCGTGCGGGACTCCAAGAACCCCGAGGGGCCCAGGCTGACCTTCGGCGCTGCGGAGTGGCGCGCGTTCATGCAGGCGGTGAAGGGTAGTGAGTATGACTTCGGCTGACGTCCCCTGGCGCAAGGGCAGCCGCAGCGGGCATGAAGGCGGCGAGTGCGTCGAGGTCGCGGACCTCGCCGCCGGTGTCGCCGTGCGGGACTCCAAGGACCCGGACGGCCCCAAGTTGGCGTTCGCCGCGGGGGAGTGGCGCGCGTTCATGCAGGCGGTGAGAAACAGTGAGTACGACCTCGGCTGACGTCCGCTGGCGTAAGAGCAGCCACAGTGACCACCACGGTGGACAGTGTGTGGAGATCTCCAGCCTTGCCGCAGTGGTCGCTGTCCGAGACTCCAAGAACCCCGACGGGCCGAAGTTGGCGTTCGCTGCCGATGAGTGGCGGGCGTTCACCGAGGCGGTGAAGGGTAGTGAGTATGACCTCGGCTGACGTTCGCTGGCCTAATTAGGCGACCTTGGTGATCTTGCATTCAATGCCGGCGGGTCCAATCGGAGCTTGCGCCGCGGTGGTTCCTCCGAAGGTGTTCGTGCCTCGAACCTCGAAGGTCTGAAGGCCGATCCGCTGGTGAGAGGCTGCATCCAAGACCTCGACGGTGACCGAATAGCTCGTCGCGTCGCCTGTGATCGTGCCGTTGATCGTTACCGTGCCCTGCGATCCGGTCGTGTTCACCTGGCACTCGACGTTGGTGCTGTAGCTCTTCGAGCCAAGGGACGGGGTAGTCCCTCCTGGCGTACTGATCAAGTAGAGCACGGCGAGTAGTCCCAGGAATCCCGACAATCCCAAGGCGACGGTCAAGTAGGTCTTCCACCTGGGGCGCGGACGCGAGCCGTATTCATCATTGGCCATGGTCCACTCGTGAGTCGGCATCGCTGTCCCGTCATCCTGATCGAAGTCTGCGCAGGTCAGCATATAGCTCAGTACATGTGATCTTGTGGGTCTGGTACTGGGGACCGGTCGGCGCTGGTGGCTACGTCACCGTGGTCCCCCGTACAGCGAAGGCGCCCAGAGCGCTCCGTGCACACGCAAGGCGTACCGCGTCGCTCGGCATGGCGGGTGACCTGCCCGGGGTCGCGACCAAGGCCCGCCGGGTCGTCAGCAAGGGGTGGCCGGTGCAGGCGGGGGGACCGGTGGTACGCCAGCGCCGCCCGGCTACCCAGTGCGGATGCACCGCAGCCGTCCGGGCCGCCCATGGCCCGGCCTCACGTGCAGCGGCGCTGGTGCCTGCGTCGAGGTGGCGGACCTCGCAGCCGGTGTCGCCCGTGCGGGACTCCCAAGAACCCCGAGGGGCCGAAGTCGACCTTCCGGGCCGACGAGTGGCGGGCGTTCACACGGCGGTGAAGAGTAGTGAGTATGACCTCGGCTGAGCATGTGACGAGCGAGCAGCACGCGCCCGTCCTCGATGCACACGGCGTACGCCGCCAGCCGGAAACTCATCCCTGTACCTCCAACACCCGGAATCGGGAAGAAGGTCTGTCGCGACCCAAGATCCGCGAATGAACCTCGCCGCATACTGACAGAGGCTCCGCCACTTCGCGCTCAACACTCGGCCTCCGCGCCAGGGCGATCAGGAAGGGCTCACCGTGATCGACGGCGGGGCCACAGGAGTCAGTGGGCGGGGGCGGGGCCGGCGGAGGGGCTGGGGAGGGTGGTCGGGGGCGCGGGCTTCTTCGTGGGTGGGGGCGGGGTGGGGTAGCTGGTGCGGGGTGGGAGGCCGCAGTACTTGAGGTGGGCGGCGCCCGCGCCGAGGTGGTTGGTGGGCAGGTAGTCGACCCCGGCGGCGAGTTCGAGGTCCATCCAGTCGATCTGGCGGAACCTGCGGCAGTCGTGCATGCCGGGCAGGCACTTGGTGAAGGCGCCGTTGGCCTCGTTGTCGCCCATGAGCGGGTTGTCGCCGCCGAAGCCCTTGCCGCTGGCGAACCAGTCGGAACGGTACTGGCCGTCGGGGCCGTGCCACATGCGGACCTTGAGGCCGGCGTCGTGGGCCTTCTGCACCAGCCGGGTGAACTCCTCCTTCTCGTCCTCGCTGAGCGCGGGGTCCGACGAGACGCACTTCTTGAAGTCACCGTTGAGGATGGAGACCCGCTGGGCGTACTCGTGGTCGTAGGCGGGGTTCCTCGGATCGAGGTTGGCCGGGATCCTGCACTCGTCGAAATCGGTCAGGAAGGTGACGTTCGACGGTGCGCCGATGACCGCCTGCCGGTCGGCCTCGTACGGGTCGGCGGCACTGAGCGGCAGGACGACCTGCACGTCCGGGGGCAGATCCTTGATCTCCTTGAGGATCTGCTTGTAGGCGAGCGCCTTGGGCTTGCTCTTGACCTCGATGAAGATCTGGAACGGCTCCCGGCGGCCCGGGTAGACGGCGCCCTGCTGCCGGGCCCGTTCGATCAGCGGGTCGATGTACTTGTCGCGCAGGGTGCCGACCTTGGCGGTGCCCTTGTCGTGCTTGAGCTTGAGCTCGCCGTCCTCCCACCACACGTCGGCCTCCACGCTGGTCGCCCCCGCGTTGAGGGAGTCGGTCAGCGGCCTCCGGTTCTGGTAGTCGTTGTGCGCGTTGAGCCGGTCGAACCAGGGCGCGTCCGGATTCGGCCGGCAGACCGGCTTCGGCAGCGGCGGCTTGGTCGGACGCACCGTCTGATGGGCGAGTGTGCCGGGCGGCGTCTCTCCGCGGCCCCGTTGAGCCAGGGGGCAGGAGTCGCCGAGAACGCGGCAGACCGCGCTGGTGCAGGCATGCGCCACGGTGGCCCCCACACCGGACATGGACACGGCGGTGACGATTCCGGCGATCAGCAGGGTGACGGCGATGTACTCGAGAGCTCCGGCGCCGCTGTCGGGACGTTGCACGATCGAGATGATCGTGTTGGGCTGCGGGTGCCCCCCAGGGTCCTGAGACCTGCTTTGGGACCCAGTTCGGGTGCCTGTCGCTGGGCCGTGGAGGCTGGCCCGCAGGTGCCGGGCGCCCAACCCCGGGAAGTCGCCTGCGACGGCTCAGCGAGGGGCGCGGCGCGCATATGGGCCGGGACAGGCGCGCAGTCCGCCGGTAATGTCGGCGACATGTATTCGACGCGGGTCTCTCAGCGTGTGAACGCGCCGCGCTCTGTCGTCTACCAGGCGCTCGTGAACGCGGACGCGATCGCGAAATGGCGGGTTCCGGCGGGCATGAGCAGCCACGTTCACGAATTCGACGCCCGGGAAGGCGGATCGTTCCGGATTTCGCTCACCTATGACGTGCCGGGGCCGACCGGAAAGTCGTCGTCGCACACCGACACCTACCACGGCCACTTCGCCGAGCTGGTCCCGGACGAGCGGGTGGTCGAGGTGTTCGAGTTCGAGACCGCGGAACCGGAAATGCGCGGGACCATGACGATGACGACGACGCTCACCGACGCCGACGGCGGCACCGAAGTCGTCATCGTGCACGAGGGGATTCCCGACGCCATTCCCGCCGCCGACAACGAGACCGGCAGCCGGATGGCGCTGGCGAACCTCGCGGCGCTCGTCGAGGGGGAACGCGCCCTCTGACCTCCCCGCGTCCATGGCACGGGCGTGTGCGCGGGCAACGGGCGGTCCCTATGCCGCGAGGCGTCACTCGGACGGGCGGACGGGCTGGCGGAGGATCGTCTTGAGCTGCTCCGGCCGGGTCCGGCGCGGGTCGCTGAGGTAGATCTCGTGGTGCAGGCCGTGGAGGCGCAGGCCGTTGGCCTTGACGTAGTCGTTGTGGAGGTGGGCCAGCAGGGGAGCCTCGTCGTCGTAGGAGCCGACGTGCAGGATCTGGGCGCACAGGCCCTCGTGCAGGGTGTGGTGGCGGAGGCCGGCGATGGCGGGGAGTTTCTTCTTGGCCGCCGCGGCGGCGCGGGCCTCCTCGATCGTCTCCTTGGTGATCCAGTCGGGCAGGCTGATGAGCATCGTCCATTTCCAGGACGCCTTCGCCCTGACGGTGAACGCCTCGTAGTCATCCGCCCACCACAGCCCTTCCAAGGGCGCCACGACGAAATCCTGGCCGTCGCGTTTGGCGGCGAACTTGAGCGTATAGGCCACGGTGTAGAGGGCCTCGACGGCGGCCGCGTAGGTGGGCGAGGTGTTGGGGTCGCCCTGGCCGTCGATCGCGATGAACTGCTGTTCGGGCACCTCGATCAGCGCCCACGCGGTGTTCTTCGGCGCGTACAGTTCTTTGCGTTCTCGTTTGACGTCGTAGGGCGACATCACTCGGGTCCCTTCGGGGGCGGATGCGTGGGCGGGCGCGTATTCGTCTTTCGCGGGTCCGTTTCCGGAGGCGCGTTCATTCCGCGTCGTCCAGCCGGATCATCAGGCGGGTCCGGAGCTGGTCCGGTGGCGTGCGCGCGGGGTCGGAGACGTAGACCTCCCGGAGCGGCCCGGCGGGCAGGTGCCCGTGGTCGCCGACCCAGGCCAGCAGCGCGTACGCGGTGAGCCCTATCTGCTCGTACGGCCCGACGTGGGTCGCCGCCGCGAACAACCCGCCGGGCAGGACGTCCGGAACCGTACCGGGGACGGCCGCGGACGTCTCCACCGCGACGGAAATGGCGATCTCCGGAGCGAGGTCGAGAGGGAACAGGCCGATCAGTGTTCCGAGCGGTCCGCCGTCCGGGGCCGAAGGGTCGTCGTCGGCGCCGTGGTCCGGCGGGCGAGTGTGCGGCTGCGCGTTCCCGCCGAGCACCGCACCGATCAGCCGGGCCACGCACGCCGACGTGACCTCTCCGATCCGTTCCTCCGACGCGACGTCGCGGACGAGCGCCACCCGCCGGGCCGGTTCGCGCACGAGCCGCACCTCCGGCAGGGGCAGGCCCGCGGCGAGGATGCGTTCGAGCGCGGCGAGGTTGCGGCGGCGCCGCGCCAGGTCGGCCTCCATCCGGTCGCGGACGTCGCCCAGCACGTCGGTCGTCCCCGCCAGCACCTGCCCGATCGCCGGAAGCGGCACGTCGAGGGAGCGCAGCAGGCCGATGACGAGCGCGTCGCGGGCCTGCTCGGGCCGGTAGTAGCGGTACCCGGTGTCCGGATCGACATGGGCCGGCGCCAGCAGGCCCATGTCGTCGTAATGCCGGAGCTGCTTGACGCTGAGCCTGCACAGCCGGGCGAACCGCCCGATCGGCAGAAGTCCCTCTGTCACGCCCACAAGCATGGACGCTCCCATTGTGGGAGAGTCAAATCGCGACGAGTTCGTGCGCGGAGTTCGGACGGACCGCCCCGATTCCCTTCACCCCTGTGGCGCCGGGGGCAGGTCGACGTGGCGGACGGTGAAGTTCCCCTGGGTGACGGGGGCGAAGGCCGCGGGGGCCATGCAGGTGCCGACCGGAGACTCCTCCCACGTGCCGTGCTCGTTCTGGGTGACGTTGCCGACGGCCCAGGAGAGGCCCACCCAGTCGTGGCCGCGGTCGTTGACGCTGAAGCCGAGGCGTCGTCCCACCCAGTCGGCCAGCGGGCCGTCGGCGCGGACGACCTTCGCCGTCAGGGTGGCGTTGCCCGGGCTGGTCGCCAGGCAGTCCACCTCGGCCTCGGCCCGGAGAGTCGTCTGCTGCGCGGCCACGTAGTGAGAGATCTTCACGGTGCCGCGGGCGTCCGTGGGCAGTCCGCCGGGTGCGCCGATCTCCGGCATCGGCCGGGAGTATGGGACGGCGTGCGCGTCGATGGCGAACCTGCGGACGTCGGCGTCGGGCGCGAAGGTGAGGCGGAAGGAGGCCGCGCCCGTGACGCTCGCCGTCTTCGGCTTGGCGGCGGCCCGCGGTTGCGCGGCGGACGCGGAGGTCGCGCAGGCGGTGACGGCGGCGGCCGCGGCCAACGTGAGAGTGACGGCCTTGATCTTCGCGCTGGGCATGTGGGCTCCTCGTTCGGTCAGGGCGCCGGGTCCTCGGTGGCCCGGCATCCCTGATCCTGCTTTCCGGCGCGGGTGGCCCGGCTCCCCCGTGCGAGGCATCCGGCTCCCGCGCTGGTAGGAGACGGACGGCCGGTCGGGGCGCCGCGGCTCGGTGACGCGGTGCGCGCGGGCGCCGCCGGGATCGCCGTACCGAAGGGCGTCGCGGCTGGTCGGACGCGGTTAACGGGTCGCCTGCAAGATCCACTGAATGGGACAATGCGGACGTGGCCAACCTCTCCATCGCCGGGATCCTGCGCAGCGTCATCGGGACCGTCGTCACCCTGCTGGTCGGCGTCGGCCTGGCGACCCTCGGCATCTTCTTCGCCGTGACCCAGGCGCCGGACGGCGTCCGCGACCTGCGCGCCTACGAGGCGGCGCAGCGCTGCCCGGCCGCCCCGTCCGGGCCCGCCGAATGCCGCTGGACGAAGGAGTTCACCGTGTCCGGCGTCCGCCTGACCAACAAGAGGGGCGAGTCGGACCGTGTGGTGCTGACCGACGCGGACGGCGTCAGGTGGGAGACGTACTACTCGTCCCGGGTCCCCCTCGTGGACAGCCTCGACGAGGGCGACCGGGTCACCGGCACCATCTGGCGCGGCCGGCTGACGGAGATCGCGGCCGACGGCGAGTCCCAGCGGACGCACGAGGCCCCGGCCAACCTCCGCGCACGGTTCCTCATCCTCGCGCTGATCACCGTTCCCAGCGGCCTTCTCATGGCGGCCTCGTGCCTGTGGCGGCTGGCTCGCCGCGCCTCCGACCCGACGCCGGGCATGGTCGCCACCCTGGGCCTGTCCTTCGGCCTGTTCTTCGGCGGGCTCTTCACCCCGCTCCTGACCGCCGGCAGCAGAGAAGAGAACTTCTGGCTGACGGCGGCCGTCTGGCTCCCCATCGCCGCCATCATGACCGCCGTGGCCCGCGTCCATGTCACGCAGAAGCGGGCCGCCGCCGACGCCGACACCGCGACGCCCGCGTCATAGCCGCTGATACCAGGCACCGGGCATCCGCCGGTCCGGACGTTCCGGTACGTGACGAGCCCCCGATCCGTCCGGGATCGAGGGCTCGCGGGGGGTGGGGGAGCGGGTCAGGCGGACTGCACGCCGGGCCTGCGGTCTTCGACGACGAACGCGGCGCGGGTCGAGATCGGGGCGTTCGGCCGGGTGACGTACGGCAGGACGCGGAACTCGCCGAGCCAGCGCTCGCGGTTGACGTTGACCCGGACGTAGCCGCGCTGGGCGTTGTAGAACTTCATGTGCGGGTTGGCCGCCAGGAAGGTCTGGCCGAGCGCGTCGACGTCGGCGCCGTCGCCGCCGCTGGTGATCGAGGTGCCGACGAACTCGCTGGCCACCGTGGGCGAGTCGGGGTCGTCGAAGTCGCGCTTGAGGTCGGCGGCGTAGTTCTGGTGGCGGTCGCCGGTGATGACGACCAGGTTGCGGACGTCCCGCTCCTGGACGGCCGCCAGGATCTCGTTGCGGTCGGCCACGTAGCCGTCCCACGGGTCGACCCACACGTCCTTGCCGGTGCCCGGGTCCCAGTCGGTCTCCAGCATCGGCACCTGGTTGCCCAGGATCTGCCAGCGGGCGCGGGAGGAGCTGAGGCCGTCCAGCAGCCATCGCTTCTGGTCGGCGCCGAGGATGGTGCGGTCGGTGTCGAAGCGCTCCTGGCACGCCTTGGTCCGGCCGGTGCCGTTGCCGTACGAGCACGCCTGGATGTCGCGGGACCCGCGCGTGTCGATCATCGTGATGTCGGCGAGCCGTCCGTACGCCAGCCTGCGGTGCACGCGGATGTGCGGGCCGGAGGGCAGCTGGGCGCGCCGCAGCGGCAGGTTCTCGTAGAAGGCCTGGAACGCCGCCGCCTTGCGCCGGGCGAACGCGGCCGGGTCGGGGTTGGGGTTGCGGCCCATGAGGACCGTGTCCTTGGCCCAGTCGTTGACGACCTCGTGGTCGTCCAGGGTGTGGATGAACGGGAAGCGGGCGTGCGCCTTCTGCAGCGGCGCCTCGGCCTTGTAGAGGGAGTACTGCAGCCGGTAGCGGGCAAGGTCGAACGTCTCGGTGCCGAACTGCTCCGGCACCGTCACGCCCCGCTTGTTGTTGTTCTTGATCTCGTACTCGTAGATGTAGTCGCCCAGGTGCACGACCAGGTCGAGGTCCTCGGCGGCCATGTGGTCGTACGCGGTGTAGTAGCCGTCCTGCCAGGCCTGGCAGGAGGCGAACGCGAAGTCGAGTTCACGCGGGTTGGCCGCGGCCACGGGGAACGTCCTGGTCCGGCCGACCGGGGAGATCTCGCCGCCCGCGCGGAACCGGTAGAAGTACTCCCGGTCGGGGGCGAGGCCGTGGATCTCGGGGTGCACCGAGTGCCCCAGCTCCGGCGTGGCCACCGCGGCGCCGCGTCGCACGACCTGCCGGAAGCGCTCGTCCCGGGCCACCTCGTACTCGACCCGCACGCTCCTGTCGGGCATGCCGCCCTTGCCGTCGGCCGCGAACGGCTCCGGCGCCAGCCTCGTCCACAGCACGAAGCCGTCCGACGACGGATCGCCCGACGCCACCCCGAGCGTGAACGGGTTGTCCTTCCTGAGCGTGAACGCGTTCGCGCTCTCCCCGCCGAGCACACCCGTGCCGAGGACGACGGCCGCGGCGCCGGCACCGCCCAGGCCAAGGAATCGGCGCCGTGGCACCGAACCGACTTGCGAAGTCATCTTGCCTCCCGCCCTTGATCTTGACGGCGGTAAGCAAACCTCACAAGGCACACAAATTGCCAAAAACCGGGTGAACAACTCCGATCACACAGCTTTCGGTGCGTGTCCATCGGCGCGACGGAGATCGTTGCACACGAGGCAACGCCCCGATCTCCCGCAGTTCACGCGCCGGGGGACGGTCATCTCGGCTGCACGGTGTTTTCGCAGGTAGACGGGCAATCATCCGTGCTCGCGAGGGGTGGAACGCGGATCGCGCGCACGTTCCCCGGCGTGAGCGGCCTGTCAGAAGTCGACATGCGGCGCCTGCGGGACGGCGCCGACCGTGACGGCATCGGCGAGCCGGTGGTCGGTGCAGTCGTGCACGACCACGGCAGGGCGCTCGTGCTGCGCCGCTCCGAGGTCAGCGACGAGACCGCGTGGAGCGTCCGTGCCTGGGCCGCCCGGTCGTCGGGCCGCGGCTCCGCGACCGCGTCCTGATCCGAGCGGATTGTCATGCCGCGGCCGAGAGAAAAGCAGAATCGAAGGACGTTCGGTCGTGTCGGCACTTAAGATCAAAAATCGGTGGAGGGTGTACGTGGGAGAAAGGGCGACGCGATGGCGGACGTGTCCGAACAGGCGGAGGACTGGGCCTCCAGGGGCATCGACATCAGCAAGCCGAGCATCGCGCGGGCGTACGACGTCGTCCTCAACGGCAAGGACAACTTCGAGGCCGACCGGGCGTTCGTCGGCGAGATCACCAAGGTCGTTCCGGAGATCTACGACGTCGCACGGTACAACCGGGAAATTCTCGGACGCGGCGTGCGATTCCTGGCCGAGCAGGGCATCCGGCAGTTCCTCGACCTGGGCTCCGGCCTGCCCACCGTGGAGAACACCCACCAGGTCGCCCAGCGCGTGGCCGCCGACGCCAACGTCGTGTACGTCGACAACGACCCCATCGTCCTGGCGCACGGCCGGGCGCTGCTGGCCGAGAACGACCGCACCACCGTCGTCACCGCCGACCTGCGCGACCCCGCCGCCGTGATGGGCGACCCGGAGGTCACCCGGCTCATCGACTTCACCCGGCCGACGGCGATCATGCTGGTGGGCATCCTGCACCACCTGCACGACGACGAGGACCCGCAGCGGATCGTCGAGACGTACATGGACGCGGTGCCGTCCGGCAGCTACCTGTTCGTCACCCACTTCTGCGCCTCCAGCCAGGCCGCGCGCGACGCGGAGAAGCAGTACCTCGCGCTGCTGGGCACCGGCCGGTTCCGCACCCCCGAGGAGATCACCGCGTACTTCGACGGCCACGAACTG
The DNA here is from genome assembly GCF_040642915.1 of Actinomadura sp. NPDC047616. Classification (NCBI taxonomy): domain Bacteria; kingdom Bacillati; phylum Actinomycetota; class Actinomycetes; order Streptosporangiales; family Thermomonosporaceae; genus Actinomadura; species Actinomadura sp. NPDC047616. Next base: position 413,407 of record NZ_JBEYTB010000004.1, read on the forward strand.
CTGGAGCCCGGCGTGGTGCCGCTCCCGCTGTGGCGTCCGGAGGGACCCGTGCCGCCCGAGGACGAACTGTCGGTCGGTCAGCGCCTCATGTACGGCGGAATCGCCCGCAAGCCGTAGCTGGTACGCGGAGCACGTCGACCATCGCCGGAACGAAGGCCGCTGCACCTACGGGCGCGGTGGTGGCCGCGCGGCCGGGTGCCGCATCCTCGGTCGTCACGGACTGGGTGAAGCGGAACGGAACCGTGGTGGACGGCTCCGCGTACGGCGGCTCGTCCTGGGGCGGGGCAGGCGGCACCTTGTACCGGCTCGGCTGAGCCCGCGTGCGGCGAATGACGATGTTCCGGTGGCCGGATCCGGCCACCGGCGCGCCCTCCGGGTGTCCGATGTTTACCGCAGGTGAACCTGCTGACCGAATTCGACGTGAAATATCGTTCTCCAGGCGCTGTTCGGGGGAACGTGGCGCGGGACCCGGCGAACGTCTTTAATCTGGGCGGAAGAGGACGCCATGCCCCCAGGCATCCCGCAACTCCCAGGGGTCTCACGACGTGACCGACAGCGCCCACGGGTCCGCGATGACGCGGCTGATCCAGGCCGACCGCGTCTACGTCGGCTGGCGCTACGCGCAGGTCCACCCGGATCCGGGGCCGCCGCCGGTCCCGCCCGAGCCCGCGCGTCCCGAGCCGCCGCCCGGCGTTCCGGCGCCGCGGCGCGTCGAGCACATGGCCGGGCGCCCGCTGCGCATGGCCGCGGGCGGCACCGGGGTCGGCGTCGCGCTGTTCGTCGGCTGCGGGCTGGCCGGGGTGCTGCCCTGGGCGTTCGCCGGTGTGGCGCTGCTGGCCTGCGCGATCATCCTCGGCATCACCGGGTCCGCGCTGTGGCGGGAGGAGCGGGTCATCCGGGCCCGCCTGGCCGCCGAACACGACCGGCTCGAACGACTGCGCGCCGAGCGCCGCCGCCGCGAGGAGGCCGCGGCCCGGGCGCACGACGCCGCGTACCGCGACTGGGAGCGGCGCCGGCACGCCTACGACAGCCAGCGCGAGTGGTACCCGGTGGCCGTCCCGCCCGGCGTCGACCGCGTCGACGTCGTCGGCGGCACGCTGGCGGGCTGGTCGGCCACCGTCACCACCATGGGCGCGTCCCGGCTGGCGGTCGGCGCGCGCGTCACCGTCATCGACCTGTCGGAGGGCGCGGTCGCCCACGACCTGCTGCGGCTGGCCGCCGACCGCGGCGACGACCCGCTGGTGTGGGTGCTGCCCGCCGACCTGCCCCGGCTCGACGCCACCCGGGGTCTCGGCCCCGAGGCGCTCGCCGACGTGCTGTCGCTGGTGGTCGGCGCCGGAGACGAGCACGGCAGCACCCGCGACCTGTCATTCGACAACTCCATCCTGGAGCGCATCATCGAGGTGCTGCGGCCCGTCGACCCGAGGGGCGGCGCCGCCGAGCCCACCATCCCCCAGATCACCGCCGCGCTGCGGGTGCTGGCCCAGGTCGGCGACCCGCGCGACGACCTGCGCCGCGGCCTGCTCACCGACGACCAGCTGGAACGCATCGCCACGATGTTCGGCCGGGACGCCACCGACCGGATCGTGGTGCGCCGCGCCTGGGCGCTGGAGGCGCAGCTGCGCAAGCTGGAGAAGCTGGCCACCGAGCCGGTGCGGCTGCCGCCGTCGCGCCTGCACGTGCTGTCCATGGACCGCCGCGCCGGGGTGCTCACCAACCGGATCCTCGGGACGTACGTCACCACCGCGCTCACCCACCGCATCCGGCAGTCGCCCCCCGGCGGGCGCTGGGACCACACCCTGTTCCTGTGCGGGGCGGAGAAGCTGCGCGGCGACGTGCTCGACCGGCTGGTCGACGCCTGCGAGGCCACCGGCACCGGGCTGGTGCTGATGTACCGGTCGATCCCGCCGCACGTGCGCGAGCGGCTCGGCCGCCGCGGGCACGCCGCCGTCGGGTTCATGCGCGTGGGCAACCCCGAGGACGCCCGCGTCGCCGCCGACCACATCGGCGCGGGGCAGCGGCTGCTCGTCGCCGAGATCACCGACTCGGCGGGCGAGACGCTGTCGGACGACGTCGCCGGGGAGGGCTACGCCAGCACGGTCGCCTACGCCCGCGTCCGCGGCGACGAGCTGACCGACCCGGTGTGGTCGCCGCTGCCCGCACCGGCCGCCGACGACGCGGCGCTCGCCCAGGTCATCGGCTCGGCCACCACCTGGGGCCGCACCATCGGCGCCGGCGGCGCGGGCAAGCAGCGCTTCCGCGAGCTGCTCATCGAGCCGCACCAGCTGCAGGAGCTCCCGCCCACCGCGATGGTCTTCACCCACGCGGGCGGCAGCGGCCGCCGCATCCTGCTGGTCGACGCCAACCCCGGCATCATCACCCTGCCGACCACGCACTCGATGCAGTTCGAGGAGTATCTGCGCGAGCAGGAGAAGCTCGGCGGCCAAGCCGAGCTGGAACGCGACAGCGGCGACGCCCCGCCGCCGGACGACGCGTCCGGCGCGCACACCTCCGAGGCGTCCAACGGCTCGCACGGCCCGCCGCCCCCGCGCGCGTCGTCCGTGCCGCCGCATGCGGCGCCGCACGTGAGCCCTCAGGACGCGACGCCCGGCGAGGACGACACGAACCGCACCACGAACCGCGACGCGACGGGCGCCAGGGACGGCGACACGAGCGGCGCCAGGGACGGCGCCATGAATGGCGCCCCGAGCGGCGACGGCGGCAGGGACGGCGCCACGAGTGGCGACAGGGGCGGCGCCACGAATGGTGACGCGAGCAGCGACAGGGGCGGCGACGCGAGCGGCGGCGGGGGCGGCGGCAGGGGCGGCGACGCGAGCGGCGACGGGAACGGTGACGCGGACGGGGCGGCGAGGCGCGGCAGGCATGGCGGCGCCCGGAGGGGGACGCGGATCGTTCCGTCGCTGCGGTCCAGCGGGAGGCACGCCGCCGACCCTCCGGCGGGACGCTAGGAGTGCTGGCGCGAGCGGCCGGGGGCCGGTAAGGATGCTGGGGTGACGTCAGCCCCGGATGCGCAGTCCTCAGGTGCCGAACTCTCGCAGGGCAGGTCCGTACTCGCGGGGCCGTGGTACCGGATCCAGGCGATTCCGGCGCCGCGGCGCACCGCCTCCGCCGAATGGGACTTCGTCAGCGTGCTGCCCGCCGCGATGTCGGCGGCGCGGGGCCGGCGGCCGTTCGTGGTGGGATGGCTGTCGCCCGGCGGCGGCGCGCCCCTGGAGCTGATCACCAACGCCGGGCCGGTCGGCGGGCCGCCCGCGCGGGACGGCGAGACGCGCGGGCTGCTGTTCCCCAGCGGCGCGCGGGGCGTGGCGATCGGGGACGCGTGGCAGCGCCAGGCCGAGCGGATGACGTGGACCCGCTGCCCCGGGCGCCTGGCCCCGCAGGTGGCGCGTCCCGACGAGGGCTTCGGGCTGTTCGAGTCGACGCTGGTCACCCTCATGGAACGGCCGTTCGGCTGGTTCGTGGTCGCCGACCCGTGCGACGAACGGCAGGTCGACGCCGAGATGCGCGAACTGCACCACGAGCTGCGCATGCTGCGGCGCGGCGAGGACGAGCAGGCCCGGCTCGCCGTCGCCCGCGCCGACCAGCGGCTGGCCGAGCTGGACGCGTTCCGCGAGGCCGGGCTGTGGCGGGTGCGGGTGCTGGCGGGCGCCGCGAACCCGGCGGAGCTGGGCCAGATCGCGCCCGTGCTCGTCGGGTCGATGGAGCTCGGGCACCACCCGTACCGGCTGCGGTCCGGGCAGGTCAGCGGCTCGTTCAGCGAGATGTTGGACGTCGACCCCTACAGGGGCGCGGAGGCGTACCGGGCCGCCGAGAGCTACCGGGGCGCCGAGCCGGCGCGCTACCGCGCGGAGGCCGCCGCGTACCGGGGGCAGGCCCGCCGGGCCGACGCCGGGGGCGTGGACGGCGAGCAGCGGTTCCCGTTCGTCGCCACGGCCGGGGCGCTGGCCGCGCTCGCCGGGCTGCCGCGCCGCGAGGTGCCCGGCCTGCGGGTGCTGGACGCGGGCTACTTCGACGTCACCTCCGAGACCGACGAACCGTCGTCCACCGCAGCCCACGAGCCGCGCATCGAGCTCGGCGCGATCCTGGACGGGCAGGACCGCCAGGTCGGCCGGTTCACCGTGCCCCGGTCGACGATCAACCGGCACGTGTTCGTCACCGGCGCGACCGGGGCGGGCAAGTCGCAGACCGTCCGGCACCTGCTGGAGCAGCTCACCCGCGCGGGCATCCCGTGGCTGGCGATCGAACCGGCCAAGTCCGAGTACGCGGCCATGGCGGGACGCATCCACGACCTCGGCGGCGGCGTCACGGTGGTGAACCCGTCCGACCCGGGGGCGGTGCCGCTGTCGGTCAACCCGCTGGCGCCCGAGCCCGGCTACCCGGTGCAGGCCCACATCGACATGGTGCGCGCGCTGTTCCAGGCCGCCTTCGACGCCGAGGAGCCGTTCCCGCAGATCATGGCGCAGGCGCTGCAGCGGGTGTACGAGGCCAACGGCTGGGACGTGGTGACCGGCGGCGGCGTGCCCGGCTCGCTCATCGAACCCGCCGTCCCCACGCTCGAACAGCTGCAGAACGCCGCGCTGCAGGTCATCGGCGAGGTCGGGTACGGGCGGGAGCTGATGGCCGACGTCCAGGGGTTCGTGGACGTGCGGCTGCGCAGCCTGCGCATCGGGTCGGCCGGACGGTTCTTCGAGGGCGGGCATCCCGCCGACGTCGGCGGCATGCTGCGCGAGAACATCGTGCTGGCCATCGAGGACGTCGCCAACGACGAGGACAAGGCGTTCCTCATGGGCACGCTCATCATCCGCATCGTCGAGCACCTGCGGATGCGGGCCCGCGCGGGCGGCACCGCGCCGGGGCTGCGGCACGTCATCGTGATCGAGGAGGCGCACCGGCTGCTGCGCAACCGCGGCCCCGAACGCACCAGCTCGCACGCCGTGGAGCTGTTCGCCGGGATGCTGGCGGAGATCCGCGCGTACGGCGAGGGCATCATCGTCGCCGAGCAGATCCCCACCAAGCTGGTGCCGGACGTCATCAAGAACACCGCGCTGAAGGTCGTGCACCGGCTTCCGGCGTTCGACGACCGGCACCAGGTGGGCGCGGCGATGAACCTGGACGACGACCAGTCCCGCGAGGTGGTGTCGCTGCGGCCCGGCGTGGCGGCGGTGTTCGCCGACGGCATGGACCGGCCGCTGCGGGTGCGGGTGCCGCTGGGCGAGGGACGCGAGGAGGTGCTGCCCGGACCGCCGCCCCCGATCGACGGGCGCCGCTCGGCCGCCTGCGGCTGCGAGTGCCGGCTGGGCCGCGCCTGCACGCTGATCGAGCTGCGCGAGGCCGACCTGCTGGCCGCCGGCCCCGACTGGGCGTGGCTGCGGCTGTGGGCGGACGTGCTGGTGCTCGCGCACGTGGTCAACCGGCCGCTGCCCGCCGTCCCGCCGGACCTGGCCCGCGCCTGGTCGCGGCTGGCGCCGCGGCTGCGCGAGTGCGCGCTGGCGACCGTCCTGGAACGCGCGGTGACGCGCCGCGCCTGGGCGCTGCGCACCGTCTACCCGCCCGCCGAGCTGACCGCCAAGGCCGCGGAGGTCGCGCAGCGCCTCCTGGACGGCGCGCACGAACTCGCCGGTACGGCGCCGGGGCCCGCGTGGGTGATTCCCCAGGTGCGGTGGCTGCACGAGATGGACAAGCTGTTCCCCTACGGCTCCGGCACCCCCGACAAGCACGCGCCCGCCCCGCCGCTGGACTACCAGCTTCCCGGGTTGAAGCAGTCGCCCGAGCCCAAGCTCGGCCACCGGCTGCGGGCGCTGCGCCGCCACCCGCTGTCGATGGAGCTGGAACGCAACCGTCCCGTCGCGCTCACCGCGCTGGGCGGCGAGGACGACCACGCCGCGTTCGGCCGCGACCTGGCCGTGGTCACGATCGGCGTGCCCGAGGACGAGCAGCTCGACCAGATCGCCGACACCATGCGCGTCACCGCGTGGCTGGAGTCGGTGCTGACCTGGCCGGAGCGGTTCGTCGACTCCTTCGAGGAGGACGCGCCGGGCCCGGACGCCTGACCGAACGCGCGCGGGTCAGATGGTGTCGGCCGAGCGCGGGGACAGGCCCTGCCGCTCGGCGATCGGCCGCCAGTAGCGCATGAACTCGGCCTTGGCCTCGCTGGCACGCACGTTGACGTCGGCGACCTCGCTGTCGGACGGGCAGCCGGGCGCCGCGTCCAGGTAGCGCTGGTTGGACTCCACCGACGCCTGCAGGGCCCGGACGAGCGCGTCCTTCATCTCGGCGCCCTGGTCGAGGTCGTCGACGTCGAGCGCGCGGGCCCTGCCGAGCTGCTCCTGCCGCTGCCGGCGGATGCGTTCCAGGGCCGACGGCTGGCATCCGCCGGTGACGACGCCGCCGAGCTCGGACCGGGTGCTCGCCATCTCCGACAGCAGCCCGTCCACCTCGGTGGCCTCCCGGGCGGCGTCGCCGTCACCCGGCGGCGACTCCTCGGGCGTGGGGTCCTCCGCGGCCGACTCGTTCCCCTGCGGGCTCGCGACCGTGCTCGCCGAGGGGGCGGCGGAGCCTCCGCCGTCGCCGCGCGGCCACAGGACGATGGCGACCGCCACCGCGACCAGCACCACCCAGCCCGCGAGGAACAGCACGTACGGCAGCGCACGGCGGCGGCGCCTGCGGGGCGGGGGCGGCTGCCACACCTGCGGCTCGTCCCACGGCTCCGGCGACAACGCGATCGCCGTCTCCCCCGGGGACGAGGGCGGCGTCATCCACGGCGGGGGGTCCTGCGGGGGGACGGACGGCGGCGGACCCGGCTGGTACGGGTTCGGCGCGTACGGGTCCCGTGCGTGCGGATCGGGGACGGTGGCGGAGTCGTCGCCGAAGACGCGCGTGGTGCCCGAGTCGTCGTTCGGCGGCCGCAGGTCGTCCCCGACCAGGGTCGGTTCGTCCCCGCCGAGCGGAGCGTCGCAGCGTGTGCAACGTGGCAACGCAGGCGTGGTGTCGCTACCGCATGCCGGACAGCGCATCGCAGTCCCTTGCCGTGATGGAAGACCCGTCCCAACATAGTGCGGCACCGCCGGATGGGCCGCAATTCATCCCGCGATCAGCCGGTCACAGATTGGCTGCGATCCGGTGCGGCAGACCGGCCTTCTTCGCGATCGGGTTCCAGATCGCGACGAGCCTGCGCTTGGCGATGATCGCCTTGCGCTCGGCGGGCACGCGTCCCGACGCGCGGCCCACGTCGGGACGGGGCTTGCCCCGGCAGTTGCGCTGCGCGCGCTGTCCCCACGTGATGAGCGCCTGGTCGGCCTGCAGCGACGCCTGGAACGCCTGCCGCATGGTGGCGCGCAGACGTTCACCGTTCGGCACCTTGTCGAGCTGCAGGGCCTGCGTCCGGCGCAACTGGTTCTCCCGCCGGGTCTTGACGTTCTGGAAACCGGCCATGGCGGCGGGCAGGGTCTTGCAGGAGCGGGCGGCGCCGACCGCGCGCTTGAGCTCGTTGCGGGTGTCGCGGCTGGCGACCAGGATGGCGTCCACTTCCTTGGCCTGGTCCTGCATCGTGGCCGGAAGCTTCGTCTGCCGCTGCGTCACCGTCGTCTTGGTGGGGGACGGCGACGCGGAGTTGGCCACGGGCTGCTGCGACTTGGTGTCGTCCTTGGCGAACACGACGAGACCCACCGACACCAGCGCCGCGACGACGAGCCCGGAGACGGTGATGAGCAGCGGCTTGCTCACCCCCTTCTTGGCCTTGGCGTGCGGACCCGCCGGGTAGGGCGGAAACCCCGGGGGAGCGGTGTCGGCCCCCTGGATGGGGTGGGAGAAGTGCCCGTCGGCCGGGTTGTGATAGGGCGCGCCGTAGTACGGGCCGTTGCCCGGCGCGGCGCCCGGGTGGGGCGCCGGCGGCTGGTTCACGTACATGCCCTGGTCCATGAGGGTGGGCGGCGCGGGCTGCTGCATCGGCGGCGCGGGGGACGCGGGGGGCATGGCCGCGTGCGGCATGGGCGGCTGCGGGGCGCCGGCGTCCAGGACGGTGGTCTGCCCGGGCGGCTCGGCCGTGGGCGGCGCGGTGTCGGCCGGAGGCGGGGCGTCCATGCCCCAGGCCGGGGGCGGCTGCTGCGCCGCCCACGCCTGGGCGGCCTGCCCCTGCTCGTCCGGACGCTCCTCCGGACGCTTCGGTTGGGCGAACCACGACTCCGGGATGATCGACTCGGGGGCCGTCGGATCGTGCGGTTCCGCCGGGCCCTGCGCACCGGCGGCCTCGTTCGTCCACGCGGCCGGGGCGTCGGGCGCGGAGGGCGTGGGCGCGGAAGCGGCGGGCTCAGGAGGAGCGGGCTCGGCAGCAGCGGGCGCGGGCGCGGCGGGCGGGACGAAGCCGTTCGAGGGAGTGGCCGCGTCGGCTGGGGCGACGGCGGGCACGATGACGGTCGGCGCGCCCCCGGCGGGCGTCTTCGGCGCCTCCGCGACGTCCGCCACGTCGGCGGCGTCGAACGCCCACGCCGACGTCGTCTCCGGGTCCACGGCGGCGGGCGCGGACGGCGCCGGGGAGGCCGGTGGGGCGGGCGGCGCCGGGATGACGACCGTCTCGCCGGTCGTGGCGGGCTCGGCGGCCACCGGAGCGCCCAGCGGCCCGTTCGCCGGGCCGCCCAACGGCGTGTGGCAGTTCGGACACGTGCCCGGCGTGCCGGGCGTGTTCGTACCGCACGTCGGACACTGCATGGCTCAGACCTCGCCTTGTCGCCGCTTTCCCCCGCGAAACAGCAGGGCCCCGGACAAAGTACTAGGTGAGGGCGCTCTCCGGCGCCTGGATGGCAAGTACGGCCGGCATCGCCGCGCCGCCGCCGGGGCTCGCACCGAACCACGACATGTCGATGGGAGTCAAGATGAGTAAGCCTGGTTTACCCGATTCCGTGTGACGCTCGTCGCAATCCGGGGTCCGGTGCGGCCGGGCCGCCGCGGTGACGCGCCCACCTTGATCGTCCGGTCGGGCGACGGGACACCCGCCGGGGCGGCTAGGCTCGGAGCGGTTTCCAGGCGCCCGGATGCACAATCAGAGAAGACGGAGCCCATGAGCGATCTACCGCTGCGTTCGCAGCTGGCCGTCGCGCTCGGTCGTACGGCCGCGAGGATGTCCCGGCTGGCGGGCCGGGGTGACGGATCGGTGATCGGGGGACGGGTCGGGCTGGCCCTCGACCCCGAGCTGCTCACCAGGCTCGCCCGGGACCGCAAGCTCGTCCTCGTCAGCGCCACCAACGGCAAGACCACGACGACCCGGCTGATCACCTCGGCGATGACCCCGCTGGGGGAGGTCGCCACCAACGCCTTCGGCGCCAACATGCCGACCGGGCACGTGTCCGCGCTGGCCTCCGCCCCGGGCGCGCGCTACGGCGTGCTGGAGTGCGACGAGAAGTACGTGCCGATGGTGCTCGGCGAGACCGGCGCCAACGTCGTCGCGCTGATGAACCTCAGCCGCGACCAGATGGACCGTGCCGCCGAGATCTGGCTGCTGGCGGGCAAGTGGCGTAAGGCCCTGGAGGCCTCGCCGCAGAGCCACGTCGTCGCCAACTGCGACGACCCCCTGGTGACCTGGGGCGCGGCCACCGCCAAGAGCGTCACGTGGGTGTCCGCCGGGCAGCACTGGCGCGAGGACTCCTGGTGCTGCCCCGAGTGCGGCGGGCCGCTGGACCGCGAGGAGCACGACTGGCGCTGCCGCCAGTGCGCCTTCGCCCGCCCGCGTCCCGACTGGACCCTGCAGGGCGACGTGGTGACCGCCCCCGACGGCCGCGCCTTCTCGCTGGCGGGGCTGTCGCTGCCCGGCCGCGCCAACCGGTCCAACGCCGCGGTCGCGCTGGCCGTCGTCGCCCAGTTCGGCGTCCAGCCCGAGCAGGCGCTGCCGCTGCTGGCGCAGGTCAGGTCGGTCGCCGGCCGCTACACCACGGTCGAGCACCAGGGCCGTCAGATCCGCCTGCTGCTGTCGAAGAACCCGGCGGGCTGGCTGGAGGCGTTCGACGTGCTGCAGCCCGCGCCCGGCCCGGTCGCGCTGTCGATCAACGCGCAGGGGCCGGACGGCCGCGACACCTCCTGGCTGTGGGACGTCGACTACCGCATCCTGCGCGGCCGCCCCGTGTGGGTGACCGGCGAGCGCCGCATCGACCTGGCCGTCCGCCTGGAGGCCGCCGAGGTGTCGTTCACCGTCGTGGACGACATCGAGCAGGCGGTCATGGCGGTGCCGCCCGGGCACCTGGACGTGATCGCCAACTACACCGCCTTCCAGAACATCCGAGCGAGGTACGGCCGTGTCGTCTGACCGCCTGAAGATCGTCTGGATCTACCCCGACCTGCTGAGCACCTACGGCGACCAGGGCAACACCATCGTCCTGGAGCGCCGCTCGGCGCTGCGCGGCATCCCCTACGAGACCGTGCACGTGCGCTCGGACGAGCCGGTGCCCGTCGACGGCCACATCTACCTGCTCGGCGGCGGTGAGGACCGGCCGCAGATCCTGGCCGCCCAGCGGCTGCGCAACGACGGCGGCCTGTACCGCGCGGCCGAGCGAGGCGCCGTCGTGTTCGCCGTCTGCGCCGGCTACCAGCTGCTCGGCACCCAGTTCGGCGGCGAGGAGGGCCAGCCCGTTCCGGGCCTCGGCCTGCTCGACATCAGCAGCGGACGCGGCGAGCAGCGCGCCGTCGGCGAGATCGTCGGCGACGTCGCGCCCGAGCTGAACGTGCCGCGCATCACCGGGTTCGAGAACCACCAGGGCGTCACCCGGCTGGGCCCGAACGCCCGGCCGCTGGCGCGCGTCGTGCACGGCATCGGCAACGGCGACGGCCACGAGGGCGCCTACGCCGGGCGCATCATCGGCACCTACATGCACGGCCCGGCGCTGGTCCGCAACCCCGGCCTCGCCGACCTGCTGCTGCGCTGGGCCATCGGCCAGGAGCTGCCGCCCATCGACGACTCCTGGGCCGCCCGCCTGCGCGAGGAACGCCTCAACGCCGTCCTGTCGTCCTGACCGGCCCGGCCGGGGGTCACATCTCCTGGCCGGAGAAGTCCATGATCGGGCGGATCTCCACGGCGGCGAGCCGGGCGTCGGGAAAACGGGCCGCGATCTCCGCGGCCCGCTCCGGGGTCTCGCAGTCGATCACGAAGTAGCCGGCGAGCTGCTCCTTGGCCTCGATGTACGGGCCGTCCGTGGCCACCGGGACGCCGTCGCGCGCCCGCACGGTCCGCGTGTTCACCGGGTCGGCCAGCGCCGTGCCGGAGACCAGCTCACCGGACTCGATGATCTCCTCCCACAGGCGGTCGGCCTGCCGGGTCAGTTCCTCGCGCTCCTCCTCCGGCAGCGCCAGGAACCGGGGATCGCGCAGGTACAGCGGGTGCTCCCAGTTCTCGGGGTTGCTGTAGATCAGCAGCAGGTACTTCATGCGGGCTCCTCGTGTGCTCGACGACGTCACGACTCACGGCCTCGGCGCGGACCTGTGGCCGGCGCGGACAGCCTGCACCGCGGACCGTCCCGTGACCAGTTCTCCCGGCGCGTGTCGGGAAGGCCCGCGAAGCGGCTCTCACAACGAGGATCGGAGCGGACGACCCGGATTCGACATCGCGTCGCGGCGTTCTCCGCCACACGAGGCCCGGCGTGACGTGTCAGCGGGACGAGGCGGCGGGCTCCTCGTCCCGTTCCGGCTCGCGGCGGCGCGTGCGCAGCGTTCCGGCGCGGGCGCGCTCCTGCGGGTGCGCGCGGACCCGCAGCAGGCTCGCCACCGCCGTGATCACCAGGACGCCCAGGATGACCGCCAGCGACAGCGGCGTGGGGATCTCCGGCACGCTCTCGCTGACGTCCTCGTGCACGAACAGCAGGATCAGCTTGACGCCGATGAACGCCAGGATCACCGACAGCCCGAGCGACAGGTACACCAGCCGTTCCAGCAGCCCTTCCACCAGGAAGAACAGCGCCCGCAGCCCGAGCAGGGCGAACGCGTTGGCCGCGAAGACGATGAACGGCTCGCCGGTCACCCCGAACACCGCCGGGATGGAGTCCAGCGCGAACAGCAGGTCGGTGCTGCCGATCGCGACGAACACCAGCAGCAGCGGCGTCACCACGCGCCGCCCGTCCTCGCGGGCCAGCATCCGCCCGCCGTGGAAGTCGTCGCTCACCGGCATGATCGAACGGCTGCGCCGCACCAGCCAGTTGTCGCGCACGTCCGGGTCCTCGTTCCGATGCCGGACCAGCTGCGCGGCCGTCCACAGCAGCGCCAGCCCGAACAGCAGGAACGTGAACGAGAACAGGTGGATCGCCGCCGCGCCCGCCGCGATGAACACCGCCCGCATCGCCAGCGCCGCCGCGATGCCGAACAGCAGCACCTTCTGCTGGTACTCCGGCGGCACCTGGAACCGCGCCAGGATGATGACGAAGACGAACAGGTTGTCGACCGACAGGCTCTTCTCCACCACCCATCCGGCGAAGTACTCGGTGCCCGCCGCCGACCCGGCCGTCCACCACAGCACCAGCCCGAACGTCACGGCCGCCGCGATGTAGAACACCGACCAGAACGTCGCCTCGCCCAGTCCCACGGCGTGCGGCCGGCGCACCGCCACCAGGAGGTCGAACACGAACAGCCCGATGATCAGCGCGATCGTCGCGCCCCAGGCCCACAGCGGAATCTCGATCACGCCGGACGCTCCTTCGCAGCGAGGGGTCGCCCGCGATTGTCACCGCTGTGCGGTGGAGTATTCCGGCGCGCTTCGCCAACCGAGCCGCCTGCCGAGCCGCCCTCCTGGCTGCCCGCGGCGGCCGGTGCCCGGCGGTCAGTAGACGAGCGCCTGCACGCCGTCCGTGGTGATCTCCTCCACGAACGTGGGGGCGCCCGCGATGCGCACGCCGGGGAGCACGTCGTCGGGGCCGATGTCGCGGCGCGCCGCGCACTGCGTGCACAACGTCACCCGGCCGCCCGCCAGCACCGCGTCCAGCAGGTCCTCCAGCGGCGTCGCGTGCGGCAGGGAGAACTCCTTGGCGCGGCCGGGCAGCGCGAACCAGGAGGACTCGCCGGTCAGCCACAGCGACACCGGCACGCCGCTGACCACCGCGGCCGCCGCGACGTTGAACGCCTGGTTGCAGCGTTCGGGCGCGTCGGCGCCCGCCGTGGCCTTGATCACAAGAGATCTCGCCATGCCCGCAGCCTAGCCCCGGCCGGGACGCGCGTCGGGACGCGGGCGGGCACCGCCACGGCGTAGGGTGCCTGCCGTGGGCGGCATGGTGAACGCGGTGATCCTGGTCGTGGTGCTCGGTCTGGTGGCGGTGGCGGCGGTGCTGATGGTGGTGCGGCTGTCGCGGCTGCGCTGACGTCGGCGGCGTCCCGCGGCCGGAGGGGCGGCGATCTCGGCGGCCGGCGATGTCCCGTGCCCTCCGGCGCGCCGCTACGCTCGGTGGTCATGGAGCCTGAGCTGCACCCCGACCTCAAGCCGCTGGAGTTCCTGCTGGGCACGTGGGAGGGCGCCGGAGTCGGCGACTATCCCACGATCGACGCGTTCAACTTCGGGCAGGAGATCTCGTTCACCCACAACGGGAAGCCGTTTCTAATCTACTCCAGCCGCACCTGGCTGATCGAGGAGGACGGCTCCCTCGGCCGGCCGCTGGGCACGGAGACCGGGTACTGGCGGCCGCAGCCCGGCAACCAGGTCGAGGTGACCCTGGCCCACCCCACCGGCATCGTCGAGATCTACGTCGGGAACGTGGCCTTCCACCGGGTGGAGCTGCAGACCGACGTGGTGGCGCGGACCAGTTCCGCCAAGGAGGTCACCGCCGGACGGCGGCTGTACGGGCTGATGCCGGAGAAGGACGGCAAGCGCGACCTCGGCTGGGTGTACGAGATGGCGGCCATGGGGCAGCCCCTGCAGGCCCACCTGTCCGCCCAGCTCAAGAAGATCGACTGACGGAACCGGGCGCGCGGAAGGCGCCGAGCGCATGAAAAGACCCCCGGACCTTCCGCGCGGTGCGGGTGATGGGAGGACTACCCATCGGTCCGGGGGCCCGGTGCCTGCCTGGTATTCACCGGTCGACGCCGCGACCGGACTGCCTCTCCCTGGACGGCTAGCTCGTCCGCGGAATCGGTAGTGCCAAGGCGTGACGGCGACCTAGTGGACAGCCACCTCGCAAGTCCTACAGTCACTCATGCCTAGGACCACCTCCTTTCCTGCGTGAGACGCAGGTTATGCGAGGCCGACGCGAGGGGCAAGACATTTTTCCGGTGGACCGATGCGCCCGGCGCCCCCAGCCCCGCGGAAGGCCCGCGGGCTCGCCCGGAAGGCCGCGCTGCACCGGGGCTGAGACCCGCACGGTGACATCCGGCACAACATAGAATCTGCACATGGCGGACACGTGGCAGGAGGAGCTTCGGGCGAAGGGCTACCGGGTCACTCCCCAGCGCCAGCTGGTGCTCGAGGCGGTGACGAACCTGGAGCACGGGACCCCGGAGGAGATCTGCGCCGAGGTACAGCGCACCGCCCGCGGCGTCAACATCTCCACCGTGTACCGGACGCTCGAACTGCTGGAGGAGCTCGGGCTGGTCAAGCACGCCCACCTGGGGCACGGCCCGCCCAACTACCACCTGGCGGCCGAGGCCGAGCACATCCACCTGGTCTGCCGGGACTGCGGCACCGTCAACGACGTCGCCCCCGAGGCCGCGGCCGGGCTGGCGGAACTCCTGGAGAAGCAGTTCGGCTTCGAGACCGACGTCCACCACCTCACCGTCTACGGCCGCTGCGGCTCCTGCCGCGGCTAGCGCGCCCGGCGGACACCCGTCGCCGCGACATCCGGCCTCGGGCGGGGGCTCATGAGCGCCGGTGGCGGGAAATAGTCTGGGACGCATGGAGAGCCCGCTGTTGAAGCTGCCGGGGGCCGTCGCCGCGGACGCGCCCGACCAGGAGATCGCCGCCCACTACGGTGAGCCGACGCAGGAGCAACGCGCGCTGGAGGCGGGCGAGGCGTTCGTCGACCGGAGCAACCGCGGGGTCGTGCGCGTCTCCGGACCCGACCGGCTGAGCTGGCTGCACAGCCTGACCAGCCAGCACCTGCAGAATCTTAAGCCCCACGAGCCGACCGAGGCGCTGCTGCTGAGCCCGCAGGGACACGTCGAGCACCACATGCATCTGGTGGACGACGGCGAGGCGGTCTGGATGCACGTCGAGCCGGGCACGGCCGGCCCGCTGGTGGAGTTCCTCGACAAGATGCGGTTCATGCTGCGCGTCGAGGTCGCCGACGTCAGCGACGCGTACGCGGTGGTGACCACCGGGCGCGACCCCGAGCCGGGAACCCTGGCCCTGCCCGACGTGGTCGGCACCGCGCAGATCATCGAGCGGGAGGAGCTGGCGAAGCTGCCCGAGGCCGCGCGGCCCGCCGGCGTCTGGGCGTACGAGGCGCTGCGGATCGCCGCGCACCGCCCGCGCATGGGCCGGGACACCGACCACCGCTCCATCCCGCACGAGATGGGCTGGATCGAGGTCGCCGTCCACCTCAACAAGGGCTGCTACCGGGGCCAGGAGACCGTGGCCCGCGTCCACAACCTGGGGCGCCCGCCGCGCCGCCTCGTCTTCCTGCACCTGGACGGCAGCGTCGACCGGCTGCCCGCCCACGGCGACCCGGTGGAGATACCGGGCGGCCGGACGGTGGGGTTCGTGGGCTCGGCGGCGCGGCACCACGAGCTGGGGCCGATCGCGCTGGCGCTGGTCAAGCGGAACGTACCGGTGGACGCCGAGCTGCTGGCCGGAGGCGTGGCCGCCGCCCAGGAGGTCGTCGTGTCGCCGGAGACCGGCGCGAACGCCAAGATAAATTTCCGCCGGCAAGCCGCACATCGGGCGTAAAGTTCCTACCATCCGGGCAGACTCGTCTGTCGTAGACGGAAACCGTCAGGGGGTGGGTCCCGGCCGATGGTCGCGCACCAGGGGAACCAGGAGCCGCCGCTCGTCCGCAAGAGCGCGACCGGACGGCGCCGCCGTCGGCGCCGCGAGTCGGCCCTGGTCTGGTGGGGCGCGTTCGCCGTCCTCCTGGTGGCCGCGGGGTGGTGGCGGTCCTGGCGGCTGGCGCTGCTGGCCCTGCTGCTGTGGTGCCTGTACGAGCTGGTGCTCGTCCCCACGATCTGCCGGGTCGCGACGCGTCAGGGCTACTCCTGCCGGGAGCCCGCGCGCGGCCGCCTGTTCGCCTGCTCGTCCGGCCACCAGCAGGTCAAGACGGACGCGCTGTGGCGCCTGGTGGGCCTGCGCAACCCCCTGCGCCGTCCGCCCAAGGCCGACCCCAACCGGGAGACCGGCACGCTGATCGTCTCGCCGGCGGTGCGCGGCCGGCTCGCCCAGGCCGACCGCGCCCTCATCCTGCTGGCCGCCCTGGGCACCCTCGTCACGATCGCCGGGGTGGTCTACGGCTTCGACCTGTGAGCCCCGAGACCGCAGCCCCCAGACCGCAGCCCCGAGACCGGCGATCCGGGGCCCGGGACGGGTCAGGTCTCGACGATCAGGGTGACCGGGCCGTCGTTGACCAGGGCCACCTTCATGTCGGCGCCGAACACGCCCGTCTCGACCTTGGCGCCGAGCGCCCGCAGCTCGGTCACGACCGCGTCCACCAGCGGCTCGGCGACCGGGCCGGGGGCGGCCGCGATCCAGGTGGGACGCCGCCCCTTGCGCGCGTCCCCGTACAGCGTGAACTGGCTGATCACCAGCAGCGGGGCGCCCAGGTCCGAGCAGGACTTCTCGTCGGGCAGGATGCGCAGCCCCCACAGCTTGGCGGCCAGCTTGCGGGCCTGCTCCGGCGTGTCGTCATGGGTCACCCCGACCAGCACCAGCAGTCCCGGCCCGTCGATCGCGCCCACCACGCGGTCGTCCACGGTCACGGAGGCGCGGCTCACCCTCTGGACTACAGCCCTCATGGCCATGCATTCTGCCTGGCATGGGAGCAAAGACGCTCATCACGGTGGCGCCCACCGGGGCCGAGTCCGCCAAGGCGGACGTCCCGGCGCTGCCGGTGACACTTGACGAGCTGGTCCAGACGGCCAAGGAGTGCCAGGCCGCCGGGGCCGCGGTGATCCACGTGCACATCCGGGACTACGACGCCCGGCCCACGCTCGACCTGTCCCGGCTGCGGGACACGGTGCGGGCGCTGCGGGAGTCCACGGACCTGATCGTCCAGCTGTCCACGGGCGGCGCGGTCACCGACCCGTACGAGGACCGGCTGCGCGTCCTGGAGGCCGGTCCGGACGCGTGCTCGCTGACCTGCGGCACCGTCAACTTCGGCGACGAGGTGTTCATGAACCCGTGGCCGTTCATGACGGAGCTGTACCGGCGCACCCAGGAGCTGGAGATCGTCCCCGAGTTCGAGCTGTTCGACCTGGGGCAGGTCGCCGCGCTGCACCGGCTGCTCGACAAGCACGGCGCGCCCTACGGCGGCCACGTCCACTGCGACCTGGTGATGGGCGTGCCGGGCGGCATGCCGGGCGACGCGCGGACGCTGGTCGCGGCGGTCGAGGCGCTGCCGGACGGGGCGACCTGGTCGGCCACCGGCGTGGGCCGCACCACACTTCCCGTCATGTACGCGGCGCTGTCGGCGGGCGGGCACCTGCGCGTCGGCATGGAGGACACGCTCACCTACGCCAAGGGGCGGCCGGTGACGTCCAACGCCCAGCTCGTGGAACGCGCGGCCACCCTCGCCGACCTGGCCCAGCGTCCCGCCATGCCCGCCGCCGAGGCCCGCGCCTTCCTGGGCGTCAGACCGCGCTGACCACCGCCGCCGGCTCCCTATCCTGTGGGTGGTCGAACGGCAGGACGCGGCGTTGGGAGCAAGGTGGACACCCATCCGGTGCTGGTGGAGGTGGAACGTTCCGGGTTCGTGGAGTCGCGGCATCGCGGGTCCGCGGTGGGGCTGGCCGCCGGCGGCTCGGTGACGGTGCGCGCCGGAGACCCCGACGTGCCGATCTTCCCCCGGTCGGCGAACAAGCCCATGCAGGCGGTGGCCATGCTGCGCGCCGGGCTGGACCTGGACGGCGAGCTGCTGGCGCTGGCCGCGGGCAGCCACTCGGGCGAGGACTTCCACGTCGAGGGGACCCGCGCCGTCCTCGCCGGCGCCGGGCTGGACGAGCGGGCGCTGCGCTGCCCGCCCGCCTGGCCGATGGAGCAGCGGATCGCCGTGGCGGTGGCGCGGTCCGGCGGCGACCGGTCGCGGCTGCGGATGAACTGCTCCGGCAAGCACGCGGCCATGCTGGCGACGTGCGTGGCGGCGGGCTGGCCCACCGCGTCCTACCTGGACGCCGATCATCCGTTGCAGCGGGCCGTACGCGCCACGATCGAGGAGCTGACGGGCGAGAAGGCCGCCGCGGTCGGCGTCGACGGATGCGGCGCCCCGCTGTTCGCGGTGTCCACGACCGGGGTGGCGCGGGCGTTCCGCGCGCTGGTGCTGGCCGCGCCCGGCACCGCCGAACGCCGCGTCGCCGACGCGATGCGGGCGCATCCGCAGTGGACCTCGGGGACGCGCCGCGAGGAGCGCCGCCTCATGGACGCGGTACCGGGGCTGCTGGTCAAGTGCGGCGCCGAGGGCGTGGACGCGTTCGCCGCCGCGGACGGACGCGCCGGCGCCGTGAAGATCGACGATGGGGCGATGCGGGCGCGCACTCCCGTCACCGTCGCGCTGCTGCGGGCGCTCGGCGTCGACGCGTCGGCGGACGTGGACGCCGCCGCCCTGGACGAGCTGGCGGCCGCGCGGCTGGACGGCGGCGAGCGGACCGTGGGCACGATCCGTCCCGCCGCCGGCCTCTTCACGGCGGCGCGCTGACCCGGCGCCTGCTCAGGCGGACGGCGTCCTGGGGCCGTGCCGGGCGGGAGCCTTGGGCTCCCCGGCCCCGGGCGCCTCGGCCCCGGGCTTTTCGGCCATGGGCTCCCTGGGCTTCGGCTCCTCGGCGAGGGTGCCGTCGAGGTTCAGCGGCGGGGGCTGCCGGCCCGGCCGCTCCGGCGCCGGATACAGGTCCTTGGGGAACTGCATGTCCGGGGAACTGTGCGAGTACATCCCCGGCCAGTAGTGATAGGCGCCGCCCTCGACCGGCCCCCAGTGCGGGGACTGGTCGCATCTGCGGTCCGGGTGGATCTTCCTGGACGAGGCGAGGATCGTCATCGTCATCCACGTGAGGATGCCGATGACCAGGATCGGCGGGCCGATCCACAGCGCGATCTCCGGGCCGATGTGAACGGCTCCGGGCAGTACCACCACGTCTCCCACCTCCCGAGCGGAATGTTCCGAAACGGGCGGATACCCATGTGCACCGCGGATACTCCCATCGTAGGTCCCGTGTTCGCGCAGGTCAGCGCGTTTCTCCGGAAGTCACGCGGGCGGGTTCGGCGGGGGCCGGGGCGCCCACGGTGCGGTCGCGGGCGGCGGCCATGCCGGGCAGCGCCAGCCCGGCGGTGATCGCCAGCACGACGGTCATGGGGACCGTCCAGCCGTCGGTCACGTCGTGCAGCGCGCCGACCAGCAGCGGGCCCAGCGCCGCGATCAGGTACCCGACGCCCTGCGCCATGCCCGACAGCTGCGCGGCCACCTGGGCGTCGTGCGCCCGCAGGCCGAGCAGCGCCAGCGCGGTGGCGAACAGCACGCCCTGCGCGAA
Organism: Actinomadura sp. NPDC047616; assembly: GCF_040642915.1. Taxonomy (NCBI): domain Bacteria; kingdom Bacillati; phylum Actinomycetota; class Actinomycetes; order Streptosporangiales; family Thermomonosporaceae; genus Actinomadura; species Actinomadura sp. NPDC047616. Next base: position 433,045 of record NZ_JBEYTB010000004.1, read on the forward strand.
GCCGAGCACGACCGTCCAGAGCCACACCGACCCGATCGGCGCCCAGGCGATCCCGGCGAACCCGACCAGGCACAGCGCGACCGCCAGCACGACGATCGGCCGCTGGTCGCGGGCGCGGCGGGCGAGCGTGGGCATCGACAGCGACCCGACCGCCTGGAACAGCGCCGACAGCGCCAGCACGTATCCGGCGGACGTCTCGGCCATGCCGCGGTCCTGGCAGATCGTCGGCAGCCAGCCGAGCACCACGTAGTTCAGCAGCGACTGCACGCCCATGAACACCGTCATCTGCCAGGCCAGCCCGGACCGCCACACCCGCGCGGCCACCTGGCGCGAGGCGCCCGCGGGGACGGGCGTGCCCGGCGCGGCGCGGCGGGCGCGCGGCAGCCAGACCAGCGCCGCCAGCACCGCCGGAATCACCAGCAGGCCCAGCGGCAGCCGCCACGACGCGTCCAGCGCCCGCTGGACGGGCACCGCGATCCCCGACGACACCGCCGCCCCGGTGGTGACCGCCACCGTGTAGATCGCGGTGACCGTGGTGATCGAACCCGGATGGTCGCGCTTGATGATCGCGGGGATCGCGACGTTGCCGATGCTGATCGCGATCCCGGCGACCAGCGACCCGGCGAACAGCGCCGCCGTGCTCGGCGCCAGCCGCAGCAGCAGCCCCGCCACCAGCAGCCCCATGGCCGTCACCAGCAGCGTCTCGCCGCGCGGGGCGCGCCGCAGGAACGCCGCCAGCAGCCCGTAGGCGCCGAAGAACGCCAGCGGCAGCGTGGTCACCGCGCCCGCCCCGGTGTTGGACAGGCCGAGGTCGTCGCGGATCTCGGTGAGCAGCGGCCCGACCGAGGCGAGGGCGGGCCGCAGGTTCACCGCCACCAGGACGATCAGCAGGATCTGCAGGACGAACGCCCCGCGCCGCTCGCTCACGCCCCGGCCTCCCCGGCGTCCCGGGCGTCTCCGGCGTCCCCGGTGTCCGCGGGCTCGGCGCCGGATTCGGACTCCAGCAGGGCGGACACCACGGCCAGCGTCGGTTCGATCACCTCGGCGGCGGCCCGGGCGGCGGCGTCGGCGTCGCCGGCGGCGATGGCGTCCAGGACGGCGCGGTGCCGCTCGGGACCGGCCTCGGGGATGCGGTGGTCCAGGCGGATCGCGCTCAGCGACTCGTGCAGCCGCCCGAGGAAGTACCGGCACGCCTCGATCAGCACCGGGTTGCCGGAGGCCTCGGCGACGCCCAGGTGGAAGCGGGAGTCGGCGGCGCCGAACTCGTCGGCGTCCTCGGCCGCGTCCCGGGCCGCCAGCAGCTCCTCCAGCCGGGCCAGGTCGGCGTCGGTGCGGCGGCGCGCGGCAAGCCGGGCCGCCTGCACGTCGTAGGCGAGCTGCACCTCGAACACGTCGCGCAGCGTGGCCCCCTGGACGCGGCGCAGCAGCGGCCGCGGGTCGGCGGAGCTGCGCACGTACGTGCCGTCGCCACGCCGCACCTCCAGCACGCCGACGTGCGCCAGCGCCCGGATGGCCTCGCGCACCGCCGGGCGGCTGACGCCCAGCCGGGACGCCAGGTCCAGCTCGCCGGGGATGCGCTCGCCCACCCGCCATGCACCGCCGCTGACCTCGGCCTGGAGCTGGTCGAGCACGGCCTCCACAGTGGACCCGCGCGGGACGGGACTCAGGGCCACGGCACGCTCCTTTCGTAAGATGTCTGACATCTTACGATCAGCGCGAATCCGCGCCGCGCCGGGCGCCTACCCCCGCGCGCCGCCGTCCTTCATGCCGGTACGCCCCTCAAGCCGGTACGCCGGGGCTCAGCTCTTGCGTTCGGCCTCGTCGCGGCGCGTCCGCTGTGCCGGGCTGCCCTCGATGATGCCGCCCGTCACGGCGCCGCGGTGCGCGGACCGGCCGTGCATGCGGTCGATGCGCACCCGCTTGTGCTGCCCGTACCAGAGCAGCAGCAGCCACGTGATGAGCGCCAGCGCGATCACGATCGGGCCCAGGACCAGCCAGTAGTTGTCGCCGAGGGGAAAAGTCGCATCCAACACCAAAACGGTCACACCTCCTCGTCCCGGCCCCTACCCGGCGGGAGGATTCCAACCGCGATACCCGTGTGTTCCCGGACGGTCCGGAGGGTCAGCCCTCCGGATTCGCGAGCACCCCGCGCAGGCCCCGGGACTGCGAGATCGAACCCGACGTCGTCAGCGTGAACACCCGCATCGACTCGGCGAACCGGGACAGGTCCCACTCGGCGGGGCCCTCGTACCAGGCGAGGTTGTCGGCGCCCTCCGCGCGCTCGCCCGCGTCCTCGACCGTCTTGGCCCACGGGCCGACCACGCCGAACACCACCGCGTACGGCAGGAACCGGGAGAACAGCGCGATGCGCTCCCGCGAGCCGAGCTCGGCCGCGGCCCCGTCCGGCAGCTCCCCGCGCTCCAGGAAGGCCCGGAAGCCGATCGTGTGCGCCAGCACCGTCGACCCGCGCGCGGTCTTGGCGGGCATGAACTGGCCGCCGTACGCCAGCGCCGCCCCCGCGATGATCACCGCGAGCCCGGCCAGCGCCATGTCGGTGAACAACGCCAGCGCCACGGTGCCCGCGACGCCGAGCACGGTCAGCACCATGCCCGCGATCGTCCAGCGCGAGCGCACCGCGTCGGGGCGGCGCGCGAACCAGCCCTGCTCCACCACGTCGTCGTACATCGCGCTGCGCACCCGCGCCAGGGCGCGGGCGAACGTGCCGTCCAGCTCCGACAGCCGGACGCTGTCGCGCGCGCCGCCGTCCGGGGCGGTGAACAGGGCCTCCAGCAGGATCCGCTCGTAGCGCAGCAGGTCGTCGGGCGGGGCGGGCAGGCGGCGCAGCGTCCAGTCCAGGCGGCCGGTGACCGCCCGGTCCTGCTCCTCGATCAGCAGGTGGCCGCGCACCGCCAGGTCGACGATCGTCGCGGTCACGTCGATCACGTCGGCCTGCTCGTCGATCAGCGTGCCGATCTGGCCGGGACGGACCCCGTCCGGCGGCTCGAACCGGGCGCCCGCCACCGGCGCGTGGTCGCCCTCGGCGGCCCTGCGGCCCACGACCCGCGCGTCCCGGCCGCGCAGCAGGTACAGCACGGCGATGCCGCCGAGCAGCAGCACCAGCAGCCCCAGCAGCGCCGACGCGGTCACCGCGTTGATCGAGAAAGCGGTCGCCACGGTGTGCCGCCGCTCGTGGATCGGCCGGCCGCCGATGGTGCCGGGCGGGTACCCGACCACGACGGTCAGGTACTCGCCCGCCAGCATCTCCTGCTGGCTGAACACGCCCTGCGTGTGCGTGTGGTTGGTGTAGAACTGCGTGCAGCCGATCGCGGTGCCGGGCGGCCCGGCGAAGCAGTTGATGTTGCGGATCATCGCACCGCCGTCGACGGTGGCCCGCGAGTCCTCCACCGGCACCCGCCAGCCGCCCGCCGCGGGCCAGCGCAGCTCCTCGGTGGCGCCCATCGGGGCGACGGCGCCGCGCACGTCGTACTCCAGGATCACGGTGCGCCGCCCGGTCAGCGCCCCCGGGCCGCTCACCCGGACGTCGGTGCGCGTGTCCGACGTGGACACCGACACCTGGGTGGGCCCGCCGTCGGGGCTGGACGCCCGCACGTTCTCCAGCCGGTAGACCCGGTCGCGGGTGACGCTCTCGTGCTCGCGGGTCACGAACGAACGGGTGAAGCCGCGCCGTCCGGCGAACTCGTAGACGATCGTCTCGCGGGCGTGCAGCGTCCCGCCGGCGCCGACCCGCAGCGCCACCTGGTCCCGCACCACCTTCTCCGCGGCGGCGGCGACCGGCGCGGCGGCGACCTGGGCGGTGTCCGTCTGGGGGGTGGTGACCTGGGCGGACGGCGTGGCCGCCTGGGCGGGGCGCCCCGGGACGACCAGGGCGACGAGCGCGGCGAGGGCGAGGGAGGCGACCATCGGCCGCGAGCAACCCGACATGGGCGCAAATCGTAGCCGCCCGGCGCCCGCCTGCCACGGGGGTACGGGCGCCTCGTCCGGATCCGTGACCAGCGCGTGGGGTTTCGGCGGTGTGGGATGATTCTGCCCTATGGCAGGCCAGTACCCCCCGCCGGCACCGGCGCCGGCCCCGGCCCCGCCGCGCCTGCCCGGCCAGCGGCCCGGGGAGTACCGCTACACCCCGCCCCGGCGCGGGCCGCGCCGCACCACCGGGGGCACCGTCGCCGGGCTCGTCGGCGTGCTGGCCGCGTTCGTGGTGCTGGCCATCGTGGGGTTCTGGCTGTTCGGGGACGGCGACGGCACCACGCGCGGCCCCGGCCTGGGACGCCAGCCCGCCGCCTCCCGCGCCGACGCCACCGACAACCGCCTCTACGCCACCGGCGCGCTGACCCCCGTCGCCTGCCGCATCCCGGCGATCGACCAGGCCCCCGCGTCGATGCGCCGCTTCATGGACGCGCTCAGCGACTGCCTCGACGCGTCCTGGCGGACCCAGTTCGGCAAGGCGAGCATGGCGTTCAGCCCGCCCAAGCGGGTGTTCTGGGAGACGTCGGGCCGCAGCCCGTGCGGCACGTACCCCAACCCCGGCGCCTCGGCGTTCTACTGCCCGGCCAACAACACGATGTACGTGGGGCTGCGGCACGTCGTGGAGACCTCGGGCGGCGAGCCGCTGTCGAACTTCACCGTGTTCGCGCGGGTGATCGCGCACGAGTACGGCCACCACGTCCAGGAACGCGCCGGGATCCTGCGGTACGGGCACCGGCAGATGGAGACCGCCTCCACCGCCACCGCCCGCATGGAGACCAGCCGCCGCATCGAGCTGCAAGCACAGTGCCTGGCGGGCGCGTTCCTCGGCGCCGAGCGCCGCGCGATGGGCATCACGCGCCGCCAGTACCTGGCGATGATGGAGGACGTGCGGGGCCGCGGCGACGAGCGGCTGCCCCCTGACCAGCGCGATCACGGCTCGTCCCGCAACTACGCGGGCTGGGTCGCGATCGGCTTCCGCGGCGACGGCCTGGCCGTCTGCAACACCTGGACCGCGCCGCCCCGTGCGGTCGGGTGAACCCTCTGTGAGCGTTCTCACGGATCAGTGCTAGCTATCGTGCTTGCAATTGCAAGCACCCTGACGCAGGGTGGAACCATGGCAAGTCCGAAGGTCGGCTCGATCGGCGAGTACATCCGCGAGCAGCGCACGCGCGCCAAGATCTCGCTGCGCCAGCTCGCCGATGTGTCGGGGATCTCCAACCCCTACCTGAGCCAGATCGAACGCGGGCTGCGCAAGCCCAGCGCCGAGATCCTCCAGCAGATCGCCAAGGGGCTGCGGATCTCGGCCGAGGCCCTGTACGTGCAGGCGGGGATCCTGGAGGACCGCGACGCCGACACCGACGTGCAGACCGCGATCCGGGCCGACCTCATCCTCACGGAACGGCAGAAGCAGGTTCTGCTGGACGTCTACGAGTCGTTCCGCCGGGAGAACGAGGCTGCCGCCGCCACATCCGAGCGTTACCAGGACACAGGAAAGGACGAGGTGGGATGACATTGGCTACCACCCTCCGCGCCAACAAGGCCGTCTACACCATCGCCGGCGCGGGCGACCTGGCGGTCGAGAAGATCCGCGAGGTCCCCGACCAGGTCGTCAAGGCCCGCGAGACCGCCGTCAAGTACCAGGACGACCTGCGCGAGGTCATGGACCGCTACCGCGGCCAGGTCCTCGAGGCGATGGGCCGCTACCGCGGCGAGGTCCGCGACAACGTCGGCCGCGTGCAGGAGCGCATCGAGGTCAAGGACCTGCCCAACGCCGCCGTCGCGTACATGACGCACGGCGCCAGCCGCGCCGTGGAGTTCATCGACGAGCTCGCCGAGCGGGGCAAGCGCGTCGTGCACAAGGAGGCCGTCGCCGTCGCCGAGATCGCCGAGGCCGACGCCAAGCCCGCCACCCGGGCCCGCGGCACGCAGCGGCGCACCACGCAGTCCCGCGCCGCCGCGGCCAGCAGCCGGAAGGGCGGCGCCTGAGCCTGCGGCCGCCTGGGCGCCCCCAGGCCCACACCAGGTCCACGGGGCCCGGTCCGGGAACACCCGGCCGGGCCCCGTCGTCTTGTATGTGACGCGCACGTTGCCCATAAGGTGGGAACCGAGGACCTCGCGGCAGAGACAGGCAGGAGCGCTGATCGGTGGCCGGTTTCGGAATCTTGGACTTGTTCTTCTGGGCTCTCCTGGTCGTCGCGTTCGTCATGGAGGCGTGGGCGCTGGTCGACTCCCTGACCGTGCCCAAGGACGCCTACGCGGCGGCCAGCAAGCAGAGCAAGAAGCTGTGGACGATCATCCTCGGCGTCGCCGCCGTCCTGGGCTTCGCCCACGCCGTGCTGCCCCTCCAGGGCGCCTCCCCGATCATGCTGCTCATCGGCATCCTGCCGGTGGCGGCCTTCATCGCCGCCGCCGTCTACCTCGCCGACGTCCGTCCCGCCGTCAAGCCCTACAAGAAGCGCGGCGGCGGTGGCCGCACCAACATGGGCCCCTACGGCCCCTGGTGACCCCGCGCCCCGCACCCCCACGTTCCTGAACGCACCAATGACCTCTCGCCGCCGACTGTCCTCGGTAACGCCGTGGCATGCCGCTGCCCGCGCCCTCGGGTGATGCCGCGCGTCCACGCGTCCGCCCAGCTCCGCGACACACAAGCCACGGCGGCGCCCCCCGGCTTCGGCCGCTCAAGCGCCCGGAGCGTTCCGCGCGGCTTGCCCCTCCCGTAACAGGAGGTCCTACGGTCTCGGGGCATGAAGATCGTTGTCCATGACACCGCGTCCGCCATGTCCGACCTCCTGCGGCTCCCGTTGGACGAGCGGCCCGACGCCCTGCGCGAGATCTACCGCCCGCTCGAGAACGTGATGCCCGTGCCGCCCGGCATGGACCTGGTCCAGACGCACCAGCAGATGGGCAGTGGCTTCCGGATCGACCGTGAGGACCCGCGTTACCTGACCGCCTTGAGGCAGATGCGGGACGCGGACGTGTGGACCCGCATCGAGGATTGCCTCACCGCGGCGTGGGAGCGACTGAGCGACGCGGCCCCCGGGATCAACAGCGCCGACACCGTGCACGTCGTCCTGGTGCTCGGCAACCCCGATGACGACCACCTGACGGTCCGCAGCGCCGGCTACTTCGGCATGGGCGGCTTCCCGGGGGCGATCCACCTGGTGATGTGGCCCACCGAGACCAGCCTGGCGAAGATCGGCTACGCCGCCGCGCACGAACTCCACCACAACGTGCGCTACGCCAACGTGACCTGGAACCCCGCGACGGTCACGGTCGGCGAGCAGGTCGTGGCCGAAGGGCTGGCCGAGGCGTTCGTACGGGAGTTGGCGGGCGAGCAGGCCATGGGGCCGTGGGCGACGCGACTGACCGGAGCGGAACTGGACGGGGTCTACGAGAAGGTCTCGGCGGGGATCGATGTGGCCGGGATGCAGAACCTCACCGCGTACGTGCACGGCGACGCCACCGCGCAGCTCATGGGGCAGCAGCCCGTCGGACTGCCGGACTTCGCCGGGTACGCGGCCGGCCTCCGGATCGTGGACGCCCATATGGCTGCCTCCGGCCTGACCGCCGCCCAGAGCACCGCGCTGCCGGCACGCGACATCCTCCTGAACGCGGGCGTCCCGACCACCGCGTGACGCATTGGTGAGTCCCGCGGATCGGAACAGAGCCCCGGAGAGGTGAGCGACACTGTGCTGATGACGAGTGATGCCCACCGACAGGAAGGGGCGCCCGCCGGCGAGGGCGTCGAACCTCCGGCCCCCGAGGAGCTCACCGTCGGCCGGGCGGCCGCGCTCGTCGGGGTCAGCGTGAAGACGCTGCACCACTGGGACGCGATCGGCCTGGTGCGTCCGAGCGGGCGCACATGGGCGGGGCACCGGGTGTATTCGGGCGACGACGTCGCCCGGATGCACCGGGTCCTCGTCTACAGGGAGCTCGGGTTCCCGCTCGCCGAGATCGGCCGCATCCTCGACGATCCGGACGCCGACGCGCGCGACCACCTGCGCCGGCAGCGGGCACAGCTCGTGGAGCGCATCTCCCGCCTGCGGAAGATGGTCGACGCGGTCGATCGCATGCTGGAGGCGTCCGGACGCGGGATGCGGCTGACCCCCGAGGAACAGGTCGAGATCTTCGGCGACGACTGGCAGCCCGCCTGGATCGAGGAGGCCGAGGAGCGCTGGGGCGACAGCGCGCAGTGGGCACAGTACGCCGAACGGGCCGCCGGGATGACGCCCCGGGACTGGAAGGACGTCAAGGCCGCGACCGACGCCCTGCACGCCGACCTCGCCGCCGCCAGGCGCGCCGGCGTGACGCCCGGCTCCGACGAGGCGAACGCCCTCGCCGAGCGGCACCGCGCGTTGCTCTCCAGGTACTTCGACTGCACGCACTCGATGCAGGTGTGCATCGGGCGCAGGTACGTCGGCGAACCGGGATTCGCCGACTACTACGACGCGCTCGCGCCGGGCCTGACCGTCTGGCTGCGCGATGTGATCTTCGCGAACGCCGAGGCGCACGGCGTCGACCCGGAGTCCGCGATCTGGGAGTGACCGCGCGCGGGGCGGCGGTTCAGGGCGTGGTCGCGGCGGTCGGGGTGCCGGCCGGTGCCGGGGTGGCCGGGCGGCCGCGGACGGGACGGGCCAGGCCGAGGGCCCGCAGGTTGGTGACGAGGCGCGCGGCCATGTGCCGGTTGCCCGCCAGGTTGGGGTGGATGTTGTCGGCCCGGATGTAGTGCACCGCGTTGCCGGTGCCCTTCTTGCGGTTGCCGGTGAACCAGCGCTGGCCGATCGGGTCGATGAACGGCACGCGTTCGGACACCGCGGCGGCGCGGATGGTGTCGCGGACGCGGACGGCCTTGGCTCCCACGTCACGACCCCACGTCGGCCCCATGATCACCAGGTGCGTGCCGGGCCACTGCGCCCTGATCCGGCGTATCAGCTGCACGGTGCGGCGGCGGACGTGCCGCGCGGGGGTGAGCACGTCGTTGTGCCCGCCGGAGACCAGCATCATGTCGGGGGCCGGCCGCCAGGCGAACTGCCTGGTGAACAGGGCGTCGTAGCGCTGTTTCGCGGGGCCGGGCTCGGCGAAGCCCGAACCGACCCGTCCGCCGATCACCACCTGCCAGCCCAGCAGCCGCGCCGCCTGCCCCGCGTACGCCTGCTGCGAGGTGAGGCCGCGGATCCCGGTGGTGAAGCTGTCGCCCAGCACGTACACCACCGGCGGCCGGGGAGGCGGGGCGGTCTTCCGGGCGGACGTCGAGCCGGATCTCAGATAGGTCGCGGCCGTGCCGGCCAGCCCGAGCGCCAGCAGCACGACCAGTGCCGAGAGGACACGTCGGGACAACGGCTGGGAGGCCTTCCTGTGGCGACGGCAGAGGTCAACGGAACGGTGGGAGCGCCGTTCGGGCTGGGTGACGGTCGACGCGGGCCGCGGGCGGCGTCCGACCGGTCGGCATCCTATCCGGGCGGCGGGGCCGATTGATGGACCACTGCGTGTCGCCGTGGCAGGGGTGTGTCAGGCTCTCGTGGGGGGAGTCGGCCCTGCGCTTCGTAGGTGGCGTGGTCTCGTGCTTGCGGGGCCCCGCCCTGTGACCCGTCCGTCCTAGGGCTTACTCGTCCTCGTCGTCGCTCCGCACGTCGATGCCCTGGTGCTTGAGCAGGGCCTCCATGCCCCTCTCAAGGCGGTCCATCCGGCACTCGAAGCGCCCGAACCCGGTCTCCAACCGGCCGAGACGGCCCTCGACGCCGCCGACGCGGGTCTTGATGTCCGAGACGTCGTTCTCGAGGCTCACCAGGCGGTTGTCGAGATTCGCGACGCGGTTGTCGAGACCCACGACCCGGTGTTCGAGCTGTACCACGCGGGTTTCGACGTTGCCGATGCGGGTTTCGACGGTTCCGATGCGAGTCTGGACGTTCACGAGCCCGGTCTCGACGCCGACGAGGCGGCTCTCGAGGTGCTTGACCCGCTCAAGGGTCTCGACCGTCGTGTCGGCGATGCTGGTGATGTCCTCGTCGTGCCGTTCCTGGCGACTCTCCACGGCCTGGAGCCTAGTCGTCAGGTCCATGATCGTTGGCGCCATGTCACCGTCCTTCCACGGGTTGTACGTGCCGTGACGAAATGGCGACCCTGAGTATAGGGCTCCTCGCCGACAGTGTTTCTGGTGTTCGGTTAACCACTTTTCCTACTGGTTTGATTGACTTAAGAGGGATGTCCGTTTACTCTCGTGGCGTGTCGGTGACGATGTGCTTGACCAGCCGGGGGCACGTGGATCTGTGCCGCGTGGCCAGCGCCCTCTGTCCGCTCTGACGTCCTGAGCCACGGACCGCCCGGGCGGCGACTCCGCCGGGGTCCGTGTTCCGCTGTGCGGTGATCACCCTTTTTGTCGAATTTCGCGCGTGCCCTCTTGGCGTGCGTGCATTGTTCCCTGGAGGTCGGGCCGGTCATGGCCTATCTGATCCGTGATGACGCCGAGGCGGTCGAGGTCGCGCGGCGGCTGGCGACGCGGCTGGCGGTCGGCGCGGCGCGCCGGGACGCCGAGCGGACGCCGCCGGTGACCGAGGTCGCGGAGCTGTCGGAGTCGGGCCTGCTGGGCATCACGGTGCCGCGCGAGCACGGCGGCGCCGAGGTGAGCGCGGTGACGCTCGGGGAGGTGTTCCGGCTGCTGGCGGCGGCCGATCCCAGCGTCGGGCAGATCCCGCAGAACCACTTCTTCTTCGTCCGGGTGCTGGCCGAGAACGGCACCGAGGAGCAGCGCGGCTTCTTCTACGCCGAGCTGCTCAAGGGCCGGTTGTTCGGCAACGCGCTGGCCGAGGCGGGCGCGCGGGACGCGTTCGAGTTCCGGACGCGCCTGACGCCGCTGCCGGACGGCGGCTACACCGTCAACGGCACCAAGTCCTATGCCACCGGGTCGCCGTTCGCGGACTGGATCCCGGTGTACGCGACCGACGAGCGGAACCGCGTGCACGCGGTGTTCGTCCCGGCGGGCGCGCCCGGACTGGAGGTGGTTGACGACTGGTCGGGGTTCGGGCAGCGCGGTACGGGCAGCGGCACCGTCCACCTGCGGGACGTGCGGGTCCCCGCCGAGCGGGTGGTGCCGCACTACCGGACGTTCGAGCGGCCCGAGGTGTTCGGCGCGTACGGGCAGTACATGCACGCGGCGATCGACGTCGGCATCGCCGGGGGAGCGCTGGCGGAGGGCGCGGCGTTCGTCCGCGAGTCGGCCCGGCCGTGGCCGGAGGCGAAGGTCGACCGGCTGGCCGAGGAGCCGCTGGTGATCCAGAAGTTCGGTGAGCTGGCGCTGCTGGTCCGCGCGGCCGAGGCGCTGCTGGTCCGCGCCGGGCAGGCCCTGGACGCGGCGCTGGCGGGCGCGCCCGTCCTCGACACGGGGAGTCTGACGGACGCCGACGCGGGGGCGGAGGCGTCGCTGGCCGTTGCGGCGGCGCGCGCGCAGGCCGATCTCGCGGCGTTGACGGTGGCCGCCGAGGTGCTGGGCGTGGTCGGTGCCCGCGCGTCGCTGGAACGTTACAACCTCGATCGGCACTGGCGGAACGCCCGCACCCACACCCTGCACGACCCGCGCCGCTGGAAGCTGCAGCACCTCGGCGACCACGCGCTCAACGGCGTCGCCCCGCCCGCCAACGGCATCGTCTGACCATCTTCCGGGAGATCCAACGTGACCACCGAGACCGAGACAACGCCGCGCGACCACGAGGGATGGCTCGCGCGGGCCCGCGCGGCCGCCGCCGAGCTCGCCGCGGACGCGGCCGAACGCGACCGGGCGGGCGGCGCGCCGTTCGCCGAGGTGGAGGTCCTGCGCCGGGCCGGCCTGCTGACGCTGCTGATCCCCGCCGAGCGCGGGGGCGGGGGCGCGACCTGGCGCACCGCCTACCAGGTGACCAGGGAGATCGCCGCCGCCGACGGCGGCATCGGGCAGCTCCTCGGCTACCACTACCTGCTGTCGTGGAACCTGCACTTCTTCGGCGAGGAGAAGCTGCGCGAGCGCGTCGAGCCCCGGGCCGCCGGCGAGCGCTGGCTGTGGGGCGGCGCGTTCAACCCCCGTGATCCCGACCTGACGTTGACGCCGAAGGACGGCGGGTTCGAGCTGAACGGGACGAAGACGTTCGCCACCGGCGCGCGGGTGGGCGACCGGCTCGCCGTCGGCGCCGCGCACGCGCACACCGGCGAGCCGCTCGTCGTGATCGTCGACCCCCGGCACGAGGGGGTGCACCGGCCGGACGACTGGGACAACATCGGGCAGCGGCTGTCGGCCAGCGGAAGCGTGTCGTTCTCCGCCGTCCCGGTGCCGGAGGAGGACGTCATCGGGTCGCTGGCCGACCCGTCCCCGTGGACGACGCTGGTGACGCCCGCGATCCAGCTGGTGTTCGTGCAGTTCTACATCGGCATCGCCGAGGGCGCGCTGGCGGCCGCCCGCGACTACACCCGTACGACCACCCGGCCGTGGCTGTTCAGCGGCGTGGACCGGGCCGTGGACGACCCCTACGTGCTGGCCGTCTACGGCGACCTGCTGGCCCGGGTGCGGGCGGCGCGGGCGCTGGCCGACCAGGCGGTCGAGGAGATCGAGCAGGCGCTGCACGCCCCCGACCGGGAGGCGCTGACCGAGCGGCGGCGCGGCGAGCTGGCCGTGCTGATCGCCACCGCCAAGGTCGCCGCGACCGAGGCGTCGCTGAGCGTCTCGTCCCGGATCTTCGAGGTGACGGGCGCGCGGTCGACGCGGGCGGCGCTGGCCCTGGACCGCTTCTGGCGCAACGCCCGCACGCACACCCTGCACGACCCCGTCTCCTACAAGAAGCGCGAGGTCGGGACGCATTTCCTGACCGGCGAGTTCCCCGAGTTCTCCCTCTACACCTGACCGCCCGCACCCGACCGAGCCATCCCCGCAGAACGGACGCACGATGTCCCCAGTCCCCTTGCCCCATCACCTCTCCCGCCGCGCCGTGCTGCGCGGTGCCCTCGGCGTCGGCGCGCTGGCCGCCGCCGGTCCGCTGCTGAGCGCCTGCGGCGGCGACGGCGGCGGGGACGCGCTGGACCCGGCCGCCAAGCCGGAACTCGCCGGCGAGACGCTGAAGGTGCTGGTCAACCAGCCCAACGCCGGGGCGTTCGAGGTCCTGCGGCGGACGTTCAAGGCCGAGACCGGGGCCGACATCCAGGTCACGCCGGTGCCGTACGACAAGCTCCTGGCCACGGCGATGCTGGACGCGCAGTCCGGCGCCGGGCAGTACGACGTGATCATGTACTGGTACGTCGGGCTGGGCAGCCTGGCCGAGGGCGGTGTCCTGGAGGACCTGACCGCCTACATCAAGGCCAACCCCGACATCGACACCGGCGACCTGCTGCCGTCGATCTACGACCCGTACACCCTGTACCAGGGCAGGCGGTGGGGCCTGCCGTTCGACGGCGACACTCACATCCTCTTCTACAACACCGAGCTGTTCGAGAAGTACGGGCTGGACGCCCCGAAGACCTGGGAGGACTCCAACGCCGCCGCCGAGAAGATCACCAAGGACGGCCGGGGCGCCCACTACGGCGTGATCGTCGAAGGCCAGCAGGTGCCGATCATCCTGGGCTGCACGTTCGCCAACCGGCTCGTCGGCTTCGGCGGCCGTTTCCTGGACGACTCCGGCAAGCCCGCCCTGGCCTCCGACCAGGGCGTCGCGGCGCTGCAGTCGCTGCTGGACGTCGCCCCGTACGCGCTGCCGACCCCGCTGCAGACCGGCTTCGACCAGGCGCTGCCCGCGTTCCTGTCCGGAAGGGCAGCCCAGCTGGAGTTCTGGACGGACCACTCCGTCAAGGCGCAGGACCCCAGGCAGTCCAAGGTCGTCGACAGGTGGGACGTGGTGACGCTGCCGGTCGGCGGCTCCAACACCACCCACGCCACCTCGCTGGACGCCGGGTTCGCGCTCGGCGTGTCGAAGCTGTCGAAGAAGAAGGAGGCCGCGGCCGCGTTCGTGAAGTTCGCCGCGAGCAGGAGGCAGAACGAGGCGCAGATCGCCGTGTCGACCAGCGGCTCGGACCCCGTCCGCACCAGCACCCTCCGCTCGCCGGTCTTCCGCAAGTCGTTCGGCCGGGCCGCCGACGTCGTCGCCGAGGGGCTGTCGGGAAAGCCGCTGGTCTGGCCGAACGGCCCCGAGGCGCCGGAACTGCTGCAGACGCTGGTGGACGAGCTGGCGCTGGCCCTCCAGGGCAAGCAGCAGGCGCGGCAGACGCTGGAGAAGGTGCAGAGCGCGTGGGAGAAGCGGCTTGGCTGACAGTGCGATCAGCCGCCCGGCCGTGCGGTGGGGGGCGTGGCGACGGCGCCGCGCCCGCCGCTGGTCGCGCGTCTCCCCCTGGCAGGCCGCGCCGGTCACCCTCGCCCTGCTGGTGTTCACCGCGTACCCGCTGGTCTACCTGGTGGGCCTGGCGCTGACCGAGTCGACGCTGGCGCGGCCGCTGCGCGAGTGGGTCGGCACCGAGAACTTCCGCGCCGCGCTGGAGAACGACGTGTTCACCGGGTCGCTGTGGCGGTCGACGGTGTTCGCGGTGCTGGCGGCGTCCGTCCAGCTGGTGATCGGGACGGCGCTGGCGCTGGCGCTGCACGCGCGCGGCAGGCGTCTCGGCCTGCTCGGCGGGTTCCTGCTGCTGCCGCTGGTCACCCCGCCCGTCATGGTCGGGGTCGCGTGGAAGCTGCTGCTGGCCCCGGTGGGCGGCGCGCTCAACGGGACGCTCGGCCTGGCCGGGCTGGCGCCGGTCAACCCGCTGGGCGACGAACGCGGCGCGTTCCTCGCGCTGGTCGTGATCGACACCTGGCAGTGGACGCCGTTCGTGGTGCTGCTGGTTTACGCGGCGCTGCTGGGCGTGCCAGGAGAGCTGCGCGAGGCGGCGGTGCTCGACGGTGCGGGCCGGTTCCGGCTGCTGGTGTCGGTGGTGCTGCCGTACGTGCGTCCGGCGCTGCTGGCCGTGCTGCTGCTGCGGCTGGTCGGCGGGTTCAAGGTGTTCGACATCGTGTACGTGGTGACGACAGGAGGTCCGGGCGCCGCCACGAACACCTCCACCTACGAGATCCAGCGGACGGCGCTGGAGTCGTTCAAGGTCGGCACGGCCGCCGCCGAGACACTGCTGTTCTCGCTGGTGGTCGGGTTGGTCGCCACGCTGGTGGCGGTCGTGCGGCGGCGGGTCGCGAGGGCCGAACGGTGAGCCGCCGCTGGATCACCCCGCTGCTGGCGCTGGTCGCGGCGCTGATGGCGGTGCCGCTCGTCTACATCGTGTCGCTGTCGGTGCGGTCCCGGGACGACGTGCTGAACGGCGGGCTGCTGCCGAGCACGCCGTTCTGGCGGAACTGGCCCGACACGTTCGAGTCCATCGACCTGGCCCGCCACCTGGCCAACTCGTGGGTCGTCGCCGCCGGCGGCGTCGCCCTCACCCTCGTGATCGCGGTGCCCGCCGCGTACTACACCGCCCGCGCCCGGCGCAGCGGCGAGCGGCTGCTGTCGCTGGTGCTGGCCTCGTACTGCGCGCCGCCCGTGGTGGCCGTGCTGCCGCTGTTCTACCTGCTGCGCACGGCCGGGCTGAGCAACACCCTCACCGGGCTGGCGCTGGTCACCGGGCTGGCGAACGTGCCGGTGGCGGTGTGGCTGCTGGACGGGTTCGTCCGCCGGGTGCCGCGCGAGGTGGAGGAGGCGGCGTGGCTGGACGGTCTCGGCAGCTGGGGCGCGCTGCGGCACGTGGTCGTCCCGCTGGCCGCGCCGGGGATCGTCGCGTCCGGGCTGATCTGCTTCTTCCTGGGCTACAACGAGCTGCTGTTCGCGCTGAGCCTCGCGCAGGAGACGTCGGTGCAGACGCTGCCCGTCGCGCTGTCGCGCTTCCAGGGCGACCGGAACATCCAGTTCGGCCAGCAGGCGGTCGCCTCGATCATCGGCGTGGCCCCGGTGTACGTGCTGGCGCTGCTCGCCCAGCGCCGCCTGGTGGCGGGCCTGTCCGCGGGCGCCGTGAAATGACCCGGTTTCGTCAAAGGAGTGCGCATGACACCCGTCCCTGAACCGAAGAAACGGATCTTCCTCAACGCCTTCGACATGAGCTGCGTCGGCCACCAGGCGCCGGGGCTGTGGCGACATCCCGACGACCAGGCGTACCGCTACACCGATCTGGACTACTGGATCGAATTGGCGCGCCTTCTGGAGCGGGGACGTTTCGACTCGCTGTTCCTGGCCGACGTACTCGGCGTGTACGACGTCTACACCGGTTCGCGTGACCCGGCCGTACGGCAGGCGACGCAGATCCCGTTGAACGACCCGCTGCTGGTGGTGTCGGCGATGGCGGCGGCCACCCGGCACCTGGGCTTCGGCGTGACGGTGTCCCTCACCTACGAGCAGCCGTACAACCTGGCCCGCAAGTTCACCACGCTGGACCACCTGACCAAGGGCCGGATCGCCTGGAACGTCGTCACGTCCTACCTCGACAGCGCCGCCCGCAACCTGGGCATGGGACGCCAACGCGACCACGACGACCGGTACGAGGTGGCCGAGGAGTTCCTCGAAGTCTGCTACAAGCTGTGGGAAGGGTCCTGGGAGGACGACGCCGTCGTCCGGGACGCGCGCAGGGGCGTCTTCACCGACCCCGCCAAGGTGCACGAGATCGCGCACAAGGGCAGGCACTTCGACGTGCCCGGGGTGTTCCTCAGCGAGCCGTCGCCGCAGCGCACGCCCGTCATCTACCAGGCGGGCGCGTCCACGGCGGGACGGGCGTTCGCGGCACGGCACGCCGAAGGCGTCTTCATCAACGCGGTCACCAAGGAGGGGCTGCGCAAGCGCGTCACCGACATCCGCGCCCGCGCCGCCCGCGCCGGACGCGACCCCGCCGGCGTGAAGATCTTCATCCTGTTCACCGCGATCACGGCGCCCACCGACGCCGAGGCCCGCGCCAAGCACGACGAGTACCTGCGTCACTCGTCCCACGAGGGCGCGATGGCGCTGTACGGCGGCTGGAGCGGCCTGGACCTGTCCCGGTACGACCCCGACGAGCCTCTCGAGTACGTGCGCACCGACGCCGTCCACTCGGCGCTGGAGATCTTCACGACGATCGACCCGGAGCACCGCTGGACGCCCCGCGACATCGGCCGCTACCTGGCGATCGGCGGCATCGGCCCGGTCGTGGCGGGCTCCCCGTCCACCGTGGCCGACGAGCTGGAGTCCTGGGTGGACGAGACCGGCATCGACGGGTTCAACCTCGCCTACGCCGTCACGCCCGGCACGTTCGAGGACTTCGTCGACCTCGTCGTCCCGGAGCTGCGGCGCCGGGGCCGCGTGCCCGGGGCCTACGAGTCGGCGACCCTGCGCGAGAACCTGCTCGGCCCCGGCCAGGTCCGCCTGCGCGACGACCACCCCGGCGCCCGCCACCGCCGCGCCGTCGCGGCACGCGGCGCCGGCCGACCCGTGGAGAAGGTGGGATGACCATGGCCGAGCACGAGCACGAGCACGCGCACGTCATCAGGACCGACGAGGAGGCCGTCGCGACCGCCGCGCGGCTGGCCGCCGCCTTCGCCGCCGGCGCGGCCGAACGCGACGCCCGGCGGATTTTGCCGCACGCCGAGCTGGACGAGCTGTCCCGCAGCGGGCTCCTGGCGATCACCGTTCCGCGCGAGCACGGCGGCGCCGACGTGCGCGCCGACACGCTCGCCGAGGTGTACCGGCTGCTGGCCGAGGCCGATCCCAGCATCGCGCAGATCCCGCAGAGCCACGTCGTGTACCTGCGGGTGCTGGCCCAGCAGGGCGACGCGGACCAGCAGAAGTTCTTCTTCGCCGAGGCGCTGGCGGGCAAGCGGTTCGGCAACGCCCAGTCCGAGGCGCACACCAGGCACGTCCAGGACTACCGCACCCGCCTGCGCCCGCACCGTGACGGCGGCTACGTCCTCACCGGCGAGAAGTTCTACTGCACGGGCGCGTTGTTCGCCCACTGGGTGCCGGTGCTCGCCCAGCTCGACGTCCCGGGCGAGGGCGACAGACTGCACGTCGCCTACGTGCCCAGGGACGCCCCCGGGCTGGAGATCGTGGACGACTGGTCGGGCATGGGGCAGCGCACCACCGCCAGCGGCACCGTACGGCTCGACGACGTGCGCGTCCCGGCCGAACGCGTCGTCCCGCATCACCTGACGTTCACCGGCCCGCAGGTGCACGGCGCCTACGCGCAACTGCTGCACACGGCCATCGACGCGGGCATCGCCGGGGGCGCGCTACGCGAGGCCGCCGAGTTCGTGCGGACGAAAGCCCGCCCGTGGTTCGAGAGCGGATACGACACCGCCGCAGAGGACCCGCTCCTCATCCAGAGATTCGGTGAGCTGGCCATCACCGAACGCTCCGCGCGTGCGCTCCTGGCCGAGGCGGGACGCGCCGTGGAGACGGCCCGGCACGCGCTCTCCGACGAGGCGGCGGCCGAGGCGTCCATCGCCGTCGCCGTCGCCAAGACGGCCGCCGACCGCGCCGCGATCGAGATCACCAACGCGCTGTTCGAGGTGTCGGGCACCCGCTCCAGCCTGGACGGGCTCAACCTGCACCGGCACTGGCGCAACGCCCGCACCCACACCCTGCACGACCCGGTGCGCTGGAAGGTCCAGCACATCGGCCGCCACGTGCTCAACGGAACGCCGCCGCCCCGGCACGGCGTCATCTGACAGAGGGGCCACCTGTGACGCTGACCTTCCACTGGTTCCTGCCCACCTACGGCGACAGCCGCTACATCGTCGGCGGAGGCCACGGCCTGGACGCGGGCGCCGCCGCCGGAGACCGTCCCGCCACCCTGCGCTACCTGGGCCAGATCGTGGCCGCCGCCGAGGATCTCGGCTTCGAGGGCGCCCTCACCCCCACCGGCGCGTGGTGCGAGGACGCCTGGCTCACCACGGCGCTGCTCGTGGAGGCGTCCGAATCGCTGAAGTTCCTCGTGGCGTTCCGGCCGGGCCTGCTGAGCCCGGTGCTGGCCGCCCAGATGGCCGCCACCTACCAGCGGCACTCGCGGGGGAGGCTGCTGCTGAACGTCGTCACCGGCGGCGAGGCCCACGAGCAGCGCGCGTACGGCGACTTCCTCGACAAGGCCGGCCGCTACGCCCGCACCGACGAGTTCCTCCACGTCGTACGCGCCCTGTGGCGGGGCGAGAAGCTGGACTTCGACGGCCGTCACATCAAGGTCGAGGGCGCCCGGCTCGCCCAGCCGCCGAGCCCCGTCCCGCCGATCTACTTCGGCGGGTCGTCGGCGGAGGCGGGGCCGGTCGCGGCCCGGCACAGCGACGTCTACCTGACCTGGGGCGAGCCGCCCGCCGCCGTCGCCGACAAGATCGCCTGGATCCGCCGGCTGGCCGGCGAGCGGGACCGCCGCGTGCGGTTCGGCATCCGCCTGCACGTCATCAGCCGCGACACCGCCGAGGAGGCGTGGGCGCAGGCCGGACGGCTGCTGGCCGGGATCTCCCCGGAGACGATCGAGCAGGTCCAGGCGGGCCTGCGGCGCAGCGAGTCGGAGGGACAGCGGCGCATGCTCGACCTGCACGGCGGCGCCGCCCGCCGCGACCTGCGCGAGCTGGAGATCGCCCCCAACCTGTGGGCGGGCGTCGGCCTGGTCCGCGGCGGCGCCGGGACCGCCCTGGTCGGCAGCCACGCCGAGGTCGCCGACCGGATCGCCGAGTACGCCGAGCTGGGCCTGGAGGAGTTCATCCTGTCCGGCTACCCGCACCTGGAGGAGGCGTACTGGTTCGGCGAGGGCGTCCTGCCCCTGCTGGCCGACCGCGGCCTGTGGAAGCACCCCGCGGGCGGCCCCGACCTGGCCGCGCCCGCCGTCCCCTTCGTCTGACCGCCCCGGGACCACACCCCCCGTGAAAGGACTCGGTGATGACCGAACTGCTGCCCGACCAGATGATCGACGAGGACCGGTTCCGCCGCGCGCTGGCGCTGCACGCGGCCGGGGTGGTGGTGGTCACCGCGGCGTGCGGCGCGGAGCCGGCCGGGCTGACCGCGACCTCGTTCTCCTCGGTCAGCCTGTCCCCGCCGCTGGTGTCGTTCTACGTGGACCGCGGCTCGACCACCTGGCCGTCGATGCGCCGCGCGGAGCGGTTCGCGGTGAACATCCTGGCGTCCGGGCAGGCCGACGTGGCGGCCCGGTTCGCCCGGCGCGGCATCGACCGGTTCGCCGCGCCCACCCGGTGGCACCCGCACACCGACGGCACCCCGCTGCTGGACGACGTGTGCGCCCACCTGCTGTGCGTCCCGTACACGACGATCGACATCGGCGACCACATCCTGGTCGTGGGCCTGGTGACGTCCGCCGACATCCGTGAGTCCGACCGGCCGCTGCTCTACCACCTGGGACGGTTCGGGCACTTCCTGCCGCAGGAACGGTGACCGCGGGCCGGGCACCGGGGCCGGGCGCCACCGGCGCCGGTGCCCGGCGGCTCAGGGGCCGGCGGGACGGCTGAGCGCCTCCACCGACCGCAGGCCGTGCTCCACGACGTCCAGGGCGCGGTCCAGGGCGGCACGGGTCGCCGCCGGGTCGAAGCCGTGGCGGCGGCAGTGCATGATGACGGTCTGCACGGCGCCGACCGCCGCGCCCGCCGCCGCGAGGGCGTCGATCTCGTCCAGGTCCGGGCACAGCCCGGCCAGCAGCGAGCCCAGTTCCTGCTGGGTGTCAGTGAGGCGTTGCAGCGCGCGGGCCTGCAGCCCGGGACGTTCCAGGATGAGCCGGATCTGCACCGCGCCGTAGTCGCCGTGCTCGGCGGCCAGCGCGGCGATCGCGTCCGCCGCGGCGCGCCGGACGGTCTCCAGCGGCGTCTCGTCGGGGACGCGCCGCGCCAGCCGTTCGCGGACCTCGGCCAGCCGGTCGTCGATCTCGGCGAAGACCACGTCCTCCTTGCTCGGGAAGTAGCCGAAGAACGTGCGCGGGGACACCTCGGCGGCGGCCGCGATGTCGGCGATCGTCGTCTCCTCGTAGCCCCGCTCGGCGAACAGCCGCAGCGCGGCGGAGGCGATCGCCCGGCGCGTGCGCTCCTTCTTGCGCTCGCGCAACCCCGGGCGCGGCTCTGACCGTCCGGCGTGATCCACGTCACGTACGGTATCACGACTGCAAACTTGCAGTTATTGCAAACCTGCAGCGGACGTGTTTTCCTGCGTGGTCATGACGGGCATGTCGGGCATGGCGGGTGGGCTGGATCGGCTCGGCCGCTGGTGCGTCCGGCGCCGGCGCGCGGTCGTCGGGCTGTGGATCGCGGTGATGCTGGGCACCGCCGTGCTCGGCCTCGCCCACGGCGGGATGTTCGTCCAGCAGGGCACCCTGCCGGGCACCGAGACGCAGCGCGCCATCGACGCCCTGCGCGCGGACTTCCCGGCCATGACCGGCCCCACCGCCACCGTCGTGTTCCACGGCACCGACCATGGCAGCCCGGCCGACTGGCGGGTCGCGCTGGCGATCGGCCAGGCCGTCGACCGCATCGGACGCCTCGACCGCGTCGCCTACGTCGAGAACCCCTACGTCGAGGGCATGGGCGGCCTGCGCGGTGACGACGCCGTGGCCGTGCGCGTCAACTTCACGGGCACCATGGGCGACCTGGCCGTCTCCGACCTGGAGGACCTGGACCGCGCCGTGGAGCCCGCGCGCATGGCGGGCGTGGACGTGGCGTTCGGCGGCATCGCCGCGATGCTGCTCAACCAGCCCCGGGGCGGCCCGCAGGAGGCCGCCGGGATCGTCATGGCGCTGGTGGTGCTGCTTTTGGCGTTCGGGTCGTTCCTGGCCGCGGGCGTCCCGATCGTGGTGTCGCTGTGCGGGATGGCGGTCGCCTACTCGCTGATCCACTTCGCCGCGTCGCTGTTCGAGGTGCACCCGACCGCGCCGCTGGTGGCCGCGATGCTGGGCATCGGCGCGGGCATCGACTACGCGCTGTTCATCGTCACCCGGTACCGGCAGCAGCTGGCGGCCGGGGACGACGTGGAGACCGCCGTCGGCAGGGCCATGGCGCACTCGGGGCACGCGGTGGTGTTCGCCGGGGGCACCGTCGTGTTCGCGATCTGCGGGCTGTTCCTGGCGGGCATCGCGTTCGTCGGGCGCATCGGGCTGGCCTCGGCCCTGGCGGTCGGCGTGATGGTGCTGGCCGCGCTCACCCTGCTGCCCGCCGTCCTCGGCGCCCTCGGCACGCGGATCGACCGGTGGCGGCTGCCGCGCGTGCGTCCCGACCGCAGCGCCGACCGGTGGACGCGCTGGGGCCGCCACGTCGACCGGCACGCCTGGCCGTACGCGATCGCCGCCATGCTGGTGCTGCTCGCGCTGTCGATCCCGACGCTGAGCCTGCGCTTCGGCGTGATGTCCGACAGCACCGCGGCCCCGGGGACGGACGCGCGGCAGGCCTACGACATGGTCGCCCGCGAGTTCGGTCCCGGCCACTACAGCCCCTTCGTGATCGTCGCCAAGGTTCCGGGACGCGCCGAACGCGTCCCCCGGCCCAAGGCGACGCCTTCCCCGAAGGCGTCGGAGACGTCCGCGCCGGTGGTGAGGGGCCTGGCCGGGCTCGGCGGGCTGACGGGGCCGCCGCCGGCGACGCCCTCCCCGTACCCGGGCCAGCCGTCGCCGTCGCCGACGGAGGGCACGCAGCAGGTGAAGGGCGCGCCCGACCCCACCAAGAAGCCCGACCGGGACGCGGTGCTGCTCGGCCAGCGGCTGCGGCAGCGGGTCGCCGAGGTGCCGGGCGTGGCGTTCGCGGCGGAACCCGTCGTGTCCGGGACGACCGTGATCGTGCGGGTCGTCCCGGCGACCGCGCCGCACGAGGCGGCCACCACCGACCTGGTGCACCGGCTGCGCGCCGTGGAACTGCCCGCCGTCGCGGCCGCGACCCCGGGGGCTGTCGTGCACCTGGGCGGCGAGAATCCGGCGATCATCGACCTCGCCGACACGGTCGGGGCGCGCATGCCCGTGGTGGTGGTCGCGGTCGTCGGGGTCGCGCTGCTCCTGCTGGTGGTGGCCTTCCGAGCGGTCGTCGTCCCGGTGAAGGCGGCGCTGATGAACCTGCTGTCGATCGGTGCGTCGTTCGGGCTGGTGACGGCGGTGTTCCAGTGGGGCTGGGGGATCGGGCTGCTCGGCCTGGACCAGCCGATCCCGGTGATGTCGTTCGTCCCGCTGTTCATGTTCGCCCTGGTCTTCGGGCTGTCCATGGACTACGAGGTGTTCCTGCTGGCCCGCGTCCGCGAGGAGTACCAGCGCACCGGCGACCCGCACGACAGCGTGGCCCGCGGCATCGGCGCCACCGCCCGGCTGATCACCTCCGCCGCGCTGATCATGATCTTCGTGTTCGCCGGGTTCGTCCCGCAGCCCGACCCGACGGTCAAGATGATGGCGCTGGGCATGGCGGTGGCGGTGGCCGTGGACGCCACGCTCGTGCGGTTGGTGCTGGTGCCCGCCCTGATGAGCCTGCTCGGCCACGCCAACTGGTGGTGGCCCGGCCGCGGCGGACGGAAGGGAGGCGGCGCGCCGGACGAGAGGTTGCCGACCGTGACCGCCCGGCGCGCCGCGGGTCAGGAGGTGCGGGGCTCCTCGCTCTGAGGCGTCCCGCGCTGGAACAGGACGAACAGCCACGCCATCGACGGGACGAGAATCACCGCCCCCACGCCGAGGGACACCAGCACGACCTGGAGCACGGCGTCGTGCGCGGCGGCCGCGTCCAGGTCCAGGTCCGCCATGGCGGCGGCGCCCCACAGCACGGTGACGACGGCGAGGGCGCCGGTCGCCCGGACCGCCAGGTAGGACCGCCGCACCAGCAGCACCAGCGAGACCAGCCCGGCCGCCGCCGACACCAGGATCAGCGGGTCGTGCACCCCGAACGCGGCGGCGCCCGGCAGCGCCAGCACCCCGACCGCCGCGCCGGACACCAGCGCGAAGCCGCGGAACCGCAGGGAGGCGCCCTGGTCGCCGAGCCGCCGCGCGTCCCAGATCAGGTAGACGGCCGCCAGGTACGCGCACAGCACGGTGGTCAGCAGCCCCCCGTACACCCCGGCCGGGGTGAGCCAGCCGGACGCGCCGACGGTGAGCGCGGCGGCCACCGCGCCCAGGCAGTAGGGCGTCAGCACCGACGACACCCCGAAGATCCACCGGTACCAGCCCTGGTCCGGCACGGCCTTGGCGAACACGAACGTGCTGCCGCGCGCCACGATGCCGAGGGCCGCCAGCGACAGCGGCACCCAGTGCGCCGCCATGACGTCGGCGAACACCGGCGGGAACGCCGTCCAGGTCATCACCATCACGAAGATCAGCCAGACGTGGTTGGCCTCCCACAGCGGCCCCATGGCGTGCTCGATGACCCGCTGGTCGGAACGCCGCCGCGACACCAGGTGCCACAGCCCGGCGCCGAAGTCCGCCCCGCCGAACAGCAGGTACGCCGACAGCCCCACCAGGATCAGGCCGATCGCGACGTCCGCGTAGCTCATCGTCCGCTCCTCGTCTCGCCCGAGCCCACGGTCTCCTTCCCGGCCGCCTCCCGGTCGGCGGCCGGCTCGTCGGGGGTCGTGGTCGCGCCGGTCTCGTCCTCGGGGGGCGCGGACGGGCCGTCCGCCGCCGCGGGGACGGGACGGCGCCGCATCCGCCGCAGCACGCTGATCGTCGCGGCGGCCAGCACGGCGTACACCACCAGCACGATGTAGAGGCCGTAGCGCAGGCCGGGGTTGGGGTTGACCGCCTCCTCGGTGCGCATCACCCCGTACACGATCCACGGCTGGCGTCCCACCTCGGTGGTGGTCCATCCGGCGAGCATGGCGACCGACGCGGCGACCCCGGACGCGGCGGCCAGCCGCAGGAACCACGGCCGCCACGGCAGCTCGGCCCGCGCGCCGCCCGACCGGCGGCGCAGCCACCAGGCCAGGCCCCACCAGGCGGCCAGCGCCAGCAGCGCCGTCCCGATCGCGATCATGAGCTCGAAGGAGGTCTTGACGACCTCGGCGGGCGGCCGCACGTCCTCGGGGAAGGAGTCCAGCCCGCGCAGGGTGGCGTTCGCGTCGAACTTCAGCATCAGCGACAGCGCGTTGGGGATCTCCAGCACGGCGAACCGGAACGGGACCCCCGCCTCGGTGTGCTCGACGCCCTCCATGGCGGCGAACTTGACCGGCTGGTTGTCGGCGACGAACCGCACCGCCCAGTCGCCCACCAGCACCTGCAGCGGGGCGCACACCGCGCCCAAGGAGAAGGGGATGGCGAAGCCGAGCCGGTGGTAGCGGTCGACGCGGCCCGCGCGGGCGTCGCGCAGCAGCGCCACCGCGTACACCGACGCGACGATGAACCCGCACACCATCAGCGACGCCAGCAGCAGGTGCACCGCCTGCGTCGGGGTGGCCGGGTTGAACATCGCCGCCAGCGGGTCGACGTCCGTGACCCTGCCGTTCTCCAGCCTGAACCCGCGCGGCTGGTTCATCCACGCGTTCACCGTCACCACGAACGAGGCCGACAGCAGGCCCCCGATCACCACGGGGATACCGGTGAGGAAGTGCGCGCGGGGCGACAGCCGGTCCCATCCGTAGAGGTAGACGCCCATGAAGATGGCCTCGATGAAGAAGGCGATGCCCTCCAGGGCGAACGCGGCGCCGAACACCTGCCCGTAGGTGTCCATGAACCCCGGCCACAGCGTGCCCATCTCGAACGACAGCACGGTGCCGGACACGGCGCCGACCGCGAACAGCACGCCCGCCGCCTTCATCCAGCGCCGGGCGAGCTCGGCGTAGACGACGTCGCCGGTGCGCAGCGACCGCCACTCGGCGAGCAGGGTGATCGCGGGCAGTCCGATGCCGATGCTGGCCAGGATGATGTGGAAGCCGAGGGTGAACGCCATCTGCTGGCGCGCGGCCATGAAGTCCGCCGGGGTGGCCGCCCCGGTGCTCGTCGCGTTCTCCGCGAGCAGCGCGAGGGAACTCATGCAACCGACTGTAGTACTACAAGCCGTAGTACTACAGGAAGTGGTACTACCGGCCGTGGTGACGTCCCTCTCAGTCGGATACCCTGGCGGTCGTGAAGGGTCTGGGAGAGCTTGAACGCACGGTCATGGAGGTCCTCTGGGAGCGGGACGGCGCCGGCCTGGCGGCCGCGACCGCCCGCGACGTCAGCAGAGCCCTGGCGAGCGATCGGGACCTCGCGCACACCACCGTCATGACGGTCCTGGACCGCCTGGCCAAGAAGGGTTTCCTCCAGCGCGAGCGGGACGGCCGCGCCTGGCGCTACCGCCCGGTCGCCAGCCGCGAGGAGTACGTCACCGAGCTGATGCTGGGCGCCCTCAACGAGACCGGCGACCGTGACGCGGCCCTGGTGCGCTTCGTGCACTCGGTGTCGCAGACCGAGGCCGACGTGATCCGCCAGGCCCTCGCCGAGCTGACCGGGAACGGCTCCGCCGCCGGCCTGCCCGGCGCTAAGCTGCCGGACGGGGAGCTGCCCAACGCGAACCTGTCCGACCGGAACCTCACCACCGGCAAGGAGCCACCGGCATGACCGGCGCCGCCCTGCTCGCACTGATCTCCATCGGGACCGTTGGCGGGGCGCACCTGCTGTCGCGGGCCCGGTGGACGTGGCGTTCCCCCCGCACCGCGATCGCCCTCTGGCAGGCCCTCGGGCTGGGCTGGGGCGTCGCCACGATCGGCGCCCTGCTGGGCTTCGCGCTGATGCCCTACGACCACGGCATCGCCGGCGGCCTGCCGCTGCTGCTGGCCGACCACGCCGCCCGCCTCGACGCCTGGCACGTCGCCGCGCTGCTGTCGGCCGTCACCCTGGCCGCCGTGCTGCTGGTGATGCTGGCGTACGCGGTGGTCCGGGTGGTGCGGGCCCGGCGACGTCACCGGGCGCTGCTGGCGCTGATCTCCCGCCGCGACGCCGCAGTCCCCGGCACCCTCGTGCTCGACCACCCCACCGCCGCCGCCTACTGCGTGCCGGGCGTGCGCTCGTCCAAGGTCGTGGTCAGCGCCGGGACGCTGGAGCTGCTCGACCCGGCCGAGCTGGCCGCGGTGCTGGCGCACGAGCGCGCCCACGCCCGCGAGCGGCACGACCTGGTGCTGCTGCCCTTCGCCTCGCTGCGCCAGGTCTTCCCGCAGATCGGGCTGGTCGGACGGTGCCTGGACGCGGTCGAGCTGCTCATCGAGATGGCCGCCGACGACCGCGCCCGGCAGCACCGCGCGCCCCGGGAGCTGGCCACCGCGCTGCTGCGGTTCGCCGCCGCCCGCCCGGCGGCCGCCCCGTCCGGCGCCCTCGGCGTCGCGACCGCCGACGACATCCCGGTGATGGCCCGGGTCAACCGGCTGCTGCAGCCGGTGCCGGTGGGCCGTCCCACCCGGGTCGCCGCGACGGTCGCCGTCCCGCTGATCGCGCTCGTGCCGCTGCTGCTGTACGCCCTGCCGCACTGATCCCCGGCTAACCGGCGAGGGTCAGTCCGTACAGCCGCGCCACCCGGATCCTGATCACCAGCCGCCGCTCCTTGACCATGTGCTCAAGGAAGGCGGCCTGGTCGGCGGCGCTCATCTCGACCGGGTTGATGGCGAGCAGCTCGCGGCCGGTCTCGTCGCCGGGCTGCTCGCTCACCGGGGACGCCTCCGCCTCGCCCTCGGCGACCACGTACGTCATGTGGTCGGCGGACGTCACGTAAAGCGCCACGCGGGGGTCGTTGCGCACCTGGCGCACCTTCAGCCGGTCGGCCGTGGTGGAGAAGCGCAGGACGCGTTCCTCCGGGTCCCAGTGATACAGGACGGTCGACAGCGCCGGATGCCCGTTGCGCTTGTTGGTCGCCAGCGCACCGAACCGGTGCTCACCCAGCAGGCGTGACAGTTCCTCGTCGGTCAGCTTCTTCGGCCCGGGGCCGGTGCCGGGCGGGTATTCGTCGGTCATTTCGTTCAGGCCTTCTTCTCGGTGGGGACGCGGCGCAGCACGAGCAGCGCCAGCACGATCGCGGTGACCAGCAGCCCGGCGCCGACGCCGAACGCCAGCCGGTAGCCCCCGGTCAGCGCCAGCGCCTCCCGCAGGCCGTCGTCGCGCAGGTGCGCGGCGCGGGTGGCGGCGAACGTCGACAGGGCCGCCACGCCGAGCGCGGCGCCCATCTGCTGGGTGGTGTTGAACAGCCCGGACGCCGCCCCGGCGTCGTCGTCGCGCGCGCCGGACATGCCGAGGCCGGTCAGCGCGGGCAGGGCGAGGCCGAACCCGCCGATCAGCACCATCACCGGCAGCAGGTGGGTGACGTAGGGGCCGTCCGCCGACAGGCGGGTCAGCACCGCGTACCCGGCGACCACCGAGGCGAGCCCGGTCAGCAGGACGGTCCGTTCGCCGAACCGGTTGATCATCCGCGCCGACACCACCAGGGAGATCCCGCCGATGGCGATCGCGCCGGGCAGCAGGGCCAGGCCGGTCTCGGTGGCGTTGTAGCCGCGCACCTGCTGCATGTAGAGCGCGATGAGGATCTGGAACCCGAACATCGCCGCGACCAGCAGCATCTGCACCAGGTTGGCGCCCCAGACGTTGCGGACGCGCAGCGTCCGGAGCGGCAGCAGGGGAGCGGCGGCGGTGGCCTGGCGGGCGACGAACCCGGCCAGCAGCGCCAGCGAACCGGCGGCCAGTGCCAGGGTGCGCGCCGACGCCCAGCCGTGCCGCTCGGCCTGGACGATCGTGTAGACGGTCAGCATGGCCCCGGCGGTGACGAGCACGCCGCCGAGCACGTCGGCGCCGCGCCGCAGCCCGAGCCCGGGGTCGTCGGCCAGCAGCCGCACCGCCCCGATCATCGTGGCCAGCCCGATCGGCACGTTGATGAAGAACACCCAGTTCCAGCCGAACCCGTCGGTGAGCAGGCCGCCGAGCACCTGCCCGAGCGCGGCGCCGGTCGCGCCGGTGAACGCGAACGCGCCGATGGCCCGGCCCCGCTCGCCCGGGTCGGTGAACAGCGTCACGATGATCCCGAGGGAGACCGCGGAGGCCAGCGCGCCTCCGGCGCCCTGGGCGAACCGGGCGGCGACCAGCATCGCGGGCGTGGTGGCCAGCCCGCACAGCACCGAGGCGGCGGTGAACACCGCCAGCCCGGTCAGCAGCACCCGGCGGCGGCCCGCCAGGTCGCCGAGGCGCCCGGCGAGCAGCAGCAGCCCGCCGAACGTGATCATGTAGGCGTTCACCGTCCAGGTCAGGCCGGACGGGCTGAACCCCAGGTCGGACTGGATGGCGGGCAGCGCCACGGTGACGATGCTGCCGTCCAGGATGATCATCAGCGACGCGGCGCACAGCACGGCCAGCGCATACCAGCGGCGCCGGGACGCGGGCGCCGCGGTCTCGCCCGGGCCGGCCGCGGGCCGCGCGGACGCGGTCCCGGTCGCCGGAGAGGCGGTCTCGGACATGGGGTCATCTCCTGTCAGCGCTCAGCGCGGGACGAGCTCAACAGGAGAGACAGTAGCAGATAGTTTTTTAGTAGACGATCCTCTATTGACCTATCTTGTGTCCTATCTGGCGCGCTCGCGCGGGCGGCGGCACTGCGCCTCCACCGGTTCGGCCAGGTGGCCGCCCGCCAGGCGTTCCATGGCGCGCAGGAACACCTCCCGCTCGTCCTCGGGCAGCGCCTCCAGGACCGCGCCGTGCACCCGGTCGACGATCTGCCTGCTACGCTCCACGATCTCGGCGCCGCGCTCGGTGACCTTGACGATCCGGGCGCGCCGGTCGTGGCTGGACGGACGGCGCTCGGCGTATCCGGCCTTCTCCAGCGCGTCCATCGTGACGACCATGGTGGTCTTGTCCATGTCGCCGAGCTCGGCGAGCTGGATCTGGGTGCGCTCCTCCTCCAGGGCGTGGACGAGCACGCAGTGCATGCGCGGGGTCAGCCCGATCTCGGCGAGGGCGGCCGTCATCTGCGTCTTCAGCACATGGCTGGTGTGGTTGAACAGGTAGGACAGGTCCGGGATCGCTTGCGTGACGGTCATGCCGCCAGAATAGTTCGTCAGCAGATAATCCGTCAGATTACCTATCGTCGGCCGGGTCGTCGGCCGGGGTCCCGGCGGGGGGCGATGCCGTCGAGCACGGCCGCGACCAGGTCGCCGACCTCGTCGTCCCCGGGCACGTCCGCGGGCGGCGACGCCGGCCGGGCGTACCCGTGGACGAACGTCGACGTCACCGCCTCGTGGCACACGCCCACGATCATCCTGGTCGCCGCCTCGATCCGCGCGTCCGGCGCGAGCCTGCCCAGCTCCCGTTCGTCCCGCAGGTAGGCCAGCAGCCGGTCGCGCCAGTCCCCGCCTGGCCGCCCGCCTCCGCCGCCGGGGGCGGCGAACCGGGCCAGGACGGCGGGCTGCCCGACGAGCCCGGCGAAGGCGGGCAGGATGCCCGCGTGCAGCCTCATGCCGTACACGACGTAGGCGCGCAGGTTCTCCTCCACCGTCGCGGTGCCCGCCCCGGGGAGGTCGCCGAGCTCGCTCTCCACCGCGCGCACACGGGCCCGCAGCGCGCACGCCAGCAGCTCTTCCTTGTCGGCGAAGTGGTTGTAGAGCACTCCGTCGGCGACCCCGGCCTCGCGGGCGATGAGCCGCACGGTCAGCCCGGCCGTCCCGCGCTCACGGATGAGCCGTTCGGCGGTCGCGACCAGGTGCTCGCGCAGGCTCTGCTCCCCGCCCCGCAACGCGGCGGCTCTCCTCGGCGACATCACCCCTGATCGTAATCGGGCGGCCCGCCCGGCGGCACGATCCGTCCGGTCATCGGAACGCGGTGACCAGCCAGGCGGTCGCCGGCAGCCGGACGGCGTCCGGCTCCTCGAACCGCCGCATCGCGATCTCCAGCGCCTCCAGCGCCCGTGCCGCCGTCGCCTCGTCGACGCCGCCGAGGTGGTGCCGCACCGGGCCCCAGCCGCCGAGGAACCGCGCCGCGTCGGCCGCGTCCCGTCCCCAGACCTGCACCGCCTCCACGTGCGCGCACGTCACGTCGCGGAACCCGGCGCCGTCGCCGAGCACGGCGCGCACCCGTTCGGGGTCGGCCAGCGAGGTGGGCCCCGTGTCGGCCGCGCCGGCGGGACGCAGTTGCGGCACGTGCTCGGCCAGGGCCGCGAACAGCTCCCCGAGGCCGCTGCCCCGCACCGGCTGCATGCACAGGAACGCCACCCGCCCCCCGGGGCGCAGCGCGCGCCGGATGTTGGCGAACGCCGCGACGGGGTCGGCGAAGAACATCACGCCGAACCGGCTGATCGCCACGTCGAACGCGCCGTCGGGGAAGGGGTGCACCTGGGCGTCGCCGCGTTCGAACGTCACGTTGCCGACCTGCTCGTCCAGGGCGGCCAGGCGCGCCGTGCG
The DNA here is from genome assembly GCF_040642915.1 of Actinomadura sp. NPDC047616. NCBI lineage: Bacteria > Bacillati > Actinomycetota > Actinomycetes > Streptosporangiales > Thermomonosporaceae > Actinomadura > Actinomadura sp. NPDC047616. The sequence goes on from NZ_JBEYTB010000004.1 coordinate 464,301, forward strand.
CAGCATCGGCCCGGACAGGTCCACGCCGGTGACCTGCCCCAGCCGGGCCCGCCGCGCGGCCAGCCGCGTCACCTGCCCGTTGCCGCAGCCGACGTCCAGCACGCGGTCGCGCTCGCCGATCGCGGCCGCGTCCAGCAGCGCGTCGTTGAAGCCGCTGTTGACCGCGTCGTAGCGGTCGCGGTGGGCGGCCCAGTGCTCGCCCTCGTAGCCGTTCCACGCCTCGGCCTGGTGGGAGTTGACGATCTTCGGTGCGGTGGCGCTCATCCCGGCCCTCCATATGAACACGTGTTCATGAACATGCGTTCATAGTGGGTCATGCGGACGCCTCCCGTCAACGGCGAGGGCATGCCGAGCGCACGACGAAGGCCCGCCGCGACGGGGCGTCACGGCGGGCCTTCGGGGAGGCGGCTGGCTCAGGCGGCGGCGGTCACCCGTGGGGCGGTGCGCACGACCTCGTCGACGAAGCCGTACTCCTTGGCCTCCTCGGCGGTGAAGAACCGGTCGCGGTCGGAGTCGGCCTCGATCCGCTCGACCGGCTGGCCGGTGTGCTGGGCGATCAGCTCCTGCACGATCCGCTTGGTGTAGCGCATGTTCTCCGCCTGGATCCGCACGTCGGACGCGGTGCCCGCGACGCCGCCGGACGGCTGGTGCATCAGGATCCGCGCGTGCGGCAGGGCGTAGCGCTTGCCGGGCGTCCCGGCCGACAGCAGGAACTGGCCCATGGACGCGGTGAAGCCCAGCGACACCGTCGCCACGTCGTTGGGCACGTACTGCATGATGTCGTAGATCGCCATCCCGGCGGTGATCGAGCCGCCGGGGGAGTTGATGTAGAGGAAGATGTCGCGGCGCCGGTCCTCGGCGGACAGCAGCAGCATCTCGGCGCAGATCCGGTTGGCGATGGCGTCGTCCACCTGCTGCCCGAGGAAGATGACGCGCTCGCGCAGCAGCCGCTGGAACACCGGGTCGAAGCCTGACGGCAGCTCGTCCTTCGTCGCCATGGTCGTGGTCATGGCCCCAGCAAAGCCGCGCGGCGCCGCCGGCGTCCAACAACTTCCGGCGGGCGATTGACGACCGGCGGTGGTTAATCTGGACGCGTGGACGTGGATCTCCAGCTCGTGCGCGCCTTCGTCGCCGCCGCGGAGGAGATGCACTTCGGCCGCGCCGCCGCCCGGCTGTTCCTCACGCAGCAGGCGCTGTCCAAGCGCATCCGCAGGCTGGAGGAGGCGCTGTCGGCGTCGCTGTTCGAACGCACCACGCGCCGCGTCGAGCTGACCCCGGCCGGGCACAGCTTCCTGCCGCTGGCCAAGGACGCGCTCGCCGCGTTCGACGCGGCCGTCGCCTCGGTGCGCGAGACCGCCCAGCGGCTGCGCGTCGACGTCTTCGACGAGCGTTTCACGCCCATGCGGCTGCTGCGCGAGCTGCTGGAGCGCGACCCGTCGCTGCGCGTCCAGCCCAGCATGCGCCAGGGCCTGGCGCTGGCGCTGCCCGCCCTGCGCACTCGCGAGATCGACGCCGCGTTCGGCCAGGTCATGGACCTTCCCGAACCGCTGCCGCCGGAGCTGGCGCACCGGCTGGTGCACCTGGAGCCGATGCACGCCTTCGTCCCGCTGGACCATCCGCTGGCGTCCCGGGACGCGATGCGCCCGTCCGAGCTGCCGGGCGTCGCCATGCCCGACCCGGGCGGCGCGAGCGAGGCGCGCGGCTACCTGACCGGCCTCGCCCACCACTTCGGCGTGCCGATCCGCTTCTACGAACCGGCGATCGGCCACCGCCACTACGGGGAACTGGTGCGCCGCGAGAAACGTGACGTGGCGCTCGGCGAGGCCGTCATCGAGATCCCGCCCGACTTCGGCCTGCACCGCATCCGGCTGGTCGACCCGGTGCCGCTCGCCCCCTGGTCGGTCGTGTGGCATCGCGGCAACACCAGCCCCGCGCTGCGCCGCATGCTGCGCCTGCTGCCCGCGCCGACCCCGCCGCCGGACGACCCCGGCCACTGGATGCCGGACGCCTACCGCGCCTGACCCTTTCTCCGGATGTCCGCATTCGGACATCCACGGGTGCTCCACCAGTGCCGTCACCGCCATTGACGAAAACGGTGGACTGAAACAGGGCATTCGCGTTCCCGGGTCGTGCAGAATGATCCGTCCAACACCGGGGGCGACCAGGGGAACGGCAATGATCGAACGCGACTGGTATCGGCGGGTGGATCGGAGCATGCCCCATCCGGCGCGCATGTACGACTACTACCTCGGGGGCAAGGACAACTTCGAGGCCGACCGCAAGGCCGCCGACGAGGTTCTGCGCGTCCTGCCCGAGGCCCGCCTGATGGCGCTGGAGAACCGGGCCTTCCTCGGCCGGACGGTGCGTTTTCTCGCCGCCGCCGGCATCCGGCAGTTCCTCGATATCGGCACGGGACTGCCCACGCAGGGCAACACCAACGAGGTGGCGCACGAGGTCGCGCCGGACGCGCGCATCGTTCACATCGACAACGACCCGATGGTGCTGGTGCACGCCCGCGCCCTGCTGGCCGACCGCCACGACGGACCCACCGTCGTGGTCGAGGGGGACGTGCGCGATCCCGACGCGATCCTGGGGCATCCCGACGTCCGCGCGGTCATCGACTTCGACCAGCCCATAGCCGTTCTGCTCGTCGCCATCCTGCATTTCGTCCGCGACTCCGAAGAACCCGCGGGAATCGTCGAACGTTTCAAACGGGCCATGGCGCCCGGAAGCCATCTGGTGATCAGTCACGGCACGCAGGACTTCGACCCCGAACGGTCCGCGGAGGCCGTCCGGCCCTACGACAGCGCCACCGCCCCGTTCGTCACCCGCAGCGGCGCCGAAATCGAGCGTTTCTTCGACGGCCTGGAAATGGTCGACCCTGGAATGGTGCGACTCCCGCTGTGGCGCCCGGACGGCGACCCGCCGCCGTACCTGGACGCCATCTGGGTGTACGGAGGGGTCGGCCGCCGCGCATAGGCGCGGCCGGTGCCGTCGGCCTTACCGCCCGTAACATTACTGTGCCGTCCGGGCGGCGGCCACAGTCCGCCAACGGTCTTCCCGCGCCGCGCCCGAACACCGAAGGTGGTCCCCGGGTCGCTGACTGCGGGAGGCCACGCCGATGGTCAACGTCGCTGCCGGATCGGGCACCACGCGCGTTCTCCGGGACGAGGCGTCCCGATGAGGCTGCGCTGGCGAAGGCGGCCGCGCCGCCCCGAGGTGCTGCTGGAGGCCCTGGGGCCGAAGCTGACCGAGCCGGAGTGGTACGCCAGGGCCGCCGAACTGTCGCGGACCGGCATGCTCACCATGGCGCGGCGGCTGCCCGCGCTGATCGGCCAGGTGATGGTCCTGGCGTGGCGGGCCAACCGGCGCGACCTGATCGCCACGGTGGTGCTCAACGTCGTCGCCGGACTGTTCACGGCCTTCGGGCTGCTGGCGACCACGGGCGTCCTGACCGCCCTGTTCGCCGCCGGTCCCACTCCGGACCGGGTCCGCTCGGCCGCGCCCGCGCTCGTGCTGGTGGGAGTGGCCGTCACGGTGCGGGGGGCGTTCGCGGTGGCGGCGCAGTGGGCGCAGGCCCGCCTGCGGCCCCAGGTCGAGCAGATCGTCGAACTGCGCCTGTACGAGGTCACCACGGGCATCGAACTGGCGGCCTTCGACGACGCCGACTTCCAGGACCACCTGCACCGCGCGCGGCTGCGCGGCGTCGATTCGGCCCCCTCGATGGTGGACAACGCCGTGGACCTGTTCACCGCCGCGGTCGGGGTCGCGGCGGCGGCCGGCGCGCTCGGCGTGCTGCACCCGGTGCTGCTGCCGCTGCTGCTGCTGACCGCGCTGCCCGAGGGCTGGGCGGCGGTGCGCGCGGCCCGCCTGGGCTATCTGACCCAGCTCAGCCTGGTGGAGGCCCGCCGCCGCAGCTGGATCATGGCGGAGCTGATGACCGAGCGGATCCACGCCGCCGAGGTCCGCTCGTTCACCCTTCGCGGTTTCCTCCTGCGCCAGTACGGCACCCTCGCCGACCACATCCGCGGCGTCATGCTGGCCCTCGCGCGCCGCCAGACCATGACCCGGGTGTGGGGCGACGTGCTCAAGGGCCTGGCGACGGCGCTGATGTACACGGCACTCGGCCTGCTGCTGTGGAAGGGCATCATGCCCCTCGCGGTCGCCGGAACAGCCGTCCTGGCGATCCGCGCCGGCCAGAACTCCCTGATCAACCTCGTCTACGCCCTGAACCGCTGTTACGAGGACGGCCTGTACTTCAGCGACTACGTCAGCTTCTGCCAGACCGCCGAGACCCGGCTGCCCCCGAACTTCACCACCTCCGACACGGCGAGCGCGCCCGGCAAGGCCGCCTCCCGCCCCGCCCCGGCCTCCCCGGCCGACGCTGCAGGCGAGACGAACGTCCCGGCCCCGGCGAGCACCTCCAACGGGGCGGCGACGTCCGGCACGCTGGACACCGCGACCCCGGCGCGGGCCTCCACCACGGCCGACGCGCCGAACGCGCCGGACACGTCCAACGGGGCGGCGGCGTCCGACGTGGCGGGCGCGTCCGGCGTGGTGGCGGCGTTGCGGCGGTTCCGGGAGATCAGTGCCGAGGCGGTCACGTTCGCCTACCCCGGCGCCGACGTGCCGTCCCTGCGCGAGGTGTCGGTGCGGCTGCGGCGGGGCGAGATCGTCGCGCTGGTCGGGGAGAACGGGTCGGGCAAGACGACGCTCGCCAAGATCCTGGCGGGCCTGTACGAGCCGCAGCAGGGCGAGGTGCGCTGGGACGATCTGCGCGTGTCCGACCTCGACCCCGACGATCTGCGCCGCGCCATCGCCGTGATCGCCCAGGACCACACGCACTGGCCGATGACCGCCGCCGACAACATCGCCATGGGCGACGACCTGGACGCCGGCCCGGTGCGGCGGGCGGTGGAGGAGGCGGCGGCCGCGTCCGGCGCCGACGAGGTGATCGCCACCCTGCCGCACGGGCTCGCCACGCTGCTGGACAAGCGGTTCGCCGACGGGCGCGAGCTGTCGGGCGGCCAGTGGCAGCGGCTGGCCGCCGCCCGCGGGTTCTACCGGGACGCGCCGTTGCTGATCTGCGACGAGCCCACCGCCGCGCTGGACGCCCGCGCCGAACACCGCCTGTTCCAGCAGATCCGCCACCACGCCGCCGCGCACGGCCGCACCGTCCTGCTGATCACCCACCGGCTCGCCAGCGTCCGGCTCGCCGACCGCATCTACGTCCTGGACGAGGGTCGCGTCATCGAGCACGGCGACCACCGGCACCTGATGTCCCTCGGCGGCCTGTACGCCGAGCTGTACGAACTGCAGGCCTCCGCCTACCGGCAGGGCGGCCGCGTCGAGGTCCGCGCGGCGGCCGACGGCGGCGTCCGCCCGGCCGCCGACCCGGGTTAGGCTGGCGATCATGAGTTCGGCCGTGCTCTCCCCTCCCGCCGCGTAGGGCGGGCCACCGGGACAGACGAGCGCGCGGGGTGAACGTCCCTCCGCGCGACGGTGCGGTGTGCCCGCGGACGGAAGCACACGACCACTTCCTCTCGCGGAGAACGAACACGTGTCGAACACCGTCGTCCGCGTGCCCGTCGCACGCGGACTTCTGTACCTGGCCATCGCCGGCACGACCTGGGGCACCACGGGCGCAGCCGTGGACCTGGCCTACCGGTCGAGCGACCTGGGGCCGGCGGCCGTCTCCTTCTGGCGCTACGTCAGCGGCCTGGCCCTGCTCCTCCTCGTACGGCCCGCCGTACGTCCGTCCGGGAAACAGCCACGCCTCTCCCACCGCCTGGGGACAGGGCTGGGGCTCACCGTCTTCCAGACCGCCTACTTCGGAGCCGTCCAGACCACGGGTGTGGCGGTGGCCACCATCGTCACCCTGGGGGCCGGGCCGGTGCTCATCGCCGTGGGCGCCCGCCTCGTGTTGGGCGAGCGTCTCGGCGTGGGCGGCGTCGCGTCCATGGCCGGAGCCCTCGCCGGGCTCTCGGTGCTCGTCCTGGGGGACGACACCGGAACGGTGCGTCCCCTGGGCATGGCACTCGCCCTGCTGTCAGCCGCCGGATACGCCGTGGCCACGCTCCTCACCCGCTGGGCGGGCCCGGACCAGGACTCCTTCACCACCACCCTGTGGGCCTTCGGCATAGGCGCCGCGGTACTTCTGCCCCTGGCAGCCGCAGAGGGACTGTTGCCGCACACCGCCGACCCGGTACGCGTCCTCGTCCTGCTGGCCTACGTGGCGGCGGTCCCGACCGCACTGGCGTACCCGCTGTACTTCGCGGGGGCCGCCGCCGTCCGAGCCGCCACCGCCTCGGTCGTCATGCTGCTGGAACCGGTGAGCGCGGCCGTCATCGCCGTGACCGTCCTGGACGAGCGCCTCACCCCGTCCACCCTGACCGGCGCCCTGCTCCTGCTGGCCGCCGTCACAACGCTCACCTACGCCGAAACCCGCCGCCCATAGCCGCCGTGCCCGGCCGTCTCACCGACGGCCGGGCCATCGCTGTGCTAAAGCTCGTCGCCGCCGAGACGATCGGACATGGGTGCGGTACGCCTGGCCATGGTTGGTCGCGGTTGTGGACGGTTGACTTCTTGTCGTGGGCGAGACCCGCTCAATGCGATGTGAAAGGGATGTTCGATGGACAAGAAGCTGCTCGGCCGCGAATTCCGACTGGCTTACCGTCCGGTCGGTGAGCCGAAGACGGACGTTTTCACGATGGTCCGCACCGAGGTGCCCGAACCCGGGGACGGGCAGATCGTGGTCCGTAACACCTGGATGTCGGTGGATCCCTGGATGCGGGAATCGATGAAGGGGAAAGTGCATCTTCCGCCGTTCGATCTCGATGCCCCCTTGCCCGGCCTCGCCGTCGGGGAGGTCGTGGCCTCACGGTCGGCGGCGATACCGGTCGGCGCGACCGTCTCGCACTTCCTGGGCTGGCGGGAGTACGCCGTCGTGGCGGCCGCCGAGGCGACCGTCGTCGACACCGACCTCGCACCGGCCGAGGCGTATCTGGGTGTTCTGGGGATCACCGGGCTCACCGCGTACGCGACGTTGACCGAGGTCGCGGCGGTGCGCGAGGGCGACGTGGTGTTCGTCTCGGCCGCCGCGGGGGCCGTGGGAAGCGTCGCCGGCCAGGTGGCCCGCAAGCTCGGCGCCGCGAAGGTCATCGGTTCGGCCGGCGGCCCCGAGAAGACGCGGAGGCTGGTGACCGATTTCGGCTATGACGAAGGCATCGACTACAAGGCCGGGCCGATCGCCGAGCAGCTCGCCAAGGCCGCCCCCGACGGCATCGACTACTATTTGGACAACGTCGGCGGCGACCATCTGGAGGCCGCGATCGGCCTTCTGCGCGAGCGCGGCCGGATCGCGATGGTCGGCGCGATCAGTTCCTACAACGCCACCGAACCGCCGCCCGGCCCGCGCAACCTGTTCGATCTGGCGGGCAAGAACGCGAGCCTGCACGGGATGCTGATCGACGCGTATCTCCACCTGTCTCCCGAATGGGTCCGGCGCGGCGCCGAATGGCTCGCCGACGGCACGCTGCGGAATGAACAAACCGTTTTCGAGGGGCTCGAACAGGCGCCCGCCGCCTTCCTGAGCCTCATGCGGGGAGCCAACATCGGGAAGATGCTCGTCCGCATCGGCTGATGCCGACATGGGCCCGAGGGGGGCGGCCCACCGCCGGTCGAGGGCGGCCCCCTCCCCGGGACGGCCGTCCTCGACCTGGACTAGGGCCCGGACTGGCCGCGGAAGGTGGCGCGGTAGGCGGTGGGGGCGACGCCGAGGGCGTCCTGCAGGTGCCGGCGCAGGGACGCGCCGGTGCCGAAGCCCGCGCGTTCGGCGATCTGGTCGACGGTCAGGTCGGTCTCCTCCAGCAGCCGCCGGGCCAGGTCGACGCGCCGGCGCGTCAGCCAGCGGCCCGGCGAGGTGCCCACCTCCTCGCGGAAACGGCGGGTGAAGGTGCGCACGCTCATCGCCTCGCGGGACGCCAGGTCGCGCAGCGTCAGGGGGCGGTGCAGGTTCTCCAGCGCCCAGGCGCGCGCACGGCTCGTCGAGGTCACGCCGGGCTCGGGCAGCGGACGCGGGATGTACTGGGCCTGGCCGCCTTCGCGGTGCGGCGGCACCACCGTGCGGCGGGCCACCGCGGTCGCGACCGCCGCGCCGTGGTCACCGCGGATCATGTGCAGGACCAGGTCGATCCCGGCCGCCTCGCCCGCCGAGGTCAGCACCCGTCCGGCGTCGGTGTAGAGCACGGCGGCGTCGACCGTCACGTCCGGGAACGTCCGGGCGAACAGGTCGCACGACATCCAGTGCGTGGTGGCGGGGCACCCGTCCAGCAGCCCCGCCGCCGCCAGCACGAACGCGCCGGTGCACACCGAGGCGACGCGCGCGGACGGCCGGACGCGGGCCAGCGCCTCCGCCAGCGGCTCGGGCAGCGCGCCCGGCCGCAGCTTCTCGTCCTCCTCGTGCGACGCCGGGACGATCACGGTGTCGGCCTCGCCGAGCGCCTCGGGGCCGTGGGGCACCGTGACGGCGAAGTCGGCGTCGGTGCGCACCGGGCCGGGCGTGGTGGAGCACGTCACCACCTCGTACAGCGGGCTCCCGTCCGGTGCCGTCGCCGTGCCGAACAACTGGTGCACCAGGCCCAGCTCCATAGGCAGCACGCCGTGCCGGACCAGGACCGCCACCCGGTGCCGCCCGTCGTCACGGAACACGGCCATGGCCCGATCCTTGCACATGTTGGCCATCGGGCCACTGGTCCGGCCGCACGCCCGGCGAGCAGCATGGCCGGAACGACGCCGAGCGGAAGGAGCCGCGACCGATGAACGTGCTGTGGGTTCTGGCGCATCCCGAGCCGCGCTCGCTGAACGGCGCGCTGCGCGACGAGGGCCTGCGCACCCTGGCGGACCTGGGCCACGACGTCCGGCAGTCCGACCTGTACGCGATGCGGTGGAACCCCGTGGTGGACGACGCCGCCGACACGTGCGACCAAGACACGTGCGACCACGACGTCCGCCGTGAGCAGGAGAAACTCCTGTGGGCGGACGCGCTCGTCGTGCAGTTCCCGCTGTGGTGGCACAGCGTGCCCGCCATCCTGAAGGGCTGGTTCGACCGGGTGTTCGCCAAGGGGTTCGGGTTCGGGGTGCGGGACGGCGACGGGCGCGTCCTGCGCTACGGCGAGGGCACCCTGGCGGGCAGGCGCGCGTTCGTCATCACCACGGCGGGCGCGCGCGCCGCGGGCATGGGCCCGCGCGGCGTGCACGGCGACGCCGAGCAGGTGCTGTTTCCGCTGTTGCACGGCACGCTGTGGTACACGGGCATGTCGGTGCTGCCGCCGCTGGTCCTGACCGGCGCCGACCGCCTCACCCCCGGCGGCTACCGCGCCGCGGCCGCCGAGCTGAGGCGGCGCCTGCGCAGCCTGCCGACCGCGGCGCCCATTCCGTACCGCGCCGAGCACGGCGGGGACTACGACGAGCACCTCGTCCTGCGCCCCCACGTCGCCCCGGGCCGCTGCGACTTGGCCGTGCACCGGGCGTGAAAGGAATGGTCGACGCGCCTTTCGCCTGGCAGGAGGGCCGGCAATTCACGCCGCCCACCGGCCGGCCCGGATGAGGGGCGCCTAAAGGCAGACCCAGCAATAGAGCTGCTCTCCCCTGGCGCGGGCCAGTACGGCGAGCTCGATCAGTTTCTCGAGCAGCGGTTGGATGTGCTCGACGCGCGTCACGTCGAGCTCCTCGGCCCGCATCCACTCGGCGGCCAGCTCCGGTACGTCCGCGTCCGGCACTCCTGCCAGCGCGTCCCGCACCGAGCTGTCAAGCTGCGTCACCCACGGCCCCGTCACCCATGGGTCGTCATCGTCTTCGGGGCCTTCCGGCCAGGGATACGGGGTGGTCGGCCACACCGTCGTCTCCTTGACCAGGTCCGGTGACCACGGCACCTTCGTGATGGCGGCGATCAGCTGCCCCAGGACGACGCACGAATCCACGCCTTTGGTCTGGACTCTGTCGAAGCCGTAGCCGAACAGACTGCCATCGGGTTCCAGCGCTTCCACCACTGATTCCGCATCGGGCGCGCGGAAGTAGTCGGTCAACACACCCATCGGAACTCCTCGGTCCGGTACGCCAGACGGTCGACGGCCAGTAGAGCAGGGGACACCGACAGAACGGCCCATCGGCCGACCGGCGTTCGGCGATGGCGCTGGGACCGCCTGCGCGTCAGCCGGGCCCGGGAATGAGCAGGACGGAAAGGGACTCGCCGCCGGGGCGATCCCGGGCGGAGTTTTCTGCGTCCCATTCCCCGGAGGCGATGTGCATGGGATCGGTTGTGGAAGCCGCGGTGGAGGCGTTTCGGGCCGCGCAACGCGGGAGCCGGGAGGCGAGGGCGCGGCTGGAGGAACTGCGGGGGCCGCTCGTCGCGCTGGCCGACGAGGGCGACGTGGAGGCGCAGAACGCGCTGGGCGGTATCGCGCTGGAACACGACGGCGACGCGGAGACCGCGCTGCGGTACTGGACGCTCGCGGCGCAGCGGCAGCATCCGGCCGCGCAGCGGGGGCTCGGGCATTTGTACGCGGCGGGCAAAGGCGTGGAACGGGACGTTGAGAAAGCGGTGGAGTTGTTCCGCCCCGCTGCCGTCGCCGGGGACCCTTACGCCATGTTCAATCTGGCGCTGCTGCATCTGCGGGAGGAACGGCTCGCCGGGTGCATGAGCCGGGACGAATTGGTGGCCCTGCTGGAGGGGGCCGCCGACCAGGGGCTGGCGGAGGCGGCCACGGAACTGGGCAATCTGCTGGCCAAGGAGGATCGGGACGAGGAGGCGCTGCGGTGGTATCTGCGGGCCGCGCACGTCGGGTACCCGCCGGCGATGTTCGTGGCGGCGTGCTGGTACCGGGACGGCTACGGCACCGAACCCGATCCGGTGCAGGCCGTGCGCTGGTTCCTGGCGATGCTCGGCGCGGGCAGCGGGGACGGCGTGCACGAGGCGATCCGGCTGGCCGGCTCCATGACCGACGAGGAGATCCGCCGCGCCGCCGCGCTGGCCGGAGATCCGAACAGCGGTGACGCCCTCATTTCCACCGTTCGGGGACGCACCTCCGGCGATTAGCGTTTCACCGCCGTCATCCGGGTCGTGAAACATTTCACGGCCCGGATGACGCATTTGCGGGCGCCGGGTTAGCATCCGCATGGGAGCGCTCCCAATCCGGCAACCCCCGCCACCGGAACGGAGAACGCGTAATGCGCCTCAACCGAATGCTCCGCCGTGCCCTGACAATGCTCTCCGCGGCGGCGCTCGTGCCGCTCGTGTCGGTCGACACCGCGTCGGCGCACGGATCCGTCATCGACCCGGCGTCCCGCAACTACGGCTGCTGGCAGCGCTGGGGCAGCGACCACCTGAACCCGAACATGGCGCAGCAGGACCCCATGTGCTGGCAGGCGTGGCAGGACAACCCCAACGCCATGTGGAACTGGAACGGCCTGTACCAGAACAACGTCGGCGGTAACCACCAGGCCGTGGTCCGGGACGGGCAGCTGTGCAGCGGCGGCCTGGCCGAGGGCGGCCGCTACCGCTCCCTGGACGCCGTGGGCGCGTGGAAGATGAAGGACATCTCCAGCACGTTCACCATCAACCTGTACGACCAGGCCAGCCACGGCGCGGACTACATCCGCGTCTACGTCACCCGCCAGGGCTACAACGCCCTGACCCAGCCGCTGCGCTGGAGCGACCTGGAACTGGTCCGCGAGACGCCCCGGTACGCGCCCGCCAACAACTACGTGGTGTCCAACGTGAACGTCTCCGGACGCAGCGGCCGCCACGTCGTCTACACCGTCTGGAAGGCGTCGCACATGGACCAGACGTACTACATCTGCAGCGACGTCAACTTCCGCTGAGCCGTCAGGGCGACGCCCACCGATCCCGTCCCGCCGGAAGCCGCGCCGCGTCCGGCGGGACGTTCTCTTCCCGGGCGGGCAGGCGCACGGTGACGACCAGCCCGCCGCCCGCCCGCGGCTCGGCGGTGACCGTCCCGCCGTGGGCCGTGGCCGTGGCGCGCACGATCGACAGCCCGAGGCCCGAGCCCCGGTCCGAGCGCACGCGGTCGGTGCCGAGGCGGCGGAACGGCTCGAAGATGGTCTCCACCTCGTACGGGGGGACGACCGGTCCGCTGTTGGAGACGACCAGCTCGGCCCAGCCGCCGCGGCGGCGCGTGACGACCGACAGCGACCCGTCCTCGTGGTTGTGCCGGATCGCGTTCTCCACCAGGTTCTGCACGAGCCGTTCGACCAGCACCGGGTCGCCCGCCGTGGGCGCCGCCGCCAGCGCGCGGGACGCGCCGACCCCGCGCGCCGACGCCTCGGCCGCGGCCTGGTCGAGGACGTGCGCGGCGACGTCGGCCAGGTCGAGCGGACTGGTGTCGGTCACCTCGTTCTCGCTGCCCGCCAGCGTGAGCAGCCCGTCGATGAGCCGTTCGTGCCGGCCGTTGACGACCAGCAGCGACTCGCCGAGCCGCCGGACGTCGTCGGTGGCGTCCGGGCGGCGCAGGGCCACGTCGATGAGCGTGCGGTTGATGGCCAGGGGCGTGCGCAGCTCGTGCGAGGCGTTGGCGACGAAACGGCGCTGGCCGTCGAAGGCGCGGGCGAGCCGTTCCAACATGGTGTCGAAGGTGTCGGCCAGCTCCTTGACGTCGTCGCGCGGTCCCCGGTAGGCGATCCGCTCGGTGAGGTTGTGGCTGCGCGCCACCCGCCGCGCCGTCTCGGTGATGGCGTGCAGCGGACGCAGCGCCCGGTCGGTGAACAGCCAGCCCAGCCCGAACGCGGCGGCGGTCACCACGGCCAGCGCGATGCCGCCCTGGGTGAGCAGGGAGTTCAGGATCTCCTGCTGCGAATCGTCCTTGACCCTGACGAACACCGCCTGTGCCTCCCGGGAGGAGATCAGCGTGTCCGGCGGGACGTCCATGAAGCCCCGGTTCGCCGTCGTCGGCGCCGTCTGGCCGTAGTAGGCCAGCTTCCCGCTCTCCACCGGGCCCTTCGGCGGCGCCACGGTGCTCTTGACGAGGAAGTACGTCAGCGCCAGCAGCACGATCCCGCCGAGCAGGAACAGCCCGCCGTACAGCAGCGTGAGCCGGACCCGGATCGTGGGCCGCAGCCCCTGCACCAGCGTGTTCATGGAATCCGGTACCCCACTCCCGGGACGGTCTCGATGAGCGGCGGCTCGCCCAGCTTGCGGCGCAGCTTCATCAGCGTGACGCGGACGGTGTTGGTGAACGGGTCGGTGTGCTCGTCCCACACCTTCTCCAGCAGCCGTTCGGCCGACACCACGGCGCCGTCGGCGCGCAGCAGCTCGGCGAGCAGGCCGAACTCCTTGCGCGCCAGGTGGACGTACCGGCCGTCGCGGTACACCTCGCGGCGGGCCGGGTCGAGCCGCACGCCCGCGCGTTCCAGCAGCGGCGGGTCGGCGGGGCGGGCGCGGCGGCCCAGCGCGTGGACGCGCGCGAGCAGTTCCTCGAACGCGAACGGCTTGACCAGGTAGTCGTCGGCGCCCAGGCGCAGCCCGGCGACGCGGGCGGGCACGGCGGACGCGGCGGTGAGCATCAGCACCCGCACGTGCGCGCCGGAGTCGACGACCGCGCGGCACACGTCGTCGCCGTGCACGACCGGCAGGTCGCGGTCCAGGACGAGCACGTCGTAGTCGTTGACGCCGAGCCGTTCCAGCGCCGCGTCCCCGTCGTACACCACGTCCACCGCCAGCGCCTCGGCCCGCAGGCCCTCGGCGATCGAGTCGGCGAGCATGCGCTCGTCCTCGGCGATCAGTACCCGCACCGTGTCCCGTCCTCCGTCGTACGCCGTGTGCGGCAACAGCCTTCGCCATGGCGCGTAACGCCGGCATAACCCGGATCGGTTACGCCCGGGTTATGGGCGCGGCGCTGGACTTCCGGCACGTGTTCCGGCGCGGGAGGCGCCGGAGGACGCCGAGGACGAGGAGTGCGACCGATGAGACGACGGATGCTGGCGTCCCTGGCCCTGTTGCCGGTGCTGGCACTCGGCCCCGCGGCCTGCGGTGACGGCGGAGAGGACGCCGTGAGCAGCTCCCGCAAGGAGCAGGCCGCCGACCTGGACAAGATGCGGCAGTACGCCAGGTGCATGCGCGAGAACGGCGTCGACATGGACGACCCGGACCCCAATGGCGGCATGCGCGCCCGCGTGACCAAGGAGGACGGCAAGGGCGCGGAGGTGATGAAGAACGCCGAGGCCAAGTGCCGCCGCCTGCTGCCGGACGGCGGCAAGCCGAAGAAGCCGTCCGCCGAGGAGCTGGCCAAGATGCGCGCGCTGGCCAAGTGCATGCGCGAGCACGGCATCAACATGCCCGACCCGGAGTCCGACGGGAAGGTCGTGATCGGGCACAAGCAGGGCGACCCCGGCCCCACACCCGGCAGCGCGGAGTGGCAGAAGGCGCAGAAGGAGTGCGACAAGTACGCGCCCAAGCGCGGCTCCGGCGGGGGCAAGGTCAGCGGAAGGAAGACCACGCCGTGAGCAGGACGCGCATCGCGGTGCTGGCCGTCGTCGGGGCGGTGGTGGTCGGCGGCGCCGGCCTGGCCACGGTCGGTCTGGGCGGTGGCGGCGGGGCCGATCCCGCCGCCGCGGGGTCCGCGCTGCCGCCCGCCACCGAGCCGGTCGAGCGCACCACGCTGGTGGAGACGCAGACGGTGGACGGCACCCTCGGCTACGGGACGACGCGTACCGCGACCGGCGGGGGCGGGCGCGGCACGGTCACCTGGATCGCCTCGCCCGGCACGGTCGTGTCCCGCGGCCGGTCCGCCTACAAGATCGACAACCGTGCGGTGCCGCTGCTGTACGGGAGGCTGCCGGTCTACCGGACGCTGTCGGCGGGCACCGAGGGACCCGACGTCGAACAGCTCGAACGCAACCTGCGGGCCCTCGGATACACGGGTTTCACGGTGGACGACACGTACGACTCCGCCACGGCCGCCGCCGTCGAGCGCTGGCAGGACGACCTCGGCCTGTCCGAGACCGGCACGGTGACGCCCGGGTCGGTGCTCGTCGCGTCCGGCGCGATCCGCGTGGCCGAACGCAAGGCCGAGGTCGGCGACCGGGCGAGCGGCCCGATCCTCACCTACACCGGCACGACCCGGGTGGTCAGCGTCGACCTGGACGTCAAGTACCAGCGGCTGGCCCGCAAGGGCGCCGAGGTGACGGTCGAGCTGCCCGACGGCGACACGGTCAAGGGCAGGATCAGCGCGGTCGGCAGGGTCGCCACGGAGGGACGCGACGAGGAGTCCCCGACCACCATCTCCGTCACCGTGGCCCTGCGCGGGCAGCGGGCGCTCGGCTCCTACGACAAGGCGCCGGTGGACGTGCGGCTGACCGCCGAACGGCACGAGGACGTGCTCGCCGTCCCCGTCGCCGCGCTGCTCGCCCAGTCCGACGGCGGCTACGCCGTGCAGGTCGTGGAGGGCTCGCGGGTGCGCACCGTGCCCGTGGAGACGGGCGTGTTCAGCGACGGCAAGGTGGAGGTCTCCGGGGCTGGGCTGGCCGAGGGCATGAAGGTGGGGGTCCCGGCATGATCCCCGTCGCGGAGCTGCGCGAGGTCACCAAGTCCTATCCCGGCGGGGTGACGGCGCTGGACGGGGTGTCGCTGACGGTCGCCGCCGGGGAGCTGGTCGCGGTCGTGGGGCCGTCCGGCTCCGGGAAGTCGACGCTGCTGCACCTGCTGGGCACGCTGGACCGGCCCAGCTCGGGGACGGTGCTGGTGGAGGGCAAAGACGTGTCGCGGATGTCGGACCGGCGGCTGTCGGTGCTGCGCGCCCGGCGGATCGGGTTCGTCTTCCAGCAGTTCCACCTGGCCGCCGGGGTGTCCGCGCTGGACAACGTGGCCGACGGGCTGCTGTACGCGGGACCGTCGCCGGCCGAGCGGCGGCGCCGCGCCCGCGCCGCCCTGGAACGCGTCGGCCTCGGCCACCGGCTCGGGCACCGGCCGCACCAGCTGTCGGGCGGTGAGAAGCAGCGCGTCGCGATCGCCCGGGCGGTGGTCGGGGAACCGGCGATGCTGCTGGCCGACGAGCCGACCGGCGCGCTGGACTCGGCGTCCGGCGCGGGCGTGCTCGACCTGCTGCGCGAGCTGGCCGCGTCCGGCACCGCCGTCGTGGTCATCACCCACGACCTGGAGATCGCCGCGTCGCTGCCCCGCCAGGTGCGCGTGCGCGACGGCCGTATCGTCCACGACACCGTGGCCGCCGGGGCGGAGGTCGCGCGATGACGTGGAGACCCGCGATGACGTGGAGACGGCGGCGCGGAACGCCGGAGGAGCAGGCCGCCCGGCTGGGGCCGCGGGACGTGCTGCGGGTGGGCGCGGCCGGGCTGCGGGCGCGCCCGCTGCGGGTGTTCCTGTCGGCGCTGGGCATCGCGATCGGCATCGCCGCGATGATCGGCGTGGTGGGCATCTCCACCTCCAGCCGGGCGCAGCTGCAGGCCACCCTCGACCGGCTCGGCACCAACCTGCTGACCGTCGCTCCCGGAAAGGACTTCTTCGGCGCCGACGCCAAACTGCCCGAGAGCGCCACCGGCATGATCGGCCGGATCCCGGACGTGCTGTCGGCGTCCGCCACCGGCAAGGTCGACGCCAAGGTCTACCGCAACGACCACATCCCCGAGGGCGAGAGCGGCGGGATCAGCGTGCTGGCGACCCGGCTGGACCTGCCCCGCACGGTCGGGCTGTCCATGGCCGACGGGACGTGGCTGAACGCGGGCACCGGCCGCTACCCGGCGGTCGTGCTGGGGTCCGAGGCGGCCCGGCGGCTCGGCATCGCCCAGGCGGGCGCGCAGGTCTGGCTCGGCGAGCAGTGGTTCACCGTCGTCGGGATCCTCGCCCCCGCCGACCTGGCCCAGGAACTCGACTCGGCCGCCCTGATCGGCTGGGACGCGGCGGGCTCGCGGCTCGGCTTCGACGGGCATCCCACCACGGTCTACGCGCGCGCCGCCAAGGACCGGGTGGAGCAGGTGCGCGACCTGTTGGCCGCCACCGCCAACCCCGAGTCGCCCAACGAGATCGAGGTCAGCCGCCCCTCGGACGCGCTGGCCGCCCAGAACGCCACCGACCAGGCGTTCACCGGGCTGCTGCTCGGCCTCGGCGGGGTGGCGCTGCTGGTCGGCGGTGTGGGGGTGGCCAACACGATGGTCATCTCGGTGCTGGAGCGCCGCGCCGAGATCGGCCTGCGCCGCTCCCTGGGCGCCACCCGCGGGCAGATCCGGCTGCAATTCCTCACCGAGTCGCAGCTGCTGGCCGCGCTCGGCGGGGTCGGCGGGGTGAGCCTGGGCATCGTCGTGACGGCGGTGTTCGCGGTGATCCAGGGGTGGCCGACGGTCGTCCCGGTGTGGGCGATGGCCGGCGGAGTCGCCGCCACCCTGGTGATCGGGGCGATCGCCGGGCTGTATCCGGCGATCCGCGCGGCCCGGCTCGCCCCGACCGAGGCCCTCGCCGCGCCGTGACGACGGTGCCCGGCCGGGCGCGGAACCCCGCGTTCCTTACGATGACCTGCATGGAGTCGACGACGCGGGGGTCCACGGACGGGGCCGGGGCGCGACCGCCGAGCGGGCGCGGAGCCCAGGCGGCGCGCAACGACCGGCTGATCCGGGAGGCGGCCCGGGCGGTGTTCACCGCCGACCCCGAGGCGCCCATCGCGGCGGTGGCCCGGCACGCGGGCGTCGGCATCAGCGCCCTGTACCGCCGGTACAGGAGCAAGGAGGACCTGCTCCAGCGGCTCACCGCCGAGGCCATGGACCGCTACCTGGCCGAGGTGGACCGCGCCCTCGCCGACGACCGCGACCCGTGGACGGCGTTCGCCGACTTCATGCGCCGCTGCCTGGACCTGGGCGCCGGATCGCTCGGCATGCGGCCGGCGGCCGGCCTGCCGCCGACCGAGGAGATCGCCGTCAGGGAGCGGCGGATGCGGGCGGCCACGCACCGGCTGCTGGACCGCCTCAAGGACGCGGGGACGCTGCGCCGCGACATCGAGGTCGGCGACGTCGCCGTGATCCTGGAGAACGTGCAGGCCCTGCGCGTCGGCGACGACGAGCGCACCAGGCGGCTGCGGCACCGCTACCTGACGTTCCTCCTGGCGGGGCTCCGGCTGCCCGCGGACGCCGAGCTGCCCGGCCCCGCCCCCGCCTGGGAGGAGCTGCGTGCCCGTTAGGCGTCCGTGTCAGGCCGTGCTAGCAGGCCGGGCAGCCGGAGCCGCCGCCGCCGTCGCCGTCCTCGGCGCAGTCGGAACCGTCGGCGGCGTCGCAGGGGCCGAAGATGTCGGGGCTGCCGGCGCCGTCGGGGTCCAGGTGGGCCAGCAGCGTGCGCAGGATCTCGCGCAGCCGCAGCACGTCCTCGCGGCTGAGCGGGTCGAACAGGTGGCGCCGCACCGCCTCCACGTGCCCGGGGGCGGCCGCCTCCAGGACGGCGAAGCCCTCGTCGGTGAGCTCGGCGATGGTGGTGCGCCGGTCGTCCGGATGCTTGGCGCGGCGCACCCAGCCCGCCTCCTCCAGCCGGTTGACCGCGTGCGACAGGCGGCTCGGCGAGGAGCGCACGACCGCGGCCAGCTCGGTCATGGTCAGCGCCCGGCCCGGCGCCTCGGACAGCATGGCCAGGATCACGTAGTAGGTGTGCGGCAGGCCCGAGTCGCGCTGGAGCTGGCGTTCCAGCGTCTCGTTCAGCAGCCGGGTCGTCCACAGGAAGGCCCGCCAGGTCTGCTGCTCCTCGGCGTCCAGCCAGCGCGTCCCGTACTCGGCCATGCCCTCCAGCTTACTTGAAGATTCAAGACTTGAAGCTTCAACCAACTCGGCGTATGCTCCGCACAGACTTTTGTCAAAGTTTGAACTATCTGGACCGAGTGGAACGGGGACGATCATGACCGCCCGGATGCCCGTGCTCTACCTCAGCCATGGCGCCCCGCCCCTGGCCGACGACGAGGTCTGGACCGGCCAGCTCGCCCGCTGGTCCGCCGGCCTGCCGCGCCCGCGCGCCGTCCTCATGGTGTCCGCCCACTGGGAGGAGGCCCCGCTCACGATCGGCGCCACCCGGACGGTGCCGCTGGTGTACGACTTCTGGGGCTTCCCCCGGCACTACTACGAGGTCACCTACGAGGCCCCCGGCGCGCCCGAACTCGCCGACGCGGTGCGCCGCATGCTGCCGGACGTCCACCACGACCCGGAACGCGGCCTCGACCACGGCGCCTACGTGCCGCTGAAGGAGATGTACCCGGACGCCGACGTCCCCGTGCTGCAGATGTCCATGCCCACCCTGGAGCCCGAGCGGCTGTTCGAGATCGGCCGGAAACTGGCCCCGCTGCGCGACCAGGGAGTGCTCATCGTCGGCAGCGGCTTCACCACCCACAACCTGCGCGCGATGAGCCCCGCCCCCGACGCCGCGCCCCCCGCGTTCACCGTCGAGTTCGACGACTGGGCCGAGCGCTCGGTCGGCGCCGGAGACGTCGACGCGCTGCTCGACTTCGAGGCCAAGGCGCCCGCCGCGCGCCTGGCGCACCCCCGCACCGAGCACTTCGCGCCCCTGTTCGTGGCGCTCGGCGCCGACGCCGACGGCACCGGTGGCACCGGCGGCCGCTCGGTGATCGACGGCTACTGGTTCGGGATGGCCAAGCGATCCTTCCAGTTCGGCTGAGCGCCCCCGAGACGGGCGCCGGACCGCGGGATCAGCTCATCTCGGTGAAGCCGTCCCGCCAGGTGGCCACGCTCGGCTTCCAGCCCAGCTTCTTGGCCTTGGCGTTGGACACCGGACGGCCGATCGCGGCGGCGTGCCGCGCCGTGCCCGGCGTCGGGGCGCCCAGCGCCGCGCTGTAGACCGGCAGCCACTCGGCCGTCGTGGCGGGCTCGTCGTCGACGATGTTCACCGGGCCCGCCGGCCAGTCCAGCGCCGCCAGCGCGGCCGAGGCGGCGTCGTCGACGTGCACGAACGAGGTCCACCCCGGGTTCTGCCGCAGGTTGCCCGCCCGCACCCGCTCGGCGATCGCGCCGCCCGGCGCGTACCAGGTGCCCGGGCCGTACAGCGCCCCGTACCGCAGCACCACCCCGCGCGGCATGGTGCCGACCGCCTCCTCCAGCGGGGCGATGCCCGCGTGCGGGGGCAGGGTCGGGTCCAGCGGGTCGGTCTCCACGGCCGGACGCGTCCCCGGCACGTACAGCCAGGCGATGCTCTGCGCGACCATGACCTCCACGTCGGCGGCCCGCGCCGCCGCCACCAGGTTGCGGGTGCCCTCCACCCGCAGCCGGGAGTTGGCCTCGAAGTCCTCGTCGGCCAGGTCGGTGAGCTGGTGGACGATCACGTCGGGCCGCGCGGCCAGGACGGCCTCGCGCAGCGCGCCGGCGTCGTAGACGTCCACGACGACGGGCGTGGCGTGCTGGTCGGCGAGGGACCGGGCGCGCTCCGGCCGCCGGGTCGTCCCGGTGACCTCGTGGCCCGCCTGCACGAGCATCGGGACCAGCCGGCGCCCGACAACCCCGGTGGCACCGGCGACAAAGATCTTCAAGGGGGGTACCTCCACGACATTCACGCCGTTGTGGTCGTCACCACGGCAGGATAATGCGGCATCGCACGACGTTTCGCCTCCGCCTGACGGACCGGTGGCCTGCGGTGCCGGTCCGGCCGTCGGTTCGGTCGCTGTCCCACGTCGATGATGCGGCGAATGTCACCCCGGCCGCGCGCGCGGCACGCGGATCGACCCCAGCTTTTCAGGTATCTCTCGTTCCCGGTAGTTGAACTTCGAACAGCGCGCCGCCGCCCGGCGCCTCGCCGACGGTCAGCGTGCCGCCGTGCGTGCGCACCAGGTCGCGGGCGATGGCCAGGCCGAGCCCGGCGCCGCCGTCGTCGCGGCTGCGCGCGTCGTCCAGCCGGACGAACCGTTCGAAGATCCGCTCGCGGTCGTCCGGCGGCACCCCCGGGCCGTCGTCGGCGACGCGCAGCACCGCCCGCGTGCCGTCCGCGGACGCGGCCAGCGACACGCGGATCGCCGACTCGGCGTGCCGTTCGGCGTTGTCGAGCAGGTTGGACAGCACCCGGGCCAGGCGGGTGCGGCCGCCCATGACCGGTGGCGCGTCGCCGGCCACGTCGGCGTGCACGGCCAGGTCGCGCCCGCCGGCGGGACGGCGGCGCAGCTCCTCGCCGACCAGCGCGGCGAGATCCACCGGTTTCGCCTCGACGGGCCGGTCCCCGGCGTCCAGGCGGGCGAGCAGCAGCAGGTCGGCGGCCAGATGCTGGAGCCGGATGACGTCGTCGGTCAGCCCCTGGACGTCCAGCAGCTCCGGATGCGCGGCGGCCACCTCCAGCTGGGTGCGCAGCGACGCGATCGGGCTGCGCAGCTCGTGGGAGGCGTCGGCGACGAACCCGCGCTGCCGCGCCACCGACCGCTCCAGCGCCGCCAGCGTCTCGTTGGTGGTGGCCGCGAGGTGGGCGACCTCGTCGCGCGACCGCGGCAGCGGGACGCGCCGGGCCAGGTCCCCGGACGCGGTGATCTCCGCCAGCTCCCCGCGGATGGCCTCCACCGGACGCAGCGCCCGCCGCGTCACCAGCCACGTCACCACCGCGACCACGATCAGCAGCGCGGGCAGGCCCACCAGCATCGCGCGCGCCACCGTGCCGACGGCGTCGCGCGTGGTCTGCAGCCCCGCGCCCGCGTAGACGGTGACGGTCTCCCCGGCGGGCGTGGTGGCCTGGACG
Organism: Actinomadura sp. NPDC047616; assembly: GCF_040642915.1. Lineage (NCBI taxonomy): Bacteria > Bacillati > Actinomycetota > Actinomycetes > Streptosporangiales > Thermomonosporaceae > Actinomadura > Actinomadura sp. NPDC047616. Next base: position 486,019 of record NZ_JBEYTB010000004.1, read on the forward strand.
GCGGCGAACCGGTAGTCGGCGGTGTGCCCGTCCACGGTGGCGGTGCCGGTGGAGTGGCTCACCTCTCCGGAGACCTGGCCGCGTCCGGGCGTGTCGTCGTCGCCGTGGTCGCCGTCCCCTTGATCGTCGGCGTCGTCGTGGTGGGTGGGGGGCGCGCTCGCCGTGGCGCCGGGCCGTACCTCGCTCGTGCCGGTGCCCGTGATGGCCGTCAGGTCCTCGCTCACCGCCCGTACGCGGCCCAACGCGTCCACGACCTGGACGGGATGCTCATCGCCGTCGTCGAGTTCCAGCCGGTCGAACGGCGTGCCGGTGGCCAGGTGCGAGGCGATCTCGCGCGCGGTCACCTCGGCCTGCAGGTCGGCCCGGCCGGCGAGGTTGGCGCGCAGCAGCAGCACGACCGCCAGCCCGGCGGCCACCAGCGCCGCCGCGACCACGGCGGTCGCCCCCAGCGTCGTGCGGGCGCGCACCGAGTCGAAGAACCGCACGGTCAGCCGCCCCCGTCCGGTGTGCGCGGGGCGCCGCCGTCGGTGGCCAGGCGGTATCCGGCGCCCCGCACCGTCGTGATCGACCGGCGGCCGAACGGGGCGTCCAGCTTGCGGCGCAGCGCGCTGACGTACACCTCCACGATGTTGGGATCGCCGTCGTAGGCGAAGTCCCACACGTGCTCGATGATCTGCTGTTTCGACACCACCCGGCCCGCGTTCACCGCGAGCTGCTCCAGCACCGCGAACTCCTTGGCGGTCAGCTCCACCTCCGTGCCGCCGCGCGTCACCCGCCGGGCGGCCTGGTCGACGGTGAGGTCGCCCAGCACGATCGCGGGGGAGCCGCCGCGCGTGCGGCGCCGCAGCAGCGCCCGGATGCGGGCCAGCAGCACCACGTAGGAGAACGGCTTGGTCAGGTAGTCGTCGGCGCCGGTGTCCAGGCCCTCGGCCTCGTCGTACTCGCCGTCCTTGGCGGTCAGCATGAGGATCGGGGTGTCGTCGCCCGCCGCCCGCAGCCGCGCGCACACCCGGTAGCCGTTCAGGCCGGGCAGCATCACGTCCAGCACGATCAGGTCGTAGTCGTGCGCGACCGCCCGGTCCAGGCCGGTGACGCCGTCGTACGCCACGTCCACCGCGAAGCCCTCGGCGGCCAGCCCGCGCGCCAGCGCGTCGGCCAGCCGTTTCTCGTCCTCCACGATGAGCAGGCGCATGCCCCTCAGGCTGCCAGAGCCACCTGAAGAGGATTTCAGGTTGGTTCAGGAGCGCTACAGGTCGGGTTGCCAGCGTGGTACCCGTCGGAGGCGGCCGACCGGAGCCGCCGCGAACGACGGGAGGAATTCATGGGTTTCGCCAGGAAGGTGCTGTCGGGCCGCGGCCTGCTGGTCGCCGGGCTCACCGCGGGCGTGCTCGCCGCCGGCGGGACGGCCGCCGCGTTCGCCGCCGGCGGGGACGACGACGACACGGCGCCGCGCGCCCCGCGCATCGGCTACGCGCAGGCCGCCGACGCCGCGCTGAAGGCGGTGCCGGGCGGCCGGATCGAGAGCCTGGAGCTGGACGACGACGGCCGGGCCCTGTGGGAGGCCGACGTGCTGGCGGGCGACGGCGTCTGGCGCGACCTGCGCGTCGACGCCGGCGACGGCCGGGTGGTCTCCAACCACGTGGACCGTCCCGAGGACGGCGACGACGGCGACGACCGGGACGACCGCAAGGAGCACGACGGCGCGTCCGGCCGCCCGGCGCAGGCGCGGGCGCTGCAGTCCGCGAAGGTCGACGCGGTGCGGGCCGCCGGGGCCGCGTCGCGGTCCGCGCCCGGCGTGGTGACCTCGGTGGAGTTCGAGCACCGTGCCGCGCAGCCGGTGTGGGAGGTCGACATCACCGGGCAGGACGGCCGCGAGCGCGAACTGCACGTGGACGCCGCCACCGGCAAGGTCGTCGCCGACGACGACTCCGGCGACGACTCCGGCGACGACTCCCGCGACGACTCCGGCGACGACGACTGAGTTTTCGGGGGACGCGACGCGGCGCGGCGGGAATGAGATCGTACGCGGGGAGGTGACGGTCGATGCAGATCACGCTGGTGCAGGGAGACATCACCGAGCAGCAGGTGGACGCGGTGGTGAACGCGGCCAACTCGTCCCTGCTCGGCGGGGGCGGAGTCGACGGGGCCATCCACCGCAAGGGCGGCCCGGAGATCCTGGAGGAGTGCCGCAGGCTGCGCGCCTCCCAGTACTGCGGGGGCCTGCCGACGGGGCAGGCCGTGGCGACCACCGCCGGACGGCTGCCCGCCCGCTGGGTGATCCACACGGTCGGGCCCGTCTACTCGGCCTCCGAGGACCGGTCGGAGCTGCTGGCGTCCTGCTACCGCGAGTCGCTGCGCGTCGCCGACCAGCTGGGCGTGCGGTCGGTCGCGTTCCCCGCGGTGTCGGCCGGGATCTACGGCTGGCCCATGGAGGACGCGGCGCGCATCGCGGTGCGCACCGTCCGCGCCACGGCCACCACCGTGGAGGACGTGCGGTTCGTGCTGTTCACGCCGGACGCCTACGAGGCGTTCGGCAAGGCCGTCGGCGACGGCTGAGCACCCGAGCCCGTGAGCACGGGGCGTCAGGCGTCGGCGGCCAGGGCGCGGGCGGCGGCGTAGTCGGCCTTGCCGTTGGGCAGGCGCAGGCTGCGCCGCGTTCGCGCGAACGCTTTGGGGATCTTGTATCGGGCCAGGTGGCGGGCGCATCCGGCGCGCAGCTCCGCGTCGTCGGGGCCGTCGCCGTCCCGGTCGCCGGCCACGCGCAGGACGGCGACGATCTCGGTGCCCCACCGCTCGCTGGGACGTCCCACCACCAGGGCGTCCAGCACGCCCGGCAGGTTGCGCAGCACCCCCTCCACCTCCTCGGCGAAGACCTTCTCCCCGCCGGTGTTGATCGTGGTGGCCTCGCGGCCGTGCACCTCGACCGTCCCGTCGGCCAGCAGCCGGGCCCGGTCGCCGGCGATGACGACGCGTTCGCCGTCCACGGTGCGGAAGGTGGCGGCGGTGCGCTCCGGGTCGCCCAGGTAGCCGAGCGGGATCGTGCCGGTCTTGGCCAGCCAGCCCAGCTCGTCCTCGCCGGGGGACAGGCGGCGGGTGCGGTCGGCGCTCAGCACCCGGGCGTCCGGCGTCGGGACGAACGGGCCGTCGGCGGCGCCGCGCCGGGTCACCTGGAACCCCGACTCCGAGGACCCCAGCACGTCCACGATCCGCGCGTGCGGCAGCCGCTCCAGCAGCCGCCGCTTGACGTCCGTGCTGATCGCGGCGGCCGAGTTCAGCAGCGTGCGCAGCTCGGGCAGCTCGACGCCGCCGCGTTCCAGCTCCGCCAGGACGGGCCGCGCGAACGCGTCGCCGACCACCGGCATCCGGGTGACGCGTTCGCGCGCGGCCGTGGCCACCAGGTCGGCGGCGTCCAGCCCGTCGACCCGGCCGGGGAACACCACGCAGGCGCCGCCGCACCAGGCGCCCAGCGCCGACCACGTGCCGCCGCCGTGCATCAGCGGCGGGCCGACCAGCACCCGCTGCCGGGCGCGCCTCGCCCGTTCGACGGCCTCGTCCAGGTCGGTGATGGGCGTCCCGTCGCGGCGGGCCAGGCCGAGCGGGCCGGTCATCAGGTCGCCGATCCGCCACAGCACGCCCTTGGGCAGCCCGGTCGTCCCGCCCGTGTAGAGGATGTGCAGGTCGCCGGGGTCGGGGTGGACGCCGTCGAGCGGGGTCGCGGGGGCCTCGGCCAGCGCGGTCTCGTAGTCCAGCGCGCCGGGCGCGAGAGGCGTGCCGGAGCCGTCGCGCACCTGGAGCAGCAGCGGGGGCCGGTCGAGCCGTTTGGCCACGCGCGCGATCACGGGGGCGAAGCACGCGTGGTAGAGGATGGCGCGCGGGCGGGCGTCGCCGAACAGTTGCGCCAGCTCGTCGTCGACGTACCGGTAGTTGACGTTGAACGGCGCGACGCGGGCCTTGTGCGCGCCCAGCAGCCCTTCCAGGTACTCGGGCCCGTTGTGCAGGTAGAGCGCCAGGTGGTCGTGCGGCGACTCCCACGGGTGGGCGGCCTTGCCCCGGACGCCGAGGCCGTGGGCGTGCAGGACGTGCGCCAGCCGCCGCGTCCGTTCGGCGACCTCGGCCCAGGTGCGCCTGCCGTCGCGCCACACCACGCACTCGCGGTCGGGCACCGCGGCGGCGATCGCCTCGTGCAGGGTCGCCAGGTCGAGCTGCGGCATCGGCTGGGGCATCGGCACTCCCTTCGCACACGCTCCAGGAGATCACCGTAACCGAACACTTACCGAATCTCATTCAGTTACGGCGATCAAGGCTCAGCGGCCCGCGTTGCCCAGCGCCCGGGTGCCCCGGTCGACGGTCTCCAGCCGCGTCGTGCCCTCGCCGACGCGGAACGTGCGCAGCGTGAGCAGCTCCGGCGTCGCCGCCGAACGGATCGACCGCACCGCCTTCATGGTCGCCGTGATGCCCGCCGGGGTGACGTCCATGACCACGTAGCCGTGCGCCGCCGAGTTGAAGTACTCCAGGTGCGGGTTGCTGCCGCGCAGCGCCCACGTCAGGTCGGTCTCGGGCGGCACCAGCAGCCCGCCCTGCCCGAACGTGGCCATCTCCGTCAGGTTGGACGAGGTGACCGAACCGCCCAGCAGGCTCACGCCGACCGGCCGCTGCAGGGGGTTGTCGAAGTCGGGCCGCAGGTACCCGGCGCCGAACGAGTGCAGGTCACCGGTGATCGTGACGAGGTTCTCCACGTCGCGGAACGCCGACAGGATCCGCGTGCGCTCGGCCGGGAAGCCGTCCCACTGGTCCAGGTTGAGGAACACCTCGAACCGCCCGTCGAGCAGCGAGCGGGCGTTGGGCCGCGCGTTGACCTGTTGCGCCTTGACCCGCTGGGATCGCCCGTGGTCTCGTAGATGTAGTCGCCGAGGTGGACGATGAAGTCGACGTCCTCCTCGGCCAGGTGCCGCAGCGCCGTGTAGTAGCCGTTGGTGTAGTCCTGGCAGGAGATGTAGCCGAAGCGCAGGCCGCCCAGGGACGCTCCGGGCGCGGGCAGGGTTCGGAACCGTCCCGTCCGGCTCGCGGTGCCGCCGACGATGAACCGGTAGTAGTAGGTCTGCCACGGCCGCAGCGCCCTGGCGGAGACCCGCACCTTGACCGTGAAGTCGCGGCTCTCCTCGGCGGTGGCCACGCCCCGCACCAGCGGGGTGCCGAACGCCTCGTCGGCCGCGATCTCGTACGCCACGCTCGGCGTCGCCCGCGCCGCGTCCGGCGCCACCCGCGTCCACAGCACGGCCCCGTCCGGCGACGGGTCGCCCGACGCCACGCTCTGCGGGAACACCTCCTCGGCCCGCCGCGCCCCGCGGATCTGGAAGAGCCGCGCCACCGTGTCGGGGGACCCGGCCGCGGCGGGCACCGCCTCCCCGACCGACCAGGTCACCGCCGCCGCGAACGACAGGCCCAGGAACGAACGACGGGACACCCGGCTCACGGCGACCTCCGGCGGGGGGATCGGGGATCTTGACCGACGCAACCCTGACGGTGGCCGACGAGCGCCGGGTAATCAACAGATGGCCGCCGGGCGACGTGGCCGATAGTGGCAACGACCTGCGCACGCCCAGGCACACGGCACAATCACTGGGTGGCCCCCCGCACGACCAAGCCCCGGGGAGAGGTCACCCGGGGCACCACCGCCCCCAACCGGCTGCGCCGCATCGACCGCTGGATCACCGCCACCCAGACCGGCCCCCTGCGCACCGGCCCGCGCCCCCTCGTCGTCGACCTCGGCTACGGAGCGTCGCCCGTCACCACCGTCGAGCTGTACACGCGGCTGCGGCGGGTGTCCCCGCGGGCGGAGGTCGTCGGCATCGAGATCGAGCCGGAGCGCGTCGCCGCGGGGCTGGCCTTCCTGGACAACGCCCCCGGCCGTTACGAGGGGCTGTCGTTCCGGCGCGGCGGCTTCGAACTGCCCGTCGAGCGGCCGCCCGTGCTCGTCCGCGCCTTCAACGTCCTGCGGCAGTACGAGGAGGCCGCGGCCTGGCAGGCGTGGGACGAGCTGTCCGCGCGCCTGGCGCCCGGCGGCGTCCTGGTCGAGGGCACCTGCGACGAGATCGGCCGCCGCGCCGTCTGGGTGACGCTGCGCGGCGGCCGACCGCAGACGATCACGTTCGCGGCGCACGTGACGTCCCTGGACCGCCCCTCCGACCTGGCCGAACGCCTCCCCAAGACGCTGATCCACCGCAACGTGCCCGGCGAACGGGTGCACGCGCTGCTCACCGCCTTCGACCACTGCTGGGCGATGGCGGCACCCCACTCGGCGTTCGGCCCCCGCGCCCGCTGGATCGAGGCCGTCCGGCTCCTGGCCCGCACCCACCCGGTGCTCGTCCACCCGCCCCACGGGGGCCGGGCGCGCTGGCGGCTGGGCGAGCTCACCCTCCCCTGGTCGGCCGTGGCGCCCGCCCCGTGAGATCCCGCGCGCTCAGACCCGGTGGACCTTGTGGGCGGTGGCCTGGGCGCGGGGCTGGACGTCGATGCGGTCGATGTTGACGTGCGAGGGACGCGTCACCACCCACGCCACGCAGTCGGCCACGTCCTCGGCCACCAGGGGCTCCGCGACGCCCGCGTAGGTCTTCTCGGCCTTCTCCGCGTCGCCGCGGAAGCGCACCAGGGAGAACTCCTCCGTCTTCACCATGCCCGGCGCGATCTCGGTGATCCGCACCGGCTCGCCCACCAGTTCCAGGCGCATCACCTCGTTCACCGCGTAGGCGCCGAACTTGGCCGCGTTGTAGCCCGCGCCGCCCTCGTACGGCTGGTGCGCGGCCAGGGAGGTGATGTTGACCACGTGCCCGTCGCCGCCGGCGATCAGCTTGGGCAGCAGCGCCTTGGTGACCCGCAGCAGCCCCAGCACGTTGACGTCGTACATGCGGGCCCAGTCGTCGGGGTCGGCCTCGGCCACCGGCTCCAGCCCGATCGCGCCGCCGGCGTTGTTGACCAGCACGTGGCACGCGTCGACCGCCGCGGCCAGGGCGTCCACGGACTCCTGGGAGGTCACGTCCAACGTCACCGCGGCCGTCCGGCCCGCGCCCGGCACGTTCTCGGCGATCTCCTTGGCCAGGGCGTCCAGCCGGTCGCGTCGCCGCGCCGCCAGCACCACGTTGAACCCCTCGGCGGCCAGCCGCCTGGCCGTGGCCGCTCCGATACCGCTGCTTGCTCCGGTCACTACCGCCGTCTTACGCATGCGCCCAGCTTTCCAGGCACGACGGGGCCGCGCACCGCCGGGGGCGGGGCGCGTACCGGCAGGTGAGGTTGATCACGACCGGTGCCGAAGCGGTTGGGGACCGCCGCCCGGGAACACCTGAAGCGGGTGGATAGGTTGCAGTAGCGGAGGTGGTGTCCGGTGCCGCGTCGAATCAACCGGGTTGCGACGATCAGCGTTCACACGTCCCCTCTCGACCAGCCCGGTACCGGAGACGCGGGCGGCATGAACGTCTACGTCGTGGAGGTCGCCAAGCGGCTCGCGGCACGCGGCGTCGAGGTCGACATCTTCACCCGCGCCACCTCGCGCGCGCTCCCGCCCGTCGTCGAGCTGGCGCCCGGCGTCGTGGTCCGCAACGTCATCGCCGGGCCGTTCGAGGAGCTGGACAAGAACGAACTGCCCCGCCACCTGTGCGGCTTCACCACCGAGGTGCTGCGCGCCGAGGCCGACCACGACCCCGGCCACTACGACCTCCTGCACACCCACTACTGGCTGTCCGGCCAGCCCGGATGGGCCGCCAAACGCCGGTGGGGCGTGCCGCTGGTGCACTCGATGCACACCATGGCCAAGGTCAAGAACGCCGCGCTGGCCGACGGCGACGCGCCCGAGCCCCGGGACCGCGTCCTCGGCGAGGAGCAGATCGTCCAGACCGCCGACCGGCTCGTCGCCAACACCGCCAAGGAGGCCGGCCAGCTCACCCGGCTGTACGGGGCGGCGCCGTCGCAGGTGGAGGTCGTCACGCCCGGCGTGGACCTGTCGGTCTTCCGGCCGGGGGCCGCGCTGGCCCGCGGGCTGCTGCCGCACCGCACCGGCCCCGCCCGGCGCCGCCTCGGGCTGCCGCGCGACGCCTACGTCCTGCTGTTCGTCGGCCGCATCCAGCCGCTCAAGGCGCCGGACGTGCTGCTGCGCGCCGCCGCGCGGATGCTCGCCGACGAGCCGCGCCTGCGCGGACGGCTGGTCGTCGCCGTCGTCGGCGGGCCCAGCGGCAGCGCCCGGTGCCGTCCAGAGGAACTGCACTCCCTGGCCGCCGAGCTCGGCCTGTCGGACGTGGTGCGCTTCGAGCCGCCCTGCCCGCAGCCGGAGCTGGCCGACTGGTACCGCGCCGCGGACGTCACCGTCGTCCCGTCCCACAACGAGTCGTTCGGCCTGGTGGCGGTGGAGTCGCAGGCGTGCGGCACGCCCGTCGTCGCGTCCGCCGTGGACGGGCTGTGCACGGCCGTGCGCGACGGGGAGTCCGGCCTGCTGATCTCGGGCCACGACCCCGCCGACTACGCCGCCGTCCTGCGCCGCCTGCAGGCCGAACCCGGACTGCACGCCCGCCTGTCGCGCGGTGCCGTGCGACACGCCCAGCGGTTCGGCTGGGACGCCACCGTGGACCGCCTCCTGGAGGTGTATACCGGTGCACTGTCCACGTTCGCGACGTCCCGCATCCCCGCCGAGGTGACAGTGTGAGTGCCGCAGGTTCCGATCCGGTTTCGGTGATCGAGGAGACGCTGCGGGCGGCGGAGCTGGAGTACGAGACGCCGCGCGACGGCGCGTTCTTCGTCAGGCTGCCCGGCCAGCGCAAGCTCGCCACCATGACGTGGCTGATCGTCGGCGACCACAGCCTGCACGTCGAGGCGTTCTTCTGCCGCCGCCCCGACGAGAACCACGCCGAGTTCTACCGCTTCCTGCTGGAGCGCAACGGCCGCATGTACGGGGTGAGCTTCGCCCTGGACGAGGTCGGCGACGTCCACCTCGTCGGCCGCCTGCCGCTGGGCGCGATCACCCCCGAGGAGATCGACCGGCTGCTCGGCTGCGTGCTGACCTACTCCGACGAGAACTTCAACAAGGCGCTGGAACGCGGCTTCAAGACCTCCATCCAGCGCGAGTGGGACTGGCGCGTCAAACGCGGCGAGAGCCTGGCCAACCTGCGGGCCTTCGCCTCGTTCGCCGACCCCGCCAACCGCGACCCGCGATAACCCCCTGTTCACGCCGGGCGGATAAGCTTCCATGCCATGGCGACCCTGGTACTGCTGCGGCATGGCGAAAGCGTCTGGAACGCGGAGGGGCTGTTCACCGGGTGGGTGGACGTCGACCTGTCCGCCAAGGGCGAGAGTGAGGCCACCAAGGGCGGCGACCTGCTGCTCGACGCCGACATCACGCCCGACGTGGTGCACACCTCGATGCTGAAGCGGGCGATCCGCACCGCGAACATCGCACTGGACGTGGCCGACCTGCTGTGGATCCCGGTGCGCCGGTCCTGGCGGCTCAACGAGCGGCACTACGGCGCGCTGCAGGGCAAGAACAAGGCGCAGACCCGCGAGGAGTTCGGCGAAAAGCAGTTCATGACCTGGCGCCGGTCCTACGACACCCCGCCGCCGCCGATCAAGGACGACGACCCGCTGTCCCAGGTCAACGACCTGCGCTACGCGAGCCTGCCGTCCGAGCTGATCCCGCGCACCGAGTGCCTGGCCGACGTGGTCGACAGGCTGCTGCCGTACTGGTACGACGCGATCGTCCCGGACCTGGCCGCGGGCCGCACCGTCCTGGTCGCCGCGCACGGCAACTCGCTGCGCGCCCTGGTCAAGCACCTGGACGACATCTCCGACGAGGACATCGTCGGCCTCAACATCCCCACCGGCATCCCGCTGGTGTACGAGCTGGACGACGACTTCGCCCCGCTCAAGCGCGGCGGCGAGTACCTCGACCCGGCCGCCGCCAAGGCCGCCATCGAGGCCGTCAAGAACCAGGGCAAGAAGTAACGGCCGCCCACCGCCCCGCTGGCGCGAGGGCCGGGCAGCGCGAGGGCCAGGCAGCGCGAGCGCCGGGCAGTGCGGGGGCCAGGCAGTGCGAAGGCCCCGTCCCACCGGAGGGACGGGGCCTTCGCGTACCCCCAGGGGACGGCTCAGGAGTCGACGATCTCGGCGGGGCGCTGGCCCGTCACCATGTAGACCACGTTCTCGGCCACGTGCACGGCGTGGTCGGCGAACCGCTCGAAGTAGCGGCCCGCCAGGGTGATGTCGACGGCGGGCTCGACGCCGTGCTTCCACTTGGGCGACAGCAGCACGTCGAACAGCTTGCGGTGCAGCCGGTCCATGGCGTTGTCGTCCTCGTCGAGTTCGAGGCCCATCTCCACGTCCCGCGCCGCGATCACGCTGCCGGTCTTGGCGATCATGCGCTCGGCGATCTGGCCCATCTCCAGCACGGTGGCCTGCAGTTCCGGCGGGACCGCGGGCTCGGGGTGGCGGCGCCGGGCCGTCTTGGCGATGTGCACCGCCAGGTCGCCCATCCGCTCCAGGTCCCCGCTCATCCGCAGCGCGGTGATCAGGGTGCGCAGGTCCCCGGCGACCGGCTGCTGCCGGGCCATCAGGTCGAACACCGTCTCCTCGATCTCCGCGTCGATCTTGTTGACGTGCTCGTCGGCGCTGATGACCTCCTCCGACAGCCGCAGGTCGGCGTCCAGCAGGGCGGTCACCGCGCGGGCCATCGCGGAACGGACCAGCCGGGTCATCTCCACCAGCTTGTCCGAAAGGCCGTCGAGTTCCTCGTGGTAGAGGTCGCGCACTTGTGAAATCCTCGCGTGTTCCGGGACGGGGGTAGGGGAGTAGTGGGGGCACGGGTCGGGGAAACGGGCGGCCGGGCGGACTCGCCCACGCCACAGCTTGCCGTATGGGCATGAACGACGCCGAATGGCCAGGTGAACATTGGGGGAACGCCGCCGCGTCCGGTACCCCCGCGGTGCCTGACGGGCGTCAATGGCACTTACGATCCGTTGTGTGGAGGTGGAGATTGTCGCTGGTCTGGCCGCGCTCGCGGGCCTCGCGATCGGGCTCACGACGGGATTGGCGGTGCGCGTGAGCGAAAGGGCCCAGCGCGTCGCCCCGCCGGCGACCCCGCAGAGTGTGCTGCCCCCCGGAGTGGCCTCGGTGCTCAGCGTCCTGCGCTCGTCCGGCGTGGTCGTGGACGCCGAGGACCGGGTCGTGCGGGCCAGCTCCGCCGCCCGCGCGTTCGGCCTGGTCAGCGGCGACCGCCTCATGGTCGACGAGGTGTTGGCCATGGCCCGCCTGGTGCGCCGCGACGGCGAGATCCGCGAGACCGAGATCCAGGTCGGCCCGTCCCGGGCGCGCGGCCGCGCCGACGGCCGCTGGTTCGCCGTGCGGGTGGCCCCGCTCGGCTCCCAGGGCCTGGTGCTGGTGCTGGCCGAGGACCTGACCGAGATGCGCCGCGTCGAGGCGATCCGCCGCGACTTCGTCGCCAACGTCAGCCACGAGCTCAAGACGCCCGTCGGCGCCCTGTCGCTGCTGGCCGAGACGGTGGAGAGCGCCGCCGACGACCCCGAGGCGGTGCGCCGCTTCGCCGGGCGCATGCAGCAGGAGTCGGTGCGGCTGACCAACCTCGTCCAGGACCTGATGACGCTGTCGCGCATCCAGGGCGACGAGCCGCTGCCCGAGCTGCGCCCCGTCCCGCTGGACGAGGTGATCGCCGAGGCGATGGACCGCAGCCAGATCAAGGCCGGCTCCAAGAACATCGAGCTGACCAGCGGCGGGCAGCGCGGCCTGGAGGTGCGCGGCGACGAGGAGCTGCTGGTCACCGCGCTGCGCAACCTGATCGACAACGCCATCGCCTACAGCCCCGACAACACCCGCGTGGTGGTCGCCACCCGGCGCTGCGACGACCAGCGGCACGTCGAGATCAACGTGACCGACCAGGGCATCGGCATCCCCGAGAGCGACCTGGAACGGATCTTCGAGCGCTTCTACCGGGTCGACCCGGCCCGCTCCCGCCAGACCGGCGGCACCGGCCTCGGCCTGGCCATCGTCAAGCACGTCACCACCAAGCACGGCGGCGAGGTGACCGTCTGGAGCAAGGAGGGCTCCGGGTCGACGTTCACCATCCGGCTGCCGCTGCTCGGCGGGGGACGCGCCGCGCGGTCCGAGACCGGGGCGGGCGGCCTGCACGGCGGACCGCCGTCCGGCGAGCGCGCCCGGGTGGGCGCCCGCCGCCCGCCGATGCCCGCCGACGACGGCTCCATCGTGTACCCGACCCCACCGACCCCGGAGGGCCCGGCGTGGACGTCGTGACGACCGCACCGCCTGCCCTGCCGGCGGGGGCCGCCCCGCCCGTCCAGGGACCCGCCAAGACATACGCCCGGGAGGCAACACCGTGACCCGCGTGCTCGTCGTGGAAGACGAGGAGTCGTTCAGCGACGCACTTTCCTACAACCTGCGCAAGGAGGGCTTCGAGGTCGCCGTGGCGGCCACCGGGCCCGACGCGCTGGACATCTTCGAGCGCAACGGTGCCGACCTCGTGCTGCTCGACCTGATGCTGCCCGGACTGCCCGGCACCGAGGTGTGCCGGGAGCTGCGCGCCAAGTCCAACGTCCCGGTGATCATGCTGACCGCAAAGGACAGCGAGGTCGACAAGGTCGTGGGCCTGGAGCTGGGCGCCGACGACTACGTGACCAAGCCCTTCTCCACCCGGGAGCTGATCGCCCGCATGCGGGCGGTGCTGCGCCGCCAGGGCGAGGTCGAGGAGCTGGCCCCGGCGGTGCTGGAGGCCGGTCCGGTGCGCATGGACGTGGAACGCCACGTCGTCAGCGTCAACGGGGCCCCGGTCCAGCTTCCGCTCAAGGAGTTCGAGCTGCTGGAGGTGCTGCTGCGCAACGCGGGCCGGGTGCTGACCCGCATGCAGCTCATCGACCGGGTGTGGGGCGCCGACTACGTGGGCGACACCAAGACCCTGGACGTCCACATCAAGCGGCTGCGCGCCAAGATCGAGGAGACGCCCTCCCAGCCCCGCTACATCGTCACCGTGCGCGGTCTCGGCTACAAGTTCGAGCCCTGATTCACCAGGCGGCCGCGAACGGAAACGGCCCGTACGGCGATCGCCGTACGGGCCGTTCCGCGTTCTGAGCGGCCCTGAGGCGCCCTCAGGGCCGCTCGCGGCGTGTCAGTGGCCCGCGGCCGGGCTCTGCGACGTCTCGGCCGCCGGGGACTCGTGCCCGGCACCGCCCGCGGGCGTGGCGCCGCCGGTCGGCTCGGGTGCGCCCTCGTGGCCGCCGGGGGCGGGGCTCGCCGGGGCGGACGGCGTGGCGGTGGCGCCCGGAAGCGGCGACCCGCCGGACACCGGGGCATAGGTGCTGAACTCGCCCTGCTGCGGGATCACGGGGACGTTCACCTCGATGCTGCCCGCGTGCTCGAACCGCAGCGTCACCGGCAGCACCTCGCCGCCGATCAGCTGCCGGTTCAGGCTCGTCAGCACCACGACGGGGCCCTTGCCGGCCGGGACGGGCGCGGGGGCGGGCTGGCCGGGCGCGGTGGTCTGCGGAGCCCCGGTCTGCTCACCGGCGGACGGCGACGGCGAGGTGGTGCGCTCCTCCTGTGCCGTGGCCGTGGCCGTGGCGCGGGGCGTGGCCGTCGGCTCCTCGGCGCCGCCCTCCTCGGTCGGCGACGGGCTCGCACCCGGACGGGGCGACTCGGCGCCGGGTTCGGGGGAGCCGGTCGGCTTGGCGGCGGCGGTGGGGCTGGGGGAGGCGCCGGGCTCGGCCGCGCCGCCGCTCAGCGTCACGGCCGTGGCCACGCCGTTCTCCTGCGCGGCGGGCAGCACCACGGCGCCGCCCGCGATGCGGGCCTGCGCGAACGCGGGCGAGGAGACGCTCACCAGGCGGTCCTGCCGGCCCCTGACCTGGTTGATGATCGTCGCGTACAGCGGCAGCGAGCTGCCCGGGCCGAACTGCATGCCGGGCTTGGGGCCCAGCAGGAACATGTTGCGGACGTCGACCTGCGGGATCTTCGCGCCCTTCGGCACCGAGGCGTTGACGCCCTCGGTCAGCTGGGTGGGCGCGGCGGTCTGGGGTTCGCTGCCGGCGCCGCAGCCGGAAATCACCGGCGCGATGGCGACGGCACCCGCGATGGCGAGTGCGACCACTCGACGGCTGTCTCGGATCACGGCGTCGTTAACTCCTCGCGAAAGGGCGTCTGGAAGGCGTGGCGGTGGTGTGCAGGAGGCACGACCCCCGCGTTCCGGGGTACGGACGGCGCTACAGCGCCAGGGGAAGCGTAGCGAGGTCTCGCAGGTGACTGCGTTCTGGGGGTGCCTTCGGCGTGGAACGCCTCGTCGGCCGCCCGGTCGGTGCGCGCCTGGGGGGGCGCGTCCGGGGCCGCGCCCCGGGTTACGACAGCGCCTTGATCTTGTTGGTCAGGTCCGGGCCCGGCTGCGGCGCGTGCAGCACCTCGGTGACGACGCCGTCCGGCGCGACCAGGACGGCGGTCGGCGCGGTGGCCGGTGCGCCGGACGGCCGCGCGGCACCGGACGCGGTGGCCGTCGGACTCGCGGACGCGACGGGCGGGGCGTAGGTGCCGGCCAGGACGTTGCCGGTGTCGTCCACGAGCACCGCCGTGCCGTGGTGGGCGGCCCCGGCCAGCTGGCGCAGGCGCCGGACGGCCTCGTCCGGCTTCGCCTTGTCGGCGCGGCGGTCGGCGGTGATCCAGAACCGCAGCTCGAACTCCTGGGTGCGGGCCGCCAGTTCGGCCACGAGAGCCTCGCAGCGGCATTCTGGCGGCACGATGACGATCACCCCGGGGCGCAGGTCGCGCAGCGGGATCCGGGCGCGCTCGCGGCCGATCAGCGCGACCTGGGCGTCCGGCAGGTAGCCGCCGATCCGGCCGGGGGCGGCGGTGGGATGCGGGGCCAGCATGGGCGTGCTGGGACGCGGCGTCGGACGCGGCCCGAACGCCGTCATCAGCACCCCGCTGGCCAGCGCGACCAGCAGCGCGCCCGCGATGATCGGGATCGCGATGCCGTACCGGGTGAACGGCCGGGTCAGCCGCCGTATCCGCTCGCGCCGCCGCCGCTGGCGCTCCTCGCGCCGGTAGGCGATGACGTCGCGATCGAGTTCGCGGGCGTCGTCGGGCACCACGACGTCGACAGGGGGCAGCCCGTAGTCGTCGGGCTCGGGGTCGCCGTCTGGCCTCACGCCGCACCTCACATCCTCGGTCGCCGTGTCCCGGGACGGTCGCCCGTGCGGAGCGCTCGCCCCTCGTGCCCCATTTCTTCCGTGTCGGGCGCTTCGTACCCGCGCGGCCCGGCATGTTCACCTCCCAGTATGGGCCGCCCGGGCCGGGACGGCAGGGGGTTGCCGTGCGCTGTCTTCACTGATAAGCCGGGGTGTGATCCCATGGATGTCGGCCCCGGGTTTCGCTTGCGGTATGCGCCGGTCATGCACCTTTCACGGCCTTTGTCAAGACCCCAATTAAGGGGTTGACCTGCGCATTTGTCCTTAAGGTCGGTGCGGCCACCGACGGGTCCGTGCTACCCTTGCTGTAGCGGAAGGGGTACTTGTCACATGACTTTCCAGGTCGGCGACACCGTCGTCTACCCCCACCATGGGGCTGCTCGGATCGAGGCCATCGAGACTCGCACCATCAAGGGTGAGGAAAAGACCTATCTGGTCTTGAAGGTCGACAAGGGCGACCTGACAGTGCAGGTTCCAGTGGAGAACGTCGAAGAGGTCGGCGTTCGCGATGTCGTGGGCCAAGAGGGTCTGGAGAAGGTGTTCGAGGTGCTGCGCGCACCCTACACCGAAGAGCCGACCAACTGGTCGCGGCGTTACAAGGCGAACCTGGAGAAGCTCGCGTCCGGTGACGTCAACAAGGTCGCCGAGGTCGTCCGCGACCTGTGGCGCCGCGACAAGGAACGCGGACTGTCGGCCGGTGAGAAGCGGATGCTCGCCAAGGCCAGGCAGATTCTGGTCAGCGAACTCGCGCTGGCCGAGAAGACCAACGAGGACAAGGCCGAGGCCCTGCTGGACGAGGTGCTGGCCAGCTGAGGTGACCGAGAAGTCCCCACGGGTGGGCGTCGGAACCGACGTCCACCCGTTCGCTTCCACGGACCGGCCGATGTGGCTCGCCGGGCTCGAATGGCCCGGAGAGGGGCCCGGCCTGGCCGGCCACTCCGACGGCGACGTCGCCGCGCACGCCGCGTGCGACGCCCTGCTGTCGGCGTGCGGCCTGGGCGACCTCGGCGCCGTCTTCGGCACCGACGACCCGCGCTGGTCCGGCGCCTCCGGCGTCGACCTGCTGCAGGAGGTGGCCCGCCGCGTCGACGAGGCCGGCTACACGATCGGCAACGTGGCCGTCCAGGTCATCGGCAACCGGCCCAAGGTAGGCCGCCGCCGCGCCGAGGCCGAGAAGATCCTCACCGAGGCACTGGGCGGCGCCCCCGTCAGCCTCTCGGCCACCACCACCGACGGCCTGGGCCTGACCGGCCGGGGCGAGGGCCTGGCCGCCATGGCCACCGCCCTGGTCTTCCCCCGAGGCTGATCCCCGAGCCCTGATCCCACGAGCCCGATCCCACGGGTCAGGGCGTCGCGGGAAGGACGGTGGCCGTCACCTCGCCGAAACTCAGCGGCGCCCCCGTGGCGCCGGGGGCGGTGGCCCGGATGGTGACCGTGTCGCCGTCCTCCAGATAGGCGCGTCGGGTGCCGTCGGCGAGGTCCAGTGGTTCGGTGCCGTTCCAGGTCAGTTCCAGCAGGCACCCGCGGTGCTCCCGTTCGGGGCCGGAGACGGTGCCGGACGCGAACAGGTCGCCCGTGCGCAGGGACGCGCCGTTCACCGTGGCGTGCGCGAGCTGCTGCGGTGACGTCCAGTACATCAGCGCGAACGGCGGACGCGCGACCACGTGGCCGTTGATGAGGATCTCCAGGGACAGGTCCAGCCCCCACGGCTCGTCGCACCGCAGGTAGGGCAGGGGCGGGGGGTCCTGCGCGGGCGGGGTGACGCGGGCGGCCTCCAACGCGGCCACCGGCACCACCCAGGGCGAGATCGACGTGGCGAACGACTTGGCCAGGAACGGGCCCAGCGGACGGCTCTCCCAGGACTGGATGTCGCGCGCGCTCCAGTCGTTCACCAGCAGGAACCCGAACACGTGGTCGCGGAACGCCTCGGTGCCCACGCGGCGGCCCGGTGGGGACGGCACGCCCGCCACGAAGCCCACCTCCGCCTCGAAGTCCAGCCGCAGGGAAGGGCCGTAGGACGGCTCGGCTTCGCCGGGGGCGGTGAGGCGCTGCCCGCAGGGACGCACCACCGGCGTCCCGGAGACGTAGACGGTGCCGGAGCGGCCGTGGTAGGCGACCGGAAGCCGCTTCCAGTTGGGCGGGAGCGGGTCGCCGCTCGCGCGGAAGATCCGCCCGGCGTTGGCGGCGTGGTGCTCGGAGGAGAAGAAGTCGACGTAGTCGGCGACCTCGACCGGACGCAGCAATTCCACGTCGGCACGGGGCACCAGGTGCGGTTCGACGCGGTCCCGGTACGTCTCGTCGGTCAGCAGTTCGGTCAGCCGCGCCCGGTTGGCCTGCCAGGCGGCGCGTCCGGCCGCCATGAAGGCGTTGAGCGAGCCGGAGGCGAACCAGCGGCGGTCGTCGACCAGTCCCGCGGCCGCCAGCCCGGCCAGGTCCAGGACGTGCCCGCCGATGGCCACGCCGACGCGCGGCAGCTCGCCGCGCCGGGAGAACACCCCGTACGGCAGGTTGTCGACACCGAAACCGCTGCCGGCGCTGCCCGCGACCCATGATTCGCTCGTCATGAGCCGTATCTTCCCCGGGATCCCGATCATCCATCAGGCCCAGCCGGATCAGGTCGGCCCGGCCTGGGGCGGCCGGCCGCCGGTCGCTCAGGCGCCTCGCTCGGCGTCTCCGGGCGGGGTCGGGGAGCTGCGGAGCGAGCCCGACGGCGGGTTCCAGTCCCAGATGGGCAGGTCGTCGGAGCGGCCGGCGTCGCCGTTGGGCTCGGCGTCCCCGGCGGGGACGAACGGGCGCGTGGTGGTGGCCGTGTCGTCTCCGGCGTCGGGATCTTCGGCGCGGTCGACGTGTGTGAGCTCGGTGTCCTCGTCCGGGAGGGGGATCTCCGCCGTCTTCGCCTCGGCTCCGGCCTCCGGCTCCGGCTCGGGTTCGGGCTCCGGCTCCGGCTCCGGTTCAGGCTCCGGCTCGGGCTCGGGCTCGGGCTCCGGCTCGGGCTCGGGCTCCGGCTCGGGCTCCGGTTCGGGCTCGGGTCGGGCGGCGACGGCCGTGGGCACGGTCAGCGTCGGTGCGGGCTCGTCCCGAAGGACGGGGGGCGGCTCCAGCTGTTCGGTCGCGGCGACGGCGGCGGCGGGCACGAAGGACTTGGGCGCGGGCTCGTCCCACGGAATGGGAGGCGGCTCCACGGGCTCGGGGGCGACGGGCTCCGCCGGCTCGGCGGGGGCCTTCGCGGGGCGGCGGCTCTCGGTGCGGAGATGGCGGAACATGGTCAGCCACAGCCAGACGCCGATGATCAGCATGGCCTCGGGGGCGATCGCGACGCCCGCGCGCAACCGGTCGTCCGGGAGGGACGCCAGGCCCCAGACGGCGTGCTGCACGCCGATCGCGGCCATGCCCGCCAGCAGCGCGGCCAGCAGCGTCCAGCGGACGAACCGCGACCACCAGCGGCCGTGCCGTGCGACCACCAGCGACAGGATGACCACCACGACCGTCACGTCGGTCATGACCGGGTACGCCCAGGCCCAGCGGCGCGGCACGCGTCCGGCCAGGGCGAGGTCGCGCAGCACGTCGTAGGTCAGGACGAAGGCGCAGGCGGCGAGCGCGGTGACGGCCAGGCCGGCGGCTGCGGTGAGCAGGCGGCGCAGGGCCGTGCCGCGGGGAGCGTCCGGCTGGCCGGAGCGATCAGTCGACATGTGGGCTCGTCTCGGGGCGTGGACCGGGGTCGGTGAACGGACCGGCCCGGCGGGGGCCGGGCGGCCGTCCCTATCTTCGCGAGCATCGGCGCGGACTGGGTACGTCACACGCGGGGACGCACGTTATGGGCAACACGTACCCGGGCGAGGGGCGCCCCCGAGGAGGGCTGCCATGCCGTACTACAGGGCCGTCGGCGACATTCCGCGCAAGCGTCACGTGCAGTTCCGCCGCCCGGACGGCGGTCTGTACGCCGAGGAGCTGATGGGGGAGGAGGGCTTCTCCTCCGACGCCAGCCTCCTCTACCACCGCTACGCCCCCACGGCCATCATCAAGAGCGAAGGCGTCGAGGACGGCGCGGGCGCCCAGCTGGATCTGGCGCCCAACCAGCCGTTGCAGCCCCGCGCGTACCGCACCCAGGACCTGCCCGCGGGCGGCGACCTGGTGACGGGACGGCACCTGCTGTTCGGCAACGACGACGTGCGCATGGCGTTCGCGGCGGCGACCGCCCCCAGCGAGCTGTACCGGAACTCCATGGGGGACGAGGTCGTCTACGTCCAGACCGGTGCCGCGCGCTTTGAGTCCACCTACGGCGCCCTCGACGTGGCCGAGGGCGACTACGTCGTCATCCCGACCGGGACGATCCACCGCTGGGTACCGTCCCAGGGCGAGCCGTTGCGCGCGCTGGTCGTGGAGGCACGCGGGCACATACGGCCCCCCAGACGGTACCTGTCGCAGTACGGGCAGTTCCTTGAGCACGCCCCCTACAGCGAACGCGACCTGCGCGCCCCGGCGGAACCCCTGCGCGTGGAGGGCGAGCAGGTGCCGGTGCTGGTCCGCAACAGGGGCGGCCTGTCACGGCTGACGTATCTGCACCATCCGTTCGACGTGGTCGGCTGGGACGGTTACCTGTACCCGTACGCGTTCAACATCCGCGATTTCGAACCGATCGTGAAGCGCACCCACGCGCCGCCGCCCGTGCACCAGACGTTCGAAGGCACGGGTTTTGTGATCTGCTCGTTCTGCCCCCGTCCGCTGGACTTCGACGAGCACGCCGTGCCGATTCCCTACAACCACCACAATGTCGACTCCGACGAAATGATGTTCTACGTGGGGGGCGACTACTCGGCCCGTAAGGGCTCGGGCATCGGAATCGGCTCGATCTCGCTGCATCCGTCCGGGTTCACCCACGGGCCGCAGCCGGGCGCGGTTGAGGCGGTGGTGGAGGCCGTCCGGCAGGGCCACACCACGACGTCCGAGACGGCCGTCATGATCGACACGTTCCGGCCGCTGCTGCTGGGCGCGGCGGCGCGCCGTTGCGAGGACCCCGAGTACGCCTGGACGTGGGCGCGGTCGGCGACCTGACCGGGACGGTGATTTCCTGGGCGGTGATTTTCTTCGCCCTTGATGGGGTAGGCGGATGTTTGTGCCCTTCCCCTCGTCCGTGCTGGAACAGGCGGCCCGCAGGCACCTCGGCGAGCCGATCCGTGCCTTCGACGCCCGTGGCGCCCGGCGCCGCGCACTGGCCTGCCCGGCGCTGGCGGCGTCGGCGGCCGCCGCGTTCGCCGCGCCGGCAGTGGCGGGCTTCGGGAGCGGGCGGCCGTGGCCGGGCGTCCTGGCCGCGCTGGCGGCCGTCGTCTGCCTGTGCGGCGCCGTCTGGACGCTCCGCAGAGCCGCCTGGGCCCTGCGCCGCACCGGAACCCCCCGGATCGTCTATTTGTTCGTCCACGGGCTCGTGGTGGACGACGGGAGGGGCCTGGCCACCCACCACTGGGACGAGCTGACCGCCGTCACCGTGTCGGGCGTGCGGACGGCGGCGGGGGCGCGCACCCGGTGGCGGGTGACGGTCACGGCGGCGGGCGGACGCGAGATCGCGCTCGGCGGCGGCATGCCGGACGCCGGGGTGCTCGGCGAGATCGTCTCCGCCGAGGTGACCGCGCGCGCCGTGCCCCGGCTCATGGCCGCGATCGAGGCGCGCGAACGGGTCCGGCTCGGGCCGTTCACCCTCGGCCCGCAGGGCGTCGGCAAGGACGGCGACCGGCTGCCCTGGCCGGCGGTCGCCGAGGCCGGCATCGACAACGGCGTGGTGTACGCGCGCGACGCCGACGGCCTGGTCGAGATGACCGCCCTGGCGGCGCGGGTGCCGAACGCGGTGGCGTTCGTGGAGGTGTGCCGCCGCGTCGGGGCCGGCCACCACGACGACGACGGCGACCTCGTCCGCTGAGAACGCCGCTACTTGCAGAGCTTCTGGGTGGCGGTGCCGGTCTCGATCTCGGGTTTGCCGGGGGTGGGGGAGGGCGACGGGGAGGAGATCTTCACGCGCTTGGCGCCGTCCCAGTCGGCGCCCACCATGACCTGCACGCGCGAGCCCAGCGAGGACACCTTCCGCAGCTTGGCGCCCGGGACGGCGGCGGCGACGGTCCTGGCCGCCTTCTCGCCGTCCGGGCCGTACTGGATCTGCGTCGTCTGCAGCCCGCGCCGCGCCACGCCCGGCACCACCGTCACCGGGAACCCGACGCGGCGCAGCTCGCCGCCCGCCCGGGTGGCCAGGCCCGGGGTGCCGATCGCGTTGAGCACCCGCAGCGGGATCTCGTCCGGCGGGACGGTCGGCCCGTCGCTCGGCTTGGCGCTGGGCTTGGCCGCCGACGGGCTCGCCGACGGCGAGGCCAGCGGCTGGTCGCGGTTGAGGCGGTGGAACAGGTCGCGGGCGTGCCGCTGGTCCCACAGCACCGTCGACTGCGGCTGCGGCGAGTTCCACAGGTTGACGTTGTAGTCCTGGTTGGCCAGCGGGACCTTGGCGAAGGTGACGTTGTCGGTGGACAGGTCCTTCATCTGGTCGGCGAGCTTGGGCAGGTTCTCGGCCAGGTCCTCGTCGACCCGCAGCGACTTCAGCGCGGCGTTCAGGAAGCGCGTCGACTTGACCGGGTCGCTCAGCGTCCGGGAGTTGAGCGCCTGCTTCATCATCGACGCCATGAACCGCTGCTGCCGGTCGATGCGGCCGAGGTCGCTGCCGCCGGTCAGGGTGTAGCGGGCGCGGGCGTAGCTGAGCGCCTTCAGGCCGTCCAGGCGCGATGTGCCCGCCGGCAGCACCAGCCCGCTCTTGCGGTCGTTGATGGGCTCCTCGGTGCACACCTCGACGCCGCCGAGCGCGTCCACCATGTTGATGAACCCGTAGAAGTTGACCTCGACGTAGTGGTCGATGGACACCCCGGTGGCCCGCTTGACCGTGTCGACGGTGAGGTCCGGCCCGCCGAACTGGTACGCCCACGTCAGCTTGCCGGGACGCGCCGGGACGGAGGAGCCCTTGGCGCCCTCCGAGCCGTTGGAGCGGTGCGCGGGGATCGTCACGTACGAGTCGCGCGGCAGGTTCACCACGCTGACGCGGTCGTGGTCACGGGACACGTGCACCAGCATCATCGTGTCGGACCGCTCGCCGGGCTCGTGCCCCAGCCGCGCCGCCTTCTGCTGCGCGCGGGTCAGGCCCTCGCGCCGGTCGACGCCCGCCACCAGGACGGTCATGGCGCCCTTGGGGCCGTCCTTGTTGAGCCCGCCGACCTTCACCCGGTCGATGGCGTCGCTGACGTAGTTCTGGAACGCCCACGCGCCGCCCGACGTCAGCAGCACGAACGTCGACATCACCCCGGTCACCATCAGGAAGCGGCGCTGCCGCCGCGCGCTGACGGCCGCGCGGGGGCTCAGCCCCGGGCCGGGACGGCGCGGGCCCCGCGGCGCGTCCACCGCGACGCGGGGGGCGGGCAGGCCCTCGACGGTGACGCCGTCGATGTCCTCCTCGTCACCGGCCCCGCCCGCACCGCCGGACGGGCCGTCCGCGGGTCGCGGCCGGAAGTACCGTTCGAGCGGATCGCTGTCGTGACCGTCCCTCATGTTGGCTCTGCCATCCTGGCCGCCGCCTCCCGAAGCCTCATCGACGCCTGGCCGCTCGTCGCGCCGCAGGTGCCGCGAACGTTCCCCACTTTAAAGTGGGGAACACCGGTCCGTTCGCTACCTGAGGCTCGTGTCCTTGGAGTAACGTGGCGCCGTCTTGACCTCCTCCCCGGCGGCCGCACTCGCCCAAGGGTGTCGTGAGCTGCGTCATGAACGAGCGAGCAAGAGAGGAAGGGGGGCTCTCCCCGGCCGACGGCCGGGGCTCGGCCCACGAGCCCAGAATGAAATCGTCTCCCCACGCGCACAGCACCGACGAGCAGCACACCGTGCACGCGACCGATCCGGACTCCGGCCGCGATCCCGTCTGGGACGCCGGCCGCGGTCCCGGCGGCGCGGGCGATCCCGGCCGGGACCCGCGTCCCGGCGCGTCGCCCGCCGCGTCCGGCCGCACCTGGCCCGCGGTGTCGGTGGTCATGCCGGTGCTGAACGAAGAGCGGCATCTGGCCGACGCCGTCCGGCGCATCCTGTCGCAGGACTACCCCGGCGAACTGGAACTGGTCCTGGCCATCGGGCCGTCCAGGGACCGCACGGAGGAGATCGCGCAACGGCTCGCCACCGAGGACCCGCGCGTCGTGGTGGTGCCCAACCCCACCGGACGCACCCCGCAGGGCCTCAACATCGCCATCAAGGCGTCGCAGTACTCCATCATCGTCCGCGTGGACGGCCACTCCCTGCTGCCGCCCGACTACGTCCGGGTGGCGGTGGAGACCATGGAGGAGACCGGCGCCGACAACGTCGGCGGGATCATGGCGGCCGAGGGCATCACCCCGTTCGAGAAGGCGGTGGCCCGGGCCATGACGTCCAAGATCGGCGTAGGCAACGCCCGGTTCCACACCGGCGGCGAGGCCGGCGACGTCGAGACCGTCTACCTCGGCACGTTCCGGCGCAGCGCGCTGGAGCGCGTCGGCGGCTACGACGAGACGTTCGTGCGGGCCCAGGACTGGGAGATGAACCACCGCATCCGGCAGACCGGCGGCCGGATCTACTTCACGCCGCGCATGCGCGTCACCTACCGGCCGCGGCCGAACCTGCGCGCGCTGGCCAAGCAGTACTACCACACCGGGCGCTGGCGCCGGGTGGTCGGCCGCGAGCACCAGGGCACGCTCAGCCTGCGCTACCTGGCGCCGCCGATGGCGGTGCTGGCGATGGCCGCGGGCGTGGTGGCCGGGGCGTTCGGCTTCTGGCCGGGCTGGCTGGTGCCGGGCGCGTACGCGGCCGGCATCGTGGCCGGCGCGGTCGTGGAGGGCCGCGGCCTGCCGGTGTCGGCCTGGGTGCGGCTGCCGCTGGTGTTCGCCACCATGCACATCAGCTGGGGGGTCGGCTTCCTCACCAGCCCGCCCGGCCTGGGGCAGGCGACTCCGGCGAAGTCGTAGAAAGTCACTCGAACCGCGCTGGTCAGGGCCACGTCTCACGGTTACGTTGGTGATCGCCCAGGTGGGCGTCGCCCACTGCCCAGGGAGGTGGCCATGACCGGCGGAGCGCGTCACGGGATCGGCGCGGGGATCGGGATCGTCGGCACGCCCGTGTTGATGGCCTTGCTGATCTTCGGGTCCGAACGGCTGTTGATGCAGTGGCGGTACACCGCCGTGTACTTCCGGGGCGAGTTCGCCACCGGCACCGGCCTGCTCGGAGGCCTGCTGATCCTGCTGCTCGCGGCGGGCGTCGCGGCTCTGGTGACCACTCGCGTCTCGCCGGTGGCGTCGCTGATCCCCGGCGCGGTGTTCACCTTGTACGGGCTGCTGTGGATGCTGCTGCCCGGCCGGGCCATCCGCATCGAGCTGCCCCTGCTCAGCAGGGAGTACGGCCTGGTGGTGGCGCAGGTCGGCGGCATGGGCATACTGCTGCTGATCGGCGTCATCCTGGTGGCGGGCTCGGCGGTGCCCTCGCGCTGGCGGGCCGCGGCCGCGTCGGGGCCCGGCCGCCTGGCGCAGCCGCACGGGCCGGCCTTCGCGGCGCCGGGCCAGCCCGCCCCCTATGGCGCCCAGTCCGCGCCCTACGGCGGCCAGTCCGCCCCGTACGGCGGTCAGCCCGGCCCGTGGGGGCAGGGGCCGCAGCAGCCGTGGCAGCAGCCGCAGCCCGGCCAGCCGCAGCCCCAGTACGGGCAGGCCCAGCCACAGTTCGGGTCCGCCCCGCCGCCCGGCGGCGCGCAGCGGTCCGACCAGCAGGAGATCCCGGCTCCGCCCACGTCCGGGAAGGACGAGGGGACGGCGCCCCGGTCCGGTTCCACGCCCGGTGACGACGACGAGCCCGGCGAGTGGACGCGGGCGTACGGCGGCGGCGACGACCGTCCGCCGCCGCCCGCCTAGGCCGGCGCGGCGCCGTCCAGGGCGGCGACGACGCCCGGGACGTCGTTGACGACCACGGCGTCCACCCCCGCCTCGGCGTAGGCGGGGGCCGTCTCGGCCGACGGGCACCACGCCAGCACCTCGAGGCCCGCCTTGTGCGCCACGTCCACGCAGTGCTCCAGCGGACGCAGCCGCGTGTCGGGGTGCTCGAAGCCGCACGACCCGGTGTGCAGGCCGACCGCCTGCACACCCAGCCCCGACGCGGCGGGGATCGCGTGCCACAGCGGGAAGCGCAGCCACGTCAGCAGGCCCACCGCCAGGTCGGGCAGGTTCTCGCGCAGGTGCAGCAGCAGCGACGGGTCGAACGAGGTCACCAGCAGGGGACGGCGGCGGGCCTCGCGGCGCAGCAGCGGCACCAGCAGCGCGCCGGTGCGCCGGGACGGCGGGTCGACCGCGTCCTCCAGGATCGTCTTGACGTCCACGTCCACCGGCACGCCCGGCGGCAGCGCGTCGAACACCTCGGCCAGCAGTGGCAGCCCGCACTCGGCGGCCGCCGTGTCGACGAGGAACGCGCCGTCGGCGGTGGTCGGGTCGTGCCGCAGCACCAGCTCGTCGTCGGCGGTGCGGGTCACGTCGATCTCGATCCAGGTCGCGCCCGCGTCCAGCGCGGCCAGCAGCGACTCCAGGGTGTTCTCGGCGACGGTGCGGGGGTCCGGCCCGTCGCCGTCCGCGCCGGGCGGGCCGGGCAGCGGGACGTGCCCCGAGCCCAGGCCGCGATGACCGATGACGGTGGGCGGGTTCTCGAAGATCACGTGTTCTCCGGGGGGTTGGCGGCGATCTGCTCGGCGATGTGCTCGGCCAGGGCGACGTCCAGCGGGTGGGTGACCTTGAGGTTGTGCTCGCTGCCCTCGACGACCCGGATCGGCACGTCGGGCAGGTAGCGGTGCACCACCCCGCAGTCGTCGGTGGCGACCAGATCGGGGTCGGCCAGCGCCAGCTCGTAGGCCTTGCGGACGGTCCCGAGCCGGAAGCCCTGCGGGGTCTGGAAGCGCACCAGCGTCGAACGCGGCGGCATGTCGGCGACCAGGCCGTCGCGGACCGCCACGATCGTGTCGGAGGCGGGCACGCCCACCGCCACCGCGTCGTGGTCCTCCAGCGCCGCCAGCGTCCGGTCGATCACCGCGCGGTCGACGAACGGGCGGGCCGCGTCGTGGAACAGCACGCGGGTGCCGTCGGGACGGTCGGCCAGGGCGGCCAGCGCGGCGGCGGTGGACGCGGTGCGCGTGGCCCCGCCCTCGATCACGCCCGTGACCTTGCGGAACGGGGCGGTCAGCGCGGCGGCCTCGCGCACGTGCCCGGCCGCCATCACCACCAGCACCTCCGCCACGTCCGGGTGGCCGTCGAACGCCGCGACGGCGTGCGCCAGGATGGGCCGCCCGCCGACCTCCAGCAGCTGCTTGGGCCGGCCGGCGCCCAGCCGCGCGCCGACCCCGCCCGCGAGCACCACGGCGACCGTCCGGGTCGCGGTGTCCACTGTCAATGTGACCTCTCACTCCGTGGTCGTGCCGCTACTCTGGGCAATCGTCCGTGCCGGCGCCGGTGTCGCGCTCGCCGGCCCGGCGCCGCGCGACGCCCGCGCGGTGCGCATCCCTTTTCCTACCCTGTTGCGACGCGATCCGGAGGCGCCGATGACCGTGGCGGTGATCATGGCGACCGGGTGGGACGGCGGCGGCCCGGACCCGGGTCCCGCGGCCGTCCTGCCCTGCGGAGGCGATCCCCGCCGGGCCGCCGAGGCGGCGGACGAGGCGCCCACGCTCCTGACGCGCCTGTGCGAGCAGCTGGCAAGGCTCAACGTACCGGATCCGGTCATCGTCACCCGCCCCGAAATGGCGCCCGCCCTGCACAAGGACGGCCACTTCGTGCTGGAGTCGCCGAGCCCCGCCGCCGACCTGCGGGAGATCGCCCGGATCGCCCGGCACGCCCGCGAGCCGGTGCTGCTGCTGCCGGGCGACGTGGTGGTCGGCGCCGAACTGCTGCGCAGGCTGCTGCTGGACGGCGACGACGCGCCGGTCACGGCCGTCACCGTCCCGCGGGGCGGCGGGTACGGCACCGTGCCGGTGCGCAGGTACGACGGATGGATCATGTCGGCCGGGTCGCCGTACCATCGGGTGACCGCGCCCGACGCCGCGTCGCCCGGCGTGCTGCGGGTGGCCGCCGACCGGACCGACGACCTCGCCGCCCTCGCCGGACGACTGGCCGACCTGCTGCGGGACGCCCGCGCGCTCCCCCTGACCGTCGTCGAACCCGAGGCGGCGCACCTGCTGCTCGTGGGGCTGGTGCGCACGGGCGTGCCCGTGCGTGACTGCGGCGACCCGCGGCTGCCCTGCCCGCGCGTCGGCAGCGCGGACGCCGCCGTCGCCGCCCGCGAGGCGGTGGAGAAGGCCGACGAGGAACGGGTGCGGCTCGCCGCGGCCGTCAAACGCGACGACGGGGTGTTCGCCACGTACGCGGTCGGCTCCTACAGCCCCCACCTGGTGCGGTGGGCGGCCCGCCGGGGGCTGACGCCGATCACCGTGACGTGGATGTCGCTGGGCCTGGCGGTCCTAGCGGCGGTCTGGTTCGCGGCGGGCACCCGCGGCGGCGTGGCCACGGGCGCCGCGCTGCTGTACGCGGCGTTCGTGCTGGACTGCGTGGACGGCCAGCTCGCCCGCTTCACGCGCCGCCGCAGCGCCCTCGGCGCCTGGCTCGACGTGCTCCTCGACCGCGTGAAGGAGTACGGCGTGTACGCGGGGCTGGCGGTGGGCGCCATCGCCGCCGGGCACGGCTCCGGGGCGGTGTGGGGGCTGGCGGTCGCCGCGATGACGCTGCAGACCGTCCGGCACACGCTCGACCACTCGTTCGCGTCGCGTCCGGTCGGCCCCGGCCGGCGGCCCCTGCCCCAGCGCACCGCCCCCCTGACGGCCCCCGACGACGGGCCGATCGAACGCCGCCCGGCGCCGTCCAGGAAGGCCCTGCGGTGGGCCAGGAAGGTCGTCGTGCTGCCGGTCGGCGAGCGGATCGCTCTCATCGCCGTGACGGCGGCGCTGTTCGACGCGCGCGTGACGTTCGTCGCGCTGCTGGCGTGGGGCGGCCTGGCCCTCGCCCACCGGCTCGCCACCCGTGTGCTCACCGGCCGGAGGAGGAAGGTGATCGTGCGATGACGATGCCGGCGATCCGCGTCCCGGACGCCCGCGTCCCCGTCCCGCCGTACCTGCTGCGCGACGACGGCCCGATCTGCCTGACGCTGGCCCGGCTGGCCGGGGGCCGGCTGCCGCCGCTGCCCGGCGTGCTGGTCGCCGTCGCCCTCGGCGCCGTGCTGATGACGGCCGGTCTCGGCGCGGATCGGGGGCCGGCGCTGTTCCTGCCGGTGGCGGTGGTGCTGCTGACGGGGGCGGCTGCGACACATCCGCATAACGGAAGGTTCGACTGGCTTGTCCCGCCCCTGCTGCGCACGATCGAGTATGGTTACCTGGCCGGACTGGGGTTCGCGCAGGGTGTGCCGGCACCGCTGGTGTACGTGCTGCTCGCGGTTCTGGCCTACCACCACTACGACACCGTGTACCGCACCCGTCAGGGGCTGCGGCCGGGCGCCTGGGTGCTCCGGGCCGGTCTCGGCTGGGAGGGCCGCACGCTGGTCGTGGCGGCGGCGGGCCTGGCCGGGCCGCTCCCGTTCGCGTACGCCGCGCTGGCCGCCTACCTTGGCGTGTTGTTCGCGGGTGAGAGCGTCACGACCTGGCTGCGGACCGGGCGCGACAGCGGCGTGATCGTCGACCTGGAGGAAGAGGAATCATGATCGGCATGGTGCTGGCGGCGGGCGCCGGACGCAGGCTGCGGCCGTACACCGACACGCTGCCCAAGGCCCTGGTCCCCGTACGGAGCGGGCCCGACGGCGACACCACCATCCTGGACATCGCCCTGGGCAACCTGAGCGCGGTCGGGCTGACCGACGTGGTGATCGTCGTCGGCTACCGCGCCGAGGCGGTCGAGACCCGCAAGTCCGACCTCGAACGGCGGTACGGCGTGTCGATCACCCTCGTCCACAACGACAAGGCCGAGGAGTGGAACAACGCCTACTCCATGTGGCTGGCGCGCGAGCACTTCTCCAAGGGCGTCCTCATGGTCAACGGCGACACCGTGCATCCGGTGAGCGTGGAGAAGACGCTACTGGCCGGGCGGGGACCGGACATCCTGCTCGCGGTGGACAACGTGAAAACTCTGGCCGACGAGGAGATGAAGGTCACCCTCGACGACCAGGGCGACCTGGCCCGCATCACCAAGCTGATGGACCCGGCCGAGGCGTACGGCGAGTACATCGGCGCGACCCTCATCGAGCCCGCCGCCGCCGGGCCGCTGGCCGACGCCCTGCAGGCCACCTGGGAGCGCGATCCCGACCTGTACTACGAGGACGGCTACCAGGAGCTGGTCAACCGGGGCGGCCGCGTCGCCGTGGCCCCGATCGGCGCCGTGGAGTGGGTCGAGGTCGACAACCACGACGACCTGGCCAAGGCCCGCCGGATCGCCGCCGGCTACTGACCCGGGCTCCCGCCGCGTCGCGGTATCCCTGCCCCTCCCCTCCGCCGTACGGGACGACCGAGCGAGGAACGCACATGCCCCTGCTGACGCGGATGCTCACCGCGCCGCTGTCCATCGACGTCCGCCGTGGGGCCGTGGCCGCCCTGGGCGACCTGCTGGCCGACCGCCGCATCGCCACCGAGGGCCGGGTCGCGATCGCCGTGGGCCCCGGCCAGGGCGACCAGATCGCCGAGCACGTCAAGCCCTCGCTGGAGGACTGCGAGCTGTTCCGGGTGGACGGCGGCACCGTCGACGCCGCGGTCAGCCTCGGCTCCAAGCTGCGCGGCGGGTCCTACGAGGCGGTGGTCGGCATCGGCGGCGGCCGCACCATCGACGCCACCAAGTACGCCGCCACGCTCGCCGGCATCCCCATGGTGTCGGTGGCCACGAACCTGTCCCACGACGGCATCTGCTCCCCGGTCGCCTCCCTGGAGCACGACAAGGGCAAGGGCTCGTTCGGCGTGGTCATGCCGCTGGCGATGATCGTCGACCTGGACTACGTGCGGGCCGCGCCGCCGCGGCTGGTGCGCGCGGGCATCGGCGACGTGGTCAGCAACCTGTCGGCCGTCGACGACTGGCTGCTGGCCGCCGAGGCGTGCGGCGAGCCGGTCGACCGGCTGGCGCTGACGCTGGCCCGCACCGCCGCCGAGGCCCTGCTCAACCAGCCCGGCTCCATCGAGTCCGACCGGTTCCTGACCGTTCTGGCCGAGGGACTCGTACTGTCCGGCATGGCCATGTCCTTCGCCGGTTCGTCGCGGCCCTCCAGCGGCGGCGACCACGAGATCCTGCACGCCATCGACCAGATGTTCCCCGGCACCGCCAACCACGGCGAGCTGGCCGGGATCGGCGCGGCCTTCTGCTACCACCTGCGCGCCACCCGCCTCGGGACGGGCGCCGACCGGCTCGCCGAGGTCATGACCTGCCTGGAGCGGCACGGGCTGCCCCGGCTGCCCGGCGACGTCGGGCTGACCGTCGAGCAGTTCGCCGAGGCCGTCGCGTACGCCCCGCGCACCCGCCCCGGCCGCTATACGATCTTGGAGCATCTCGGCCTCGACAAGGGCGCGATCCTCAAGGCGGTTGAAGAGTATGTCCAAGCCCATGGAGGCTGAGCTGCCCGCCGACGCCGTCCGCCCGTCCCGCAGCGCGGCGACGGTCGCGGACGTGCGGCGCCACGGGCAGCCGCCCGGCCTCAAGGAACGGCGCAACGAGGAGCACTGGGCCGGGCGCCTGTACATGCGCGCGCTGTCGCCGTACTTCGCCTGGCTGTTCCTGCGGCTGGGGTTCACCCCCAACCAGCTCACCTACCTGATGATGGCCTGCGGCGTGGCCGCCGGCGTCGTGGTGTCGCTGCCGGCCGACCCGCTGTGGACGGCCCTCGGCGGCGCCCTGCTGATCCAGGCGTACCTGCTGCTGGACTGCGTGGACGGCGAGGTCGCCCGCTACCTGCGGCAGACGTCGGTGGCCGGGGTGTTCCTGGACCGCATCGGCCACTACCTGTCGGAGGTGGCGCTGCTGATCGGCCTCGGCTACGCCGCGCAGGGCGGCTGGCAGACCGGCGGCTACGCCGAGCTGGGCCTGCTGGCCGCGGTGGGCGCCGCGCTGATCAAGGCCGAGACCGACAACGTGGTGGTGGCGCGGGCCAAGTCGGGCCTGCCCGCCGACCCGGTCGGCGGCGACCGGGCGCTGCGGCCCCGCTCCACCGGCATCGCGCTGGCCCGGCAGGCCGCGTCCATGCTGCGTTTTCACCGCATCATCGGCGCGGTGGAGCTGTCCCTGCTGATCCTGGCCGCTACTGTGCTGGACACGCTGCTGGGCACCGAGACCCCGGCCGCGATCCGGGTGCTGACCGTCGCCGTGGCGGTCGTGGCCGTCCTGCAGACGCTGCTGCACCTGATCAGCATCCTGGCCTCGCGGAGGCTGAAGTGAGCGCCGCGCGGACCGGGGACGACGTGTGGACCGGGGACATCGACGCCGTGGGGGGACGCCCGTGAAGCTCAGCGTTGTCGTGCTCACCATGGGGAACCGGCCGGACGAGCTGGCCCGCGCGGTGCGCAGCGCGCTGGAACAGGAGCACGTGGACGTCGAGGTGGTGCTCGTCGGCAACGGCGTCGACCCGGTCGGCGGCCGCGCCGCGGTGCCGCCGTTCGACGACGAGCGCGTCAAGACCATCAGCCTGCCGACCAACGTGGGCATCCCGGCGGGGCGCAACCGCGGCGTGGAGGCCTCCAGCGGCGACGTGATCCTTTTCCTGGACGACGACGGGTGGTACCGTTCGCCGCGGCTGGGTGCGCACGTGCGCGACCGCTTCTCCGCCGAACCCGACCTCGGGATCATCTCCTTCCGCGTCCGCGATCCCGAGGGCGGACGCGGTGAGCGGCGGCACGTGCCCCGGCTGCGCGCCGGCGACCCCGAACGGTCGTCGGAGGTGACGACGTTCCTGGGCGGCGCCTGCGCGGTCCGCCGCGCCGCGTTCGACGCCGGGGGCGGGCTGCCGGAGGACTTCTTCTACGCCCACGAGGAGACCGACCTGGCCTGGCAGGTCCTCAACGCGGGCTACCGCATCGTCTACGACGCGTCCGCGGTGATGTACCACCCGGCGGTGCTGCCGACCCGGCACGCGATGTTCTACCGCTACAACGCCCGCAACCGGGTGTGGCTGGCCCGCCGCAACCTGCCGTGGCCGCTGGCGCTGACCTACCTGGCCGTGTGGGTCGGGATGACGGTGCTGCGGGAACGCAGGCCGAGCGCGCTCAAGCCGTGGTTCAAGGGCTTCTTCGAGGGGTGGCGCAAGCCGGCGGGCGCCCGCCGCCCCATCTCCTGGCGCACCGCCTGGCGCATGACCCGCACGGGCCGCCCCCCGATCATCTGACCGTCATCCGGCGGGGCGCCGGTCGCCGGTCAGGGTGTCGCGCCACCCGGGCCTGGTGGTCAGGACGGTCAGGTGCTGGGTGGCGCGGGACACGGCGACGTAGAGGACGCGCAGGCCGCGCGGTGACTGGGCGGCGACGGTCTCCGGCGCGACGATCACGGCCGCGTCGAACTCCAGGCCCTTGGCCTCCAGGACGTCGAGGACCTGCACGCGTTCGGGGAAGCCGGCGGCCAGGCGGTCGCGGTCGGCGGCGGTCCAGGACGGGGCGGCGCCGGTGTGCTCCTCGGCGGTGTCCGGGGCGTCGGTCAGCGGGAGGGAGGTCTGCCCCTCGGGCCGGTTGCGCAGCTCCAGCGGGACGATCAGGCCGATCGTGCCCTCGACCTGCGTGAGGAGTTCCGCCACGGCGGCGCGGGCGGAGGAGATCAGGTCGGCTTCGGGCACCACGCGGACGACCGGGTCGATGCCGGAGGTGCGGACGGCGCGGGCCGGGCGGGCGTCGGGCAGGGCCAGGGCCAGCACCCGGGACGCCACGGCGGCGATCTCGGTGGAGTTGCGGTAGTTGGTGGTCAGCTCGTACTCGTAGCGGGCGCGGGCGGCGGGCTTGCGGGGGCGCCGCCGCGACGACGAGCGGCCGCGCCGGGGTGAGGGCTTGTCGACGCCGAGGGCGGCGTCCATGGCCCGGCGGGCGGCGTCCAGGTCCTCCCAGGCGCTCTGCGCGGGGTCCTCGACGATCGTCCAGCTCGCGTGCCGGCCCCGGCGGCCGAGCATGCGCCACTGCATGGGCGACAGGTCCTGGGCCTCGTCCACCACGATGTGGGCGTACTCGGGACGTTCCTCGACCACCTCGTCGTCGACCCGGCGGGCCCGTTCCAGGCGTTCGATGGACGTGGTGAGCTCCTGCATCTCCGGCTCCCACGACTCGTCCGCGATCTCCTCGCCGGTCAGGATGTTGACGCCGTCGACGACGAACGGGTCGTCCTCGGCGGCGGGGCGGCGCCGGGCCGGCGGGCGCGGCGGGGAGCCGAGCAGCGCGTCCAGCTCGTCCAGCAGCGCGATGTCCTGGTAGGTCAGGACGGGCTCCGTGCCGGATCGCGAGTCGGGCCCCAGGGCCGCCGACCACGCCTCGGCCAGGCGGGTGACGGCGTCGCGGTCCAGGTCGCGGCCCGCCGCGCGGCGCAGGCGGGCCGGGTCGCCCAGGGAGCGCAGCACGTCCAGCGGACGCCGCAGCGGCCACCAGGCGAGGAGGAACTGGGCGAACTCGCGCTGCTCGCGGACGCGGGCGTCGAACTGCTCGCGCCGGGTGTCGCGCTCGTCGGGGCGGGCGCGGGAGGAGCCCGGGGCGTCGCCCTCGTCGAGGGCGGCCAGGCCGTCGGCGGCCAGCAGCGCGTTCCACAGGCCCGCGTCGGCCTCCTCGGCCTGGGCGGCGGCCTCGGGGCCGCCGAGGTCGGTGAAGCGTTCCCACAGCGCGTCCAGCAGCGCGTCGGCGGCGCGGGCGCGGGCGGCGTTGACCGAGCCGCGGCTGCGCCGGTGCAGGTCGGCGCGCAGCCGGTCGAGCCGGGCCCGGTCGAGGCGGACGATCACGCCCTTGTGGACGACGCGCAGCTCGTCGGGCGCGCCGGGCGGGTGGTCGGTGACGGCGCGGCGCAGCACCCGGGCCATGACCTCCGAGCCCTTGAGCCGGGCCAGCTCCGGGGTGTCGTGCGTGCGGGCCGACACGCCGTCCACCAGGTCGCCGAGGGACCGCAGCGCCGCCGACTCCTCCCCGAGGGACGGCAGGACGCGCTCGATGTAGGCGGTGAACCGCCGGTTGGGGCCGACCACCAGCACGCCGCGCGAACCGAACCGCCGCCGGTGCCGGAACAGCAGGTAGGCGACGCGGTGCAGGGCGACGGCGGTCTTGCCGGTGCCGGGGGCGCCGCGCACCAGCACGGTGCCGTCGGCGGGGGCGCGGATCACCTCGTCCTGCTCGCGCTGGATGGTGGCCACGATGTCGCGCATGGCGCCCTCGCGGGTGCGGGCGAGGGAGGCCAGGAACGCGCCGTCGCCGACCACCACCATGCCGTCGGCGGCGGACGGGTCGAGCAGGTCGTCCTCCAGGTCCACGACCGTGTGGCCGCGCGAGTGCAGGACGCGGCGGCGCACCACGCCGCGCGGGTCCTCGGGGGTGGCGCGGTAGAAGTCCTCGGCGGCGGGCGCCCGCCAGTCGATGACCAGCGAGTCGTGGTCGGGGGTGCGCACGCCGATGCGGCCGATGTAGCGGATCTCGCCGCCGGAGAGGTCGAGGCGCCCGAACACCAGCCCGTCGTCGGCGACGTCGAGGGCCTGGGCGCGCAGCGCCGCCTGGTGCACCATGGCGTCCCGGTCGACCAGCGAGCCCTTGGTGCCCGCCAGCGCCTGCCGGTAGCCTTCGCGCAGCATGGCCTTGGCGTCCTCGCGCATCTCCTCCAGCCGCGCGTACGCCCGGTCGACGTACCGCTGCTCGGCGGCGATCTCCTGGTCCTTGACCGTCTCCGTGGTCTTGGCGGACCCATCCGTCACCGGGGACGACATTCCGGGCTGCTCCCTCGCGACCTGCGCTGACCTGCTGTCCTGCCGAGGTGCTCGGCGGTGCGCCCCAAGGGGGCGAAAGAGACAGCTTACGCGGTCGCGGCCCCGGCCCGCGTCTTCCGATGATCAAGCAGCGGGCCGAGACGATCAAGCGGTGGCGCGGGCCAGGACGCGGCGCAGCAGGCCGGGGGCGTACCGCTTGGCCAGCACGGTGGCCCGGGTGAGGGCGTCGGGGTAGACGTAAAGGAGTTCGTCGCGCCGGGCCAGGGAGCGGTCGACGGCGTCCAGCACCGCGCGCGGGGGCATGCCCTTCATCCCGGCGGTCGCGGCCGGGTCCGCCGCGGCGGCCGCGCGGAAGCCGGGCGTGTCGACCTGGCGCGGGCACACGACGCGGATCCGGACGCCGCCGCCTCGGTGTTCGGCGGCGACGCACTCGGCGTAGGCGTTGACCGCGGCCTTGGCGGCGGCGTACGCGGAGGTCTTGGGCGTCGGCACCCAGGACGCGAGCGAGGAGAACAGCACCAGGTCGCCCCCGCCGCGCGCCAGCATTCCCGGCAGGACGGCCCGGACGGCGTGCACGGTGCCCAGGTAGTCGACCCGCAGCACCCGCTCCACCTCGTCCAGAGGCTGTTCCAGGGCCGGGACGAGCGGCCCGACGGCGGCGGCGTGCACCAGGCGGTGCACCGCGCCCGCCTCGGCGACGACCTCCTCGACCGCCTTGGGGTCGGCGACGTCGCACACCCGGACGTGCGTGTTGGGGGAGCGCGCCGCCGTGCGGGCCAGGCCGTCCTCGTCCACGTCGACCGCGACCAGGTCCCAGCCCGCCGCGGCCAGGCGCTGAGCGGCCAGGGCGCCCAGCCCGCTCGCGGCCCCGGTCACCAGTGCGGTGCGTTTCACGAGGGCACCTCCTCGGCGGCGCCGAACGTCATGGTCAGGTGGGCGATGGTGCTGCTGCTCAGCGCGGCGGCGCGGTGCAGGCCGAGGCCGCGCAGCTCGTCGGCCACGGGGTGGTCGCCGAGCCTGACTTCGGCGCCGCCGGGCCGCATCCGCAGCCCGGACGGCGACACCGTCCAGGGGATGTGGCGGGTGACGCCGTCCAGGCACGAGTAGGAGTCGAGGCGGGGCGCCGTCCGGCCGCCGGGACGCCCGGCGGGGACGGGCAGGCCGGGTTTGACGGCCAGTTCGATCGCGGTGCGGCCGCCGAACCGCACGGCGCACCGCTTGATCCGGCCGCTGAGGTCCATGGGCATGTCGGCCAGCACCTTGGGGAAGCCCCAGATGGACCGGCCCGCGTCCAAGGTGAACTCCTGGTTGACCGGCAGCCAGTGGATGAACGCCCCCACGCGCTTGCGGCGGCCCCCGGAGGCGCCGGGGGCTCGGACGAGGAAGGCGACGGCGAACTCGTGGTAGGGGCCGAGGTCGCCGTCGGCGTACCGGACGAACGCCAGCGAGCAGATCGCCCGGCCGGGCAGCGGCTCGGCCACCTCCAGCCCGGAGTAGGCGATCAGGCTCTGCGCGGGGCCCGCCGGGACGGCGAACATCGCCGAGGCCACGGCGGCGTCCCGGATCCGCACGGGCAGGGCGACCCGCTCGCCCTGGATCACGTGGACATCGGTGGCGGTGCTCACACCACTAAGTAGAACAGGTTCTTATTTTGTTGTCACCCCGCCGGACAGCGCGGCCCTGATGCGCTCCAGCGTCCGGCGCATGCCGCGCCGGTTGACCTCGGCGCGCCGCTCGGCGGGCACGCCGGTGAACACCCGGCCCAGCAGCGACACGAACGCGGCCCCCCGCTGGTCGCGGCGCAGGTCGTGCCAGTACTCGGTGAGCCGCGTGGAGTTCTCGCCGACCCCCTCGACCCGGTAGCCCCACAGCGCGACCGGCATCCCGAAGCTCGACACCCGGAACGCGAAGACCTCGCCGGGCACCGCCGCCGTCACCTCGCAGGTGGTGAACCACACCCGCCAGCCGATCCGGTTGAACCCGACGAACCGGGTCCCCTCGCCGGCCGGGCCGCGGCCCCGCACCCACACCGCGAACAGCTCCGGGCTCCACTCGCGCATCCGCCGCGGGTCGGACACCGCCTCGTACACCGCCGCGGCGGCGGCGTCGACCAGCACGCTCTCCTCGGCCACCCACTCGCGTTCCATGCCCCGATGATCCCGCACCCGGCGGCCCGCCGTCCGGTGTGGGGCGGGCGGTCGGGCGGGTCCGGTCAGCGCAGGTGGGCGAAGCGGGCCCGCCAGGTGGCGTACCATTCGGCGAACCACGGGTCGCCGCCGTCCGGCAGGTCGGCCAGCGGGATGATGTAGGTACAGGTCTCGGCGTAGTAGCGGCGCTGGAAGTCGGGCGGCATCCGGTCCAGGGTCTGCACGTTGCTGATCCGGTCGGCGAGCTTGACCATGATCGCCTCACGGGGGGCGTCGCGCAGGCGGCGCAGGTAGGCGGCCTTGGCGGCGCGTTTGGCCTGGCGGCCGAGCCCGTCGGACGGCGGCTTGGTCACCCACTCGACCAGCTCGCCCACCCACGGGCCGAACTCGGCCTCCACGTCGCGGGCGGTGGCGCCGGTGTCCTCCACGACGTCGTGCAGCAGCGCGGCGGCCAGGACGGACACGTCGGTCACGCCGCGTCCGCGCGCCAGGACCTCGACGGCCTCCAGCAGGTGCTCCAGGTAGGGGGCGCCGGTGGGCCGGGTCTGGTCGCCGTGCCAGTGGCGCGCGGCGGCCACGGCCCGGTCCAGCGTGGCAAGGTCGGCGGGAGCGGCGCCGGACGCGGCGAGGGCCGCGCGGGCCTGGTCCCACGTCCGCCACGTGGTGAACAGTTCCACCGGAACCTCCGTTCTGGCCTGGCCGTGTCGCGCGGGGGGCGTGGAACACGGCATGGTGGAGACGTTCTCGCAGCACAGTACGTGACGGCGGAAGGAGGCGGCACGGGCGTGGGCGGCAGGCGGTTCGGCGGGCGCCGGCGGGCGGCGGTCGGCGTCGTCTGCGGCGTGCTGGCCGTGGCCGTCTGCGGGGTGCTGGTGGTGCGGGCCGTCACGCGCGCCGAGTGGTGGCAGGTGCGGCACAGCGTCACCGCCGTGCCCGTCGCGCCGCTGGCGGACGTCGGCCCCCCGCCGGGCCCGCTGGCGACGAGCTGGCAGCGTTCGGCGCCGGTGCACCGGGGGCCGCTGGCCGGTTACAACAGTGTGGCGTTCGAGGTGGCGCACGGGCAGGCGGTGCTGGCCTCGGGCGGCGGCCTGGACGTCCGCGACGCCCGCACCGGCGGTGAACGCTGGAGCTACCGGCGCATGGGCTGGACGATGCTCGGCTGGGCGGCCACCGGCTCGCGGCTGGTCGGCTACTTCGAACGCGACGGCGACCGCGGCGAACGGATGATGGTGGGCTTCGACGCGCTGTCGGGCGCCGAGCTGTGGCGGCAGGCCGACGAGACGCCCGCCTCGGTGGCCCGCACCACGCTGCGCTGGCCCGCGGGCTCGGACGCCGCGCTCACCACCAGCGGCGACCGCCGCGTCCTGTACGGGCGGTCGGCCGCCAACGGCGCCCGGCTGTGGACGCAGCGGCTCCCGGCGGGCTGCCGGCTGTTCGAGGGCGCCGCGCACGCCTCCGACTCCGTGGAGACGACGGCCGTCCTCGCCCTGGACTGCGCCAAGGGCCCGAGCCGCCTGATCGCGGTCAGGCCGGACACCGGCGCCGTGCGCTGGACGCGCCCCCTGGAGTCGGCGGAGGCCCCCGAGGTGACGGTGCTGGACGGCGTCACGCTCGCCGACGACGGCACGGCCCTGCGCGCCTACCGCGAGAACGGCCACCGGCTGGCCGAGTGGGGCGGCGAGAACGTGTGCGGCGACGCCATCTGCCCGGCCGTGGTCGCCGGCGGCCGCCTGGTCGTCGCATACCGGCCCAACGGCGCGCGCCGCGGCGAACGGCGGCTGGAGGCGGTCGAGACGGCGTCGGGGCAGGCGGCCTGGCGCCGCGACGCCCCCGCGTACGCGGCGCTGGCCGCGGCGGGCGGCCGGATCTACGCGCTGCGGCCCCGGCTGTCGGGCGCGCTGCTGCCCGCCGGGGTGGACGTCGTCGAACCCGGCGACGGCGGCAGCCGGACGGTCGCGGCGCCGTTCGCCATGGACCCGGAGCTGGACGGGGCGCGGCCCTGGCTGGCGGCGGCGGGCGGGCTGCTGTACGCGGCGGTGCCGACCGCGACGCCGCGTCCCGGGGGCGCCGCCCGGCTGGTGGCGCTGCGCGGCGGTTCGGCCGGGCCGGGCCCCGCCGAGCTGGGCGGCACCCCGGCGGCGGACTGGCCGGACGCCTGCGCGCTGCTGAAACGGCCCGACCTGCTGGCCGCGCGCCTGGATCCCGGCAGTGCCCGCCCCGGCGGCGACCGGATCGGCGAGCAGAAGCTGCCGCATCCGGTGAGCTGCACCTACGAGGCGCCGGAGCGGGACGGGCTGCCGGACGCCCCGCCGCTGACCGTCGCGCCGTCCGGCGGCCCCTCCGAGCAGCCCTCCGGCGTCCCGGCGGCGCCGCGGGACTCCGCCTCCCCGGACCGGCCGGGCTCGGCGTCACCGAGCGCGAGCGCCTCCGGCGGCGGGGTGTCCGGCAAGAAGAGCCCCGGCAAGGACGGCGACCGCCGCACCCCCGAGCCGAGCGCGAGCGGCCCGGGGACGGACGACGACGAGTGGGGCGCCCGCAGCCTCACCGTGACCGTCAAGTGGGTGGCGCCGACCGGGCAGGCCGCGTCGGCGCTGATGGAGACGCTGCGGGCGGTCCAGTCCCAGGCGCGGCGGCGCACCGACATCGGCGGGGACGAGGCGTACGAGCTGGGCCCCACGGCCGGGACGATCGCCGTGCGGGTCGACCGTTACATCGTCGTGGTCACCGCCGCCCGCCCGCCCGGCGCGGCCAGCAGGCTGGCCCGCGCCGCCGCCGTCGGGCTGACCGGGGGAGCGGGGCGCTCCCCCGAGCCGTCCTAGTCGGCGAGCGGCTCGGGCTGGGGCGCCACGACCGGGCCGGGGGTGGTGCGTCCGGCCCACTGTTCGAGCTGGGCGACGAACCGCTCGGCGTGCACCGGCCAGTGGAACCGGGCCCGCGCCGTCTCGTAGCCGCGCTTGCCGAGGTCGGTGCGCAGCTCGGCGTCGTCGCGCAGCCGCCGGATCGCGTCGGCGGCGGCGGCCGGGTCGCCGAACGGGACGACGAACCCGCAGCCGGCCGGTTCGACGATCTCCACGGCGGGCGGATTGGGCGTGGTGATCACCGGGATGCCGCGGGCCATGTACTCCACGACCTTGGTCGGCATCGAATGCCGGTAGTTCGGCTCGTCGTGCAGCAGCGCCAGGCCCGCCATGGCGCCCTCGGCGATGCGCAGCGCCCGGTCGTTGGGCACGAAGCCGTACCAGCGCAGCACGCCCTCGCGCTGGGCGTCGCGCAGCGCGGGCCGCACGTCGCCGTCGGCGGCGCCGATCAGCTCGACCAGGACGCCCTCGGGCGCCAGCAGCCGGGCCGCCTCGATCATGTCGAACGCGCCCCGGGCGCGCGACAGGTGCCCGACGTAGACGGCGCGGTGGCCGTCCGGCGGGGAGGGCGGCAGGTCGGACACGTAGGTGGTGTTGGGCACCACCGGGTGCTCGCCCTGGAACCGCGCGCGGTAGCCCTCCTCGGCCAGCAGCAGCCGGTGCCGGCGTTCGCTGCGCGTCTCCAGGCGCCGCACGGCGGGACGCAGCAGCGGCCGCACCGGACCGGGCACCCAGCCCTTTGCGGTGAGGGCGGCGGCGGTGTCCTCGTGCACGTCCCACACCACCGTGCGCCTGCGCACCGAGCGGGGCAGGCCGACCAGCAGCTCCGGGTCGTGCAGCAGGATCACGTCGGCGTACGGGGCGTGCTCCTCCAGCGCCCGGTGCGCGGCGCGCAGCGCGCGGAGCCTGCGCCGTCCCACCGCGCGCGGCACGTCCACCGGGCTCACCCGCCGCCAGGGCGTCACGTTGCACGCCCGGAACGGCGCGATATAGGTGACCTCGTGACCGGCGTCGAGCAGCGCGCGAATCTGCCGGTGCAAAATCCTGGCATCCTCTGGATGATGCACAATCGTGCAAACGCAGACCCGCATGGGCATTCACTCCGGATCGGTGCCGATAATCGTCCATCGTCGAGTCTGCGCGGGCCAGGGAAATTGTGTGTTAATTCCGCCTTACCGCGCGATGGCCGCCCCCGGTCGGCGACCCGTCCCGCGACCGGGACCGGGGGCCGCGGCGCTCAGAGCAGCTCGACGCTCTCGCTGCGGGCGCCGCGGGTGCGGCCCCGGGTGTCGAACAGCAACCGCGCGTGCCGGGACAGCAGCGACGCCTCGTAGGCCGCGTGGT
Organism: Actinomadura sp. NPDC047616; assembly: GCF_040642915.1. Lineage (NCBI taxonomy): Bacteria > Bacillati > Actinomycetota > Actinomycetes > Streptosporangiales > Thermomonosporaceae > Actinomadura > Actinomadura sp. NPDC047616. Next base: position 527,548 of record NZ_JBEYTB010000004.1, read on the forward strand.
CGGCCAGGACGATCACCAGGTCGGCGTCCTCCAGCGCGGCCACCAGCTCCGGATCCCACGGGGACGGCTCGGCGCCGGGGCGCTGCCCGCCGCCCGGCCGCACCACCGGCGGCGGGCCGACGCGCGGCACCTCCGCCCCGTCCACCCGCCAGTCGGCGACGTACGGGTCGTGGAAGCGCAGCTCGGCGCCGAGCCGGGCCAGCCGCCGCGCCACCGGCCGCGCCGGCGACTCGCGCTGGTCGGCGATGTCGGCCTTGTAGGTGACGCCGAGCAGCAGCACCTTGGCGCCCTTGAGCGCGCGGCCCTGCTGGTTGAGCAGCTGCTGGGCGCGCTCGACGACGTACCGGGGCATCCGGTCGTTGATCTCCTGGGCCAGCTCCACGAACCGGAACGGGTAGCCCAGCGACCGCACCTTGTACGACAGGTAGTTCGGGTCGATGGGGATGCAGTGCCCGCCCACGCCCGGCCCCGGCCGGAACGCCTGGAAGCCGAACGGCTTGGTGGCCGCGCAGTCGATCGCGTCCCACAGGTCGATGCCCAGCTCGTGGCAGAACACCGCCATCTCGTTCACCAGCGCGATGTTGACGTGCCGGTAGGTGTTCTCCAGCAGCTTGGCCATCTCGGCCTCGCGGGTGCCCTTGGCCTGCACGACCTCGTCGACGAACTTGCCGTAGAACGCCGCCGCGGCCGACGCGCACGCCGGGGTCAGCCCGCCCACGATCTTGGGGGTGTTGCGCACCCCGTAGACCGGGTTGCCCGGGTCGATCCGCTCGGGGGAGAACGCCAGGTGGAACTCCTCGCCCGCGGCCAGCCCCGACGTCTCCAGGATGGGCCGCACCACCTCGTCGGTGGTGCCCGGGTACGTGGTGGACTCCAGCACCACCAGCGTGCCCGGCTCCAGGTGCCGCGCCACGGTCTCGGCGGCGCCGCGCACCGCGGTCAGGTCCGGGCCGCCCTCCTCCGACAGCGGGGTCGGCACGCAGATCACCACGGTGCGGGCGCCGTCCAGGACGTCCTCGTCCACGCTCGGCCGGAACCCCGCCGCCAGCATCTCCTCGACCTCGGCGGCCGACACGTCGTCGACGTGCGACAGCCCGGCCTTCAGCCCGGCGACGACCCGCGGGTCGCGGTCCAGCCCGCCGACCCGCAGGCCGGCCCGGCACGCCTCGCGCACCAGCGGAAGCCCGACGTAGCCGAGCCCGATGACCACCAGATCCACCCGGCGGCTCCCTTCACGCGTGTTCACGGCGCCGGAACGGCCGCTCCTGCCGTACGGGACCCGCCGCGCGGGAACCGTCGGCACGGGTTCCCGGTGTCACGGGAACCCCTGTCACGGCACCCGCGGCGGGTCCGGATAGGCGGACCGGTACCGGTCCGCCACGGCTCGCCAGGTGCGTTCCGCTCGAACCCATTCCCGAGCGGTCTGTCCGATTTTCCGGCGTAGTTCGGGACTGTAAATGAGCCGGGAGAGTGCGTCCGCCCATGCCTCCGGGTCTTCCGGAACTGTTAACGTCCCGGTCACGCCCGGTTCCACGATTTCGCGCAATGCCTTGACATCACTTGCTATTACTGGGATTCCCCCGGCCATCGCCTCCACGGGCTTGAGGGGCGTGACCAACTGGCAGACGCGGTCGGCCCGCCGGGGAACCGCGAACACATCGAGGACCGCGTGATACCGACGTACCGACGACATCGGCACCCTGCCGGGGAACACCGCGCGCACGCCGCGCTCGGCGGCGCGCCGTTCCAGCGCGCCGCGCTCCGGTCCGTCGCCGACCAGCAGCAGCACCACGCCGGTGCCCTGCCCGCGCAGCAGCGCCGCCGCGTCGATCAGCGTGTCGATGCCCTCGTAGCCGTAGAACGACGAGGTCAGGCCGACCACCGGGGCGTCGGTGCCGAGGCCCAGCTCGGCGCGCAGATCGGCGGCGTCGGGCAGCGGCTCGAGGAACGCCTCGTCCACCCCGTTCGGCACCGTGATGATCTTCTCGGGGTCGACGCCCCGGCCGGCGATCTCGGCGCGCATCGCCTCGCCCAGCGTCACCACCACGTCGGCGGCGGCCATCCGCCGCGTCTCCAGCTCGCGGGTGAGCCGGTAGAAGTCGTCGGTCTCGCGGTGCGACGGGTCGCGCGACAGCCAGGAGTCCTCCAGGAAGCCGCGCACCTCGTACACCACCGGCAGGTCGTGGCGGCGGCCCAGTTCCAGCGCGACGGCCGCGTTGTGGTGGTCGCTCACCGCGTGCAGCACCGCCGGGCGCAGCTCGCGCACCAGCCGTCCCGCCAGGTCGGCGCTCTTGGCCACGGCCTTGACGGGCGTGCCGGGCGGCAGCCACGGCAGCAGCCGGTGGTAGGGCACCCCCTCCACGTCCACCCGCGCGCGCAGGTCGGCGATGCCCTGGTTGAGCGGGTAGCCGAGGCGGGTGACCACGTGGGTGTCGTAGCCCATCGCCCGCTGCGCCAGCGCGATCCGGTGGGTGCGCACGGTGTACCCGGCGTTCGTGCGGGGCAGCGCGTTCGTCACGAACTGCAGGACGACCGCGGAGCCGGCCGGACCGGCGCCGCCCGTCGTCGCCGCGGCGGCGCGGCCGGGGACGTCGTGGTCGAGCAGGACGCGCAGGTCGGCGGACTCGCGCCGCGGATCGCGCGGCCGGGGCACCGCCAGCCGGCCGAGCCGGGTGCGCCGCAGCCGGGCGCTGGCCCCGGCGGGCAGCGCGCGCAGCAGCAGCCGCACGGCCAGCCGGGGCGCCCGGCGCGGGTCGGCGCGCAGCTGCCGCCAGGCGAGCCCGGGCAGGTAGACCGCCGCTTTCAGCGGCGGGAGCAGGGGATTTCGGATGAGCACGGCGGGCGAGCGTAAGCAACCCGGATGAACAGAAGGGAAATTGTGTTGGGGTCGATCGTTCATGTCCTGGGGGCCCGGCCGAACTTCGTCAAGGCCGCCCCGGTGATCGGGGCGCTGCGCGCGGCGAACGCCGGGCAGGCCGTGGTGCACACGGGCCAGCACTACGACGAGCGGATGTCGGAGATCTTCTTCCACGAGCTGGGCCTGCCGGAGCCCGACGTCAACCTCGGCGTCGGCTCGGGCAGCCACGCGGCGCAGACCGCCGCGCTGCTCACCGGACTGGAGGGGGAGTTCACGAGCCGTTCACCCGCGCTCGTCATCGTGTACGGCGACGTGAACTCGACGATCGCCGCCGCCCTCGTCGCGGCCAAGCTGCACATCCCGGTCGCCCACGTGGAGGCGGGGCTGCGCAGCTTCGACATGACCATGCCGGAGGAGGTGAACCGGCGCCTCACCGACCAGCTGTCGGACCTGTGCTTCGCCACCAGCCCCGAGGCCGTCGGGCACCTGGCCCGCGAGGGCGTCCCGGTGGAGCGGGTGCACCTGGTCGGCAACCCGATGATCGACACCCTGCTGGCCAACCTCGACAAGTTCGACACCGCCCGGGTGCGGGCCGAGCACGGGCTGCCCGAGCGGTACGTGCTGGCCACCATGCACCGCCCCGCCAACGTGGACGCGCCGGAGACGGCCGCCGCGCTGGTCCGGCACCTGCACGGCGTCGCCGACCTGGCCGACCTGGTCATCCCGGTGCACCCGCGCGGCCGCGCCAACCTGCTGGCCGCCGGGCTGGACGACCACCCGGGCGTGCACGTGCTGGAGCCGCTGGGCTACATCGACTTCGTCGCGGCGGTGCGCGGCGCGGCGGCGGTCGTCACCGACTCCGGCGGCCTGCAGGAGGAGACCACGATCCTCGGGGTGCCGTGCCTGACCGTCCGGCCGAACACCGAACGGCCGATCACGATCACCCACGGCACCAACCGGCTGGTCGGCTTCGAGGAGCTCGTCCCCGCCGCGCGGAAGGTGCTGGAGGCGGGGCACGTCGACGCCTCGCGCAAGCCGCCGCTGTGGGACGGCCAGGCCGGACCCCGCATCGCCGACGTGATCATGGAGTATCTCGGTGACCAACCCGCGTGACGCCCTACCCAGAGCCGCATCCGCAGCGAAGGCCAACCGCCAGGTGGCCCGCCTCCGCGCCCAGCTGCGCGAGAGCCAGGCCCGCGTGCAGGAACTGGAGCAGCGGCTGACCGCCCTGGAGACCTCGGCGGCGCTGCAGTTCGGGCGGCTCGTCGCCGGCGCGGCCCGCAACCCGCGGCGCCGCGCGCCGCGCCTGCCGCGCGAGCTGTACCGGCTGTGGAAGAAGCGCAACGCGCCCACGGCCGCCTCGGCGACCGCCACCGACGCCAAGGACCGCGTCCAGCTAGACCACGTCGACCGGGCCGAGGACCGGCTGCTGGTGGCGGCCCCCTACGAGGGCCCGGTGATCGCCGGGATCCTCGGCCGGGCCGCCGCCGCGGCGCTGGCCGGGCACGCCAAGATCGTCCCGCTGTACCCGCACGACGCCGTCACCGTGCTGGAGACCGCCGACGTCGACATGCTGGTGGTGGACGCGGCGGCGGGCGAGCCCGGCGGCCCGTGGGCCTACCTGGGCACGCCCGGCATGTACGACCGCGAACGCGTCCTGCACGACGCGCGCGAGCTGGCCCGCGTCCGCGGCCTGCCGCTGGTGCTGTGGGGCGAGGCGCCGCCGCCGGGCCTGGCGATCCTGCAGTGGGACGCCACCGTCACCGCGCCCGCGCGGCTCGCCGAGCTGGTCCCGACGTTCGAGCCCGCCTGACCGAAACGCAACGCCCGAAAGGAATGCCCGTGCGACCACGCGCGCTCGTGTACGGCGACGTCGATCTCAACCTGATCGACGGCTCGGCGATCTGGGCCCAGGGAATGGTGCAGTCGCTGGCCCGCGCCGGCTGCGCGGTGACCCTGGTGCTCAAGGCCCCGGTCCGCACCGGACGGCTGGTCGACCCGCTGCGCGCCCTGCCCGGCGTGACCGTGCGCAGCCCGCACGCCGAGGGACGGGTCGAGGGCGACCGCGGCATGCCCGCCAAGCAGGCCGCCGTCGTCCTGACCGAGATCGACGCCGAGGACCCGTTCGACCTGGTGGTGGTGCGGGGACGGCGCCTGGCCGGCAAGCTGGCGGCCGGGCCGCTGGCGGGACGGCTGTGGACGTACCTGACCGACGTGCCGCAGTCGGCGGGCGAGTTCGACCGGGCGGCCAAGGGTGAGCTGCGCCGCATCGCCGACGCCTCCCGGATGCTGCTGTGCCAGACCGAGGAGCTGCGCTCGTTCCTGGAGAGCGCCGTCCCGGCCACGGCGGGCAAGAGCGTGCTGTTCCCGCCCGTGGTCGTCCTGCCGGACGGGCTGACGCCGCGCGGCGGAGAGCCGCCGCGGGGCCGGGCGCTGCGGCTGGTCTACACGGGCAAGTTCGCGCCGCGCTGGAACACCTACGAGATGACGGGGCTGCCGCGCATGCTGGCGCTGCGCGGCGTGGACGCCGAGCTGCACATGGTCGGCGACAAGATCCACGACGACCCGAAGGACCCCGGGTTCTCCACCCGCATGCGCACCGCCCTGGAGAGCGCGCAGGGCGTGGTGTGGCATGGCGGCCACCCGCGCGCCGAGGCGATGCGGCTGACCGCCGAGTGCGACGTGGGCCTGTCGTGGCGGCACCCCGAGATGGACGCCAGCCTGGAACTGTCCACCAAGGTGCTGGAGTGCGGCGCGCTGGGAGTGCCGGTGCTGCTCAACCGCACCCCCATGCACGAGCGGCTGTTCGGCGCCGACTATCCGTTGTTCGTGGCGTCCGAGACCGACGTGGTCGACGCGCTGACGCTCATCGGCAAGAACCCCGACCTGTACGCGCTGGCCGCCGAGCGTTGCCGGGCCGCCGCGCGCGACTACACGCTCGACGCGGCCGCCGAGCGGCTCGGCGCCTACCTGGCGCAGGCGTTCCCGGACCCGTCGGAGGCCGTCCTCGCCGCCGCCCGTCAGGCCGCCGCGCACGGCGCGGGCGCCGCCCCGGCGGGCGCCGCCGGCGAGCGGAAGCTGCGCGTGGGCGTCGCCGGGCACGACCTGAAGTTCTTCACCCGGCTGCTGGACTACCTCCGGTCGCGCCCCGACATGGAGGTCCGCGTCGACCACTGGGCCGCGCTGAAGGTGCACGACCCCGAGCGCAGCCGGGAACTCGTCGAGTGGGCCGACGTGGTCGTGTGCGAATGGTGCGGGCCGAACGCGCTGTGGTACGCCAAGCACAAGCGGCCCGGCCAGCGCCTGCTGGTGCGCCTGCACCGGTTCGAGCTGTACGCCCGGTGGCCGCAGCACCTGGACATCGACGCGGTCGACCAGGTGATCTGCGTCAGCCCGCACTACGCCAGGCTGACCCGCGAGACCACCGGCTGGCCCGCCCACAAGGTCACCGTCGTGCCGAACTGGGTGGACGACCGGCAGCTCGACCGGCCCAAGCTGGCCGGCGCCGAGCACCACCTCGGCATGATCGGCATCGCGCCGTCTCGCAAGCGGCTCGACCTGGCGCTGGACGCCCTGGAGGAGCTTCGCCGCGACGATCCCCGGTTCACGCTGTTCGTCAAGTCCAAGCTGCCGTGGGAGTACTGGTGGATCTGGCAGCGCGACGAGGAGCGCGCGCACTACGAGCAGGTGTTCCGCCGCATCCGCCGCTCCCCGCTGCTGGCGGGCGGCGTGGTGTTCGACACCTACGGCCGGGACGTGGCCGCGTGGCTGCGCCGCATCGGGTTCGTCCTGTCCACCAGCGACGACGAGAGCTTCCACCTGGCCCCGGCCGAGGGCATGGCGTCCGGCGCGATCCCCGTGCTGCTGGGCTGGCCGGGCGCCGACACCATCTACGACACCCGCTGGATCCACGCCGACGCGTCCGCGATGGCCGCGTCGATCGCCACGACGGTGCGCGACGGCCACTGGGAGGCCGACCGGCAGGTGGCCCGCGAGCAGGTCACCCGCGCCTACGGCCTGGCCGAGGTCTGCCGCCAGTGGACCGAACTGCTGGCGGGCGTCCGCGCCTAGGAATTTGGGGGACGACCCCCAGCCCCCCGTCACCCCGGCAGGCGGTCCTCGCTCCGCTGGCGCTCCGCTGCGGTCGCCTGCCGGGGCGCTAGGAACCGGGGAACAGGTGATCGACGACGCGGGCGGCGGCCCTGCCGTCGTCCAGCGGGCAGAACCGCTCGACGAACGCGTCGTAGTTGTGCCGGTACTCCTTGGCGATCGGCTCGATGTCGCGGATCGCCTCGATCACCGCGTCGGAGGTCTCCAGCAGCGGACCCGGCGCCTCGGCCTGGAAGTCCAGGTAGAAGCCGCGCAGCCGGTCGCGGTAGTCGGCCAGGTCGTAGGTGAAGAACAGCATCGGCCGCCGGGTGTTGGCGTAGTCGAACATGACCGACGAGTAGTCCGTGATCAGCACGTCGGCGATCAGGTACAGGTCGGTGATGTCGGGGTAGAGCGAGACGTCCATGACGAACTCGCCGTCCTCGGGCACCCCGTCCACGACGTTGCTGTGCAGCCGGACCAGCAGCACGTGGTCCTCGCCCAGCGCGGCCCGCGCCCGCTCCAGGTCCAGGCGCAGGTCGAACTTGTAGCGGCCCCGGCTGTAGTACTGGTCGTCGCGCCAGGTCGGCGCGTACAGCACGACCCGCTTGCCCGCGGGCACGCCGAGCCGGTCCCGCACCCGCGCCGCGACCCGGTCGGCCTCGGGGTGGTACAGCAGGTCGTTGCGCGGATACCCGGCCTCGATGATCTCGCCCTTGAACGAGAACGCGCGGCGGAAGATCTCGGTGCTGAACGGGTTGGGCGACAGCAGGTGCGTCCACTCCGGCAGCGCCGGCGCGGCCTGCGCCTCCTCGCCCTTGCCCTTCCCGCCCTTCGCCAGGGAGCGGTAGGCCTGCTTCATGCCGGGCGCGTAGGCGAAGTGCGCCTCCTTGACGTCCCGGCCGACCTTCTTCAGCGGCGTGCCGTGCCAGGTCTGCAGCACCACCTGGTCGGGGTGGCGCTGGAACCAGTCGCCGAGCCGGTGGTTGGTGATGATGTACCGGGAGCTCGCGATCGCCTCGTGCCACTCGCGGCCGTTGAGGCGCACCGGCGTGAGCGTGCCGGGCAGCTCCACCTGCGCGTCGTTGACGACCCACAGCTGCTCCAGGTCGCCCGCCAGGCCGCGCGCCACCATCTCCTGGTGGATGGCCTTGGGGCTGTCGGAGTACTGGCGTCCGTTGAAGCAGGAGAACACCACCGCGTCGCGCAGCCCCTCCTTGGCCACGCGCTGGCGCGCCTCGGACCGCAGCGTCGTCGCGGCCGAACGCTCCTCGGGCGGGACGTCGCCGGACACCCGCACCACCAGGCCGACGCGCTGCAGCTCCAGCGCGTAGCCGCGCCGCGCGACCTCCAGGGCCGGGGGCAGCGCGGACGACACCGCCGGGTCGGTGCGCACGGCCAGGGCGCGGCCGCCCGGGGAACGGAACAGCACGTCCCACTGGCCGGCGCGCAGCGGCAGCACGCCCGCCACGCTCGGCACCGCCGCGGCCGGGACCTCGGCGCGCAGCACGCCGTCGTCGCCGCGGGTCACGCCGAACGCGTACTCCTTGCGGCGGCCCCGGCTGCGCAGCACGATCTCGCCGGTGTCGCTCGCCCGGTGCGTCCCGGCCAGGACCAGGGTGCCGTCCGGACGCCACGCGCACTCGGTGACCGTCAGCCGCGCCGTGCGCGACTGGACCCGCAGGTAGCCGGACGCGTCGCGGCCGGCGAACAGCTCCCGGCCGCCGGTGAGCCGCTCGATGCCGTCGACGCCCTCGGCCAGCACCAGGGGACGCCCGTCGATCAGCACGGCCCAGTCGCAGGTGTCGTCGACGGCCCGCGGGTCGGTCACCTCGTTCGGCTCGGGCAGCGGGACGCGCGCCACGAACCGGGTGCCGACCACCGTGACCGGCACCGGGACGACCTCGTCGCCCACCGCCAGCGCCAGCGCGGCCTCGCCGGCGCAGGCGCCCTCGACCGCCAGCTCGTCGCCGTCCCAGCGCAGCGACGTCGCCTTGGCGGTGACGGTCTCCACGTCGATGCGCAGGGTGCCGTCCACCACCTGCGGGACGATCCGCACGTCGGCGTCGACGTAGTGGTACGGCGGACGGGCCGCGCTGCCGCTGGTGCCGCCGCGCAGCCGCGCCGAACGCAGCACGCCCGCGTTGAACACCACGGCCTCCACGTCCCAGGACCCGTCGGCCCAGGCACCGCCGCGCCGCAGCTTCTTGGGGTCGAGGACGAACTCGAAGCCGGTCCACGGCCCGGAGTTCTTGCCGGGCTTGCGGGTCTGCCGGGCCCGCAGCACCACGCGCCGCCGCCCCGACCGCAGCACCACGCTCTTCACCGACGTCCAGCGGCGCCGCATGCTGACCGAGTTGATGTACGCCTCGCCGGACACGAACAGCCGCCCGTCCCGCCAGGCCACCTCGTGGGTGCGGCTGCGCAGCGCCACCTCGGTGCGCGCCAGGTACACCTCGTCGGGGACGGCGAGGTTGTCGTCCTTCCAGTACGGGTGGACGACGTAGCGGCGCAGCCCGCTGCGCACGATGCTGGGGTGCGGCTTGCCGCGCGCGTACCGCACCACCTTGACCAGTTCGGTGCGGCGTTCGCGGCTGGCCAGGTGCCACTTCAGGCGGGTGATCGACGGCAGGTCGGCGAGCGTCTCCGGCTCCAGCCAGGACGCGTGCGCCGCCGCCTGCTCCACCACGGTGGCGCGCTCGTCGTCGGTGGCGTCGGGCAGGGCGTCCAGGAACGCCCGCAGCTCGCCGTTCAGCACCGACGCCAGGAAGTCGCGGCGGTCGCGGGGCGTCCAGCGGCCCTCCAGCGCGTCCAGCGCGGCGGCGACGGCGGTGAAGCCGTCGGCGACGGCCTGCGGCTCGGCGGTCGGCTGGGGCGCGGTGGGACGGGCGCGGCGCAGCACCACCTCGGGGAGCACGTCCACCGCCTCGGCCAGGAAGTGCGCCTGCACCGCCACGGCCAGGTCGTCGTCCCGGTTGATGTCCGGGAAGGTCAGGGCGTGCCGGTCCCAGAACGCGCGGCGGAACAGCTTGGCGGTGACCAGCCGGTCCTCCAGCAGCGCCGGGTGCCGGCGCACGTGGGTGCGTGACAGGGCCGACGCGAACGCCTCGCGGTGCCGCCGCGACGGTTGCGACCCCTGTTCCCGCCGGACGGCCACGTTGCCGGCCGCGAAGTCCGATCCGCTGGTGGTGAGCGCGGAGTGCAGCGCGGACAGGGCCCCTTCGGGCAGCACGTCGCCGTCGTCGGCGAACGCCAGGAACTCGCCGCCGGCCTCGGCGACGCCGATGCCGCGGGCCGCGCCGCGGCTCGGCGCCCCCCGGCGGATCACCCGGAACCGCTCGTCGGGCAGGTCGGCCTCGGCCGCCGCCCCGGTCCCGCCGTCGACCACCAGGACCTCCAGCGAGCCGTACGACTGCACGGCCAGTGACCGCAGCGTCTCGTTCAGCTCCGTGGCGGTCCCGTGCGCGAGGACGACGACGCTGATCCGGTGTGGCACCAAGGCGATCTCCTTCTGCCGGGGGGTGGCGGGAGCCTGGGTGGCGGGGAGTCTAGGGGGCTTCGGGCGGGTTGGGCACCTGTTCGCCGAGGAATATGCGGCGCACCGCCCGCTCGGCGGCGTGCCCGTCGTCCCACGGGCAGAACCGGGCGCGGAACGCGGCGCGGGCCCGCGTCACCGCCTCGTCCTGCCAGGGCGCGCCCGACCGGAACGTCTTGATCAGTTCCTCTTCGTCGTGGGCGACAGCGCCGGGCGGGAAGGCGGTGACGTCGAAGTTGGTGCCCCGGGTGAGCTGGTAGGTCTCCCAGTCGGGCACGAACAGCACGATCGGCCGGTCGGGCAGCACCGCGTAGTCGAACATGATCGAGGAATAGTCGGTGAGCAGCGCGTCGGAGGCGATGCACAGCTCCTCGACCGAGCGGTGCCCCGACACGTCGATGACCCGCTCGGGGTCCCACTGGCCGGCGCCCGGCTTGTAGAAGTAGTGGGCGCGCATCAGCAGCACGTACTCGTCGCCGAGTTCGCGGGCGAACCGCCGGATGTCGAACGTGGGCCGGAACGAGCGCTGGTACTCGCGGTGCGTCGGCGTGTAGAGGACGGCCTTCTTGCCCTCGGGAATGCCCAGCTTCTTGCGGAGCTCGGCCTTCTCGGCGTCGGTGGCGCGCGCCAGCCGGTCGTTGCGCGGGTAGCCGACCTCCAGCATCTCGTACTTGCAGGGGAAGCCGCGCTCCCACGCCTCGGTGGACAGCGGGTTGGACGACACCACGAAGTCCCACCGGTCCGCCCGGGAGATCATTAGCTTGAAGTCCATGCCCTTGGCGCTGGCCGGGTACTTCATCTGGTCCAGGCCCATGCTCTTGAGCGGGGTGCCGTGGTGGGTCATCACGTGCACCTGGCCGGGCCGCTTGACGATGTCGTCGACCCAGTTGACGTTGTTGACGAAGTACTTGCCGCGGGCCATGACGCGCCAGAAGTCCTTCGACCCGCGCACCACGTAGTCCACGCCCTTGGGCACGGACTTGACGTTCTCGCGCTTGACCACCCACACGCCGTGGATGTCCGGCGCCAGCTCCCTGAGCTTCTCGTAGATGGCGGCGGGGTTGCAGGAGTAGCCGCGGTGCCAGTACGCGGCGAACACCGCCAGGTTCTCGTCGATGGGCATGCGCAGCTGCGCCTTGTAGTACTGGCGCAGGCCGGTGCGCTTGGCGACGTTGACGGCGGCGCGCTTGCGCTTGCGGAACATCGACGTCGCGGCCTTGGCCGGCTTGCGGGACGGCGGCTTGCGGGTCAGCAGCCGCTGGTAGCCCCTGTAGTCGTTCTTCTCGATGAGCTGGTACTTCTTGGCCGCCTGCTCCCCGTCGGGAAGCTCGTGCCCCGCGGGCCGGTACCTGGCGTAGGTCTGCGCCATGCGCTCGAAGTAGCGCGGGGCGTCCTCCTCGTGCACCCGGTCGCCGCGCTCCAGGATGAGCTGCATGTGCCACATCGCGCGGTCGAACATCGGCGCCCGGAACCGCTCGCCGTCCGCGCCCATCGCGTCGATGAACGCGAACACCCGGTCGTACTGGTCGAAGACGTCGAAGTGCTTGGCGCTGGCGGTACGGGTGACCGCACCGCGCCGCCGCTGCCGGTAGATGTAGCAGACCTGGTCGAGCAGGCTGATCCGCTCGGCCGCCAGCAGCACCGGGTAGGTGACGTTGACGTCCTCGTAGTAGCCGGCGCCGAACCGCAGCCCGAGGTCCACCAGGTACTGGCGGCGGATCGCCCGGTTCCAGGCCGTCATCATCATCTTCAGCACCGACGGCCGCTCGGCGCAGGTGAACACCTCGGGCGCGGGCGGGTCGCGGAACAGGTCGTTGCCGGTGCCGCGCTTGACCTTGCCGTGCCAGTACTCGCGGGCGTGGTCGAACAGCAGCACGTCCGGGCGGGTCTCGGCCAGCCGCTCCAGGACCGCGGGGACCGCGTCGGGCGTGAGGTAGTCGTCGCTGTCGACGAACCACACGTAGTCGCCGGTGGCCATGTCCAGGCCGATGTTGCGGGCCTCGCCCAGCCCGACGTTCCGCTCCAGGTGGCGGACCCGCACCCGCGGGTCGCGGGCGGCGTACTCGTCGAGGATCTGCCCGCAGTGGTCGGGGGAGGCGTCGTCCACCGCGACCACTTCGAGGTTCGGCACGTCCGGCACCAGGATCGAGTCCAGGCACTGGCGCAGGTACCCCTGCACCAGGTGCACGGGGACGACGACGCTGAGCGATACGGGCGCGCCCGGGCGCGGGGCGGTCTGTCCGTCTCCGGTGTGAGCGGGGGTGTCTGCCATGGCTCCGAAAGGGTCTCGTCCTGCGGTCGGCCTGTAGAGGGGCTGTACGGACTTTAGTCGTTGTTTACCGGGCATACGCCGCTGATTCGATAGGACGCCGCCCACATCACCGGCCCCCACCCGTCGCTGCCCACCGTCGCGCTGTGGTTACGGTGGGACATGTTTGGCATATAAGGGATGTCCGACATGCGGGTGCCAGAGGGAGGCAAGCGGGACGTTGGTTGTGGTCGACCACAGACTCAGGATCGGTGAACGTCTGGGAAGACCGGGGGCAAGGGCCACGGCGGCGCACGCGCCGTTCGCGGTGGTCCTGACGGCGGGGATCGCGCTGCGGATGCTGGCGGTGCTGGGCTACCCGTCGGTGCTGTGGTTCGGGGACTCGGAGGGCTACCTGCGGGGCGCGCTGCGCCCGGAACCCTCCGAACTGAGGCCGAGCGGCTATTCGCTGATGCTGTGGCTGCTCAGGCCGTTCGGCGACTTCACGCTCGTGGTGGCCGTCCAGCACCTCATGGGCGTGGCGGTCGGGGTGATGCTGTACGCGGTGGCGTGGCGCGCGGCCCGCGCCGCATGGCCGGACCGCGCCCTGGCACCGGGCCTGGTCGGGGCGGCCGTGGCGGCGCCGTCGCTGCTGGACGCCTACCAGATCGAACTCGAACACCTGCTGATGTCGGACACGGCGTTCACCTTCCTGGTGACGGCGGCGCTGACCGTGCTGCTGTGGCGTCCGGGGCTGACCTGGCGGACGGGCGCGGCGGCCGGGCTGATGCTCGGGGCGGCCGCGCTGACCCGTTCGGTGGGGCTGCCGCTGATCGCCGTGGTCGTGGTGTGCCTGGCCCTGCGCCGGGTGTCGTGGCGGGCGGTGGCCGCGTCGGTGGCGGCGTTCGCGATGTGCGTCGGCGCATACGCGGGCTGGTACCGGGCCGTGCACGGCGAGTTCGCGATGTCCAGCTCCAACGGGGCGTTCCTGTACGGACGCACCGCCGCGTTCGCCGACTGCCGGGAGATCCGTCCGCCGGCCGACCTGAGGGTGCTGTGCCGGGAGCAGACACGTCACGTCCCCGGGGTGGCACCCGCCTTCGCCGCCCTGTGGACGAAGTATTCGCCGTTCCGCGACCTGCCGGGCGGGGTGACGGGCCGGTACGCCAACGAACTGGCCACCCGATTCGCCCTGCGCGCGGTGATGGCGCAGCCCGCCGACTACGCGTGGACCGTGGCGCGCGACACGTCCCGGTCGTTCGCCTGGACCCGTAGCGACTACCCCCGCAGGTGGACGGCCTCGCAGTACCGCTTCCCCGAACACGGGTGGATGCCGAAGAAGGCCGTCCCGGAGGCGCGGGCATACGGCCGCGACTCGGCCGAGCCGCGCGTCGTGGAGCCTTACGCGGGCTGGATGCGCGCCTACCAGAAATGGGGCTACCTGCCCGGGACGCTCCTGGGCGTCGTCCTGGTCGCGGGCCTCGCCGGCATGGCCGTCAGGCGGCGTCCCTGGGGAGGGGCGGCGCTGCTGCCGTGGCTGACGGGCGCCGCGCTGCTCGTCGTCCCGCCCGCCATCGCCGACTTCGACTACCGCTACGTGCTGCCCGTCATGCCGATGGCCGCGCTGGCGGCGGCGCTGGCGCTGCTGCCCCGGACCCGCGCCGCGGAGCCGCCCCGAACCCACGCCGCGGACGCAGACGACCCCGGCAAAGGCGACGCGGCAGTGCGGGGCGACAGATAGCCTGGTGAAGTTCTGCAGGTGACCGATTTGCGGACACGCGGGGTGGGTGTGGAACAAAGGCCGAAAGTGACCGTCGTCATGCCGGTCTACAACTGCCGGGCATCGCTGGGGCGGGCGCTGGAGTCGGTGTACGAGCAGTCGCTGGGCCGCTCGGCGGGCGCGGGCGCGATCGAGATCATCGCGGTCGACGACGGATCGACCGACGGCAGCGGCGAGGAACTGGACCGGATGGCGGCCGCGCGGCCCGGGCTGACGGTGGTGCACCAGCCCAACTCCGGCGGTCCGGGCGCGCCGCGCAACACCGGCATCGACCGGGCGTCCGGCGAGTACGTGTTCTTCCTCGACGCCGACGACCACCTGGCGCCCGAGGCGCTGGAGCGCATGTGCGCTATGGCCGACGCCAACGGCACCGACGTGGTCGTCGGCCAGTACGTCGGCGTGGGCCGCCAGGCGCCGGTGTTCCCGCGCGACCTGCCGCGCACCACCGTCGCCGAGACGCCGCTGCTCTACAACACCCTGTCGCCGCTGAAGCTGTTCCGCCGGTCGCTGCTGGAACGGCTCGGGCTCCGGTTCGTGGAGAACCTGTTCTCGCACGAGGACATGCTGTTCACCGCCCAGGCGTACTTCGGCGCCGACGGCATCTCGGTCGTGGCGAGCTACGACTGCTACTACTGGATCGACCGGGAGGACGGCACCAGCAGCCTCCAGCAGGGCGGCGCGCCCGCCGAGCAGTACTTCCCGGCCATCTCGGAGGTGATGAGCTTCCTGGCGGGACGGGTCGAGCCGGGCCCGCTGCGCGACCGGCTGATGCTGCGGCACTTCCGGCACGAGATCGCCACCCGGTTCGGCGCGCGCTACCGCGAGCTGCCGGAGGAGGAGCAGGCGCTCACCCGCGTCGGCGCCCGCCGGCTCGTCGACGCCTGGTACACGCCCGGCGTCGAGACCGGGCTGTGGCCCCGGTCCCGGCTGGTGATGCACTGCCTGCGGTACCGGCTGGACGACGTGCTCGCCGAGATCGTGGCGACCGACCCCGACGGCCCGCCGCCGCCCACCGTCGTGGAGAAGGACAAGGCGTTCCAGGCGTTCCCCCGCTTCCGCGACCCCGCCACGGCCCTGCCCGACCACCTGTACGACATCACCGACCGGATCGGCACCGAGAACCGGCTGACCGAGGTGTCCTGGACGCCGTCCGGCCTGCGCGTCATCGGCCGTGCCGCGCTGTCGGGCGTCACCGAGCGGCAGGAGACGACGCTGCTGCTCAGGCGCCGGGGCGAGCCGTCCGCCGAGCGCCGCCTGCCGGCCCGCGCGCTGCCCCCCGACAGGTTCCGCGCCGACATCGACCTGGTCGCCGACGAGATGCTGGACGACGGCGCCTGGGACCTGTACGTGGAGATGCGGGTGCAGGAGCTGACCGTGGTCCGGCAGCTCGGGCCGGCCGACGACCTGGAACCGCCGGAGCGGCGGCTGGTGCGCGGCGGGCGCGCGGCCGTGCCGGCCCGTCGCGGGCAGGGCCTGGAGCTGCGGGTGACCGCCGCGCAGCCCGGCGTCGTGATGACGCTGGAGAGCGCCGAATGGGCCGCGGACGGGGTGCTGCGGATCACCGGTCACGTGCCGAGCGCGCTGCCGTCCGGCCACCCGGTGGAGGCCTCCGCCGAGCTGCTGCGCCGCCAGGACGGCACGGTGGTGCCGGCGAAGGCGCGGGCGTCGTGCGTCCCCGAGGCGCTGAACCTGACCGCCGAGTTCGACCTGCGCGGCTGCGACCCGGGCAGGTGGACGCCCTGGGTGCGGTTCACCGTCGACGGCGTCACGATCCGGGTGCGCCCCCCGGCGCCGCCCTCGCCGCCGCGGCCCGGCCCGGCGGGCAGGCTGCGGCAGGCCACGCCCTACCGCACCGAACGCGGCGGGCTGTCGGTGAAGATCACGCCGGCGCGGGCCGCGCAGGCCGCGCGGCGCTTCGCCCGCCGCCTGCGGGGCTGAGCGCCTTCGGGACGGCGGCGGCGCTCTGTGCGCCGCCGTCTCCGTCTCCGGGCACGGTGCCGGGACGCAGGTTCTCGTACAGGGTCACGGTGCCGCCCTTGAAACGCCAGCGCTTCACCTTGCGGAAGGCGCCGGACCGGCGGACGAGCCGTTCCTTGGCGCGGTCGGGGGCGTCCGGCGCCTTGGCGTTCCGGTGGACGTACCAGAGGCGCTCGACATCGGCCAGGCGTCGCGCCAGCTCGGCCGAGGGGACCTCCTCGCCGTCGATGGTGCCCGACCGCGTGCCCGTCCGTCCCAGAGCGATGTCGCGCAGCCCCGCGTAGGCGTCGGCGTAGGCGCTCATGGCGCGCCGGTAGTACTGCTGGTGGAACAGCAGCGCGTCGCCGGGCCGCTTGCCGGTTCGGATGATCGTGCTGAGCGTCCGCAGGTCGTCGGCGCGCGCGTCGGGCTCGCGGACCTGCCGGTGCGCCGGGACCAGCGCCACGACGAGCACCGCCAGCACCGCCGCCGCGGCCCACGCGGGCAGCCGCCGCAGGCCCAGCGCGACGAGCAGCGCCAACGCCGGGAAGCAGAACAGCACGTAGCGGAACAGGTACGTCGGCACGACGAGCGAGGCCACCAGCAACGCGACGGGCGGCACCACCAGCCACGCCAGCAGTCCCCAGCGCGTGTCGTCTCCCGCGCCCTCGCCGGGACGCGTGGACGGGCGCCAGAGCGCGACGACGACCAGGGCGAGGGTCGGCAGGATGAGCCAGTGCGTGCCCGCCAGCATGTCGAGCAGGTACCACAGGTCGTCGCGGCCGGGCCTGGTGATCCAGTTGACCTGCGCCCGCTGCGTGACCGACAGGAGCGCCAGCGGCAGCACCGCCGCCAGCGCGCCGCCCGCCGCCACCGCCCAGCGCCGCAGGTCGCGCCGCGCCGCCACCGCGTGCGGCAGCACCAGCAGCAGCGCGAACATGTGCAGCCAGCCCATCAGCGCGACCACCGCGCCGTAGGCGGCCCACTCCCGCCGTCCGCCGTCGTCGCCCCGCCGCTCCAGGGCGCGGACCAGCAGCAGCGTCGCCGCCACCGCCAGTGCCGTCACCCACGTGTACTGGCGGGCCTCCTGGGCGTACCGCGACATCGCGGGCGACACCGCGACCAGCAGCCCGGCGACCAGCCCGGTCCGCGCGTCCGCCAGCCGCATCCCGAGCCACGCGGTGAGCCCGGCCGCGGCCGCGGCGCCCAGCACCGACGGCAGCCGCACGGCCGTCTCGCCCGCGCCGAACACCGCCACCACCGGATGCATGACCAGGTAGTACAGGCCGTGCACGGCGTCGATGTCGGACAGCAGCCGCAGCGCGTCCCACGGCGAACGCCGCGCCACCCCGATCGTGACGGCCTCGTCCCGCCACAGCGCCGGCCTCGCCAGCGCCCACAGGCCCACCGCGAACGACAGCGCCACCGGGATCGTCACCGTGAGCGCGCCGGCCCCGCGAAAACCCCCGACGGCTCTCCCGATCGCGCGCACCGACAGGACGCGCCTCGGCATGAAGACCCCCGTCCCCGCACAAAGGTGGATGTTTCGATCCTAGGTGGAATTGCGCATTTGATCTCAGCCGTCCGCGGGCGGGCTATGCTTCGCGGGGGCGGTGCCGGGGGGTTCGCGTACATGGCCGGATGCGGCCGCATGGACGGAGAGCGCGGAGCTGGAGTGAGCGACGAGGCCACCAACGTGCAGGGCTCGAGCCGATCGACGCGTGGCCTGGCGCGTGGGCTGATGGGCGGCCTGAGCAGGTTTCTTCTCGGGCACGGCCTGTTCCTGGTCGTGCTGGCCGGAGCGGTCGTGATCCGCTGGATCGCGGTGCGGGGTTTCCCGTCGGTGCTGTGGTTCGGCGACTCCAACACCTACCTGGAAGGCGCGCTGCACTTCGAGCCGTCCCCGCTGCGGCCCGGCGGCTACTCGATCTTCCTGTGGCTGCTCAAGCCGTTCCACAGCTTCCTGGTCGTGCTGGCGGCGCAGCACGCGATGGGCGTGCTCACCGGGGTCATGGTGTACGCGCTGGTGTGGCGGGGGATCCGCGCCGCCTGGCCGCGCCGCGGCGTGTGGCTGCCGGGCCTGGTCGCGTCCCTGCTGTCGGTGCCGGTGCTGTACGACGCGTACCAGATCCAGCTTGAGCACATGCTCGTCTCGGACGAGCTGTTCACCTTCCTGCTCGCCGCCGGCGTCACCGCGGTGCTCTGGAAGCCCCGCCGGATGAGCTGGTGGGTCGGTGCCCTGGCGGGCCTGCTGATCTCCTCTGCGGCCATGGTGCGGTCGGTGGGGCTGCCCATGCTGATCGTGGTGCTGGTGTGCATGCTCGTGATGCGCTCGGGCTGGCGGGCCATGGCCGCGACGGTCGTGGCGGCCGTCATCCCCGTCGCGCTCTACATGTCGTGGTTCCACTCCGCGCACGGCAAGTACGCCATCACCACCACCGACCGCATCTGGCTGTACGGCCGCACCGCCGACTTCGCCCGCTGCGACATCATCAAGCCCGACCCCGACGTCGCCATCCTGTGCCGGGACCACCTGACGCCCGTGCCCGGGACGGCGCCGGCCTTCCAGGCCCTGTGGGGCGACGACTCGGGCTTCAAGAAGGTGCCCGGCTGGATGTACAACCCCAAGGCCAACGAACTCGCCGGGGAGTTCGCCATGGCCGCGATCACCAAGCAGCCCGGCGACTACGCCCGCGTGGTCGTGCGCGACACGTTCCGCTCCTTCGAGTGGGAGCGCAAGCCCTACCCGCGCAAGAGCACCGTCGAGGAGTACGAGTTCCCCGTGGGCGCGTCACTGCGGGACGACCACGCTCTGCGCGCCTACCCGTACGGCGGCAAGACGGCCCAGGCGCGCGTCGTCGAGCCCTACGGCGACTGGATGCGCGACTACCAGGACTGGGCGTTCGTGCGCGGCCCGTACCTGGGCGTCCTGATGGCGGTGGGACTGCTGGGCGTCCTGGTACGGGTGCGGCGGCTCGGCGGCGAGGTGCTGCTGCCGTGGTCGATCTCGCTGGCCCTGCTGGTCGTCCCGGCCGCCACCGCCGACTTCGACTACCGCTACGTCCTGCCCGCCATCCCGTTCGCCGCGCTCGCCGCGGGCCTGACCTTCGCCCGCCGCCCCCGCCCGGCCGTCGCGCCCCCGGCCGCCGCCGAGCCGTCGTCCCCCGAGCCCGGTGAACTGTCCGACGACTCCGAACCGACGGAGAACCGCGAAAAAGTCGGCCGGTAATCGCCGCTCGGCGGCAGGGCCACTTTCCAGTGATTACTGAAAGTGTTCAAATGAACACTCTCTGCTGTCGTTGTATGGCTGAACATCAGTCTTGCCGACATCGATCAGAATCGCGGTAATCTTGCTTCTCTTTGCTGATCTGGAGGTATTCGCACAAGAAGGCTCGGGCATCTCCTCATTTGGCGAGAAAACGGAAATTCCCATCTCTCGCCACGGTCGAAAACCCAGATGGGGGGAGACATGCGAATCGACATTCGCACGGGAGTTGCCCTGGGCATCTCCGGGCTCGTGCTGAGCGGCGCGGCCGTGCTCACGCCCGCCGCCCAGGCGTCCACCGTCGCCAACGGCACCACCGCCGTCACCGGCCAGGCGACCTCGACCACCGCGGCGATTCCCGTCCGGTGCGCCGCCAAGAAGGGCTGCAAGCGCATCGGCCGTCAGGGGCGCAAGGACTGGGGCTGGGGCTGGGGTCGCCGCGGCTTCCGCCACCACCGCTTCTTCCGCCACCACCGCTTCTTCCGCCACCACCACCGCAAGTTCGGCCACGGCCGCGGCTTCGGCTACGGCGGCAACTTCGGTGGCGGCCGGGGCTTCGGCGGCTACGGAGGGAACTTCGGCGGCGGGGGCTTCGGCGGCTACGGAGGGAACTTCGGCGGCGGGGGCTTCGGCGGCGGCCAGGGCTACGGCGGCGGCTACGGCGGCGGCTTCGGTGGCGGCCGGTAGGGCCTCGGGCGCGACGGCCTCGGCTGCGGTCGGGGCCTAGTCCTACCAGCGGGCCTCGGTCCGTGACCACCGCACACGGGCGTCTCCTGCCAACGGCAGGGGACGCCCGTCCCATGCGCGGCCTCGGCCGAAACCCATCCGCCCGCTACCACGTGCCCTTCTCGACGCGACCGCCAGCCGGCCCCGGAGATCACGAACGTAGGCGGCGGCAGGCCAATCACCTCCGTTCGGCGGCATTATCGGCCTCCTCCAAAGGGACTAATTCTCCCCTCCTGGGAGGACCCGGTTCTCCACCCGAATACCGTGCCACCGACCAAAAACAATTGCGCCCCGGCCCGGCGGCTGCCCACCAGTCCGCGCCACCCCGCGCCACCGCGGCGAAAGGCCGTCCCCGCACAAGGGCTGACCGGGCGATACGGTCGCCCGAGACCGAACCGTGCGCTCAGCGTGCCGTCTAGTACTGGGCGTCGGCGTCGTCTAGGAGGCGGTGCAGACGTTGGGCGCGTCCGCGGGTGATGGTGTCCTCGCGGGTGCGGGTGACGACCTTGGCGCGGAGCTGGTCGATGCGGACGTTCACAAGGCGGCGCTCGCCCTCGCGGGCCTCCCGGATCGCGGCGTCGATGAGGTTGGTCAGGTCGAGGCCCACGTCGGAGCGGATCTCGTGGGCGCGCACGCCGTTCTCGACCGACGTGCGCAGGATCCGGAGCACGTCGCCGCGCCCGGGGGTGCGGCGGTTCGGCGGCGGGGCGGGCGGCGGCGCCTTGCCGGTGGACGGCGGGTCCGGGACGGGCGTGGTGGCCGGGGCGGACCCGGTCGCGGGCAGCCGGGACGAGGTGTTGGGAGTTCCGGGCGCCGAGGCGCGGGGCGGGGCCAGGGTGGGCCGGTCGTCCAGGGGTGTCATGTCGATCCCGGCGTACAGGATCGTCGCGGCGGTGGCGGTCGAGGCCAGGCTGCCCGCGACCGGCCAGAGGATCCGCAGCCCGCGGCGGCCGTGCGGGCGGGGTGCGGCCGGACGACCGGTGGCCTGCGGACGCGCGGCGCGGTCGCCGAGAGGGTCGACGATCTCGTCGGCCGGCGTCCCGCGCCGGCCGTCGCCCCGGAGGTCCGGCTCACCCGCCATGCTGGTCCAGGACACCGGTCAGCTCGGCGGCCGCGTCCGCGGTCAGCGCGCGTTCCCGGAGCCGTGTGTCGATCTTGCGGCGCAGCTCGGCGACCCGGGCGTCCACGTCGACGGCGCGGCCCGTGGCGAGTTCGCCGCGAAGGTTGTTGATCAGGTTGGTGAGGTCGACGGCCACGTCGGACCGGATCCGGCCGCTGGCCCGGCCGCCGTCCACGAGCGGTTGCAGCCGTCCGAGGACGCCCAGGGTGCTGGTGTCCACGGCCCGGCGGGTGGCAGTGGGCCTGGACGGCGCGGCGTCGGTGGGCTCGGGGACCGGAGCGGACGGCTCGGTGGGCTTGGTGGTGGCCGGGGGCGGTTGCGGAGCGGCGACCTCCCTGAACGGGGGCGGCGGGCGGTTCAGCGCGACGAGCACCGCTGTGATCACGGCGGCGGCGGCAATGACGGCGGCCGTGACGAGGACGGGCCGCCGGTCAGGGGGCGGTTCCTCCGGCGGGGGAGGAGCGGGCAGGAACTCCGTCCGCCCGTCGTCGTGCGGCGAGTCGGGGTCCGGGTCCGGTGGGGCGGGGTCGTCGCCGCCGAACAGGCTCGCCAGGGTCATCTCGTTCCGGGCGGACGCGGACGGCGCCGCCACGCGGGCGAGCACGTCGGCGACGCGGCTCATGGGCGGCCGGTCCAGGGGATCGGACGCGCGGCACTCGTAGCCCAGGATCGTCACCTCGTCCGGCACGCGCGCGGCCGTCGCGCCCGCGTCCAGGCAGGCGGTGAGCAGCGCGCCGAACGCCAGGACGTCACCGGCCCTGTCGATGGCCAGGCGGTCGGACGGTGTGGCGGGCGCGGCGTCGGCGGCCCGGCCGGGCGGCTCGGAGGTGGGGCCCGCCGCGGCGGCGCGCAGCACCGCCCCGATGCCCACGTCCACGATCTTGACGCCGCCGGGCGTGAGGAAGATCCGGCGGGGCGTCAGGTCGCCGTGCGCCACGCCGTCGCGGTGCGCGACAGCCAGCGCGGTGGCGACCCGGGCGCAGATCTCCAGGGCCTCGGCGGTGGGCAGCGGGGCCCGGTCGACGCGCGCGGCCAGCGTCTCGCCCTCCAGATACTCGGTGACCAGGTAGGGAGTGGCGCGTCCGGCGGAGTCACGGGTCTGGTCGCAGTCGTAGATGGCGGCGAAGGCGGCGTGCCGCAGGCCCGCGGCGCGGCTCGCCAGCTCGTGGAACGCCCGGCCGCGGACGGTGTCCGCCAGCCGGGACGGGTCGGGCAGCTTGACGGCGACGGACCGGCTCAGCGCCTCGTCCCAGGCCCGCCACACCTCCATGGCGTCCCCGTCGTCCAGGCGCTCCATCAGCCGGTAGCGCTCGGTGAGCCGCAGGCCCGGCCTCACCGGACCGGCCTTCCGCGCGTGCGGGCCGTACATCCAGGCACGTCCAGCAGTACGCGGCACACCGCCCCGAGGGTTCGACGCCGTGCGGCGGCCTCGGCTGCCGGGCCGTTGGCGAATGGGAACGCCGTCGTTGCCGGGGAGGTTTCCGCAAACGGCGGTGTTTACGAAAAGGCCGGCGCCCGCCCGGCTGCGCGCACGCCGGATCCCGTCGGAATTCCCCGCGGGTTCGTCCCGCACGCCCTCCGGCCGTCGTCAACTTCGGCGCCTACGGCGGGATACGTAATGCCACTATTGGGACTCTTCCGGCAAAGCCCGTCATTTCACCCGCTGGAGTTCATGGCGTCTATCGGCGCTAGCCGCCATCCCCGTCGAATCCGGAGGAATCCCTGGGGGAATATCCCTGCCACCACCCCTGGTACGGCCACCGCCCCCACTGCGGCTGCTGCCGGTCCTGTGGAGACTGCCACGACCGCCACGGGTGGTAGGGGTAGGGGTATCCGGGCATCGGTGTCAGCGGGCCCGCCATCCAGCTCGGTGGGGCGATCCCCGGCCTCGGCGCGGCGTGCGGGGCGGGCTCGGACGGCTCCGGCAGGGCGATGGGCCGCTCCGACGGCGGCGTGGACGGTGTCGACGGCGCGGACGGCTCCTGCCCGCCGGGCCCGCCGGGCTTGTCGTCCTGGTCGGCGGGCGTACCGGGAGACTTCGCCGGTGCCGTCTCCGGCCGCTCGGCCGGCGGCTCAGGACGCGGCGTCCGCTCGGGTGACGCACTCAGCGACGGCGTGAGCGTGTTCCGCGGGACGATGCCGTCCGGCGTCGTGGACGGCGTCCGCGACGGATACGCCTGGATCGCCACCGACTGCGGAACGGGCAGCGGATCGTCCCCCGCGTCCAGCGACCCGACGATCCCGTAAAAGGCGACGCCAGCCGTCGCGGCCAGCAGCGCCATTCCGGTCCAGGCGCCGTAACGCGGCGAGGTGTCCCGGACGTCGCGGGGCCGCCGGTGCCGGCCGGCGCGCATATCGGAAATGCGGTCCCTGTTGAACATCCGGCCCACTCCTGTCGCTCCGCCACGACCAACGCTCAGGCCACTTGACTACGCTCACCGGCCGATCACCGTCAAGAGGAATCGGAGGACTATTTCGACGCGCTTCGACCCGCGCGGCCACCGGGCGGTGAACGGCGAATGAGCGCGCGCCGCGCACCCGCCGGATCGATCACGTCCTGATCAAGGACATGGAAAAGCCCGTCCGCGTTGACGCGGACGGGCGGTGCGAAACGCGCCGGGCGAGCGGCGCGCCCGCCGGTCAGACCCGGTCGGCGACCGTCACCTGCTCGGGAAACCGGGCCCGGTGCTCGGCGATCTTGCGCTCCAGCTTGGTCAGCGTGCGGCTGTAGTCGCGGCTGGACAGCCAGAACTTGTAGATGATCACCAGCTCGAAGGCCAGCATCCCGGCGGCGGCGAGGGCGGTCACCGGAATGATCGCGCCCGGCACCGCGGCCGCGACCAGCGGGGCGACGATGAACACGCCCATCTGGAACTCGATGCCGCTGACCAGGTGCGGGCGGATCCGGCCGCGCAGCAGCGCGTTGCGGATCCGGGCGTACCAGGGGAAGCGCCGGTTGAACTCCTGCTGCATGGCCAGGTTGGCCTGCTGGTCGGGGTTGTCGCCGACGACCCGCTCCTCCATGTCGGCCTCCGGGTCGGGACGCAGCGCGCCCGCCGCCGACCGCAGGTCGTCGCCCATCTGCGCGGCCTCGGCCCCACCGTCGGCGCGGCGCGCGGCCTCCTCCAGGGTCCGCGCCTCCTCCTGCATCTGCCGCAGCTTGTTGCGCATCTGCGAACGCACCTTGTAGATCTCCAGGGCGTCCATGTAGCGCAGCATGTCCAGGAACACCACGGCCAGCGCCGTCCACACGTACGCGACGTTGCCGGTGGCCGCGTACTGCCCGCCCATCAGCGCGATCGCGCAGGCCAGCACCCGCACCCGGTCGAAGATGTAGTCCAGCCAGGCGCCGAACACCGATCCGGTGCCCTTCAACCGGGCGATCTTGCCGTCCATGCAGTCGAGCGTGAACGACAGGTGGTACAGCAGCGCGCCCACCAGCAGGTACGGCCACTCGGCCACCGCGAAGCAGGCCCCCGCGCCCAGCCCCAGGATCAGCGCCCCCACGGTGAGCTGGTTGGGCGTGATGTTGGTGCGGTTGGCCGTGAAACGCACCAGACGGGATGCCAGCGGGTCGACCAGCAGCACGGTCCACCATGCGTCACGCGCCTTGTACGTCCGTTCTCGAACGTCCGCGAGCGTGAAGTTCGCCATGGAGAGCTGTCCTTTCAACTTTGTGGCTGGAGGCTTCCCGCCGTCGCTGGGCACGAACCCACGGGGACGCCGCGGTTCGCGGTCCTGGTGGCTCGCCCTGGCGGCTCCGAGCGCCGTCGGCCGCGGGACTCGGGCGCGCGCGCCCGTCGGCCGAGAGGCTCGATGCTACCGCTCCAACACGGGGTGTCCGCCGGGTGAACGCGCGATTTGTCATCTTATGGTGATCAAGTCGGCCCCGTGCGCACCCGGCGCGTCCCCCCGGAGCACCTGGACGGCCCCGGGGGGACCCGGAACGATCAGCGCGACAGCAGCCGGTCGACGACCTGGGCGGCGGCCTGCCCGTCGTCCATCGGGCAGTACTTGTCGCGGAAGGCCCGGTAGGCGGCGGCGTGCTCGACGGAGAGGGAGTCGACGCGGCGCAGCGCGTCCACCACCTCGTCCGGCTCGGTCAGCAGCGGGCCCGGCGCGTCCTCGGCCAGGTCGAAGTACACGCCGCGCAGCTCGTCCCGGTAGAAGTCCAGGTCCGGGGTATAGAAGAGGATCGGCCGCCCGGTCGCGGTGAAGTCGAACATGGCCGACGAGTAGTCGGTGACCAGCACGTCCGCGACCAGGAACAGCTCGGCGACGTTCGGGTAGTTCGTGACGTCCACCACCTGGTCCCCGATGCCGATCGTGCGGTCGGCCACCATGTGGTGCTGGCGGACCAGCACCACGTGGTCGTCGCCGAGGGCGGTGGCGAGCCGCCCGGTGTCCAGCACCAGCTCGGCCTGCCGGCCTCCGGTCTGCCACACGTCCTCCCGCCACGTCGGCGCGTACAGCACCACGCGGCGCCCGGCCGGCAGCCCGAGCCGCTCGCGCACCCGCAGCGCCCGCTCGTGCCGGTCCTCGGCGAACAGCAGGTCGTTGCGCGGGTAGCCGGTCTCCATCACGTCGCCGTCGTAGCGGAACGCGCCGCGCAGAACCTCCGTGACGTGCGGCCCGGACGACAGCAGGTGGTCCCAGAACGGCACGTCCTCCACGAACCGGCCGAGCGTGGCGATGCCGCCCGCGATCCGGCCGCCCCGCAGCAGGTCGTAGCCGACGTGCTTGTAGGGCGTGCCGTGCCAGGTCTGCAGGTACACCTGGCCAGGACGCTTCTCGTACCCCTGCATCTGCGGGCCGTTGTTGACGACGAACCGCGCCGCCGCCGTCAGCTCGTAGTACTCGCGGCTGCCGCGCAGCACCGCCCTGCCGCCGTCCGGCACCCGGAACTGCCCGTCGGAGGTGCACCACACCAGCTCCAGGCCCAGGTCGCGGCGCTTGAGCTCCTCGTAGATCGCCTGCGGGTTGCACGCGTACTTGCGGCCCGAGTAGCTCTCGAACACCACCAGGTCGCGCAGCGGCGCGGTGTTCGACGACGAGAAGTGCCGCCGCTGCAACGTGCGCTGGGCGTAGGGGCCGCGCTCGTCGTCCGACAGCGCCGTGCGCACCCACAGGTGCAGCAGGTCCCGGTTGACCTGCAGCGCCAGCTCGTGGACGCCGACGAACCGCGGCTCGGGCAGCGCGGCGCGGGTCTGCCGGTCGATGCCGACGGCCACGTCCCCGTTCGGGCCCGGCGCGTACAGGTCCCACCGGCCGCTCGGCAGCGGCAGCGCCCCCTCGAACGACTCCCACCGGGCGTCCAGCAGCGCGGTGAACTCGGGCCCGTCCCACGTCAGCGGCACCTCGTGCCTGCTGGTCGTGCGGCGCCGCCGCATGACGAGCCGGTCCGGCCGGGTCTCGGGGTCGGCGCACGCGCCGGTCAGCTCGATCGTGGCGCCCTCCAGCCAGCGCACGCCCGTCACCACCAGCCGCGGCGCCCGCTCCACCAGCGTCAGGTTGCCGTACTTGGTGCTGATGACGTCGTACTCGCGGCCCGCCACGGTCTCGCGCAGCCCCAGCAGGTCGGCCTCCACGCCCAGGCGCAGCTTGCCGCGCCCCTTGGCCTTCAGCGACACGTCCCAGTCGATGCTGTCGCCGGTCACCGTCGCCTCGGCCGAGCCGGTCTGCTCGGCGAGCTTGGCCAGCTCGATGGACGCGGTGAACTCCACCCGCCCCCCGGCGCCCGACCCGGTGTGCTTCACCGGGAACTTCACCGTGGTCTTGCCCTGCCGGAACGACGCCAGCAGCTGCCCGCCGGTCACGTACACCGCGTCCTCGCGCCGCACCCACCCGGTCAGTTTGACCGTGCCCTTGCCGCCGCGCACGTCGGTGACCTGCGCGCGGATCGGCTGCACGCCGATGAGCAGCTCGCGCGCCTGGGTGTACTTGGGCTTGACCTGGCGGCCCGGCGCCACCTCGTGCGCCGGGGGCCACCAGCCGGCGCCCTTGGGACCGGCGAGCCTCGCGCGCCGCTTCTCCCCGTGCGTGGTGACGGTGACGAACACGTGCCAGTTGCCGTGCCCCGAGCCCAGCTTGGCCGGGTCCAGCTCGAACGCGAACCCCGACCAGTCCAGGTCGGCGGTGGCCTGCCCGCTGCCCGCCGTCACGTCCGGACGCCGCACCCGCTCCACCTTGGGACGGATCACCTTGGGGAACAGCCGCAGCATCCGGCGGCGCAGCTCGATCTCGATCACCGAGTCGTCGGCGGACGCCACGTTCAGCCGGTCGACGTAGGCGTGGCCCTCGATGCGCAGCCGCCCGTCGCGCCACAGCACCTCGTCGATGCCGGTCTTCAGCTCCAGCTCCTTCTCCGACAGCTCGAACAGCCGGTCGGGGAAGCGCGGGTCGCCCAGGAACGGGTAGTCGCCGTACCAGCCGGACGCGCCGTCGCGGCGGATCGCGCTGGTGCGCTCGGGATGCCGCTTGGAGAACGACACGATCTCCACCAGCTCGGGCATCATCCGCTGCCGCACCGCGTGGAACTTCAGCCGGTCGATGGCGGGCAGGTCGTCGTACAGCTTCGGGTCGACGGTGTCGAGGAACTCGTTGACGATGTCGAAGAACGTCTCGCGGTACTGGTCGTCGCCCTGGTCGACGATGTTGACGTAGATGCGGATGTCGTCGCGCAGCGTCGAGGCGTCGTAGCGGTCCTTCAGGTCCGGCGCGTGCTCGGCCAGGAACTCCGACGCCGACCGCACCGAGCGGATGCGGTCGCCCAGGTTGCCCGGCTCGGTGCGCCGCTGCGTGATGGACCGGGCGCCGGTCTCGCGCACGCGCCAGTGGTAGACGACCTCGTGCAGCACGTCCACCCGCTTGGCCAGCACGTGCGCGGGGATCGTCACCGGCGCGTCCTCGTACAGGCCGGCCGGGAACTTGAAGTCGTGCTGGTTCCAGAACGAACGGCGGAAGACCTTGTTCCACGCCGTGCGGTCGCGCAGCAGCTCGGGGAACTCGCGGACGTGGGTGCGCTTGCGCTCCACCGGGAAGATCTTCATGTGGACGCCCGAGTGCGTCAGCCCGTCCACCCCGAACCGCCGCACCGCGCCGGCCGCGATGTCCGACCCGGTCTCCTCCAGGGACGACACCATCAGGTCGTAGGCGTAGCGGGGGATGATGTCGTCGCTGTCGGCGAACGCCAGGTACTTGCCGGAGGCGTGCGGGACGCCCGCGTTGCGCGCCGGACCCAGCCCCTGGTTCTCCTGCTGGACGAGCCGGAACCGCGCGTCGCGCTCGGCGAAGTCCTTGGCGATCGTCGCGCTGCCGTCGGTGGACCCGTCGTCGACCATGATGACCTCAAGGTCGCGCAGGGTCTGCCCCGCGATCGACTCCAGGCAGGGCCGCAGGTACATCTCGACGTTGTAGAACGGAACGACGACGCTCAACAGTGGTGACAAGGTTCTCTCGGCTTTCCCGACGAAGGTGCGCCCGACGCTGGACGCGGAGGGGTGACCCGGGCCGGAGGGACGGCGCACGGGGATTCTGGCAGCGTAGCCAACCGGGCTAACGAACGACCGGTTCGGCGGGTTTCGCGTCCGGCGCCGCGAAGCCCGCCGGGCTCGGCGGACCCTGCGGGCCGTGCGGGCCCTGCGGCGGCCGCGGCGCTCTGCCCTTGGCCTTGGCGGCGGCCCCGCCCAGCCGGCGGAACCGCGTGAACGCCCACGTCATCTTGGGCTCCAGCGCCCAGCTCATGCACCGCACCACCGGCTTGGTGCACAGCAGCGTGCCCACCACCAGCCCGAACACGATCACCGCCAGCACACCCGGGGTGGTGTTCATCCAGTCCAGGTCCCACCAGCCGAGGAAACTCAGCAGCCGCGTGTAGAAGCCGTGCAGCAGGTAGGCGTACAGGGTGTAGGCGCCGAGCTTGGTGAACCACGTCCGGCGCCGCGGCACGATCGCCAGGAAGGCGAACACCAGCACCATCGCACAGGCGAACATGGCCAGCCGCATGGCGGTGCCGGTGACGTTGTCCACCCCCAGCTTGTCGTGAGGGTCCTTCCAGTAGAGCCACTTGCGGGACATGTGGTCCATGGCCAGGTAGGCGCAGCCGAGCCCGCCCGCCAGCACGAACAGGCCCACCACCCGCGACACCGGCCGCTTGACGATCTCGAAGTGCTCGGGCCGCAGCATCAGCCCCAGCACGTAGAACGGCAGCAGCCCGATCACCCGGTGGATGTCGAACGTGCCGCCCATCGGGCTCATGTACGACATCAGCGAGAAGCCCACCGCCACCGCCAGCGGCCAGCGGATCTGCTGCCACACCGGGGTGGACAGCCGCCACATGAACAGCGCGCACAGGAACCAGGTCAGGTAGTACGGGTTGAGCAGGCTGATCTCCAGCTCGTTGCGCCCGACCAGCCAGTCGTAGGTGGAGTACGCCGTCTCGAACACCACGTACGGCACGCCGACGTTGGTGATGAGCTTGCGCGCCTTGCCCGGCGAGGCCGACCAGTTCCGCGAGAAGTAGCCGGTGATCACGATGAACAACGGCATGTGGAACATGTAGATGAAGACGTACAGCGCCTTGGCCAGCGGCACGTCCATCAGGCCCGCGATCGAGTGGCCGACCACCACCAGCAGGATCGCCAGGAACTTGGCGTTGTCGAAGAACGGGTCGCGCTCCTTGCGGCGCGGCGCCGCCCCCGTCTTGCTCCCGCCCGGCGCACCGGCCGCGTCCGCGGACACCACCGCGTGACCGCCCGTGGACACCACCGGGTACCCGCCCGAGGACGCGGCGTCCCGTGAGGCCACGCCACCATACCCACCGGCCTGGGCGAACGCCCCGTGCCGGCCGCCGCCCGGGGTCTGTTCGGAAACCGCAGGATAGGCCCCAGAGGACCCCTCCACCGCGGTCTGTCCGAACGCCGCCCGTGGCGTCGTGCCTGCGTGTGGCACTGCGGGGGCGTTGCCGGTGTCCCGGTGCCGGCCGCCGCCAGGGGTCTGTTCGAAGACTGCGGGATGGGCTCCGGAGGAGTCCTCGACCGCGGTCTGCCCGAACGCCGCCCGTGGTGTCATGCCTGCGTGTGGCGTTGCGGGGGTGTTGGTGGTGTCGCGGTGCCGGCCGCCGCCAGGGGTCCGTTCGGAAAGCGTGGGATGAGCCCCGGAGAAGCCGTCTTGTGTGGTCTGAGCGGACGCCGCCGCGCCGCCACGTCGCAGCGTCGCGCCTGCGTGGGTGAACCCCTCGTATTCGCCACCTGCCGGGGCCTGCTCAGCGCTCGTGGGGGCGTGTTCGCCACCCGCAGCGGTCTGGTCGGAGACCGTGGGGAGAGGGCCGGAGGCGATGTCCGCCGTGGTCTGGGGAGACGGCTGCGGACCACCGTGTGAGGTACCGGCGGCGTGGGCGAAGGCCACGTCCGGTGGGAGCTCGACCGTACGGTCGGGGGCCGCCGGTGGAGCGGTCGCTGTGGGCGGGGCCATTTGGAGCGGTCCCGTGGCCTCGGTCGGCGTCGCGGCGGAGGCGGGCGCGTCGGCGCCGGCGGAGGGCGTGCCGTACGGGGGCGTGTGGCCGGTCACAGGTGGCACGGCGTGACCGGGCGGAGTGCCCGGCGCGTCGGACGTCGCGTCGCCGAACTGGCCGGGCGCGGGCGGGCCGCCCCCGGTGTCCGGTGTCGCGGTCGGGTCGGGGTCGGTCTGCGGAGCTGCGCTCGGCCTGGTCGGATCAGTCATGAGCCGGGGTGCGGGGTCTCCCTAGTACCGTGCGGAGGTCATTCCTTGCAGATGTCGTCGGTCGCCCGGACCTCGCCCTGCTGGCGCGGGATGCCGGTCTGGACGCCCTGGGCGGTCTTCAGCGCCTCCCAGTCCGAACCGACCACCAGGTCGACCACGCCGGGAACGGCGCCGCTGGTGCGCGGGCCGGGCTTGGGATTGGTGGCGATGAGGCCCGCCACCGTCTGGGCCTGCTGGTCGGCACCGGAACCGTACAGCACCTTGGTGGTGCGCGAGGTCGTCTCGTTGCCGCCCACGCTGACCTGGAAGCCCTGTTCCTCCAGGTCGTCGGCGACCCGGCGGGCCTGGCCGTCGATGCCGCTGGCGTTGTAGACGCGCACCCGGATCTGGCTCGGCGGGATCTTGGGCGCGGCGGAGGGCTGCTTGCGCTGCTGGGTCGGCACGGTCTTGTCGTTGCGCAGCGCGCTGAACAGCTGGTTGGCGGCGGGCTGGCTGAGCGCCAGCCGGTTGGGGTCGGGCGCGTACGCGCCGGACGGCACGGTGACGAAGCGCAGCTTGCCGGACGTCATGCCCTGCATGCCCTGCGCGATCTGCATCATCACCTGCGGGGTCAGGTCGCTGTCGGTGGTCAGCGACTTGGTGCTCGCGCTGATCAGCGACCACAGCCGGCTCGGATTGGTGAGCACGCCCGCGCTCATCGCCTTGTTGGCCAGCGAGCCCATGAACTTCTGCTGGCGCTTGATGCGGTCGGTGTCGGAGCCGTTGCCCAGGCTGTAGCGGGCGCGCACGTACGCCAGCGCGTCCTCGCCCTGGATGGTCTGCTTGCCCGCGGGCAGCCGGAGCTTGGCCTTGGGGTCGTTGACGGCCTTGGGCAGGCACACCTCGACGCCGCCGACGGCCTTGGTGATGGCCTTGAACCCGTTGAAGTCGACCTGCACGAAGTGGTCGATGTGGATTTTGGTGAAGTGCTCGATGGTCTTCACCGTGCAGGACGCGCCGCCGAAGGTGAAGGAGGAGTTGATCTGCCCGATCGACTGGGCCGGGGTCGTCTGGCCGTCCTTGGTCTTGCAGGACGGAATGGGGATCATCAGGTCGCGGGGGAAGCTCACCCCGATCGCCTGGCCGCCGCCCGGTGACAGGTGCAGCAGGATCATGGTGTCCGAGCGCGGCGGCTCCTTCTGCATGCTGCGGCCGTACTTGGCGTTGGCGCCCTCGCGGGTGTCCGACCCGAGCAGCAGGATGTTCATCGCGTTGTTGAGCTTCTTCGGCCTGTTCGGGCCGACCAGCGCGTCGGTGTCCTCGTGCGCGATGTTGCCGAACGCCTTGCGGTAGAAGCCGTACGCGGTCAGGCTTCCGACGACCATGGCCACCGACATTCCGATGGACACCCAGCCCAGGACGCGCCAGCCGCGTCGACGCGCCGGCTCGGGCTGCAGCTCGGCGTCGTCGACGTACTCCATGTACATCGGGTTGCTGTTCATCGGCTCCGTGGTGGGGCTCTGCCGCCCCTCAGGGGTCGGAAACTAGGGAGAGGTTAGGTCAAAGGAGGCGGCGTACGGACCCGGTTGCGTCATTCCATCCGGAGAGGCCGGCCACCGCCGTCACATGCTCCAGGATCACTCGGCGATCTACGGCTGCTTCGTCGAAGTTTCGTTGGATTATGACGGAAGCACCCGAGGCTAGTGGGGCGACCAGCCCGCACAGAACCCCGTGCAGTGTGGTGAAGGGCATGTCAACCAGGATCCTGTCGCCCGCGTCGAGCCCCCATTTCTCCGCCGCCGCCAGGGCCTCGTATGTCACGCCTGCCCCACTGAGTGTGGTTTTTGTCACACGCCTCCCGGGTATGGTGAGTGCCGGGTGGTCAGGAGTGACCGACGGGTCAGGCGTGAACCGGTCGCCGTACGCGCGCACCTCGACCGCGTAGTCGAGCACGCCGGGCGGGCAGTCGGCCAGCGGGCCGCCGAGCGCGTGCAGCGACAGCCCGACGATCTCCTCGGCGTCCGTGTCGTCGATCACCGTGTCGAGCACCTCCCCGGCGGCCGCCAGGATGTACGGCCCGGACGGGGCGGCCGGTTCGGCGTCCGGCGGTTCGGTCCCCGGCATCGGGACCGGCTCGGCCACCACGCCCGCCGACCAGCACGCCATCAGCCACACGGCGGTCTGCCAGTGCGCCGGCAGCATCAGCACCGCGCGGTCGCCCGGCCGCGCGCCCAGCCCGTCGACCAGCAGGTTCGCGGTCTTGGCGACCCAGTTGTCGAACGTGCGGGCCGACAGTTCGACGCGCTCGCCGGTGCCGTCGTCGTAAAAGGTCACCAGGGGACGCGACGGGTCGTCGTCCACGCGCCGCCGGAGGAGTTCCACGGGTCCGATCTCGGTCATGTGACCCGAGCGTAGAACCAGCGGCGCCGAACACCCGGCTGCTCGGTGATCACGGCGTGCCCGTCCGGTTCGTTCCGCCCCGGTACGACCGCCCCGCTACGCTCCGCTCCGATGAACCCACCAAGGAGAACCCGATGAGCGCCGGCCGCGTCCTCGCGCGGGTCAGCGTGGTCCCGGCGCTGCTGGTCGTGGCCTGGCTGGCGGTGTCCCTGCCGTTGCTGCTGGCGGGGATCTTCCGTCCGGTACCGGCCATCGCGCTGTTCGCGGCGGCCGCGGCGGCGGTGCTGTGGTTCGGCCTGCGCGCGCCTCACGAAGAGACGGACGAGGCGCGCCCGGTGTCCTGGTGGGCGGCCGGGGGCGTGCTCGCGGTCGGCGTCGTCTTCCTGGTCTTCCAGATCGTCATGAACGCCGAGCAGATCATCGTGCGCCGCGACCCCGCGTCGTACGTGCAGTTCGCGACCTGGCTCAAGGACCACGGGTCCCTGCCGATCCCGCAGATGCGGTGGGCGTTCGGCGGGGGAGACCCCGCGCTGCGCTACGACAGCCCCGCCTTCTACCAGAGGGGCGACGACGTCGTCCCTCAGTTCATGGCGGGCCTGCCGTTGATCCTGGCGCTGGGCGGCTGGATCGCCGGGACGCACGGGATGCTGCTGATGGCCCCCCTCCTCGGCGCCTGCGCGGTGGTGGCGTTCGGGGGGCTGACGGCCCGTCTGGTGGGGCCGAACTGGGCGCCGCTGGGCGCGGCGGCGCTCGCGTTGAGCCTGCCCATGCTGTGGGTGTCGCGCTCCACCTACAGCGAGCTTCCCGCCCTGGTGCTGCTGCTCGGCGGCCTGGCGCTGCTGCACGACGCGCGGCGCCGCCAGGTGCGGACGCAGGCGTTCCTGGCCGGGCTGGCGTTCGGTCTCATCGTGCTGGTGCGCATCGACGCGCTGCGGGACGTGCTGCCCGTGGTCGTGTTCGCCGGGCTGCTCATGGGCTGCGCGCGCCGCACCGGATGGCCGCTGGGGCTGGGGCTGCTCGCCGGGGCCGGCGCGGGGCTCGTCGAAGGGTTCGTCCTGTCCCGCCCCTACCTGAAGTACCTGCACGCGTCGCTGAACCCGCTGCTGTTGATGGCGACGGCGCTGGTGGGCGCCACCCTGCTCATGGTCGTCGCGCTGCGCTGGGACGTCACCGGCCGCCGGCTGCGGCACGCCGGCGCGGCGGTGGCGCGCGGACGGCTGCCGGACGCCGCCGCCGTGCTCACCGTCCTGGTCGTGGTCGCGTTCGCCGCCCGCCCGCTGTTCCAGACCGTCCGCCGCGAGCCGCGCAACGCCGACGACCGGCTGAACGTCCACTTCATCGAGCAGGTGCAGCGCATCAACCACCTGCCCATCGACGGCACCCGCCAGTACTCCGAGCTGTCCTACCACTGGGTCGTCTGGTACATCGGCGTGCCCGCGGCGCTGCTGGCCGCCTTCGGCGCGGCCCTGCTGGTCCGCCGCCTGCTGCGGGGGCGTTCGCCCGAGTGGGTGCTGCCGTTCGCGGTCCTGGCGTGGACGACCGTGACGACGCTGCTGCGTCCCGCCATCACCCCCGACCATCCGTGGGCGTCGCGGCGGCTCATCGCCGTCGTCATCCCCGGGATGCTGCTGCTCGCGCTGTGGGCGGCCGCCTGGGGGCTGCGCCGCGTCCGCCGCGTCGGATACGGGCCGCGCGCCGTCCGGGCGTTCGCCGCGGGGACGGCGGTGCTCGTCCTCGCCCCCATCGTGATCATGTCGGCGGGGTACATGGTGGCGCGCACCGAGCAGGGCGAGGTGGCGGCCGTGCGCGGGATGTGCGAGCGGATCGGCCCGGGACGCTCGGTGGTGATCGTCGAACGCGCCACCGCCGACCGTTTCTCGCAGGTCGTCCGCGGCATGTGCGGGCTGCCCACCGCGCGGACGGTGCCCGACGCCGGTCCGGGCGACGTCGCCCGCGTCGTGCGGAAGATCTACGACGCGGGACGGCGGCCGGTGGTCATCGGCGGCGAGGCCGCGAACGTGACGCCGTACGGGCAGGCGGTCCACGTGCTGGAACTGCGCACCCGCCAGGACCAACGCACCCTGACGCGGGGGCCGACGGGCACCTGGGGCCTGACCGTCAACGTGTGGATGGCCGTGCCGGACCGGCCGTGACGGCGGCGCCGCGCACACGCGTGATGGCCGCCGCGCACCGCCCATGAGAGTATCCTCGCCCTGCGTGAGCACCGAGCCCGAGCCCACGGTCCCTCCCGAACGCGTCCACGTGACGATCGTCCTGCCGTGTTACAACGAGCAGGACCACGTCATCGACGAGGTCGAACGCATCTGCAAGGCGATGGACAACAGCGGCCAGTCCTACGAGCTGCTGGCAGTCGACGACTGCTCCACCGACGCGACCCTGGAACGCCTGCGGGAGGCCGAGCCCCGCTTCCCGAACATGCGCATCATGGCGTTCCAGCACAACAGCGGCTCGGGCACCGTGCGGCGCATCGGCACCCAGCAGGCGCGCGGCGACATCGTGGTGTGGACCGACGCGGACATGTCCTACCCGAACGAGCGCATCCCCGAGCTGGTCGAGATCCTCGACTCCGACCCGGCCGTCGACCAGGTGGTCGGCGCCCGCAAGACCGAGGAGGGCACGCACAAGCTGCTGCGCGTGCCCGCCAAGTGGTTCATCCGCAAGGTCGCCGAACGGCTCACCAACACGAAGATCCCCGACCTGAACTCGGGGCTGCGGGCGTTCCGCCGCGAGGTGTCGCTGCCCTACCTGCGGCTGCTGCCGCCCGGGTTCTCCTGCGTCACCACGATCACGATCGCGTTCCTGTCGAACCAGCACCCGGTGCGGTACGTGCCGATCGACTACGCCAAGCGGGCCGGCAAGTCCAAGTTCCACTTCACCAAGGACGCCTACCGCTACATCCTGCAGGTGCTGCGGATGGTGATGTACTTCAACCCGCTGAAGGTGCTGATGCCGCCCGCGCTGTGGCTGCTGGGCATCGGCTTCGTCAAGGGCGTGTTCGACATGGTCGTGCACTTCGGGTACTTCGCCAACAACACCGTGATGATCTTCATCACCGGGTTGCTCATCGCCTCGCTGGCGCTGCTGGCCGACCTGATCGTGCGTTCGCGCGGCGACACCTGAGAGCGGCGGCGCATGAGGACCGGCGCGTGAGGATCGGCGCATGAGGATCGCCATATGAGGATCGCCATCGTGGGGCCCGCGTTCCCCTACAAGGGGGGCGGCGCCCACCACACCACCGAGCTGGCGCACCGGCTGTCCGCGGCCGGGCACTCGGTCGTCATCGAGTCGTGGCGCGCGCAGTACCCGGCGTTCCTGTACCCGGGGCAGCAGACGATTTCCGAGCCCGAGGGCGAGCCGTTCCCCGGCACGCGCCGCCGTCTCGACTGGCGGCGCCCCGACGGCTGGTGGCGTACGGGCCGGGTCCTGCGTGCCTGCGATCTGGTGGTGCTGGCCGTGCTGAGCCCCGTGCAGGTGCCGTCGTACCTGGGCATCCTCAAGGGTCTGCGGGGGCGGACGCGTGTGGTGGCGTTGTGCCACAACGTGCTGCCGCACGAGCGCAAGCCCTACGACCGTCCGCTGATGAAGGCGTTGCTGCGCCGTGTGGACGGCGTGCTCGTCCACTCCGAGCAGCAGGCGGCGCTGGCGCGTGAGCTGGCGTCCCGTCCCGTGCGCGTGGCGGAGATGCCCGCGCACCTGCCCACGCCCACGGTCGAGGTCGCGCAGGACGACGGCGTGCGCCGCCGGTTGCTGTTCTTCGGGATCGTCCGTCCCTACAAGGGCCTGGACGTGCTGCTGAGGGCGCTCGCCAACGGCCCGGACGACGTGTCGCTGACCGTGGCCGGGGAGTTCTGGGGCGGGCTGGAGGAGACCCGTGCGCTCATCGCCGAACTGGGGTTGAGCGGGCGGGTGGAGTTGCGTCCCGGGTACGTGCCCGCCGCGGACGTACCGGCCCTGTTCGCCGCGTCCGACGCGCTCGTCCTGCCCTACCGGTCGGCGACGGCGTCGCAGAACGTGTGGATGGCCTACGAGCACGGCGTCCCCGTCATCGCCACGCGCGTGGGCGGTTTCGCCGACCAGGTACGCGACGGTGTGGACGGGCTCGTCTGCGAACCCGACGACCCGGGCTCCCTGGCCGACGCCCTCAAACGCTTCTACGCGCCGGGGGAGCCGGAGCGGTTGCGCTCCGGCGTCCGCCCGGTCGACCACGAACCCGTGTGGTCCGCCTACCTGGAGACGCTCACGGGCACGTGGTCCTGAGCCCTCACAGGTGCGGGTCGATGGCCTTCAGCAGCGCGCGCTTGGGCTTGGCGCCGACGATCTGCTCGACGACCTCGCCGTTCTTGTAGAGGTTGAGCGTCGGCAGGCTCATCACGCCGTACTTGATCCCGGTCTGCGGGTTGGCGTCGGCGTCGATCTTGGCGATCGTCAGCCGGCCGGCGTACTCCTTGGCGATCTCGTCCAGCACGGGAGCGACCATCTTGCACGGACCGCACCAGTCGGCCCAGAAGTCCACCAGCACGGGCAGGTCGCTCTTGAGGACCTTCTCCTCGAACGTGTCGTCGGTGACGGTGATGGGCGCGGTCACGATCACTCCTTAGTCGGTTGCGTACCCGGCACAAGACGCTCCGGGCGAGATTCATTCCCGTTACCTCCGTCACGCGGAGGGATGTGCGGCCGCTCCTCGGCGGCCGCGGCCGACCCCGCGGCCGGACCCGCCGCCGGACGGGCCAGCAGCAGCGCGACACCGGCGTTGACCAGGTCGGCGACGGTCAGCAGCACCCGGGACGCGATCGCCACCACGATCGGCGCCCCGGCGGGCAGCGACGACGACAGCGCCAGCACGAGCGCGGCCTCGCGGGCGCCGATGCCGCCCGGCGCGATGAAGATCAGGAACCCGGCCACGAACGCCAGCGCGTAGGCGCCCGTCGCCGCGAACGGCAGGCCCGCCCCGTCGCCGCCCACGGCCGCGCACAGCAGCCAGGTGTGCACGCCGAACAGGGCCCACGCCAGCATCGTCCAGGCGATGGCGCGCAGCGTCACGCCCAGGCTGACCGGGTGCTCCAGCGGCGGCCTGCGCACCAGGCGCAGGGCCGTGTTCAGGCACCAGGTGACGATGCGCGGGTGCAGCGCGCCCAGCAGCACGGGCGCCAGCAGGAACAGCCACCAGTAGCGGTCGCGCGCCGCCTGCGAGGTCAGCGGGAGCGTCACCGACGCGACGGCCAGGCCGCACGCGCACGTCGTGGCGACCGCCAGCAGCACGGAACTGAAGTTGCGCAGCCGCGGCACCTGGTAGGCCCGGCCCATCTCCACCTGGGTGACGATCGCCCACACCTTGCCCGGCACGTACTTGCCGAGCTGGGACACGGCGTTGATGCGGAAGGCCGCCCGCAGCGGCAGCGGCGACCCCAGCCCGCCCAGCAGCGCCCGCCAGGCCACCATCCAGGCGAACAGCCCGGCCAGGCCGACCGCGAACGCGCCCGCCAGCGTCGCCCACGACATCTGCCGGAACGCCTGTACGGTCTCGTCCCACCGGGCGACGAGGCTGTACGCGCAGAAGCCCAGGGCGAGCAGCACGAGCAGGACCCGCACCACCCGCGTCGCGGCGGCCTTCACATTCACCCGCCCAGATTAGGCGAACCGGGCGGCGGACCTGACGGGTCCGCGCTCGCGGGTGCGTCCCCACGAAACCCTTGGGCGGCCGGAGTCCGTGCTGGCCGCCCGCGCGTTTCTCCTGGCCGCACCCCGGGCGCCGCCGAGGCGCCCTATTGTGGGCTGACGATGAAACTCTCCGATGTGGTCGCCTTCATGGGGCACCAGGTGCACGTGTGCCGGTACCGCGAGGCGGGGACGCTGCTCGACTGGATGGGCGGCGACCTGCGCGGCAGGCGCGTCCTGGACGTGGCCGGCGGTGACGGCTACTGGGCCGGACGGGCCCGCAGGCGCGGCGCCCAGGCCGTGTCGATCGACCTGTCCCGCAAGAAGATGCTGTACGGGCGGACCCTCGCCGACGCCCCCGCGCTCGTCGAGTGCGACGCGCTGCGGCTGCCGTTCGGCGACGGCACCTTCGACGCGGTCCTGTCCGTCTGCGCCATCGAGCACTTCGACGACGGCGGGACGTCCCTGGACGAGATGGCCCGGGTGCTCAAGCCCGGCGGCGAGATCTTCATGTCCGCCGACGTGCTCAGCCGCGCCGACGCCTGGCCCAAGCTGCGCGACGCGCACAAGGCCAAGTACCACGTCCAGCACACCTACACCCACGACACGCTCCGCCGCCTGATGGACGAGCGCGGCCTGGACCTGGTGCGGCACTCCTACCAGTTCCGCACCGCCGCCGCCGAGCGGCTGTACCTGTCGCTGTCGGCCTACGGCGGCCGCGTGGGCTTCAACGCCGCCGCGCCGCTGGCCCCGCTGGTGGCCCTGGCCGACCGGCGCGCCCCCAACGAGCGCGGCAGCATCGTGCTGATCCACGCGCGCAAGCGCTGATCCGCCCCGGGTCCGCGCTACGTTGATCCATGAGGGCGTGGTGAACCGGCCGGTCGCTCCCGGCGTCGGAGAGGGAAGCCGGGACCGGTGCGGTGCGCCGGGCCCGCGACGGATGTCCACAGGCGGCGTGGGAGCCGTCCCGCGCCGCGGTGGGCGTAGGCTTTCGGGGGAGGAGTGATCCCCGTCACTTCCACCGAACCGGAATAGGGGTGGACCCGTGACGCATCGGATTCTGCTCGACGCCACCGCAGTGCCCGCGGACCGCGGCGCGCTCAGCCGGTACGTCGACGGCCTGCTCGGGGCGCTGCACACGCTCGGCGCCGATCTCGCGGTGGCCTGCCAGCGCGCCGACGAGCGCCGCTACGCCGAGCTGGTGCCCGGCGCCCGCATCGTGCCGGGGCCCGCGGCGCTGGCGCACCGGGCGTCCCGCCTGGCCTGGGAGCAGAGCGGCCTGCCGTACGTGGCGCGGCAGGTGGAGGCCGACGTGCTGCACGTCCCGGCCTACACCATTCCCATGTCGGCGGGCCTGCCGACGGTGGTGACCATCCACGACGTGACGCTGTTCGCCGAGCCGGGTGTGGACGACCCGATCCGCGCCACCTACATCAAGTCGGCGACCCGCACGGCGGCCAAGCGCGCCACCCGGCTGGTCGTGCCGTCCCGCGCCACCCGTGACGAGCTGGTGCGGGTGCTGGACGCCGACCCGTCCCACATCGACGTGGCCTACCACGGCGTCGACCACGAGCTGTTCCACCGCCCGTCGGAGCAGGAGACCAAGCAGGTCTCCGACCGGCTCGGCCTGCACGGCCGCCCGTACGTCGCCTACCTGGGCGCGCTGGAGCCGCGCAAGAACGTGCCGAACCTGATCCGCGGCTGGGTCAAGGCGTGCGCCGACCGCGAGGAGCCGCCCGCGCTGGTGCTGGCGGGCAGTGGCGGCTGGGACGACGAGGTGGACGCCGCCCTGGCCACGGTCCCGCAGCACCTCAAGCTCGTCCGCCCGGGGTATCTGCCGTGGTCGGCGCTGCCGGGGTTCTTCGGCGGCGCGCTGGCGGTGGCCCTGCCCAGCCGCGGCGAGGGCTTCGGCCTGCCGGTGCTGGAGGCCATGGCCTGCGGCGCCCCGGTCCTGACGACGCGGCGCGGCCCGCTGCC
Organism: Actinomadura sp. NPDC047616; assembly: GCF_040642915.1. NCBI lineage: Bacteria > Bacillati > Actinomycetota > Actinomycetes > Streptosporangiales > Thermomonosporaceae > Actinomadura > Actinomadura sp. NPDC047616. The sequence continues at coordinate 568,876 of NZ_JBEYTB010000004.1, forward strand.
CGAGGTCGGCGGCGACGCCGTCGCCTACACCGAGCCCGACGCCGACGGCATCGCCGAGGCGCTGGCCGCGCTGATCGACGACCCGGCGGGCCGCGCCTCCCTGGCCGAGGCCGCGTTCGCGCGCGCCCGCAGCTTCACCTGGATCTCCTCCGCCGAGGCGCACCTGGCGTGCTACCGGCGCGCCGTCGAGCAGTACGCCGACGCCCGGGGCGCCTCCTCCACGTGAAAATGCCGACCTCGCCCTTCGCGCGCGGTGCCACTAGGCTCGCTCGGACCTGACGCCGTGGGAGCCGGGACGCGGAACCGGCCTGTTTGGGGAGGAGCCTGTTGGAAGCCATTCTGCTGGTCGGGGGGCAGGGCACCCGGCTGCGTCCGCTGACCATCTCCACGCCGAAGCCGCTGCTTCCCACGGCCGGGGTGCCGTTCCTCGCCCACCAGCTCGCACGCGCGCACGCGGCGGGCGTCGAGCGGATCGTGTTCGCCACCTCCTACCGCGCGGAGATGTTCGAGGCCGCGTTCGGGCACCGCGCCCACGGCGTCGACCTGGTCTACGTCAGCGAGGACGAGCCGCTGGGCACGGGCGGGGCGATCCGCAACGCGGCGCGGGCGCTGACGTGCGGGCCCGGCGATCCCGTGCTGATCCTCAACGGCGACATCCTGTCCGGGCACGACATGCGGGCGCAGGTCCAGCTGCACGAGAAGACCGACGCCGTCGTCACGCTGCACCTGACCGAGGTCGACGACCCGTCCCGGTTCGGGTGCGTGCCCACCGACGACGAAGGCCGGGTCACCGCGTTCCTGGAGAAGACCCCGCATCCGGTGACGAACCGGGTCAACGCGGGCTGCTACGTGTTCCGCCGCTCGGCGATCGACACCATCCCGGCCGACACCGTGGTGTCGGTGGAGCGCGAGACGTTCCCCGGACTGATCGCGTCCGGGGCCGTGGTCATGGGCTACGTCGAGCCCGGCTACTGGCTGGACGTCGGCACGCCGCAGGCGTTCGTGCAGGGCTCGTGCGACCTGGTGCTGGGGCGCATGGCCTCGTCCGCCATGCCGGGGGCGCCGGGCGAGCGGCTCGTCCTCGACCGGGCGGTCGTGTCGCCGGGCGCGGTGGTGCGCGGCGGCACCACCGTGGGGCGCGGCGCGGTGGTGGAGGCGGGCGCCACGGTGTCCGGCAGCGTCCTGCTGGACGAGGCCTTCGTCGCCGAGGGCGCCACGGTGCGCGACTCGGTGCTCAGCCGCGGCGCGCGGGTCGGGCCGGGCGCGGTGCTGGACGGCGTCGTCCTCGGCGACGGCGCCGTCGTCGGGCCGGGCAACGAGCTGCGCGGCGGCCTGCGGGTCTGGCCGGGCATCGAGCTGCCGCCCACCGCGGTCCGCTTCTCCACCGACGCCTGAGCCGGTGGTTGCGCGTGCCCCGGCCGGGGCGTTGGCTGGAAGGGTGCGTCACTGGCGGCCGCCGTGGCCGCTCGACCTGCGGACGACGCTGGATCCGCTCCGGCGCGGCCCGCACGACCCCGCGTTCCGCGTCGACGCGGACGGCGCGGTCTGGCGCGCCTCACTGACCCCTGACGGGCCGGGCACGCTGCGCCTGCGCATGCGGCACGGCGTCGTCGACGCCACGGCCTGGGGGCCGGGCGCGGGATGGCTGCTCGACGGCGTGCCCGACCTGCTCGGCGCGGGCGACGTCACCGAAGGGTTCGAGGCCCGGCACCCGGTGGTGCGGGAGGCGGTCCGGCTCCGGCCGGGGCTGCGCATCGGCCGGACGGGACGGGTGTTCGAGGCGCTCGTCCCGGCGGTGCTGGAGCAGAAGGTGCTGGCCGCCGAGGCGTGGCGGGCCTGGGGTTACCTGCTGCGGCGGTTCGGGGAGCCCGCGCCCGCCACCGAGGGGCTGCCGGGCGGGCCCATGCGCGTCCCGCCGCCGCCGGAGGTCTGGGCCCGGATCCCGTCGTGGGAGTGGCACCGCTCCGGCGCCGAGCCGGTCCGCGCCAGGACGATCATCGGGGCCGCCCGCGTCGCCGCCCGGCTGGAGGAGGACCCCGCCGAGCGGCGGCTGTGCTCCCTGCCGGGCATCGGGCCGTGGACGGCCGCCGAGGTGCGCCAGCGCGCCGTGGGCGACGCCGACGCCGTCTCGGTCGGCGACTACCACCTGCCCGGGCTGGTGGGCCGGGCCCTGGCGGGCCGCGAGGTCGACGACGCCGGCATGCTCGAACTGCTGGAACCGTACGCGGGGCACCGCCATCGCGTCACCCGGCTGCTGGCGCCGTTCGGCGGCGGTCGGCCGCGACGCGGTCCCCGTCTGCCCGTACGGGACTACCGGCGGTTCTGAGGGCGCGGGCGGTGCGGCGCCGCCGCAGCCAGAAGTTGTCCGGGGCCCAGTCGAGCCCGTCCCTGCTGTCGGCGCCGAACCGCGAGCCGGCCACTCCGAGGACGGCGATGGCGATGATCACGTAGAGCATCGGAAGACCCTTCGATTGTTGCGGGGGGATACGTGGGCCCTGGCCGGGGGCTCGTTCGCGCGCAGGCCCGGGTGGACGGGGTCGGCCGTCCCAGCGGTTCCGGTGGCGGGTCTCGCCGTCCTTTCCGGGCGCACCATCAGTTTGACTGAGTCCAACATTCAGGTCCAGCGACTATTTCTGCAGCGTTTATGTAAGAATCTCTTCACTATGTTGGATCTGGGGCGGCTGCGGGTGCTGCAGGCGCTGGTGCTGCGCGAGATCGACCTGGTGCTGACCGACGAGTACACCTACCTGCCCCGGCCCCGCCGCCCCGAGCTGAACGCCGAGGTGCTGGTCAGCGAGCCGATGCGGATCGCGCTGCCCGCCGGGCACCCGCTGGCGGCCCGTCCCGGCCCGGTGCGCATGGGCGAGCTGGCCGACCAGGTGTGGGCGACCGGCCACGTCGGCACCAACCACGCCGACCTGCTCGAACGCACCTGCGTGGAGCTCGGCGGCTACCGTCCGGCGGTGCGGTTCCGGACGAACGACCTGCTGGTGGTCTTCGCGGTGATCGCGCACGGCGGCGCGGCGGCGATCGTGCCCGACCTGGCGCTGGCCGAGGACCAGGCGGGCATCGTGGTGCGCGACATCGCCGACGCCCGGGTGAGCCGCCGCATGGTGATGTGGACGCGCGTCGGCGCGGACGTGCGGCCCTCGGTGCGGGCCGTCCTGGCGGCGCTGCGGGATTCGGCGGACGCGCTGGTCGCGGGCCGTCCCGGGCTGGTGCGCGGCGTCCCGGACGCCGATTCCGCGCCCGCGGCGCCCTGACCGCCGCCGGATCGTCGCGGCGGGCGGGAATAAGCACGGGCCCCGCGGGGCTGCCCACTTCGTCGCGTCTTTTCGCCCCGCCCCCATGGGCGTGGAATATGACGATTGGCATAGAGTGCCTGCATGGACGCTGGTGCTGTAACGGACTCCGCGCTCCGCCGGGCCCTCGCCCGGGCACGCGACGGCAAGACGCTCGACCTCGACGAGGCCACCACCCTGCTGCACGCCCGCGGCGCGCGGCTCGACGACCTGCTCGACCACGCCTCCCGGACCCGCGACGCCGGCCTGGCCGCCGCCGGACGGCCCGGGATCATCACCTACAGCCGCAAGGTCTTCATCCCGCTGACCCGCCTGTGCCGGGACCGCTGCGGCTACTGCACGTTCGCCACCGTGCCGCACCGGCTGGACGCCCCGTACCTCAGCCCCGACGAGGTGCTGGAGATCGCCCACCAGGGCGCCGCGCTCGGCTGCAAGGAGGCCCTGTTCACCCTCGGCGACAAGCCCGAGGACCGCTGGCGGCAGGCCCGCGAGTGGCTCGACGCGCACGGCTACGACGACACCCTGTCGTACGTGCGGGCGATGGCCATCCGGGTCCTGGAGGAGACCGGGCTGCTGCCCCACCTCAACCCCGGGGTGATGTCCTGGCGCGACTTCCAGCGGCTCAAGCCGGTCGCGCCGTCCATGGGCATGATGCTGGAGACCACCGCGACACGGCTGTTCAGCGAGAAGGGCGGCCCGCACTTCGGGTCCCCGGACAAGGACCCCGCCGTGCGGCTGCGCGTGCTGGAGGACGCCGGCCGCACCAACGTGCCGTTCACCACCGGGATCCTCATCGGCATCGGCGAGACGCCCGCCGAACGCGTCGACGCGATCTTCGCGATCCGCCGGACGATGCGCGAGTACGGGGCGATCCAGGAGGTGATCGTCCAGAACTTCCGCGCCAAGCCCGACACCAAGATGCGCGGCACGCCCGACGCCGAGCTGGAGGAGCTGGCCGCCACCATCGCGGTCACCCGGCTCGTCCTCGGGCCCAAGGCGCGCATCCAGGCGCCGCCCAACCTGGTCGACGACCAGTATGCGCTGATGCTGCGCGCGGGCATCGACGACTGGGGCGGCGTGTCACCGCTCACGCCCGACCACGTCAACCCCGAGCGTCCCTGGCCGCAGATCGACGAGCTGGCCGCCAGGACCGCCGCCGCGGGCTTCGAGCTGCGCGAACGCCTGACCATCTACCCCGAGTACCTCAAGCGCGGCGAACCGTGGCTCGACCCCCGCCTGAGCGCGCACGTCGCCGCCCTCGCCGACCCCGCGACCGGCCTGGCCCGCGAGGACGCGGTGCTCCAGGGCCGTCCCTGGCAGGAACCCGACGGCGGGCTGGAGTCGTCCGGCCGCACCGACCTGCACGTGGAGATCGACACCACCGGCCGCACCGGCGACCGCCGCGAGGACTTCGACTCGGTCTACGGCGACTGGGACGCCCTGCGCGAGCGCATGAACGCCCCGCAGCGCTTCGACGCCGACGTCAAGGCCGCGCTCGCCGCCGCCGAGGCCGACCCCGCCGGCCTGTCGGACGACGAGGCCCTCGCCCTCCTGCACGCCGACGGCCCCGAACTGGACGCGCTGCAGAAACTCGCCGACGACCTGCGCCGCGAGGCGGTCGGCGACGACGTCACCTACGTCGTCACCCGCAACATCAACTTCACCAACGTCTGCTACACCGGCTGCCGGTTCTGCGCGTTCGCCCAGCGCCGCACCGACGCCGACGCCTACACGCTGTCGCTGGCGCAGGTCGGCGACCGCGTCGACCAGGCGTGGGAGGCCGGCGCCACCGAGATCTGCATGCAGGGCGGCATCCACCCCGACATGCCCGGCACCGCGTACTTCGACCTCGCCCGCGAGGTCAAGCGCCGCGCCCCCGGCATCCACCTGCACTCCTACAGCCCGATGGAGGTCGTCAACGGGGCGTCCCGCACCGACATGTCGATCCGCGAGTGGCTCCAGGAGGCCAAGGCCGCCGGGGTCGACTCGCTGCCCGGCACCGCCGCCGAGATCCTGGACGACGACGTCCGCTGGGTGCTCACCAAGGGCAAGCTGCCCACCGACCAGTGGATCGAGGTCGTCACCACCGCCCACGAGATCGGCCTGCCGACGACGTCCACGATGATGTACGGCCACGTCGACACGCCCGCGCACTGGGTGGCCCACATCAAGCTGATCCGTTCCATCCAGGAACGGACGGGCGGCTTCACCGAGTTCGTGCTGCTGCCGTTCGTCCACCACAACTCGCCCATCTACCTGGCCGGGCTCGCCCGTCCCGGCCCCACCGCCCGCGAGAACGTCGCGGTGCACGCGCTGGCCCGCATCCTGCTGCACGGCGCCATCCCCAACATCCAGACCTCCTGGGTGAAACTGGGCGACGAGCTGTGCACCCGCGTCCTGCAAGGCGGCGTCAACGACCTCGGCGGCACGCTGATGGAGGAGACCATCAGCCGCATGGCCGGCTCCGAGAACGGCTCCTTCAAGACCATCAGCTCCCTGGAGGCCATCGCCGCCCAGGCGGGCCGCCCCGCCCGCCAGCGCACCACCCTGTACGGCGAGGTCCCCGAAGAACGCGTCCAGGCCGCCCGCCGCACCGACGGCGTAGGCCACTTCGGCAAGGGCCTCCCCCTCATCGGCGCCTGACCAGTCCGGCCGGGGGCGCCCTTGGACGGCGCCCCCGGCCGGAGGTCAGGACACGTCGCCGGCGTCCGGCGCGGGGGGCGGAAGATACGACCCGAGCAGACCGTCGGCGTTGCTCAGCGCGGCGGTGGCCTCCCGTAGCCGCTCGGCCCAGTCGGCGTCGTCACGGCGGGCGCCCACGGCGGTCTCGATCGCCGACGGCGTGGTCGTGCCCCACAGCGCGGCGGCGCGGGTGGCCTGGTCGCGCTGGTCGCGGTTCCACCAGGCGGTGACGTGTCCGAGCTGCTCGGCGAGCGTCGCGCCGGGGACGGCCCGTCCGTAGACGGCCTCCCATTCGTCACTGCGGGGATGGCGCCCGGCGCCGGGTGACCGGCGGTGGGCGCGCTCAAGGTCCTCCAGCACCACGCACCACCGGTACGGGGTGGCGAAGTACTCGGCCTCCTCACCGACGCAGACGCTCCTGCCGTCCAGACGCCCGCGCAGCACCTCCGCCAGGTGATCGGCGAACCCGCGCGGGTCGCACGTCGGCGGGATCGCCGTGGAGCGGGCGGCGATGGCGGCGTCGACGGCGTGGGAGATCGCGCAGTCGCGCACGCGCGCGGGCAGCGCCCGCAACGCGCCCAGGGCGGCGGCGTCGGGAACGGGACACCCCCACCCGGTCAGGTGCGCCGCCGTCGCCAGCTCCGCCCACAGCACGTAGTCCGGCCGATCGCCCAGGACGCGCTGGGCGGTCCGCATGTCCCGCAGCGTGCAGGGAGAGCCGTGGCAGTCGGCCCCGCACGTACCACTACGGGGGGACACCAGCACCCCGGGCGAGGCCGCCGTCGCCGTGGACGTGCTCTCCAGGCGCGTGCCGTCCGGCATGCGGACCAGATGCGGATAGTCCATGCCGTCGGTGAACACCGCGCCCTCCCCGGGCGTGAGGGTCACCAGGAACTGCGACTGCCGTTCGGTGATGTTCATGGTGGCGCCGACCGCGTCCCGGTCGTCCTGGGCGGGCAGCCGATGCACGATCTTGACGGCGGTGTTCTTGATGACGTCGGGGACGAGCTTGGACGGGATCTGCTCGGCGATCACCAGTCCCTCCCCGTAGGCGCGGATCTCGGCCAGCAGGCTGGCGAACGTCTCCACCGCGTGGGCGGCCGGCCCCGCCTGCTCGCTGCGGCGCAGCAGCCGGTGCGCCTCCTCGAAGACGCTCAGATGCCGCAGCCCCCCGGCGGCGACGCCGTCATGCCGCTGCCGCAACCGCAGATGCTCCACCAGACGCACCAGGACCGTCCCCATGAGGAACGCCTTGTCGCGGTCGTCCCCGACGTCCTCGATCTCGAGCACCACGTTGCGCGCCAGCAGCCGGTCGAAGTCGATCGGATGGCCGCCCTCGAAGAACCGCCCGGTGGTGCCCAGCCGCAGGCTCGACAGCCGGACACGGATGAAGCCGCGGACGTTGTCGGTGATCTCCTGCCCGTACCCGATCTCGTCCACCACCTGCTCCGCGACGGCCTGCAGGTCGGCCAGCGTCGGATAGCGGGGCCGCGTGCCCGGGACGACCGGCTCGCCCAGCGCCAGATCCCAGCCGAGCCGCTCGTAGCAGCGGGTCAGCGCGGCCGACAGAACCTGGGGAAAGGGCTCGTCGGCCTCGAACGCCGCCAGGAACAGCGCGCGCACCAGATCGGCATGGGTCTGCAAGGGAAAGGGCCGCCCGTCGGGCCCGGCCGCGGGCTCCAGCGGATTGATCCCCGCCGCGATCGCCTCGGCGTCGCCGGGCCGGATCGCCACGACCTCCGCCTCCCCGGCCAGCCGGGCGGCCATCAGCCGGTACTCGGCCTTGGCGGGCTCCACCACCAGCCAGGGCAGCCCGGCCAGGCTCGCGGCCGTCAGCAGCGCCCGCACGGTCTGGGACTTACCGGCACCGGTGGCACCACACACGAAAGTGTGCCTGTTCAGGCTCGTCAAAGGCAGGACCAACGGCCCCACTTCGCGGCGATTGCGGTCCAGCACCTGCCCCAGCCGCACCGCGGCCGCCGGGTCGGGCACGGATTCGGGCGTGACGTCGAATTCCGGTCGCATGACGAACCGGACCCCCGCGATTTCCCTGATCGGAGGACGCGCCAACGCCGCCACCAATTGCGTGCTCGCCTCGAACGGGAAAACCGCCGCGTCGTCCGCGGGCTCGGGCACCAGCGCATAAGGAAGCCGGTCAAGGTCGGCGGACGCGCACACCAATGCCGCCACCCGCGCGGCGTCCCGCGCCGTAGCGGCCCCCGCCATCAGATGAACCCGCCACAGACCCGACGTGACGGCCTGCCGCAGCTCGCGGTGCCGGCGCTCCAGCCGATCGGCCGCCACCGCGTTCTCGGGCGACATGTCCGCCATCGAACGGGCATGCTGCTGCCGGTCGGCCAGATCATCGGCCAGGCTCGCCGCCTCCACCGGACCCACCGGTTCGGCCACCATCATCCACGCGAACGGCCGCATCCAGACCGACAGCAGCCCTTCCTCCAACGACGGCCGCGCCGGCTCACCCAGGCCCGGCACGGCGGCGTCCGCCAGCAGCCCGTCGGCGATGCCGCCGATCCGCACCCAGTACGGCAGGGCGCCCATCGCGGCGTCGACGGCCCCGTCCGGCAGCATGACGCCGCGTCCACCCGCCGGCAGGCTGAGCGTCACCGAACCGGCCGGAGCCTCCGCGCCGGCCTGACCCGCGATCAGCGCGTCCCCGCCGACGAACACCTCGGTCGGCCCGAACGCCTGTGCACGCCGCCACCCCAGCAGCACCGCACCGTCCCCCGAGTGGTAGGCCGACACCAGCGCCGCCACCCGCTGATCCCGCCACTCGTCACGTCCCTCGGCCTCGGGCTCGTCACCGGACCGCCGCGGCACCTCCAGCAGCCGGCACACCGGCAAGCCCCGCACGACATCCCAAACCGACCCACCGGTCATCGCTGCCTGGATCCTCCTTCGGTCGTCGCGGCCCGGTCAGGCTATTGAGCAAGGATTCCAATGTGAACCCCCGTTTCTGATCGGGCGTGGTGACAAGTTCCGTGTCAATCTGCTTGGGTTGTTTGCGGTAATCGCTCCCGAAGCCGGAGCACGCCGCGTGATCGAGACGGGAGAACGGGGAAACGGGGGCTCAGCGTGGTGACCGGCGAACCGATCGATCATCAGCGCGTGCTGACCCGCCGCGCCGCACTCTTCCATCCCGACCCCCGCCTGGGCTGGGTGTTCCGGGACCGGTGGTGGTTTCTGCGGCCCTTTTCCGAACCCCCGCCGCAACAGCGTCACCTGCCCGAATACCTGAAACGCCGGGTCGCCGAGACCGAGCGGCTCGCGCGTCGCCGGCTGCGCCGCACCCTGCCGCTCGGCCTTCTCGGCGCGGCGGTCCTGGCGTCGCTCTCCGCCGTCATGGGCGGCTCCGTGACGGTGTGGGTGCTCGCCCTGCTGGTCGCGATCCCCGGGCCGGCCCTGACCCTGCTCGCCGTCCGGCAACGCGAACAGGCACGTCAGGCCTACGAGCTGGCCCAACGCCAGACCACCGGCGGCTACCAGGCCGAAGCCCGGCAGTGGCGGGAACGCAAGCAGGCGCACGAGGCCGCCGAACAAGCCCGCGTCAACGCCCTGCCGGAATGGAGCGCGGTCCCTCGCCCCTCCCGCCGCCTGGACGTGTTCGGCGGCACACTCTGGTCCTGGGAGGCCCTGCTCACCACGTACGGCGCGTCCGCCCTCGCCGCCCAACCCCTCCTGGTGCTCGACCTGTCCCGCGAACTGGTCAGCGGGGAACTGGTCGCACTCGCCGAGGAGGGCGGGATCGACGTGGACGCCCAGCTGCTCCCCAGCCGCCAGGCGTCCTCCACGTTGCTGTCCGGCCTGCCGCCCCGGGACCTCGTGGACGCGATCGTGGAATCCATGCACGGCGGCACCCCGGACGCCGCCCGCGCCGACCGCAGCATGGACGACCGCATCCTGACCAAGGTCTGCGACGCCCTCGGCGACCAGGTCACCCTCGGGCGGATTGCCGCGGCGCTCCGCGTCCTGATGGGCGAACCCGAAACCTCCGAGACCCTCACCCGCGACGAACGCCGCCGCATCGCCGGCGAGCTGTTCTCGGTGGAGTACCGGCGCCAGGCGCACACGAACCTGTCAAGGATCGAGTCCTACATCCACCCCCTGGAGAACCTCGGCACCGAGGCCCGCTCCGGCTCGGGGCGGGCCGGCTCGACGCGGGCCGGCTCGGCGCGGGCCGGCTCGGCGCGGGCCGGCTACCTCACCTGCATCGCCCTGGACAGCCAGGCCCGCAACGTCCGCGCCGACCTGCTGACCGACCTGATCGTCCAGTGGGTCACCCAGCGCATCACCGCCTCCCACGACTCCACCCCGGCACTCGTCGTCGCGGGCGCCGACGAACTGGCCCGCCGCCACCTGGAACGCCTGTCGGACGCCTGCGAACGCCGCGGCGTGCCGCTGACCTTCATGTTCCGGCGCCTGCGCGACACGTCCGCGGAGCTGATCGGCGGCGGCGCGGTGGCGTTCATGCGGCTGGGCAACCACGAGGACGCCACCCGCGCCGCCGACTTCATCGGCCGCGACCACCGCTTCGTCCTCTCCCAGATCACCAAGAACGTCGGCGGCAACGAGTCCCACACCACCACCGACACCACCGGCGAAGGCGACTCCGACAGCCACAGCACCAGCCACACCACCGGAACCTCCACCAGTTGGGGCACGTCCCGCTCGTCCGGCGCCAACTACTCCGGCGGCGGACTGTTCCCCGACCGCTCCACCTCCCGCGGCAAGGGCAGCAACCGAGGCGGCTCCACCAGCCACAGCGACACCGAGGGACGCACCGTCTCCACCTCCCGCAACTGGTCCGCCGCCTACGCCTACGCGGAGGGCACCAACTGGAGCGACTCCGACAGCATCCAACGCGTCTACGAGTACGCCGTCGAACCGGTCACACTGCAGCACCTCCCCGACCACGCCCTCCTCCTGGTGGAGTCCGCCCCAGGCGGCGGCCGCACCCTCACCCCCGTCGAGTGCGACCCGGCCATCATCACCCTCGACCGCGTAAGCACCACCCCCCTCCCGCCTCCCCAGCAGGCCATCACCCCGTCCGCCGCCTCAGCCCCCCAGTGGCTGACCCCACCCACCCCAGCCGCTCCCAGACCACCCCTGCCCTATGCGCCAGGCCCCCCGCCCGGCTACCAAACCGGCCCACGCCAGCAAGACGACCACTCAAGCCAGGCGCGACCGACACCCCCTCGCCGACGGCCCCCCGGCGAAACCCCACCACGCCAAGGCCCCCCACCCCTGTTCGGCGGAAAGGAATAAGCATGGCCGTCGAGCACACCAACAACGACACCCGTCCCGAAACCACCGAGGCCCCCCGCACTCCCGAAAAGCCTCCACCGCCCCCACCCGACAGGCCGGGCACCCCAGGCCAACCCTCCCGAGCCGAAAGCCGCGCCGCTGCCCAGGCTTCCGAAACCGCCCAACGCGACGACAAGCCGTCCGCGGACAAGCCCCGCCCCACACCGCAAGACAAACCGACCACCGCACCGGAGCAACCCACCGACTGGAGCCCCCGCCGAGCCTCCAGAGAAGCCACCACCCAGCCCCAAGACAAGCCGTCCACCACCCCCGCGGACGAGCGCACCCCCACCCCAACCGACTGGAACCCCCGCCGCACCTCCCGAGAAGCCACCAACCAGCCCCAGGACACCGCGGACCGCGTCCCGAGCACCAAGGACGACGAAGGCGCGGGTAAGCAGCCTCCAGAGGTGACGGACCTGGGCCCACGCCGCGCGTCCAAGGAGGCCGCCACTTCGGAACCACGAGCCGAGGGCGGCAAGGAAGCCACCCGCGGCCGGGAGTCCCAGCGCGTCCGCGATACGAACACCGAAGGCACCACGTCCAAGCCTCAGTCACCCGAGACAACGGACCGACACTCCACCGCCGAAGGGGGCGAGACCAAACCAGACCGCACCCCGCCGGCAGAAGGCACCGCCCACCGCCCGTCCGAGGCCACTGACACAGCTCTCCTCGACGATCCAGCCAAGGCCGCCAAGGACCCCACCTCCACCAGCGACGCCCCCTCCGGCACAGCTCCTGCCGACCAACCACCCCGCCAAGACCAGCGGCAACCCCCCACCCTCGTCGTCGCCGACAGCCCCCAGGCCACCTCTCCGTCCGACGCCCCTTCAAAGGCAACCGGCCCCACCGACCAGCCACCGCCGCCCGAGCCTGTCGCCGCCGCCAAAGCCCCCGACTCCCCGTCCGACGCTCCTCCCACCACCGAACCTGCGAAGCCCAACGCCGACCAGCCGACCAACAACACCGGCGAGTTGGACACGAATGCGTCGGCCCAGTCGCGCGACGCCACCGACCCAGGCAAGACTGAACCCGATGACGCCGCCACACCCAAGGACCCCACCGACCGCGCGGACACCCAGCCGCCAGCCGGCGATGCCGACGCGCCCGAATCCGAGGGTGACGCACCAACTCCGGTCATCGAGCCCGCCCGCCAACAACCCGAGCCCGCAACAGCCGAGGCCCTACCAGCGCCCGTCACCGAGCAGGCCCCGGCGTCAAACGACGCCTCCACGCGCTTCCAACTCACGATCGATGGCCGTCCCCTTCGGGAGTACCTCGACCCCGTCGGTGCCGATGTCGGGACGGGTGGTGGTCAGGTGCCGGACGGGGCTGACAGGACCGGTGACCGCATCGCCGATCTGGAGGACGACGAGAGATCTCGAGCGGACAAGGCTCGGAGGGTCATCTTCGAAAGAGCTGAGGGGATCCGCGATGTCTCTCGCGAGGTCGAGCGCAATGTGAAGAAGCTCCTGGAGAAACCACCGCCGACAGGCCATGCTGAGATAAGTACAGCACCACGCATGAAAGCGAATGACCCGATGAAGGCCGGAGACGGTTTTGTCGGCCTACTTGCCCTCGGCATAGTCATCAATGAGGGGGCGCGTCACGGTATCCGCCTGATGGGTCGCATAAGAAGGAGAGAGCATGACAGTCACCGATGACCAAATCGCCACGTTGCGCGCTCTGCTGTCAGGAAATTTCGAGGAATATGATCGCCTGAGTGTGCAGATCGAAGAGGTTGACGACAGTCGTAGTTACACGGCGCTTGTTGCGGCGGCCTTCTTCAAGGCCGCATACCAGAGGTTCGTAAAAGCAGGCTCTATCGATGACGTGGTCGAGTATGTCGGCGACGTGCGAAGCAGGTTCGCCGGCGTCGCTGATCAGCTTGACCCGCGTACTGCCGAGCGGGTCATCCTGGCGACCGTGGCCGACGAGAACATCGATGACCTGGACGGTAGGACCATCATGGCCACCGAGTTCCTACTGCTGGCTGCACTGGTCGCGGATCGAAACTTCGACGAAGTCGAGCTCAATGATTTCTTGAGTGAGGCGCGTAAGCTCGCTGACGAGTGGCTGCGCTGAAATCCTTCGCTGGTTACCGGTCCTCATGGTGACGTTGACCGACTCGGAGGCTGGCTGCAGTGAAAGTGTCGGATGACCACGTCTCGGCGATGCGGGCATGTCTCGCCGGCGACGATGAGGAATCGCAACGGCTGCACCGGCAGTTGATAGCCGATGGGGCCACGAGCGGGTATGGCCAGTTCCTTTCCGCTGCTTTCGTGACGGCGGTTCGGCGCAGGTTCTCACCGACATGGAGTTGGGGCGAGGTGATCCGATACGTCGCCGGCCTGAGGTCAGTCCTCGGTGGGGACCGTGATCGCCTCGACCCTCTGGTGGCCGAGAACTTGATGCGCCACGCGCTCGGCGACGAGTCCCTCAACATCAAGGCGCTCGACAAGGTGGACGACGAAACGAAGGCGCATGCCCAACTCATGATTCTGATGGCGTTGGCTTCAGATGCGAATTTTGACGACTCCGCGCTGGATGATCTCTTGAACTCTGCTCGGAAATTTGCTGAACAGTGGCAGTGACCTATGAGCAGGCTCGAGAAAATCGTCCGCGAACACTTCGAGCGTGGATGGGCTCATGGCACCTTCTGCCTGGACGATCGGGTGATCGTCGAGAACGAGGAGTTCTATGTCTTCAGCATCGGCGCACGAGAGTGAATTATTGACGGCGACGATTCATATGCGATAGTGGGCGGAGTTCCCATCGTGTATAAGAAAGACGGGCAGATCGGGGCGCGGCCGTCCGTCGAGATTGCCACTGACCCTTCCATTCGAAGCAGGCCTGACCCGAGTCCGACTCTACAGCTCTGACCACTGGTCAGACGGTTCAGGCTTTATGTAGCGCCAGTCGGTGCGACTGGGGTCTCGATCCAGCGGCTGACTGGCGTTCAGGTGGCGGAAACGACAAAAGGGACGCCCCGTGGCCTGCGATTATGGGCTTGTCCAAGGTCCAGCAACGCAGAACGACGAGGCATGCCGTAAGTGCAATCCCCTCACGCGGCACCGGCGGTGGCCGCTGCCTTTGATGAACCGAACCTGATCGCCGATGCTGGGCTGGTGCCGGTGGTGCGCCTGGCCGAGCGGATGGGACTGCCCGAGCTGACTGCCGGGGCGCTGTGCATCACCGATGCGGGCAACAGCGGGGGCGCCAATCCGGCCATGAAGGGTGGCTGGCCGCTCACTGGCCGCCGTACGAGTCATATGCGAGGAACTCGCCGAATCCGTCTTCGAGCCATTCGAGAGTGGTCCATTGCCCACCGTTTTCCAGTGAACCCTCATAGACGATCTCCAGGTAGCTGCCGTCGGTGTGGTTCATCATTCCGAGTCGATGATTCCTGCTGTACAGGAATAGCGAAACGCTGACGTCAGGCTTCCCGTCGATGAGTTGCATCCCCAGCACTCCCTCCCAGCACAACTGGAAGCCGTTCCCCGCTGGGGGCGAACTGCGGATGAGGCAAGAGAACCCGTCGAACCCGTCGTCGAACAGGCACTTTTCAATGGGCTCAGCGAGAAAGACCGGTTCCTGCAGGAACGTGCTCAACTCTGCGATGAGCCGGGCGATCCACCCTGGGCGCGGGTCATCTTTTGTCATTAGATGATCCAATTCGCTGGTGTAGGTTACTGATTCCGCTACAGGAGCTGCCGATTTGCGCAGTTGGGGTCTAAATCCGCGAGCTTCTTTGAAGCAGGGCCTCACTCACGTATCTGGCGCGGCGCACCGCCGTCGTGAACGGGCAGAGTGATCAGGTGAGGGGCAGGGTGCGGCGGAGGTGTTGGGCGCGTTGGACGAGGGGGAGGGGGAGTGCGGCGGAGGGGGCGGTGTTCTCGATGTGGGTTTCTACTGCGGTCAGTAGTTCGGGGCCCAGGCCCAGGCGGACGGCGAGGCGGTCTGCTTCGGATTCCGCGGGGGCTTTGGACAGCCGGGTGAGGGTTGTGGCGGCGTAGGCGACGGCGGCCGGGAGTGCCGCGAGCAGGGTGACGGTCGTGGCGACGGCGGCCAGTAGGAAGACCATGAGGAAGCCGATCGGGCGGTGCCAGGCGACGGCCCGTTTCCACATGGGGACGACCGGCGACCACAGTGTTCGTAGCGTCCACCTCAGTGTTCGGCTCGGCAGCGTGAGGTGGGTGGTGACGAACGCGGGCAGGGACTGCAGGCCGCGCTTGTGGCCCAGTTCGTGAGCGAGGACGGCTTCCAGGTGCGGTGTGGGCAGCGACGCGGCGTGGGTGGTGACCGTCACGATTCGTCGGGCCGGTGTGCAGGCGTTCAGGTCGTCCGAATCGGTGACCATGAGCCGGTACTGCCGGTCGCGGAGGCCCGCGCGGTGCAGGAGGGCGCGCCACGGCCGTTCGAGGCGGGAGCGCTCGGAGGCGGTCGGTTCGCGGCAGCCATGGGTTCGTGCGCTCCATGACTGGGCCGCCGGTAGGAAGGTGAACAGCGCGAGCCCGCACCAGGCGGCGAACGGGACCGGCGCGCCCCACGACGGCCAGGCCAGGTGCGCCGCGTAGGCGAGCGGGACGATGATCGCGGCCTCGCCGGCGAGGACCGCGACCACGGTGACCAAGGTCACCGTGGTCGGCCACATTCCCGGACGGTGTGAGCCCTTCGCGGGGGGCGTTGCCGGCTGGGGGCGCAGGCTGAGCGCCTTCGCCGACGGGGTCTCGCGCGCAGGGACCTTCGCGGGCCCCCGGGCCAGGGCCTTGCGCGGGGAGCGGCGGGCGGGCACGGTCACGTGCTCGGTCATGGCGGCGGCCTTGCCGGTCCACGGGCGTGACTCGTCCGTCCAGGTCTGCCCGTCCCAGTACCTTTCGCGCCCCATCCATTGCGGATCTGGGTACCACCCGGGTGGTGCGCTCACCGAGCCCTGCCTCCCCACAACAGGGATTGATCAGCAGACAGTAGGCTGACGCACCACGCGATGCAGCGTCAACGCCCTTGTGGAACTCAGCGGACCTCGATGAAGGTGTCGGGGGAGCGGGGCGGGCGTTCGCGGGGCGGTGCGGCGGCGTGGCCGATGCCCACGGCGCCCATCGGGTCCCAGTCGGCGGGCAGGTCCAGGGTCTCGCGGACGACGTCGCGGCAGAACATCGTGCTGGACACCCAGCAGGAGCCGAGGCCCTCCACGGCCAGGGCGACGAGGAGGTTCTGCACTCCGGCGCCCGTGGCGACGACGAACATCTCGCGTTCGGCCTGGGAGCGGCGCTCGTCGGGGTAGTCGTGCGAGCCGTCCATCACCAGGCACGGCACCACGAGGTAGGGGGCGCGGCGCAGCACGTCGCCGCGGCGCAGGCGCTTGGCGATCGACTCGTCGGAGAAGCCGTCGCGGCGCAGGTCCGCCTCCCAGGCGTCGCGCATGGCGTCCAGCAGGCGCACCCGGGATTCGGGCGACTCCAGCAGGACGAAGCGCCACGGCGTGGTGTGGTGGGGGGCGGGGGCGGTGATGGCCGCTGCGACCGCCCGGCGCACGGCGGCCGGGTCCACGGGGTCGGCGGTGAACTCGCGGACGGTGCGCCGGGCGTAGAGCACGTCGGCGGAGCCGTACCGGAACATGTCCTCGGAGGCGGGGCGCACCAGCGCGCGGGCGCCCGGGCCGTCGTCGTCGGTGACCAGGCCGTCCAGGCCCCGGACGACGGCGATCGGCACGCCGTCGAGCTTGCCCTTGACCAGTTCGGCCGCGGAGGCGAGTTCGTCGGCGACGGCGGTGATCGTCGCGTCGAGGCGGTTGCCGTACGCGTCGTCGCGGCCGCGCAGGTCGTGCAGCGGCGCCAGGCCGGCCGCGCCGATCGCCACGTCGGTCAGGCCGTTGCGCCACGGACGCCCGAACGTGTCGGACACGATGACGCCCACGTTCAGCCCCGTGCGTTCCCGGACGCCCGCGCGGATGCGGCGGGCCGAGGCGTCCGGGTCCTCGGGGAGCAGCAGGACCGTGCCGGGGGCGGTGTTGGACGCGTCGACCCCGGCGGCGGCCAGCACCAGCCCCTGCCGGGTCTCGACGATGCGGGTCTCGCCGCCCGGGTGGCGGCGCCGGGCCACCACGCGGACGGTCTCGGCGTCGATCGCCTTCTCCCGGTCGTCGGCGACCAGCACGCGTCCCTCGGCCTTGCTGACGATCTTGGACGTGACGACGAGGACGTCGCCGTCGGCGAGGGCGTCGGCGGGCAGCAGGGCCGCGATGTCGGTGCCCTCGGTGACCTCCGGCAGGCCCGGGACGCCGAAAATCTCCAGTTTCATTCGGCGTCCTTCGTCAGCTCGCGGGCCAGGTCGAGGGCGGCGCCGGCGATGTCGGCGGCGGCGCGTTCGTCGGTCATCAGCAGCGGCCGGGACCGCACGGCGATGCCCGGCACCTCCACGTCGGTGTCGGTCTCGTCCACCAGCCAGCCGTCCAGCAGGTCCGGGCCGTAGTGGGCGGCCACCGCCGCGGCCGAGGTCTCCACCCCGATCGCGGTCAGGCAGGCGTCGGCCATGCCCCGCACGGGGGCCCCGCCGATGATCGGCGACACGCCGACGACGGTGCGGGCCGCCACCGCGTCGCGGATGCCGGGGACCGACAGGATCGTCCCGATGCTCACCACCGGGTTGGACGGCGGGAACAGCACCACGTCGGCGTCCTGGATCGCGTCGAGGACCCCGGGCGCCGGCTTGGCGTCGTCCGCGCCCACCGGCGCGATCGACCGGGCCGGGACGGACGCCCGCAGCCGCACCCACCACTCCTGGAAGTGGATCGCGCGGCGTCCCTTCTCGGGGTCCTCGATGACGACGTGGGTCTCGACCTGGTCGTCGGTCATCGGGATCAGCCGCACGCCCGGCTTCCACCGGTCGCACAGGGCCTCGGTGACCGCCGACAGCGGGTAGCCCGCGGCCAGCATCTGGGTGCGCACGATGTGGGTGGCGAAATCGCGGTCGCCCAGGCCGAACCAGCCCGGCCCGACCCCGTAGGCGGCCAGTTCCTCCTTGACCGTAAAGGTCTCGTCAGCGCGGCCCCAGCCCTGCTCCTCGTTGATGCCGCCGCCGAGCGTGTACATCACCGTGTCCAGGTCGGGACAGACCCGTAGCCCGAACAGCGATATGTCGTCCCCGGTGTTGCCGATGACGGTGATCTCCGCGTCCGGGGCCGCCAGCCGCAGCCCGCGCAGGAAGCGGGCTCCACCGATGCCGCCCGCCAGCGCCACGATCCTCATGCGCCCAGCCTAGGGCGCCCCGGAGGCGGCCCTCGCCGCAGGGCCGGGGCGGTTTCCGGATGAGACGACGGGGCACGCGATGTGCAAAGCTTTGCGGAACAACCCATTGCGTACGTCTGGAGAGGTCGTGGTGAACACCGAAGCCGTCCGACGTCTGCGTGAACCGGCCGCCTGGATATTGGTCGCCGCAGCCGGACTGCAATTGCTCGCGGGCATCATCATGTTGTTCATCGGCGGGGGTGACGGCTTCAAGTACCGGGCGTACGCCGAAGCCGGCGACGGCTTCTTCACGCACGTGACCGTGGTGGCGCTGGCCGCCCTGGCGGTCGCGCTGGTGACCTGGGGCCCGGCGCCCACGCCGCAGGCCCGCACCATCACCATGGGCGCGCTGGGCGTGCTCGGCGGCGTCGCGCTGTTCGGCGTCATCGCGCTGCTGGGTTCGCTGTTCGTGGACTCCCAGTACGCGAGCGCGGGCTCCAAGCTGGCCATCTTCCTGTACTGCGCGGCCAAGCTCGCGGTGGTCGGCGCGGGCGGCTGGTTCGTGTTGACGGTGTTCCAGGGCATGCAGCCCGCCCGTCCTCAGGGGGTGGCGCAGATGCCTCCGGGGTACCCCGACTTCGGCTACCAGCAGGGGCAGGGCGTCCCGCCCGGCCAGCCGGGACAGCCCGGCCAGCCCGGTCAGCAGCCGTACGCCCAGCCGTACCAGCAGCCCTACCAGCAGCCGCAGCCGGGCTACCCGCAGCAGTACGGGCAGCCTCAGGGCTACCAGCAGCCGGGGGCCGCGCAGCCGGCGCCGGGACAGCCCGGTGCGCCCGGCCAGGCCCAGCCGGGGCAGGGGCAATTCGGACAAGGGCAGTTTGGACAGGCTCAGCCTGGGCAACAGCAGTACGGCCAGGGCGGCGGCGCCCAGCAGCAGGACTCGGACGGCGACGACGTCGGCGACTGGACGCGCGCGTACGGCGGCGGCGGTTCGGGTCAGGACGCCCAGTCGCCGGCTCAGCCCGGCTACGGTTCGCAGCAGGGCGAGCAACGGTCCGATGAGGGCGGCGACTGGTACCGCGACAACCGCCCCTCACAGTGACCTACGGCGCGTTTATCTGATCTCCGTGCCAAAGCCGATCGCGGCGATACCCAAAAAACCCTCTTTGTCCCCTCGGAAACTGGTTCCGCTTGACGGACCGGGCGCTACACGCGTGTAATTTCGTGGGTGTAGTTCTATGCCTTCTCGGGGGATGGAGCTCGAGGGAAGGCAGTGACCAGGGGGGCTCCACGGGCTAGGAGGTGCGCTGTGAGCGAGGTGGTCATCCCGCTGGCGCACGGCACAGAGGGCGAAGAGTTGGGCTGGCAGGAGCGTGCACTGTGCGCGCAGACGGACCCGGAGGCATTTTTTCCGGAGAAGGGCGGCTCCACTCGCGAAGCCAAGAAGGTGTGCCGCGCATGCGAGGTTCGGGCCGAGTGCCTGGAGTACGCGCTGCAGCATGACGAACGTTTCGGTATTTGGGGGGGACTGTCGGAACGGGAGCGTCGCAAGCTGAAGCGTCAGGCCGTCTGACCGAACGGCCCTCCCCGTGACCCCGGAGCCGGGGAGGGCCGAAGGCGGCGCCGCGCGCAATTCGTCGCGCCGCCGATCCGGGGAGATCCCGGACGCGTCCGCTACGGCGCGCGTACAGTTGTCAGCCGTGTCGGCCCCCGGCCGGCACGGCTGCTGACTGTCGACCCACAGATCGAGCGGACCCTTGTCGCCCACTGTCGATCGCCACGTCGTCACGGCGGTCCTCGTCGCCCATGACGGCGCGCGCTGGCTTCCGGAGACGCTGAAGGCGCTGCTGACACAGACGCGGCCGGTGCAACGCCTCGTCGCCGTGGACACCGGGAGCCGCGACCGCGGCCCGGCCGTGCTGGCCGAGGTCGCCGGCACCGGCAACGTGCTGACCCTGCCCCGCGCCACCGGCTACGGCCAGGCCGTCGCCGAGGCCCTGCGCCACCCCGCCGCGTCCCTCCCCGTCCCCGACGACCGGCCCGGCGAGCCCCGCACCGAATGGGTGTGGCTGCTGCACGACGACTCCGCCCCCGCGCCCGACGCGCTCGCGCTGCTGCTGCGCGTCGCCGACGCCGACCCCCGCGCCGCGGTGCTCGGCGTCAAGGCCCGCGACTGGTACGACCGCCGCACCCTGCTGGAACTCGGCGTGTCCATGGACGGCGCGGGCCGCCGCGAGACCGGCCTGGACCGTCACGAGCTGGACCAGGGACAGCGCGACGGCGTCCGCGACGTGCTGGCCGTCGGCAGCGCCGGGATGCTGGTGCGCCGCGACGTGTGGGACCGGCTCGGCGGCTTCGACGCCGACTTCGGGCTGTTCCGCGACGACATCGACTTCTGCTGGCGCGCGCACGCCGCCGGGCACCGCGTCCTCGTCGTCAGCGACGCCGTCGTCCACCACGCGCAGGCGTCCCACAGGGGACTGCGCGAGATCGGCATGTTCGCCGAGTCCCGGCGCCGCCGCGACCGGCGCAACGCCCTCTACACGCTCCTGGCGAACGTGCCCGTGGGGGCCGCGTCGCGAATTCTCCTACGCAACCTCCTCGTCGCCCTCACGCGGGCGCTCTACCTGACGATCCTCAAACGGCCGCAGGACGCACGCGACGAACTGGCGGCGCTGGCCGACGTGCTACGCGCGCCTGGACGGCTCCGCAGGGCGCGCAAGGCGCGGGCCGAGGGACGCAGACACGTCTACCGCAGTGTGCGCCGCCTCATGCCCCGCCGTGTCGCGCCCCGCCGCCTCTACGAGAACGTCCTCAACCGCCTGTCCGCACGCGACGACGAGGACGAGACACCCGCCCCCGAGGGCCCCGGCCGTCTGCGCCGTGTGCTGACCCGCCCCGGCGTCATGCTCGTGCTCGCCCTCACCGCCGTGACACTGGCCGCGGAACGCTCACTGCTCACCGCGGGCGGACGTCTCGGCGGGGGCGCGCTGGTGCCAGCCTCGGGGGGAGCCGGCGACCTGTGGGCGCAGTACATCTCCGGCTGGCATCCCGTGGGGCTGGGCTCGGACGCCGGCAGCCCCCCGTACGTGGCGGTGCTGGCCGCGTTGTCCACGGTGCTGTTCGGCAAGCCCTGGCTGGCCATGGCCCTGCTTCTCCTGGCGAGCGTGCCGTTGGCGGGGCTGACGGCCTACTACGCGTCGCGCACCCTGATGGTGCAACTGCCGCGCATAGGCCGCAGGGCGCGCGGACGGCGCGTGCCCGGCGCCGCGGTGCGGGTGTGGTTCGCCGCCTCCTACGCGCTGCTGCCGTCCGCCACAGGGGCGGTCTCCAGCGGACGGTTCGGCACGTCCGTCGTCATCGTGCTGCTGCCGCTCATCGCCGTCCAAGCCGTGCGCCTCTACGGCCTGCCGCGCAGGAGCACCGACCCCCGCCGCGCCGACCGCGCCGCCTGGGCGGTGGCCTTCCTGCTGACGATCGCGATGGCGTTCGTACCGCTGACGTGGCTGCTGGCCCTCGCCGCCGGGGCGCTGTCATGGGTGCTGCTCGGCGGCCCCCGCGTACGCACCCGCCTGGTCATCGCCCTGGGCGTACCGCCCTTGCTGCTCCTGCCGTGGACGGTCGGCCTCCTGCTGCACCCGTCCCGCTTCCTGCTGGAGGCGGGCCTGCACGGCGCCACCCCGCCCCTGCCGACCGCCCACGACCTGCTGACGCTGAACCCCGGCGGTCCGGGCGCCCCCGCCCGCTGGACCATGTACGGCCTCGCGCTGGCCGCGCTGTGCGCCCTCCTGCTGCGGGGCCGCCGCACCGTCGTCGCGGCGGGCTGGGCGGTGGGCATCCTGGGGCTGCTCACCGCGATCCTCATCAGCGCCGCCACCGTCACCAAGGGGGCCGACGGCGCCCCCGCCTGGCCCGGCGTGGCGCTGACCTTCGCCGCCGCCGGAATCCTGCTCGCGGCCGCCGTCGCCGTACGGCGCGCCGCGGAAGTCCTCGGCCGACACCTCGTCGCCACCGCCGCCGGCGGCCTCATCGGGGTCGCCGCCGTGGCGACACCCCTGCTCGCTGCAGGGGCCTGGGTTCTGAACGGCGCCGAGGGGCCTGTCGGCCACGTCCCCCACACCGTTCCGCTCTTCGTCAACGCCCCGACAGGCCCGCGCACCCTGATCCTGCACCGCGAGGACGACGGACGTGTCTCCTACACCGTCCTACGCGGCACCGAGCCGAGCCTGGGCGAGAACGAGACCCCCGGCCCCGACCACCTCCAGGACCTCGTGGCCGCAATGGCCGCAGGCCGCGTGGGGGACGGCCCCAGGCTCACCCGTATGGGCATCCAGTACGTCCTGGTTCCGCGCCCCGCCCGCGACGCCCTCACGCCAGTCCTGGACGCCAACCCCGAACTCACCCGCCTCAACCGCACCGGCGCCTACGGCGTCTGGCGCCTGCAGCCCTCGGCCGGCCGCCTCATGCTCCTGGACGGCCGGAACATCACCCCGCTGCCCTCCGGCCACACCAACGCCCGCGTCCGCATTCCCCCGGGCAACGGCCCCCGGACCCTGCTGCTGGCCGAACCCGCCGACGGCGGCTGGCGCGCCACCCTCGACGGACGCGACCTCAAGGGCAAGACCGTGGACGGCTGGGCCCAGGCCTACGACATCCCCGCCTCCGGCGGAATGCTCGACCTCTCCCGCAGCATGATCCTGCGCCACACCTGGGTCGCCCTCCAGGCCGTCGCCGTCCTTGCGGTGGCCGCCCTGGCCCTCCCAGGCACCCCCGAGGCCCCCACCCCCGTGTACCGCCGCCGCCCCCGCCGCCGAGTCCCCGCGGACCCCGCCACCGCCTCCGACAAGACCTCCGCCGACGCCCCCGCAGAGGACAGCAACGCAGCCACCCCGGACGGCGAGAGCACCCCCCAACAGGAGCCCTACCCCCTCACGCCCAAGGGCCCGTCCTCACACGAGACACCCCCGTACGGCCTCCCCACGCCCACGAGAACCCCCGCACACTTCGCTGAGGACACCTCACCCAACCCCACTGCCACCGCCAGCCCGGCCCACCGGGAAGGAACCACCGCCCCCGACGGGCACCTGACACGCGACGGTGAGCCCCGCACAGACACGGCGGCCGTGCCCGTCGTCCCCCCGAGCCACTCGACCGCCCAAAGCGACCCGGCCTCCTCGCCGGCCACAGAGCCACGCGCCGAGGTGAACGCTGGGCGCAGCCGAGTCTTTTCCCGCGCCGCCAAAGCCGCCTCGTTCGCCGAGCGCTTCCCTCGCCGCAAGGGCCTGGCCCTCCCGGCCGACCCCGTCCAGCACAACGCGAACCCCACTATGACGCCGACCCTCGACGACGCTCAGGACGACCCGGCCGCCGGACGCGGCGAGCAGTCTTCTGACGCTGTTGGGGATGCCTCGCGTCCTGCGGCCGAGCCCTTCCGGGACGGTGCGGCTTCCAGGCCGCTCGTAGAGCCTTTGCCGCATGGTGAGGCGGCCGGGCCCGGTGCCGAGGCCGGTTCCCCTCGTCGCGAGGGCTCTCGTCGTGGGGGCGGCTTGGCAGGGGACGGCGCGGAGTTCTCCCCCGCCGGGGAAGCGGGTGCCCTTGGCGGTGAGCGGGGTGCGGAGTCGCGGGACGCGGGTGTGGCGGAGGAGCGGCGGTGAGCATGGACAGGGTTCTGCGGTTCCTCGGGTTCCGGTACGCGACGGCCGGGCTCGTGTCGTTGGCGTTGGTGGCCCTGTACGGGGTGGCGTCGTTGTCGCGGCCCGGGGGGTCGGCTGGGGCGGTCAAGGCGGTTTCCGCGCCTGTCACGTCTGCCGTGGTGGTGTGCCCGGCGGGGGAGAGCGGCCGGTTGAGCCTTCTGTCGGCGTCCCGTGCGCGGTCGGCTGGGCGCGTCGATGTGGTGGAGACGCGGGACGGGACCGGAGTGGCCTCGTTGGGGTCGCCCGGGGCGTTCTGGATGAAGGACGGACTGAAGAGCGACCAGGGGTCGTACACGGCGCGGGCCTCGGGGGCGCTGGCGCCCGGACTTGAGGCGGAGCGCACCACACATTGGCCGGGGGGCGCCGACCGTGGCCTGGCGGGCACGCGGTGCGAGCGGCCTGGCACGGACCTGTGGTTCGTGGGGCCGGGCCCCGTGGCCGCCGAACGCATCGAGTTGTATCTCACCAACGTGGACGCCCAGCCCGCCTCCGTGGACGTCACCGGGCTGTCCGGGGAGGGGCCGCTCGACACCACCGACGGCAGGGGCGTCCCCGTCGAGCCGTACAGCACCAAGGTCGTGCGCATAGGCGACGCGGGGGACGGGCTGGGGGACGTGGTCGCCTCGGCCCGGGATCTCTCCCTGCGGGTGCGTGCCACCACCGGACGGGTCGCGGCGGCCGTGCGGGTGCGGATCGACGAGGGCAAGGGCATCGAGTGGCTGCCGCAGGCGCAACCGCCTGCCACGTCGCTCGTCGTACCGGGGCTGCCCGGTGGGGACGGGCGAAGGCAGCTACTTGTGGCTGTTCCAGGGGAGGAGGACGCCCGCGTACGGGTGCGGGTGGTCACCGCCAAGGGGGCGTTCGCCCCGCAGGGGCAGGACGTGCTCGACGCCCCCGCCGAGACGGTCACGGCCCTGGATCTCGACCGCGCCCTGTCGGGAAAGCCTGCCTCCGTACGGCTGGAGTCCGATCGGCCCATCGTCGCGGGGTTCGCGGCCGAGCGCGGTGCCGACGTGGCCTACGGGGCGGCGGTGCTTCCCCTGGGCGCGGACGGCGGTGCGGTGGCCGAGAACCGGTTCGACGCCTCGCTGATCCTGACCGCCCCCGAGGCGGGGGCCACCGTACGTGTCACCCCCGTCGGCCCGTCGGGGCCGGGCAGTGCGCAGGAGGTGAAGGTTCCGGCCGGGGGGACGGCCGAGGCGAAG
Source organism: Actinomadura sp. NPDC047616 (assembly GCF_040642915.1). NCBI lineage: Bacteria > Bacillati > Actinomycetota > Actinomycetes > Streptosporangiales > Thermomonosporaceae > Actinomadura > Actinomadura sp. NPDC047616. The sequence continues at coordinate 594,306 of NZ_JBEYTB010000004.1, forward strand.
CTCACCGCGCCCAAGGGGGCTGAGGACGGCTTCGGGGTGCTGCTCGCACCGAGTTCAGGCTCCGGCCCCGTCTACGCGGCCCGGGTTCTTGCCACGGGCAAGGGCGATGACGGCTTGTTCACCGTCCTGCCGGTCGATCCGGCCTGGACGACCATGCGGATGCCCCCTGCCGCCGACTCCCAGCGGGCCCTGATCCCCTAGCAGCAGGCCCCAAGGTCAGTCGTCGGGGGAGTCGTAGCTGGGGTCGACCGATTCGGGGGAGAGGCCCAGGAGGTCGGCCACCTCCTCGACGAGGACGTCCCGGACGATCTGGGACGTCTCCCGTTCGCCGCCGCCGCGGGCCTCCACCGGGCGCCGGAACACCACGATGCGCACGGGACGTCCGGCCGTGCCGGGGCGGGTCTGGGCGAGCGGCACCGGGCCGTCGAACCACGGTTCGACCTCGGGGACCTCTTCGACGGCGAACTCCACCCGGGCCAGTTCCCGGCCCCAGCGCTGCCCGAGACGGCGCACCTCGTCGGCGACGAGGTCGTCGAAGCGTTCGGCGCGGGTACGGGAGAGGGGCGCCTGCGGGGGCGCCAGAGGGCCGCGGAGGCCACGACCGTGCCGGTCGCGGCGCCGTACGCCTGCCACACGGGATCGCACGTCACCAAGACTACCTCTCCGCCCGCGACGGGCTCCCGCCCCAGGCGCGCAGGGCCGCGCGACCGCGGCGACGGCCTTCCAGGGCCGCCGCGACGCGCCCATGAATATCGGGCGCTTCATGTACCTCTGTTGCGAATTCAGTGGTTAAAGTTACTGAGCGTGGCACACAGACCCACGTGGCCGATGGTGCGGGGATCCGCCTGGTCGCGGCTGGGGGTGACCTTCCAGCTGCTCATGTTGTTCCGGGGCCTGTTGCTGGCGATGGCGCTGGTCCTCATGCCCGCCGCCCGCCTGGACCCGGGGCTCGCGCTCGCCGTGGCCGCGCTGGCCGCCGAGACCGCGCTCGCGGCGGCGGCCTGGCGCACCGTCCTGCCCTGGCTGCGGCGCTGGCCCGTGCTGTGCTGCCTGGACGGTCTGCTGGTGTACGGAGTGCTCGCCCAGGGCGGTGTCTACGGGGAGTTCTTCCTGCTGACCGTCATGACGTCGGGCATCGCGGGCGTGCTGTACCCGTGGCGGCGGGCGCTGCTGGTGTGCGCCGCGCAGGTCGCGTTGTGCTGCCTGGCCATGGCGTCCGAGCCCGCGCACGGGACGGACGCGCTGCTGGGCCTGCCCGTCTTCTACCCGGTGACCGCCTGCGCCGGGGCCATGCTGCGCCGCCTGTTCGCCCAGTACGCGGCGGCCGAGGAGGAGAGGCGCCGGATCGAGACGGCGGTGGCCGCGGCGGCCGAGCGCACCCGGCTGGCCCGGGAGATGCACGACTCGCTGGCCAAGACGCTGCAGGGCATGGTGATGTCGGCGGCGGCGCTGCCGGTGTGGATCCGCAAGTCCCCCGACCGCGCCGAACGCGACGCCCGCCATCTGGTGTCCGCACTGGAGACGGCCACCCGCGAGGCCCGCGGGCTGATCGCCGACCTGCGGGAGGAGGCGTACGGGCTGCCGCTGCCGCTGGCCGTCCGGCGGGTCGTCGTCGAGTGGAGCCGCTCCAGCGATGTCACCGCGCGCACCGACCTGGCGGGGGCCGCCGGGGCGATGGACGCGCCCACGGTGGTGCGTTACGAGGTCGTCTCGGTGCTCAAGGAGGCCCTCACCAACGTCGACCGGCACGCCCGCGCCGACTCCGTGGAGGTGCGCCTGCGGTGCGCCGCCGGACGTCTGGAGCTGACGGTGCGGGACGACGGGGCGGGCTTCGCGCCCCCGCCCGACGGCGCCGTCCACCTGCTCGCGCGCAAGGGGCACTACGGGCTCGTCGGTATGGCCGAACGCGCCCGCCGGGTCGGTGGCGCGCTCACCGTGGACTCCGCCCCCGGCGAGGGCACCACCGTGACGATGACGCTTCCCTGGCCGTGCGGCTCCGCCGACCCCGAAGTCTGGACGCGCTGGGCCGCGGCGGACGCCCCCGCCCTGTCCGCGGGGGCCTCGCCCGTACGGGAGCGGCGGTGAGCGGCGCCGGCATCCGCCGCGTACGCGCGCTCGTGGTGGACGACAACCCCGTCGTGCGCGCAGGGCTCGTCGCCCTGCTGGAGGCGGGGGACGTGCACGTCGTCGGCGAGGCCGTGGACGGGGACCACGCCCTGGAGGAGGCCAAGCGGCTGCGTCCCGACATCGTCCTGCTGGACGTGCGCATGCCCGGCGTCGACGGGCTGGCCGCCGTCGCCCCGCTCAGCGCTCTGGCCAAGGTGCTCATGCTGTCGTACGACACCGACGCCGAGGTGATCGGCACGGCGATCCGCGACGGCGCGTCGGGCTACCTGGTGCACGGGTCGTTCGCCGCGGAGGAGCTGGTGGCCGCCGTCCACGACACGGTCGCGGGACGGGCCAGCCCGCTGTCGCCGGCGGCGAGCAAGGCCGTGGTGGAGGCGCTGCGCCGCGCGACCGGCGGCGCGGCGGCCGAACCGGCCCCCGACCGGCACGCCCTGGGCCTGTCCCCGCGTGAGGCCGAGGTCATGGAGCTGATCGCGCGCGGCCACGCCAACCGGGAGATCGCCCTGGCGCTGGTCGTGTCGGAGAACACCGTCAAGAACCACGTCAACCGGATCTTCGCCAAGATGGGCGTGCGGACCCGCGGAGCGGCCATCGCGCGCTGGCTCGGCACCGCCGGCTCCCCGCCGTCCGCCCACCGCTGACCACCTCCGCGGGGTGATGCTCCTCGCACTGGCGGGTGCACGGAATGTAGTTGTTCTCGCGTAATTGGGCCGGTAACGGCGACACGTGCCGTCGGGTGGTGGCGGAGGCGGCGGGAGCGGGGTACGGTCGGCCATCGTGAGCCCCGTCCGCATCTGCTCCCGCACCGCCTGCAAGGCGCCCGCAGTTTTCACGCTCACGTACGTCTACCGCGACTCCACCGCGGTCCTGGGGCCGCTCGCAACGTACGCGGAGCCGCACTGCTACGACCTGTGCGCCGAGCACTCCGAGCGGCTCACCGCCCCCATGGGCTGGGAACTGGTGCGGCTTCCGGTGGAGGAGCAGACCGAGCCCAGCGCCGACGACCTGGAGGCCCTGGCCGACGCGGTGCGCGAGGCCGCCAAGCCCGTCCCGGGAGGGCGACAGGAACCTGTCGGGCAGGGTACCGAGATCGGCCGCCGAGGGCATCTCCGGGTCCTGCGTTCCGAACCCTCCGAAACCCACCAGAAGACAGGTCAGGACTGACCGCCGGCCCCGCCGTGCCGCACCCGGATGTGTGATTCGTCCTGGTCGGCGGCTAATCGACGTATCCGGGGTATGCGGTGGGGGTGAGCGCTGCGGGGCGGCACGGTTCCGCCCGGTAGGCTCGTGGCCTGGTGCCGGGAGCCAGGGATCGTCCCCCTGGGGGGCGAGCACAGCGATTCGGACAGGGAGCAGGAGTGGGCGATCTCGCCAAGATCTTCAAGGCGTACGACATCCGGGGCGTCGTACCGGAGGAGCTCGACGCCGAGACCGCCGAGGCGGTGGGCGCGGCCTTCGTCCGGGTGACGGGCGCGAACGCCGTGGTCACCGCGCACGACATGCGGGCCTCCTCGGTGCCGCTCGCCGAGGCGTTCGCGCGCGGGGCCACCGCCCAGGGCGCCGACGTCATCGAGGCCGGGCTGGGCTCGACCGACATGCTCTACTACGCCAGCGGCAGCCTCGACCTGCCCGGCGCGATGTTCACCGCCAGCCACAACCCGGCCAAGTACAACGGGCTGAAGCTGTGCCGGGCCGGCGCCAAGCCGGTCGGCCGTGACACCGGGCTCACCGAGATCCGCGAGCTGGTCGAGAAGGGCGTCCCCGCCCACGACGGGCCGCGCGGCACCGTCTCCTCGCGCGACCTGCTCAAGGGGTACGCCGACCACCTCAAGACGCTGGTGGACCTGTCGGGCGTCCGGCCGCTCAAGGTCGTCGTGGACGCGGGCAACGGCATGGGCGGGCACACCGTTCCGGTGGTGTTCGAGGGCCTGCCGTTCGACCTGGTGCCGCTGTACTTCGAGCTGGACGGCACGTTCCCCAACCACGAGGCCAACCCCATCGAGCCGGAGAACCTGCGCGACCTGCAGGCCAAGGTCCGCGAGACCGGCGCCGACATCGGCCTGGCCTTCGACGGCGACGCCGACCGGTGCTTCGCGGTGGACGAGCGCGGCGAGATCGTCTCGCCGTCGGCGATCACCGCGCTGGTGGCCGTGCGGGAGCTGGCCAAGCACCCCGGCGCGTCCATCGTGCACAACCTGATCACGTCCAAGGCCGTGCCGGAGATCGTCACCGAGCACGGCGGCACCCCGGTGCGCACCCGGGTCGGCCACTCGTTCATCAAGCAGACGATGGCCGAGACCGGCGCGGTGTTCGGCGGGGAGCACTCGGCGCACTTCTACTTCCGCGACTTCTGGTTCGCCGACTCGGGGATGCTGGCCGCGCTGCACGTGCTGGCCGCCCTCGGCCAGTCGGACCGGACGCTGTCGCAGCTGCTGGCCGAGTACGGCCGCTACCCGTCGTCCGGCGAGATCAACAGCGAGGTGGCCGACCAGGCCGCGGCCACCGCCCGGGTCCGGAAGGCGTTCGAGGGACGGCCCGGCGTCACCATCGACGAGCTCGACGGCCTCACCGTCGGCACCGACGACTGGTGGTTCAACCTGCGGCCGTCCAACACCGAGCCGCTGCTGCGCCTGAACGCCGAGGCGTCCGACGAGCGGACCATGGCCGAGATCCGCGACGAGGTGCTGGCGATCGTGAGGGGAAACTGACTGTGAAGCTCGACGCCTGGCTGCTGGAGATCCTGGCCTGCCCCAACTGCAAGGGCCCGCTGCGTCCCGACGACGAGGCCGCCGAGCTGGTGTGCGGCGGCGACTGCGGCTACGCCTACCCGGTCCGCGACGACATCCCGGTGCTGCTGGTCGACGAGGCCCGCGCCCCCGCGTCCTGACGTCGCGCAACACCCCCGCCGTACGCGACCGCCCTGCAGACCCGACGCGTCCTACCGGTGCGCGGCCTCGACGTGCGGTCCTGACGCGCCCTTTTCGGCTTGTGGACCGGCGCGCCCTGTCGGCGTGCGGACCCGACGTGCGGATCCAACGCGCCCGGTCGGCGTGCGGAGCCGAAGTGCGCTGGCGGCGGGCGGAGTTCTGGTGCGGGGAGCCGGCCTTCGGGACGGACGCGCGTGACTCGTGACGTGAGGCGGCGTAGGCGGATGGTCGTACAGTGATCGCGTTTGCGAATCTTGACGCTTTCGACCGGAACGTGACGGCGGGCGTGCGCGTCCGGAATGTAGGCGGCCGCGGCGAGGCCCGGACGCCGGTACAGGGTGGGGACGGCGCCCATGGGGCGTCGCGGAGTCGAGCGGAGACCAGATGAGCGACCCGGACGGGGCGGGCGGGCTGGAGGATCCGTCCGCGATCGAGGCCGCCGACCCGGGCGGGATGCTGCGGCAGGTCGCCTCGTCGGCCGCGCAGATCCGGGAGGCGCGGCGGCTGGCCGTCGAGGCGGGCGTGGCGCGGCTGGCCGAGGAGGGACGCCCGCGCGCGGTGGTGGTCACCGGCATGGGCGGCTCGGGCATCTCCGGGGACGTGCTGGCGGCGGTGTGCGGCACCGGCTGCCCGGTCCCGGTGGTGACGGTGCGCGGCTACCGGCTGCCCGGCTGGGTGGGCGCCGCGGACCTGGTGATCGCGGTGTCGTGCTCGGGCGGCACGGAGGAGACCCTCGCCGTCGCGGCCGAGGCGGCGCGGCGCGGCTGCCGCCTGATGTTCGTGGGCGGCGCCGACTCGCCGCTGGCCGACCTGGCCGTCCGGACGCGGGGGCTCTTCGTGCCGGTGCGGTCGGTGGGGCAGCCCAGGGCGACGCTCTGGGGCCTGACGGTCCCGCTGCTGGTGGCGGCGCGGGAGCTGGGCCTGGCGGACGTTCCGGACGCGCTGCTGGAGACGACGGCCGAACGGCTGGAGGACGTGGCGCACCGGTGCCGTCCCGACAGCGAGCCGTTCGTCAACCCGGCCAAGCGGACGGCGCTGGACCTCATGGGCGACGTTCCGCTGGTGTGGGGCACGTCCCCCCTCGCGGGCACCGCCGCCTACCGGCTGTGCTGCCAGCTCAACGAGAACGCCAAGTACCCGGGCGTGTTCGGGGAGCTGCCGGAGGCCGACCACAACCAGGTGATGGCGTTCGACGGGTACTTCGCCCGTCCCCCCGCCGACCCCGGCGACTTCTTCCGCGACCGCGCCGAGGAGGCCGAGCACGGCATTCACCTGGTGCTGCTGCGCGACGTGGACGAGCATCCGCAGGTGCGCAAGCGCCGTGAGGTGTCGGCCGAGCTCGCCGCGGCGCGGGGCGTGCCGGTCACCGAGATCGTCGCCGAGGGCGCCCACCCGCTGGAGAGAATCGCGACTCTCATCGCGCTTGCGGACTACGTCACGGTTTACTTGGCTATCGCGCTGGGCGTCGACCCCACGCCCGTGCCGGCCATCCAAGATCTCAAAGCGAGGATTGTGGAATGAGAGCTGTGCGGCCCGCGACCCTGGTCAACGCGGGAGGTGCGCGGTGAGCGCGGAGGGCGGAACCAAGGCGATCGTCGCCGCGCTGGCCGCCAACCTCGGCATCGCGGCCTCCAAGTTCGTGGCGTTCGTGTTCACCGGCTCGTCGTCGATGCTGGCCGAGTCGATCCACTCGGTGGCGGACTCGGGCAACCAGGGCCTGCTGCTGGTGGGCCGCAAGCGCTCCCAGCGCGCCCGCACCCCCCAGCACCCGTTCGGGTACGGCCGCGAGCGCTACTTCTACGCGTTCGTGGTCGCCGTGGTGCTGTTCACGGTCGGCGCGGCGTTCTCACTGTACGAGGGCATCCACAAGATCAGCGATCCGCACGAGGTGGAGTCGCCGGCCTGGGCGTTCGGCGTGCTGATCGCGGCGATCGTCATGGAGAGCTTCTCCTTCCGCACCGCCATCCAGGAGTCCAACCAGCTGCGCGGCGACAAGTCGTGGGTGCAGTTCATCCGGCACGCCAAGGCGCCCGAGCTGCCGGTGGTGCTGCTTGAGGACCTCGGCGCGCTGGTCGGCCTCATCCTGGCGCTGTTCGGCGTGACGATGGCCGTCGTGACCGGCGACGGCGTGTGGGACGGCGTGGGCACGGTCTGCATCGGCGTGCTGCTCGGCGCCATCGCGATCATCCTGGCCATCGAGACCAAGAGCCTGCTGATCGGCGAGGGCGCCGGCCCCGAGGTCGAGCAGCGGATCATCGACGCGCTGGAGTCGGTGGACGAGGTCGACCACGTCATGCACCTGCGCACCCAGTACGTCGGCCCCGAGGAGATGCTGATCGCCGCCAAGATCGCCGTCCACCACGACGACACGGCCGCCGAGGTGGCCCGCGGCATCGACGCGGCCGAGGCGAAGGTCCGCGCGGAGTTCCCGCACGCCCGCCTGATCTACCTGGAGCCCGCCCTGGACGAGGCGGACCGCAAGCAGGACCAGACGTCCGCGCAGGCGGCCGGGACGGAGAGCGCGGCTTCCTCCTGAGGCATGTTCCCACCGGAACGGCCCGTCACGTCCCCACGGACGCGGCGGGCCGTTCGCCTGACGGGGCGGCCGCGAGATGCGCGGAGAGGAGGAAGGTCAGTTCGGCGGCTGGGGTGTCCGCTTCAGTTCGGCGTTGATCGAGTCCAAGGCGTCTCGCCAGTGCATCGTGGTCCGCCCCCGCGTGAGGCCGACATGCCGGTGGCAGAACCAGTGGGCGTTCGGCGGGGTCCCCGTCCAGCCCTCGCGGTCTCGCGCGTCCTGGATCTCCTGCTCTCGCGGTGAGAGCGCGAAGTACACGAGGGTGAAGATCGAGTGCAGGTCCCGGTCGTCGGGGACGTCGCGGAGATCCAGCCCGCAGACGTGGCAGTGCGGCGGAATCATGACGGCCATCTTCCTAGGGGGGCAGCTTCCCTCGCCGGCCGGCCGAGGCCGTGCCGGTCGACCCCAGCCCAGGCATGACCGGCCGCGCCTCCGCAGAGACACTCCACGGCCGAACCGGCGAGGGCGCCTTCCCATGCGTCCGCCCGGACCCCTGAAACCGGACGGTCTGGTGTGACCCGCGGCAGCCCCGCCGAACCCCCTACGTCGGCAGGTCTGCCGCCTGCGGTCACGGTTATGACACTACGGTCCGCCGCGTCCTCCGCACGTCGTCCCAGAGGAGGGAACCGGAGTCGTCCTCCAGGGGGATCCGGGCGGTCGGCATAACACCGCACGGTGAGGTGTGCCGAGCCGGGCAACGGCCAGTATGGAGAACGTGACCAGTGACCACCGACCACCGAACGCACCGCCGACCCGCATCGGCCCGACGCTCGCCCACCATGCGTGGCGGCTGTCCGGACGCGTCGTGGCGGGACTGGGTCAGCTGCTGCTGTGGGCCCTGACCGGCATCGGCCGCCTGCTGCGTCCGCTGGCCGCCCGCATCGGCGCCAAGCTGTACGGAACCGCGCGCCGCACCCCGCCCGGACCGCCCGGGAGCCCGGGGGCGCGGGACGGCCGCACCCGCGTCACGGCGCCGGGCGACGTCACCGCCCCGCTGCCCCGCTGGATCAACGCGTGGGCCGAGTTCAGCCAGGCGTGGTATTTCGCCCCGCTCACCGGCCTGGCCCTCACGATCGCGGCGCTGGCCGAGCTGGCGCCGCGGACCGACTCGCCGATCAGCGTGGCCGGCGGGTTCGCGGTCGCCGCGACGCTGCCGCTGGGGTGGCGCGAGGAGTTCCTGCGGCCGGTGGCGGCGATGGTCCTCGGCGCGTACGCCGCCGGGCTGCTCACCGGGCAGACGCTGCTGGTCACCACGACGTTCGCCGCGCTCTACACCCTGTACGCGCTGGGCCGCCGGCTGCCCCGGCAGTCCACCGGCGTGCTGGCGGTCGGCAGCGTGGTCACCGTCGCCGTCGTGTACCTGGCCACCGACACCCTGGACCACGTTCCGTGGCCCGCCGCCGTGCTCGCCGTGGTGGCCGCCATCGGCCTCGGCGACGCCCGGCGCACCCTGGAGACCGCCGGACGCACCCAGGCGGAGGCGGACGAGCGCACCAGCGAGACCCTGACCCGGCTCACCGCCGTGCAGCGCGAGCAGGCGGTGATGCGCGAACGGGCCCGCATCGCCCGCGAGCTGCACGACGTGGTCGCCCACTCCGTCTCCATGATCGCCGTGCAGGCCGAGACCGCCCCGTACACGATGCGGGAGCTGTCCCCCGAGGCCCGCGACGGCTACGCCGAGATCGCCCGCACCGCGCGGGAGGCGCTGGTGGAGATGCGCCGCCTGCTCAGCGTGCTGCGCGCGGACGCCAAGGCCGAACCCGAGTCGGCGCCGCAGCCGCGCCTGGAGGAGCTGCCCGGCCTGATCGAACAGCACCGCGGCGCCGGGGGCAGGGTCGACCTGGCCGTCCGGGGAGAACCGCGGACGCTGTCCACGACGGTCGAGCTGTCGGCGTACCGGATCGTCCAGGAGGCCCTCACCAACGCGCGCCGCCACGCGCCCGGCGCCGAGGTCAAGGTGGAACTGACCTATCTGCCCGACAGGCTGGCCGTCCGGGTGCTGGACGACGGGGGCTCGGCGCCCACCATGGTGCTGAACCGGGACGGGTCGCCGGCCCGTACCGCAGTACTGGATCCCGAGGCCGCCGGGGCCGGCCCGTCCGGGCCCACCCGCCTGGAGGAGGCGCCTCCGGCGGAATCGGGCGGCGGACACGGTCTCGTCGGGATGCGGGAACGTGCGACCATGCTGGGCGGGAGGTTCTCCGCCGGCCCCGCCGATCACGGCGGCTTCGTGGTGGAGGCCGAACTGCCGGTCTCTTCGGTGGAGGGGGGACGCGGCTCGGGATGAGCGAGAGGGGCGGCTGATGCGGGACGGCGGAAGGCACGGCGGAGCGGGCGGGACGCGTCCGTGATCGCCGCCGGCACCCCGGGGAGGTCGCGTTGATCAAAGTGCTGATCGTCGACGACCAGACGATCGTGCGCGCCGGGTTCGCCGCGCTGCTGGCCGCCCAGCCCGACATCTCGGTGGTCGGGGAGGCCGGCGACGGCCGCGAGGCGGTGCGGCTGGCCGAGCTGCACCGCCCCGACGTGGTGGTCATGGACATCCGGATGCCCGGCATGGACGGCATCGAGGCCACCCGCCGCATCCTGGCGCGGCCGGGCGCCGAGGCCGTGCGGGTGCTGGTGCTGACCACCTTCGACGTCGACGAGTACGTCTACGAGGCGCTGGCGGTGGGCGCGAGCGGCTTCCTGCTCAAGGACGCCACCGCCGACGAGCTGGTGTCGGCCGTCCGGGTGGTCGCGCGCGGCGACTCGCTGCTGGCCCCGCAGGTGACCGGGCGGCTGATCCGCGAGTTCACCCGCCAGCGCCGCAGCCGTCCGCGGGCCCCGGCCGAGCTGTCCACGCTCACCGCCCGTGAGACCGAGGTGCTGACGTTGATCGCGGGCGGCCTGTCGAACAGCGAGATCGCCGCACGGCTGGTCGTCAGCGAGCACACCGTCAAGACCCACGTGGCCCGCGTGTTCACCAAGCTCGGCGTGCGCGACCGCGCCCAGGCGGTCATGCTCGCCTACGAGTCCGGCGTCGTCGTCCCCGGCGAGAACGACCTGCGCCATACCTGACCCGGTGCGCGGCGCCGGCGGTGTCGGGCGCGGACGGGGCGGGGTCCTCAGCGGCGGCGCTGGAGGAGGCGCAGGGCCTTCTCCTTCTCGAAGTCGAGGGCGCGGGTGGGCGGTGCCGACAGGCGGCCGATGCGTTCGCCGAGTTCGCGGACGCGTGCCTGCACGTCCGGCTCGGCCAGCACGCGCAGCCCGAAGGCCAGCTCGGCCGGGCCGATGTCGTAGCGTTTCTCCAGTTCGAGGGCGAGTGCCACGGCCCGCAGCTCGGCCTCGCCGAACTGCCGGTGGCCGCCGCCGCGCCGCACGTCCCGTCCCGACGCGGCCTGCCCGCTCGCCGAGGCCGCCGCCGCCGGGGCCTGCGGAGCGCGGGCCGGCGCGCCGTCAGGGGCCGAGACGGGACGGCGGGGCGCGGACTCGCGGGTGGCGGGCAGCAGGCCCAGGCTCTCCCGGTAGCGCAGCATCCGGGGGGACGTGCCGAGCCGCCGGGCGGCCTCCGTGATACGCATGGCTCGATTCTGACAAATCAGTGTCAGAAAGTCGCCCCCGGCCGTGCCTCCAGCCCGTGGCCGCGCCTAGACTCGCGGACAGACCGGACCGACGCCCCTTGATCGACCGTCCACGCCCGCTCCCGCCGGCGGCGAGCCGGGCCCGAGGGCGACGCCCGATCACCCGGCGCGGCGGACCCGCTTTCCCGAGTCACCAAAGGAGCTACGAAAGCATGGACTACAAGGTCGCCGATCTGTCGCTGGCCGAGTTCGGGCGCAAGGAGATCCGGCTCGCCGAGCACGAGATGCCCGGCCTGATGGCGGTGCGCGAGGAGTACGCCGCCGCCCAGCCGCTGCGCGGCGCCAAGATCATGGGCTCGCTGCACATGACGATCCAGACCGCCGTGCTCATCGAGACGCTCGTCGAGCTCGGGGCCGACGTCCGCTGGGTGAGCTGCAACATCTTCTCCACCCAGGACCACGCCGCGGCCGCCGTCGTCGTGGGCCCGAACGGCACCGTCGACGACCCCAAGGGCGTGCCGGTGTTCGCCTGGAAGGGCGAGACCCTGGAGGAGTACTGGTGGTGCACCGACCAGGCGCTCCAGTGGCCCGACGGCACCGGCCCGAACATGATCCTGGACGACGGCGGCGACGCCACCCTGCTGGTGCACAAGGGCGCCGAGTACGAGAAGGCGGGCGCCGTGCCCACCGCGTCCGAGGACGACCCCGAGGAATGGGCCATCATCCTCGACACGCTGCGCCGCACCATCGCCGAGAAGCCGGGCCGCTGGACCGCCACCGCCGAGGGCATCAAGGGCGTCACCGAGGAGACCACCACGGGCGTGCACCGCCTGTACGACATGGCCAGGAACGGCACCCTGCTGTTCCCGGCCATCAACGTCAACGACTCGGTCACCAAGTCCAAGTTCGACAACAAGTACGGCTGCCGGCACAGCGTGGTGGACGGCCTCAACCGCGCCACCGACGTGCTCATCGGCGGCAAGGTCGCGGTCGTGTGCGGCTACGGCGACGTGGGCAAGGGCTGCGCCGAGGCGCTGCGCGGCCAGGGCGCCCGCGTGATCGTCACCGAGATCGACCCGATCTGCGCGCTGCAGGCCGCCATGGACGGCTACCAGGTCACCACCCTGGACGACGTGATCGGCATCGCCGACATCTTCGTCACCGCCACCGGCAACAAGGACATCATCCGCGCCGACCACATGGAGCGGATGAAGCACCAGGCGATCGTGTCCAACATCGGGCACTTCGACAACGAGATCGACATGGCCGGGCTGGCCCGCATCCCCGGCATCGAGAAGATCGAGATCAAGCCGCAGGTGCACGAGTGGCGCTTCCCGGACGGCCACTCGATCATCGTGCTGGCCGAGGGCCGCCTGATGAACCTGGGCTGCGCCACCGGCCACCCGTCGTTCGTGATGTCCAACTCGTTCACCAACCAGGTCATCGCGCAGATCGAGCTGTTCACCAAGACCGACGACTACCCGATCGGCGTCTACACGCTGCCCAAGCACCTGGACGAGAAGGTCGCCCGCCTGCACCTGGACGCGCTCGGCGTCAAGCTGACCAAGCTCACCAAGGAGCAGGCCGAGTACATCGGCGTCGACGTCGAGGGCCCCTACAAGTCCGACCACTACCGGTACTGAGCGGCCGTCTGGGGGCGGACTCCCTCCGCCCCCAGACCCCGTCGGACACCGGCGTCACCGGCTCGCGTGCCTGGCCGTCGGGCCGCGAAGGCTCGGCGACACCAGGCCGCGCCGCCACCCGCCTGCCGCACGGGCGCGGACGGACACCGGCGCCTCAGGGGGCGCAGCGGCCCGGCCCGGTACGCGGATGGTCTTCACGGCGCCTCGGTGAGGCGCGCCCACCGCGCCGCGTCGGCCAGGCGAAGACCGGTGCGGCGGTGAGGTGACGGCGCCGAGCACGCTGCGCGCTTCGGCGGTGGCAGGAGTCGAAGACGGGCTCGGTGAACGCGGCGTGCGGCGGGGACGGTTGTGTGCCAGGCCAGGCGCCGCGTCGCCCCGCCGGGACGCCTTGCATCGGACGCCTCGGCAAGGGGTGACGTGGGCGGGACGCGAGGCGTGTGAAGATCGTTCTGGTTGTGCGGGTGCGGGTGGGTTGAAGGGGAGGTGGGCGGATGAGCGACATCGCCGACGAGTCGCTGGCGTATGAGGGCGTCAAGCGGATCGAGTGGGCGGACCGGGCGATGCCCGTGCTGCGGCAGATCCGCGAGCGTTTCGCCGTCGAGCGGCCGCTGGCGGGGATGCGGGTCGCCGCGTGCATGCACGTCACCACCGAGACGGCGGGACTCATCCGCACCCTGCAGGCGGGCGGCGCGAGCGTGGCGCTGGCGGCGTCCAACCCGCTGTCCACCCAGGACGACACCGCCGCCGCCCTGGTGCGCGAGTACGGGGCGGAGGTGTTCGCCCGCGCCGGGACGGACCGCGAGGGCTACTACCGGCACATCCACCAGGCGCTGGAGACCGGCCCGGACCTGGTGCTGGACGACGGCTGCGACCTCGTCAACACCCTGCACACCGACCGGACGGACCTGATCGGCACCGTCCGCGCCGGATGCGAGCAGACCACGACCGGCGTGATCCGCCTGCACCAGATGGCCCTGGAGGGCGCGCTGCGGTTCCCGATGGTGGCGGTCAACGACACCGACACCAAGCACATGTTCGACAACCGGTACGGCACCGGGCAGTCGACGCTGGACGGCATCGTCCGGGCGACGAACACGCTGCTGGCGGGCAAGACCGTGGTGATCGCCGGGTTCGGGTACTGCGGACGCGGCCTGGCCGAGCGGGCCCGCGGGCTGGGCGCGCGCGTCGTCGTCACCGAGATCGACCCGGTCAAGGCGCTGGACGCGGCGCTGCAGGGCTTCGCGGTGCAGCCGATGGCGCGGGCCGCCGAACACGGCGACGTGTTCATCACCGCGACCGGCAACCGGGACGTGGTGGCCGCCGAGCATCTGGCGGTCATGAAGGACGGCGCGATCCTGGCCAACTCCGGCCACTTCGACGTCGAGATCGACGTGCGGGCGCTGCAGGACCTGGCGGTCGAGGTGCACCGCGTCCGTCCGCAGGCCGACGAGTACGTGCTGGCCGACGGGCGCCGCCTCGTCCTGCTGGCCGAGGGGCGCCTGGTGAACCTGGCGGCCGCGGAGGGGCACCCCGCCGCCGTCATGGACATGTCGTTCGCCGACCAGGCCCTGACCTGCGCGTGGCTGGCCACCGCGCACGCCACCCTGGACGTGGCCGTCCACCAGGTGCCCAAGGAGATCGACACCGAGGTGGCGCGGCTGAAGCTGGCGTCCATGACGATCGAGATCGACACGCTGACCGCCGAGCAGGAGGAGTACCTGCACTCCTGGCGCCTGGGCTCCTGAGCGACGGGTAGCGTTCTGGACGTGCCGCGCGGAACGTACCTGCACGTCGAGGAAGAGATCGAGGAGCGCTTCCAGTGCGCCCCGGGGCCGGGCGGCTGGCGGTACGTGGGCGAACGCTCCGACGGCCGCCGTATAGACGTGGTCGTGGACGCGCGGTGGCGGCAGATCCGGGTCGAGGTGCTGGCCCCCGACTGGTGGGTCCGCGGCGGCGTCACCGGCTACCAGGTGGCGTGGGTGCGCGGGGCCAGGCAGGCGGAGACCGGCGACGAGGCGGCCGAACACGACGCCCGCGCCCACGGATTCCTGGGGGAGTCGCCGAGCTTCCTGGTGACGGTCGCACGGTCCCTGCGCCTCGCCGAGGGAGAGCAGGCCGACGTGGGCCTCGTCCGGCTCGCCGGACCCGCCCTGTCGGCGCTGACGGTGACGCAACGCTGGCGGCTCGCCGAGATCACCGCCTACGAGACCGACACCGAGCCGCTGCCCGTCGCGCGGTACGAGGTCGCCGACCTGGCCACGGGCGAGATCGACGAGATCCACATCGCCGGCGACGTGGTCGTCGCGGCGCCCGGCGTCGAGCTGACCGACCTGGAGTCCCCGCCCAACCTCGGCGACCTCGGCCTGTGAGATCGCATTTCAGTCGGCCCGACTGAAATTTCACCTCCCGCACCGAACGCGACTGAAAGCCGCCCCGCGGCATCTGCCGCGACCTGCGCGAACGCCGTTGCGGGACCGGGCCGCCGCAGGTGCGCGCCGCCATTGTCAAAACCGGTGCCGACGGTCATGGTGTCGGCATCGCGAGCGCTCGTGACCGTCCCGACAACCCCCGAACCCCCTGCCGCGCCGGGCGAACCCCGCCCCCGCCCGGGTCCCGGCGCGTGCCGTCGACGAACGGTCAGGAGTGCCCCCCCATGGTCATCCCCCGAAGGTCCCCGCGGCCGCGCGTGCTCGGCGCGGTGCTGGCCGCGCTGGTCCTCGTCCTCGTCGCCCTGCCGACCGCCGCCGGCGCGTCCGCCCCCGCACCCGGCGGCGCCGCGTCCGACCGGTACGTGGTCACCGGGGCGCGCACGGCCGAGCAGCGCACCCAGGTCGCCCGTACCGGCGCGGCCATCGACACCGTGCGGCCGGACGGCGCGCTGGAGGTCAGCGCCCTCCCGGCCGAGATCGCCGCCGTCCGGCGGCTCGGCCTGCGGGTCACCGCGCTGACCACGCCCGAGCCGGGCCCGACCGCCGCCGCCACCTCCTACCACACCTACGCCGAGACGCTGGCGGAGATCGACTCGGTGGTGGCCGCCTACCCGCAGATCGCCCGCAAGTTCGTGGCCGGACGCTCCTACCAGGGCCGCGACATCGTCGGCGTGAAGATCAGCGACAACGCGGCCACGGACGAGAACGAGCCCGAGGTGCTCTACATCGCCAACATCCACGCGCGCGAGCGGCTGACCAACGAGCAGGCGCTGTACCTCATCGGCGTCCTGACCAGGGAGTACGGCTCCACCAGCCGCATCACCAACCTGGTGAACTCCCGGGAGATCTGGATCATCCCGATCACCAACCCGGACGGCCAGGTCTACGACATGACCAGCGACACCTCCTCCGGCCGCGGCTGGCGCAAGAACCGCCAGCCCAACCCGACCGCGACCGGCACCGACCTGAACCGCAACTTCGCCTACCGGTGGGGCTGCTGCGGCGGCTCGTCCCCGACCGGCTCCAGCGAGACCTACCGCGGCACCGCGGCCGAGTCGGCCCCCGAGACCAAGGTGATCGCCGACTTCGTCCGCAGCCGCCGGGTGGGCGGCGTCCAGCAGATCAAGGTCTTCCTGGACATCCACTCCTACGGCGGGCTGGTGCTGTGGCCGTTCGGCTACACCTACTCCGACACGGTGGCGGGCGCCATGTCGGCGGACGAGGAGGCCACCCACCGCACCATCGGCCGCCAGCTGGCCGCCTCCAACGGCTACACCCCGCAGCAGTCCAGCGACCTGTACATCACCGACGGCACCACGGACGACTGGACGTGGGGCGACCAGCGCATCTTCTCGTTCACCTTCGAACTGGCGGGCGGCAGCTTCTACCCGTCCCCGGCCAACATCGAGACGCTGACGCAACGCAACCGCGAGGCCCTGCTGACGCTCACCGAGTACGCCGACTGCCCGTACCGCGCCATCGGCAAGCAGACCCAGTACTGCGGCGCGTGACGCTCACGGTGCGGGCCGGTACCCCGCCCGGCCCGCACCGTCCCCCAACGGCGACGCACCGCGCGAACAACCTTGAGCTCCGCAGGAGGCACCCACGGCACCCAGCCGCAGGTGCCTTTCAAGGCACTGGGAAAACTCCGGGGGAGGAGTTTGCGGTCCCCCCCCGTGGGCACCTGAGGGCCATCCACCAGAGGCGCCGCGAGGTACCTGTGGAGCGCCCAAGGGGCGGCACCTGCGGGCCGCCCACAGGGGACGCCTACGGCGCACCCGGGGGAGGTGCCTGCGGGCCACCCGCTGGAGGGGCTTCAGGCGCACCTCCTGATGGCATCTGCGGGGCCTCTGCTGGAGGCATATGGGCGGGGCCGCCCGACGGAGCCGGAGGCGTCTGGAAGAAACCGACGGGGGACGTATGCGGGACACCCGCGAGAGGACCTTGGGGGGCACCTCCCACAGGCATCTGCGGGACGCCAGCCGGAGGGACTTGAGCAACGCCCGGAGGCGCCTGCGGCACGCCTGCCGGAGGGGCTTGAGGGGCACCGGCCATGGCGGGGCCCTGTGAGGCGCCGTAGGCGGGGCCGTACGGGGCGTCCTGCCGGTGCAGCACGTCCTGATAGGGCCCAGAGCCGTAGTCGGACGGAGGAAGGAACTGAGGCTGTCCCGGCCCCGGCGCGCTGAACTGAGGCGGCCCCTGCGGGACGGCCGCGGCCGGAGGCGGCCCGGCCATCGCCATCGCCGGCTCCCCGGACCACGCCGAGGCGGGGACGGTCATGCGCATGCGGCGGGCGCGGCGCTGGGCGAGGCGCCACTCGTCGCGGCGGCGGCGTTCGGCCAGCACCGCCGACAGGACGATCTCCGGCCGCACCCCCGCCGGAGGGGGCGGGCTCACCACGGCGAACACCTGCTCGGTGATCCGCTCGCCGAGCGCGTCCCGCACCTCCGGCAGCAGCTCCCAGAACCGGGCCAGGTACTGGCGGGCCGCCAGCGCCAGCCCGTCGGGCAGCAGCGACAGCTCCAGCCGCTGCGCCCACTCGGCGAGCTGCGGCGGCATCACCGCGACCGGCCCGAACATCGGCCCGTGCGGCACCCGCTCCTGGATGACGATCGTCCCGGCGAACAGGTCCCCCAGACGCTTGCCGCGCCGGTTGCCCAGCGAGGTCAGCAGCGCGGGGGCGCCCGTCAGCGACCAGAGCTCCACCGCCCCCGCCAGCCCCCGCACCAGCGCCTGCCGGAAACGCACCGGCCCGCCGTCGTCGGCCACCACGCGCAGGCCCAGCGCCAGCTTTCCGAGCGTGCGGCCGCGGGTGAGCGTCTCGCACACGCACGGATAGCCCACCACCACCGCGGCCATCGTCGCGATGCTCAGCCCGGCGGTCCACGCCTCGTCGGCGACCAGCGAGGTCATGCCCACCAGCGACAGGCCGAAGTTGAGAATCGTCAGCTGGAAGAACACGTCCAGCAGGAAGGCGCAGCCACGGCTGGCCAGCCGTGCCACCCGGATGTCGAGCGCGACGGCCTCACCGGTGACGAGTTCGGCCATGTCCGGTCCTCCAGGGTGGGGGCAGGGGTCCCCATTCTGCCCGTTCCGCGCGGGTGGCCGGGCAGGCGTTAGTCTCGCCGGGTGGACGTCGATGCCTACGTGGCCGCCCATAACGCCGAGTGGCGCCGTCTGGAGCAGCTCATCAACAAGAGCCGCAAGCTGACCGGGGCGGAGGTGGACGAACTGGTCGAGCTGTACCAGCGCACCGCCACCCACCTGTCCGTGGTGCGCTCCAGCGCGCCCGATCCGATGCTGGTCGGGCGGTTGTCGTCGCTGGTGGCGCGGGGCCGGGCGGCCGTGGGCGGGGCGCAGGCGCCGCTGTGGCGCGACGTCGGGAACTTCGCCACCCGCTCGTTCCCCGCCGTCGCCTACCGGCTCAAGTGGTGGTGGCTCGGCAACGCCCTGCTGGGCAACCTGCTGGCCCTGGTGCTCGGCGTGTGGGTCGCGCGCAACCCCGAGGTGCAGGCGTCGATCGCGACCCCGTACCAGATCCGCGAGCTGGTCGAACACGACTTCGCCAACTACTACGTCGAGCACTCGGCGGCCTCGTTCGCCTTCCAGGTGTGGATCAACAACGCCTGGGTCTCGGCGGTCGCGCTGATCTTCGGGTTCCTGCTGGGCATCCCCACCCTGTACGTGCTGCTGCTCAACCAGCTGAATCTCGGCGTCACGGGCGGGCTGATGTTCGCCTACGGCAAGGGCGACATCTTCTTCGGCCTGATCCTGCCGCACGGCCTGCTGGAGCTGACCGCCGTCTACCTGGCGTGCGGCGCCGGCCTCAAGCTCGGCTGGACGATCATCGATCCGGGGCCGCGGCGGCGCGGCCAGGCCCTGGCCGAGGAGGGCCGGGCGTGCGTGGCGGTCGCCATCGGCCTGGTCGGGGTGCTGCTGGTGTCCGGGCTCATCGAGGGCTTCGTGACGGGCTGGGTGCACATCACCTGGCTGCGCGTCGGCATCGGCGTGGTCGCCGAGGCCGCCTTCCTGGCCTACGTCATCGTCCTGGGCCGCCGCGCCACCCGCCAGGGCGACACCGGCGACGCCGCCCTGACCCCCGACACCACCCCCACCTCCGGCTGATCAACCGGTTGTTGTCAACGCCGCGAGATCGATTTCTGCCGTGAACGGTTCCGCGATCCTGACGGCTCCGGGATGGACGCCGGTCAGCAGGTATCTGCGTGTGGGGCGGTCGAGACGGTACGTAAAAAGGATCAGGTCGTCCTCGTGTTGCTCGACACGCCAGAAATGGGGGATTTTCGCGTGCGCGTACTCCGCGGGCTTGTCGAACTTGTCGGTCGTCATGCTCACCATGCCCATGACCTCGACGATCAGCAACACATCCGCGGGGAGAACGGGGATCTTCCGACGATCTCCCCGGTACACCATGACGTCCGGTCTGCGGTTGGTCAGCGGAACCTCAGAAAGGCGGAGGTCCACGCCGCCGGTGACGTCCCAAGGAGGAGGAAGCGACCTCTCCAGAGCCATGCCGAGTCCATGTGCGATGCCATTGTGCCGGGGCGTGTCGGAGGGAGACACGATGGGCCGCCCGTCCACCACCTCAATGCGTCGGCATACCTCTACCGGCATTCGGTCATAGTCCGCGGCGGTGATGCCATTGGGGGGGAGCGACAGGTTCTGTTCCGCAAAGGAGATCAATCATTCCTCCCCGATATGCGCGTATGGTGCGAAGTCATGCGACACGGCTCGCGGTGAAGGTCGCCGCCCGACCGCTTCCACTGGGCTGTCGGCGCGACACCTGGCCACGGGCTTTCATCGTTGTCCATGTAGATCGGCAGGCCGTGCGCCACTTCGCCGCCACCCATCCCGTGCCGAAAGCGACATCTTCCTCGGGCGCATCGCATACAGACCGGCGGCAACGTCGGTCTGTATGCGGTCGATCACTCCGAGCCTATCCCTGGCGATTCCGCAATATCGCCGTTTTGGATTCAGAGGCGGCCGGCGGCTTTGAGGGCGAGGTAGGCGTCGGCCAGGGCGGGGGCGATGTCGGCGGGCGGGGCGTCGACGACCTCGACGCCGTAGCCGCGCAGTTCGGCGGTCAGGCGGCGGCGTTCGGCGCGGGCGCGTTCGGCGGCCGCGGCGTCGTAGACGGCGGCCAGGTCGCCGCGGGCGGCGGCCATCTCGCCGACGCGCGGGTCGGCCACGGCGGCGATCATGACCAGGTGGCGGGCGGTGAGCTGCGGCAGCAGCGGCAGCAGGCCCTCCTCGATCGCGGCGGAGTTCAGCTCGGTGAGCAGCACCACCAGGCAGCGCTGCCGCACCCGCGACATCAGGGTGGACACCATCCCGGCCGCGTCGGACTCGATGAGCTCGGGCTCCAGCGGCGCCATGGCGCGCACCATCGCCGGGAGCAGGTCGGTACGGGACGCGCCCTCCACGCGGGCCCGCACGCGCCGGTCGTAGGCGAGCAGGTCGACGCGGTCGCCCGCGCGGGAGGCCAGCGCGCCCAGCAGCAGCGCGGCGTCCATCGAGCAGTCCAGGCGCGGGATGTCGCCGACGCGTCCGGCGGAAGTGCGGCCGGTGTCGAGCACCAGGTAGATGCGGCGGTCGCGTTCGGGCCGCCAGGTGCGCACGACCACGTCGCGGCGGCGCGCGGTGGCCCGCCAGTCGATGGAGCGCACGTCGTCGCCGTCCACGTACTCGCGCAGCGAGTCGAACTCGGTGCCCTGCCCGCGGATCAGCGCCACGTGCTGGCCGGTCAGCTCGCGCAGCTTGGCCAGCTTGCCGGGCAGGTGACGGCGGGACGGGAAGGCGGGCAGCACCCGCACCGTCCACGGGGCGCGGCGCGACAGCTGCCGGGCGGCGAGCCCGAGCGGGCCGGACGAGCGGATCGTCACCGTCACCGCCTGCCGGTCGCCGCGCCGGGTCGGGACGAGCGTGGTCTCGACGCGGCGGCGTTCACCGGCGGGCACGTCCAGCTTCACCACGCGGGGCCCGGCGGCGGCGCTCGGCGGCCACACGTCGCGCAGCCGGCCCTTCACGCGGCGGCGCCCGGTGTTCTCCACGATCAGCGACACCCGCGCGGTCTCGCCGAGGCGGACGCTGGTGTCGCCCTCGCGGTGCAGGCGCAGCGCCCGCACGTTGCCGGCGAGCGTCAGGTCGACCGCCAACGCGGCCAGCAGCACCCCCCACAGGGCCGCCAGCGTCCACCAGCTCGGCAGGACGATCGGCAGGATCGCGCCGAGCAGCGCCAGCAGCCCAAGCCGTCCGGTCAGTGCCATGCCGTGCTCCCCGCCGGCCTGCGGGACGCGCTCACGGCGCCGCGTCCCCGCGGCTCGTTCATCGCATGCCTCCTCAGCGGGGGGCCGGGACGTGGGCGAGGATGCCGTCCAGCACGCCGTCGGCGGTGGCGCCCTCAAGCTCGGCCTCGGGACGGAGCTGGACGCGGTGGCGCAGCGTGGGACGGGCCAGCGCCTTCACGTCGTCGGGCGTGACGTAGTCGCGGCCCGACAGCCACGCCCAGGCGCGCGAGGTGGCCAGCAGCGCGGTCGCGCCCCGGGGGGACACGCCCAGCTGCAGGGACGGCGACTGGCGGGTGGCGCGGCACAGGTCGACGACGTACGCGGCGACCTTCGGGTCCAGGCGCACCGCGCCCACGGCGGCGCGTCCCGCGGCCAGGTCGGACGCCCCGGCGACGGCCCGCACGCGCGACAGGTCGCGGGGGTCGAAGCCGGACGCGTGCCGCTCCAGCATCGCGATCTCCTCGTCGCGGGACGGCACCGGCACGGTCAGCTTCAACAGGAACCGGTCGAGCTGGGCCTCCGGCAGCGGGTAGGTGCCCTCGTACTCGATCGGGTTCTGGGTGGCGCACACCACGAACGGGTCGGGCAGCGCGCGCGCCGCGCCCTCCACCGACACCTGCCGCTCCTCCATCGCCTCCAGCAGCGACGCCTGCGTCTTGGGCGGCGTGCGGTTGATCTCGTCGGCGAGCAGCAGGTTGGTGAACACCGGGCCCTCGCGGAACTCGAACTCCGCGGTCCGGTTGTCGTAGATCAGCGAGCCGGTCACGTCGCCGGGCATCAGGTCCGGGGTGAACTGGACGCGCTTGAAGTCCAGGTCCAGGGCGTGCGAGAGGGTCTTGACCAGCAGCGTCTTGGCGGTGCCGGGCACGCCCTCCAGCAGCACGTGGCCCCGGCACAGCAGCGCGATGACCAGGCCGGTGACCACCGAGTCCTGGCCGACGACCGTCTTGGCCACCTCGCCGCGCAGCGCGGTCAGAGCCTGCCGGACCTGCTGGGCCTGCTCGGTGTCGACGCCTGGGGCGCCGTCCTTGGCGAGCGGGACGGGGTGGTTCACGATTGCCGTACCTGCCTTTCCAGGTCGTCGAGAACGTCGGACAGCCACACGAGTCCGGCGTCGTCCGCAGGTTCAGGACCGTACAGGGCCGCGCCGATCGTCGCCTCGTCGTAGAGCAGGCGGCCGTCCGGGCCGGTGCTGAACGTTCCGGTCTGGGCGGCGCCGGGGGGTGCTCCCGCCCCGGCCGCGCGCACCCTCTGGGCGACCGCGGTGACGATCTCCTGGGCGGCGTTCGGGTCCTGCGCGGCACTGCGCGGCAGGCCCAGCAGGGGGACGAGGCGGTCGCGCGCCCCCGCGCGCAGGGCGTCGGCGGCCCGGTCACGGGCGTGGTGCGCGCGGTAGAGGCGGGCGCGGCCCTCGACGGTCTCGGCCGAACGCACCACCACCGGCAGCGCTTCGGCCACGACCGGCCCCAGCCTGCGTGCCCGCCACATGGCGACGACCGCCACGGCGAGCACCAGTTGCAGGAAGAACAGCTTCACCCCGAACGGCACCAGGTCGCCCAGTGTCTGGTCGCCGCTGGCGCTGCCCGGATCCGGAAGGTCCGGGATGAGCCACACGACCGAGGAACGCGCCCCGGCCAGGTTCATCGCCAGCGCCGCGTTGCCCTCGTCGTCCAGGTACTCGTTGGTGAGCGGACGGGGCGACCCCAGCACCGTCACCGTACGGGCGCCGTCGAGCCTCAGCCGCACGAGCCGGGGGAACGCCTCGGCGTGGTAGCACGCCGTGGTGCCGGGCGGCACCTCGTAGGTGTCGGACTGCCCGAAGGTGACGCTCCCCGCCAGCGTGGCCGCCTGGAGCGTGCAGCCGGGGACGTCGGTGTCCTCGAAACTGCTGCTGGCGACCTGCACCCCGGGGGCCAGCCCGGTGAGGACCCTCCGGGACGGCGCCACGAGCAGCAGGTCGCCGGGGGCGCGCCGCAGCCGGTCGATGTCGGACTGCGTGAGCCGTTCCGAACGGGTGATGACGGTGACAGAGGTGGAGGTGGCCCGTTCGGCGGCGTCGCCGGCGCTGCGCGAGACCGCCACGGGCGTGCCCCGCTGCCGCAGGATCTCGGCGAGCGCGCGTGTGCCGCCCGGGCTCGCCGACTGCGGGTCGAGGTTCTGCCGCGAGGTCTCGGGACGCAGCGCCGCCAGGATCACCGCGATCACGACGAGGCCCAGCACGGCCGCGAGCACGCCGCGCGAGGCCCGCCACCGCCGCCTGGCGACCTGCCCGGCGGTCGGCTCGGCGCCTTCCGCAGCGGACGGCGCGGGCGGCGCGCTGCTGGTGTCCGGGGTGCCGGGGGTGAGCGTCGACGTCACCGGCCATCACCACCGTGGGACGCGCCGCTCCCGCCGCCTTGGGCGCCTTGGCCGCCTTCGCCGCCGGGACTCGGGGCGACTCCGGCCAGGTCCGGAATTCCGGACTCATTGGGCCGCTCGGCGGCCGCGCCGTCGTCGTCCATCGGGCGCGGCCTGGTGGCCTGCACCCGTTCGTCCAGGTCGCGCAGTCGCGCGTAGCCCTCGGGGGTGCCGGGACGTCCGCCGTACCAGACGTCGTCGAAGATCCGCACGCCCGCCCGCAGGTCCGCCGCCACGTCCGGCAGCGCCCGGCCCGCCTCGGCCGCCAGCTCGTCGGCGGTGCGGCCCGGCCGGGGCCCGAGCACCGCCCGTTCCTCCAGGTCGCGGGCGATGGCCCGCAGCCGCTCGCGGATCGCCTCGGCCCAGCGTCCGGCCGCGGCGTGCTCCTCGGCGTTCTGGCGGTGGCTCCGCGGCGTGGACGGCGCGTCGTCCAGCAGGGCGCGGCGCGTGCCCCGGGTGTTGCGGCGGCCCCACATCAGCCACGCGACCAGGCCGATCACCACCGCCACGATGATCGCGATCACGATCCAGGAGATCCAGCCGCCGCTGCCGGGCGCGTTCGGCTGCGCCGACCGGTCGGTCAGCTCGCGCAGCCAGTCGCCGATCCGGTCCAGCAGCCGCTCCAGCCAGGACGGCTGGTCGCGGTGGTAGATCGGTTTGTCCAGTTCGCGGCGGGCCAGGTCGCGGGCCTCGTCCCGGCCGATCGGATCGGCGATCAGGGCGGTGAGCACGGCAGTGATCATGTCGATGTCCAGGTCTGCGGCGACTGCGGCACGGGCGGCTGCTGCGGTACTGGCTGCTGCGGCACGGGCGGCTGGTGCGGTACCGGCGGCTGGTGCGGCGGCTGCGGCGGCTGCGGTCGGACGGCGAGCGGGTCGGGCCGCCACAGCTCGAAGAAGCCGTCGTCCGTCCTCCCTCGGCCGTCGGGCGCGTCCGCCGTCCCGTTCGCCGCCGGCGCGCCGCCGTTTGTGGTGGCCGCGGGGCGCGTGCGGGTCCGCAGGTCCAGGTCGAAACCCTCCCGGCGCATCCGCCGGTCAACGTACAGCAAGGCGATGACACCGGCGTCGAACGGCAGCACCACCGACCAGCTCACGATGCGTCCCAGCGTGTCGACGGCCAGCGCGCCGACCGACGCCCCGGTGCCCTCGGCGTCGCCGAAGACCGCCAGCTGCACGAGCAGGAACGGCGCGCGCAGCGCGAACAGCCCCATGAACACAGTGATCAGCAGGGCGAGCAGCAGCGTGCCGCAGGTGCGCCACCAGCGGCCGCGCGACAGCGTGCGGGCCCGGCGCAGCGCGCCGGCGACGCTCTCGCGCTCCATCACGACCGCGGGCACGGCCGGCACGAGCAGCACGTACACCCAGACCATCGCCGCCAGCCCGAGGGGGACGCCGAACACGCCGGCGATGATGATCGCCTCGACGGGCCCCTCGGCGGCGATCAGCATGAGCAGCGGCGCGTTCGGCAGCACCAGCGCGGTCAGCGAACCCGTCATGATCAGCGCGGAGACGGCCGCGAGCCGCCCCATCCGGGGCCGCGCGTCCCGCCACGCCTGGCGCGGCGAGGTCGGCAGCCCCAGCAGCCCGCGTCCGATCAGCGGCGCGAGCAGCCCGGCCACCAGCAGGATCCCGTACGCCGACAGCACCAGCCCGATCGCTCCCAGGATGAACTGGGTGCCGATCGAGCGGACCAGGAGACCCGGCGTGAATTCCTCACGGGCTTCAGGGCCGATGAAGTAGTACGCCAGAAGCGACCCCAGCACCTGGATGACGGTTGAGACGGCTATGGACAGGCCCAAAGTCGCCCTTGGGTGACGCCGAATGCTGGCGATGGCCGCGTCCAGCATCTCCGAAATCGACAGCGGCCGGAACGGAATGTCGCCCCCGAGCAGGTCCGCGTCCGCCAAGGAAACCCGCGCAGAGGCGGGCTCGGACATAGGCGCCCCTGGCGGCGCGGCGTCCGGCGCAGGCGCGGACGGGGCCTCAGGCGGGAACGCGGAATCGGCCGGGGGCGGGAAGGCGGCGTCAGACGTGGGCGCGGACGCGGGGGCGGCCGGGGGCGGAAACGCGGCGTCAGACGAGGGTGGGGACATGGGGTCAGACGAGGGCGGCGACGTGGGTTCAGGCGCGAACGCGGCGTTGGGCGGGGGTGTGGGGGCAGCGGGGGACACGGGCGCGCCGTCTCGGTCGCCCGAAGCGTCCCAGCCGTTCGGTCCCGGCATCTCCAGCTCCCCGTGCCCCGTGTCCTGTGCCCGTTTCGTGAGGCCTGCCCCCATGACGGCCCGTCCGGCCATCCTGTCACGGCCGAGGTCCCGCGATTGCCTCCTCTTGACGGTCCGCCCACGATGGATTCGATCGGCCGGTTTAGGCCGGGCCACGGGTTGGTCGGCGAAGCGGTGTCTAGAATCCGTTCCTTTGGACGCGGCCAGGCGCACGCCACCTCATCGCCGGTTGGGAGGAGTCATGGCGGAGGCAAACGCAGGTAACCTTGCCTGCCAAGGCATTTCTCTCCCTGGCGAGGTGGGGCCGGGCCATCGTCCGGGGCACGACGGGGGCGTCGATGACGTGCGCGACGCGCTTGCCGTATCCCACCAAACCCCGACTTTGTAGCGATGAGGGCCATGAGAGGACGTGTACTGGTCGTCGACGACGACCTCGCTCTCGCCGAGATGCTCGGCATCGTGCTGAGGGGCGAGGGGTTCGAGCCATCCTTCGTCCACGACGGCGACAAGGCGCTTGAGGCGTTCCGGGAGACCCGGCCCGACCTCGTGCTGCTCGACCTGATGCTGCCCGGCGCCGACGGCATCGACGTGTGCCGTCAGATCCGCGCCGAGTCCGGCGTCCCGATCGTCATGCTGACGGCCAAGAGCGACACCGTCGACGTGGTGCTCGGCCTGGAGTCCGGCGCCGACGACTACATCGTCAAGCCGTTCAAGCCCAAGGAGCTGGTCGCGCGGGTGCGCGCCCGGCTGCGCCGCACCGACGAGCCCGCCCCCGAGACGCTGCAGATCGGCGACATCACCATCGACGTGGCGGGGCACTCGGTCAAACGCGGCGACCGCGCCATCCCGCTCACCCCCCTGGAGTTCGACCTGCTGGTCGCGCTGGCCCGCAAGCCGCGCCAGGTCTTCACCCGCGAGGTGCTGCTGGAACAGGTGTGGGGCTACCGGCACGCGGCCGACACCCGCCTGGTCAACGTGCACGTCCAGCGGCTGCGCGCCAAGATCGAGAAGGACCCGGAGCGGCCGGAGATCGTCGTCACGGTGCGCGGCGTCGGCTACAAGGCCGGTCCCGCCTGAACCGCCCCGCGTGACGGCGAGAACGGCGGCCCCATGAACGCTCCCCCCGCGACGCCCGAGGCCCCGGTGACCCCCCGGGCCCGCGACCGTCACCGCGCCGCGATGACGCACGCCCCGGGGGCGACGCGGCGTCCCGCCGGGGGAGTGGTGCGGTGATGAACGCGGCCAAGCGTGTCGCGCGGCGCGGGCTGCGGGCGTCCCGGCGGGTCCTGCGCCGTGCGGTCGGACGGGCCTACACCCGCTGGCGCCGTTCCATCCAGATCCGGGTGGTCACGTCCACGCTGCTGATCTCGGCGGTCGTGGTGGCGATCCTGGGCGCGTTCCTGCAGCAGCAGATCTCCGCCGCCCTGATGGAGGGCAAGATCAAGGCGGCGATGCTCCAGCTCGACGAGGGCCTCGGGATGGTGCAGCGCGACCTGGGCGGGCCCGCCACCGACGACGGCGGCCGGCTGGAGAGCGTCGTCAACGCCCTCAAGGCCCGCAGCGGGCCGTCCGGGCTGTACGAGATCTACATCCGCGACGCCAAGAATCCCTACTACGACGGTTACGCCACCAACGAGCTGCGCCAGGAGAGCGTCCCTCCGCGGCTGCGCGAGGAGCTGCGCCGCGGGCCGACCGGGGCGCGCGACTACACCTTCGGCAGGCTGTCCTATATCGGCCGCGACCGCGAGCCCGGTCTCATCGTCGGTGGCAAGACCGGCCAGTTCGAGCTGTACTACCTGTTCCCGCTCACCCAGGAGGAGCGCACCCTCACCCGGGTGGCCTGGTCGCTGCTGGCCGTGGGCGCGGTGCTGGTGCTGCTGCTGGCCGCCATCGCCTCGCTGGTCACGCGGCAGGTCGTCATCCCGGTGCGGCTCGCGGCCCAGGGCGCGCAACGGCTGGCCGCCGGACGGCTCGAAGAACGCATGCGGGTGCGCGGCGAGGACGACCTGGCGCGCCTGGCCACCTCGTTCAACGAGATGGCCGCCAACCTCCAGGAGAAGATCGGCGAGCTGGAGGACCTGTCGCAGGTGCAGCGGCAGTTCGTGTCGGACGTCTCGCACGAGCTGCGCACCCCGCTGACCACCATCCGCATCGCCGCCGACATGCTGTACGAGTACCGCGACACCTTCGCCGACCCGGCCGTCGGACGCTCCGCCGAGCTGCTGCAGAGCCAGCTGGAGCGGTTCGAGGCGCTGCTGGCCGACCTGCTGGAGATCAGCCGCCACGACGCGGGCGCCGCCACCCTGGACGCCGAGTCGCTCGACATGCGCGACCTGGTGCTGCGCGCCGTCGGCGACATCCAGGGCCTGGCCGAACGCAAGGGCAGCAAGGTCGTCCTGCAACTGCCCGGCGAGCCGTGCATGGCCGAGGTGGACCGCCGCCGCGTCGAGCGCATCCTGCGCAACCTGCTCGTCAACGCCGTCGAGCACGGCGAGGGCGAGGACATCATCGTGTCCGTCGCCGCCGACCGCGACGCGGTCGCCGTGGCGGTGCGCGACCACGGCGTGGGCCTCAAACCCGGCGAGAGCCAGATGGTGTTCGACCGGTTCTGGCGGGCCGACCCCGCCCGGGCCCGCACCACCGGCGGCACCGGGCTCGGCCTGTCGATCTCGCGGGAGGACGCCCAGCTGCACGGCGGCTGGCTGCAGGCGTGGGGCGAACCCGGCAAGGGCTCGCAGTTCCGGCTGTCGCTGCCGCGCGTGGCGGGCGCCGAGCTGCGCGGCTCCCCGCTGCCCCTCGTCCCGCCGGGAGCCCGCGACGCCCGCGCCGTCTTCGCCGAACTGGAGGCGGGGGATTGATCGCGCGGCTCGGCCGGGAGGGCCGCAGAGACCGGGGAGGCCGGGGATTGATCCGGGTGAGGCCGCCGCGGGGCGCGCTGGCCGCCGCGCTGTCGCTGCTGATGGTCACCGGCTGCGCCACCGTGCCCACCGGGGGACGCGTCGTGTCCGGGCGTCCGGTCGACCGGTCCGAGCAGGTCGACGACCCGTACGTGCGGCTCGTCCCGGTACGGCCCCGCGCCGAATGGGGCCCGGCCGAGATCGTCTCGGGGTTCCTGGCCGCCTCGGCGAGCTTCGACGACGACCAGAAGGTGGCGCGCGAGTACGTCTCCCCGGCCACCGGCTGGCGGCCCGGCCTGCGCCCCGCCGTCACCGTCTTCCAGAACCGCGACCAGCCCATCGTCGTCAAGGAGAGCGGCGCGCAGGCCACCGTCCGGCTGGAGGGCGACCAGCTCGGCACCATCGGGCCGGACGGCCAGTACACCGCCGACCCCAAGCACGTCGAGGTCACCTTCCAGCTGGGCAAGTCCCAGCAGGGGCTGTGGCGCATCACCGAGCTGCCCACCGAGGTACGCGGCGGGCTGCTGCTCACCAAGGCCGACGTGGACCGCGCCTTCCGCACCGTCAACCTGTACTTCTTCGGGCCGGACGGGCGCACCCTCGTCCCCAACGCCATCTTCCTGCCGCTGGCCAACCGGCAGGATCTGCCCAACCGGCTCGTCCAGGCCCTGCTCGTCGGCCCCACCTCGTGGCTGGCGCCGGCCGTCCGCAGCGCCTTCCCGCCCGGCACGCGGCTGCGCGGCGGCATCACGATCAGCAAGGACGTGGCGACCGTCGACCTGACCCGGCAGGCCCGCTCCGGCAGCCCCGAACGCATGTCCGCCCAGCTCGGCTGGACGCTGCGGCAGCTGTCGGAGGTCAAGCAGTTCAAGCTGCAGATCGAGGGCGAGACCGTCACGCCCGAGGGCGTCAGCGCCGCCCAGCCCGTCCGCGCGTGGGCGGCCAACGCACCCGACGGCGAGTCGTCCGAGGAACGCTCCGACCCCCAGAGCGCCTATCTCATCGGCGCCGCGGGCCACCTGAGCCAGCTCGCCGGGGACCTGCCGCAGCCCATCGTCACCGGAGCGGCCGGGCGCCTGGTCCGTCCCGCCGTCACCCCCGACTACCAGGAGGTCGCCGGGCTCAGCCCCGACTCCGGCCAGGTGCTGGCCGGAACCCTGGTCGCCGGATCCACCGACATCCAGCCCCTGCTGACCCGCAGCGACCCGGACGCCCGCTTCACCGCCCCGTCCTTCGACCGCAACGGCGTGCTCTGGACGGTCGAGACCACCAAGGACCGCTCCACGCTCTGGCTACGGCAACGCGGCCGCGCCCCCGTGCGCGCCGCCCACTGGGGCCTGGGCGGACGCCAGGTCCTGGCCCTGCGCGTGGCCCGCGACGGGGTCCGTGTGGCCGCCATCGTGAAAATGGACCGTCGCGCCCAGGTCCACATAGGCCGCATCGTCCGCCGCCCAGACGGCGGCGTCGAGGTCGGCTCCTTCCTCCCGGTCAGCTCCGAACTCCAGGACGCCATCGACCTGTCCTGGCGCGACTACGGCACCCTGGCCGTCCTCGGACGCGCCAAGTCCGACTCCCAACCGCTGCCCTACCTCGTCCCGGTGAGCGGCGGCGCCATCAGCTCCCTCGGCGTCGGCGCCCTGGGCATGCCCCGGACGATCGCCGCCGCCCCCAAGTCGCCGGTCCTCGTCGGCACCCGCTCGTCCCACGAGACCCGCGTCTGCCGCCAGCGCTCCCACCGCGACCAGTTCAGCGAATGGGTCTGCGCCATCCCCGGCAGCGACCCCACCTACGCCCAGTGACCCGCACTCGAGATCACTCTCGCCGAGAAGTTATCCACAATCTCGACGCCCCCTGTTGAGGGCGACGGCTCGCCCGGCATCGTCGAGCCATGCGATTCCTCAACGACCTGCTCGACCTCGTCCTGACGGAACTGTGCGCCGGTTGCGGCGTCGCCACCGGCCTGCTGTGCCGGCGCTGCGCGGCCTGGCTGGAAACCCCCGCCCGCCGCGTGACGTGGCCGACGTCCCTTCCCCCCGGCCTGCCGTGTCCGTGGACGGTGGCGGCCTACGAGGGCCCCGTCCGCTCGATGCTGGTCGCCCACAAGGAGCGCGGCAGGACGGCGCTCGCCCGCCCCCTGGGCGCCGCACTGGCCCGCGCCGTCCAGGCCGCCCTGTCCGAGCCGGGCAGCCCGCGAGATCCCCCTACGGCCCTCGTCCCGGTGCCCTCGGCACGATCAGCCGTCCGGCAGCGAGGCCACGACCCCACCCGCCGCATGACCGACGCGGCCCTCCGCGAACTGCGCACCACAGGACTCGTCCGCCTGGACGCCCTGCGCCACCGCCGCCGAGTGGCCGACCAGGCCGGACTGACCGCCGCCGAACGCGCCACCAACCTCAAGGACGCCCTCGAACCCAAACGCCCGCTCCCCGGCCACCGCGTCGTCCTCGTGGACGACGTCATCACCACCGGCGCCACCCTGACCGAAGCCGCCCGCGCCCTCACCGAAGCAGGCGCCACCGTAATAGCCACCGCCACCCTAGCCACCACCCCCCGCCGAACCCACCCTCCCCCCACCCCCTAACAACCACCCCCCACCCAGCAAGCACACCCCAACCAACCCCCGCAAGGCCAACGTCCCCACCCGAGGGGTCTGTCCAGTTAACGGTGTAACTGGATCTTGTTCGGGTTAGTTTCGGGCTGCGGCCAAGCGGCCTTCGAAGGCGATGTCGAAGGCGTTCAGG